>NZ_JBZEEN010000033.1:0-516 GCF_058309975.1 Flavobacterium sp. ST-158 | reverse complement strand
GCACAAGTGATGGTTGGGTTGATGTTATCTACCACTGTTACAATTTGTGTACAAGTTGCTGTGTTGTCAGCATTATCCGTTACAGTCCAGGTTACAGTTGTGTTTCCAATAGGGAAAACAGAAGGAGCATCGTTAGTTACTGATTTCACCCCACAGTTATCCGCTGTTGTTGGCGTTCCCAGTGTTACATTTTCTTTAGCCGTAGTACAAGAAGCAGCATCTACATTTACGGTTACTGGAGCCGCACAAGTGATGGTTGGGTTGATGTTATCTACCACTGTTACAATTTGTGTACAAGTTGCTGTGTTGTCAGCATTATCCGTTACAGTCCAGGTTACAGTTGTGTTTCCAATAGGGAAAACAGAAGGAGCATCGTTAGTTACTGATTTCACCCCACAGTTATCCGCTGTTGTTGGCGTTCCCAGTGTTACATTTTCTTTAGCCGTAGTACAAGAAGCTGCATCTACATTTACGGTTACTGGAGCCGCACAAGTGATGGTTGGGTTGATGTTATCT
>NZ_JBZEEN010000032.1:0-560 GCF_058309975.1 Flavobacterium sp. ST-158 | reverse complement strand
GGCTATTGTGTGGTCTTGTACCTAATTATCATAGTATTTCTGATTTTAGGAAGGATAATCCATCGGGATTAAAAAAGCTTTTCAAACTCTTTGTTTCTTTCCTTAAAGATTCCGACTTAATCGCAGGAGAAACCATTGCCATCGATGGTACAAAGAGTCGCGCCCATAATAGCAAAAAAGCCAATTTCAGTCAAAAGAAAATAGACCAACATCTGGCTTATATTGAAGAAAAAACACAAGAATATTTAAGCGATTTAGCTCAAAACGATCAAAATGATTCTAGTGTAAGTATTAGCAAAATCCAGGAAAAAATAGAGCGTTTAAAAACCAATAAAATCCGCTACGAACTCCTGGAAGAAAAGCTAAAAACAAGTAGAGAACCTCACCCGAGCTCGAAAGAGCGAACTGACGAAGTAAATCAGCACTACTGATGAAGATGCCAGGGCTTTACTGGTACAAGGTCAGGTAGTTGAAGTAAGTTATAATATTCAGGCTGCGGTGGATGCTAAACACAATTTAGTAGTTGCTACTCACACGATCAATCGCAATGATCGCAATGC
>NZ_JBZEEN010000031.1:0-926 GCF_058309975.1 Flavobacterium sp. ST-158 | reverse complement strand
ACAACTGTAACCTGGACTGTAACGGATAATGCTGACAACACAGCAACTTGTACACAAATTGTAACAGTGGTAGATAATCAAAAACCAGTAATATCTGAATTACCAGCAATATCAACAATTTATTGTCCAAATTCACCAGTATTTACAACTCCTACTGCAACTGATAACTGTACAGTTATAAGTTTAATATCTGAAGATGTTAGAACGAATGGTTCTTGTGCAGGCACTTATTCAATAACTAGAACATGGACAGCAACTGATGCTGGTGGTAATGTGACAAAAGCATCACAAACAATAAATGTAGAAGACAATACTCCTCCTGTACCAACAACTGAATTTGAAACAGTTATTAACACTACATGTGATGCAGTACCTGGAGTACCTGAACTTACTTTTGTAGATGGCTGCTCTGAAGTTGCGCCTACAGTTGTATACTCTGAAAATATCATTAACAATTCTTCAACTTCTTATTCAATAGTTAGAAAATGGAATGTTAAAGATGCTTGTAACAATGAAGCTGATTATATTCAAACTGTAAATGTAAATATTGTTACAAACGTGATAACAATTACAGTTCCAGATTTTATTAATAGTGTAAATGGTACTCCTGTAGACTTAACTACTTATTTACCTCAAGATGCTCCTACAAACGGAACTTGGGTTGATGTTAACAATTCTGGTGCCCTTAGCGGAAGTTACTTAGATCCTAATAATGTAGCTTCTGGAGATTATGTTTTCCAATATAATATTGAAACAGAAACTTGTCCAATAAGCTATGTTATCAATCTAAAAATTGATCAAAGTTTTGTCTTAGGTTGTGGAACTATAAAAGTACACAATGCTTTCACCCCTAACGAAGATGGATTCAATGATAAGTTTATAATTGATAATATTGATGACACACTTTGTTATCCTGAAAACTCTGT
>NZ_JBZEEN010000030.1:0-1261 GCF_058309975.1 Flavobacterium sp. ST-158 | reverse complement strand
TGGATATGCAAACAAAAACTGGAGAAAAAGTTAAGCTACATTTTTGTAATTAATTTGATTGTTAAATTCTTCAATAGTTGCATAATTCAAAGCAGAATGTCTCCTTTTTCTGTTGTACCAAATTTCGATGTATTCAAAGATTTCCAGTTTCATTTGTTCTTTTGAAATCAGTTTATTTCCATAAATCAATTCAGTTTTCAAAGATTTAAAAAAACTTTCTGCTACTGCATTATCCCAACAATTTCCTTTGCGACTCATACTGCGGGTTATTTTTTTATGGGAATCAAGAATATTTACAAACTTTTTGCTTGCATATTGAACACCTCTGTCGGAATGAAAAATCAAACCTTCCTCAATATTTCGGTTTTTAACTGCCATCTTCCAAGCTCTAAGCGTAGTTTCATCTGTACTCATTCCATCACTCAAACTCCAACCTATAATTTTTCGGTCGTATAAATCCATAATAGTTGTCAGGTATACAAATCCCTCTTTGGTTTGAATATAGGTGATATCAGAAACCCAAACTTTTGAAGGTGTTTTTACAATAAACCGTCTGTTTAATATATTTTCAACGATTAAATAATTATGATTTGAGTTGGTTGTTACTTTGAATTTCTTGCTTAATTTACTTCGTAAGCCTAACTGTTTCATATATTTTGCCACGGTAATTCTTGAAATTTTATAGCCTAAACTCTGGAGTTCTAATGTTATTCTGGGACTTCCATATCGCTGTTTGGATTCAAAATAAATCAATGTTATCTGTTCTTTTATGGAGATTTTTAGTTGCTGCCTTGTGGTGATTATTTGTTTTTTCCATCGATAATAACTTCCACTGCTCACTTGTAGAACTTTGCACATTTTTTCAATCGGGAATACTTGTTCATTGTTTTTAATGAAACTATAAATCATCGACCGCTCTTGGAAAAAATGCCGATTGCTTTTTTTAATATATCCCGCTCCAACTCGGCATCTTTGAGTCTTTTCTCCAGGTCATGAATTTTTTCTTGCTCGGGAGTTAGTTTCAAATTTCCTTTTCCTGGAAAACTTCCTTCTCCAAACTCCTCAAACTCTTTGCGCCATTTATACAATTGTGGGGCTGTAACACCTAATTCTCTGGCGAGTTCTGATATGTTAGTTCTGTCATAACTCAATTGGACAGCTTTCTCTTTAAAAGCTTTGTCATAAATTTTGCGGACTTGTTTCATAGGTTAAAATTAAGATTATTTCTTAACTTTCTGTGATGGCTAAGTTAGCATGTCCA
>NZ_JBZEEN010000029.1:0-1412 GCF_058309975.1 Flavobacterium sp. ST-158 | reverse complement strand
GGTTTAACCTTAAACATTTCAGTATCCAATTCGAATGCTTTTGGATTCACTTTTGGTCCTGCAAAACTCACTCCAATCATCAAAATCATTGTAAACAAGAATGATAATCCCATACAAATGTGGAATGGAATCTCAAAAGCTCCTTTTCCATTAGCATAAGCCGTGTATAAGAAAGTTTCGTTTCCAAACATTGCTGGTGCATATTCATTGAATAAAACAGACAATAAGAATCCTGCTAACACTCCCACAATAGCAGCGGTTCCTGTTGTTCTCTTCCAGAACATCCCTAAGAAGAACATAGCAAATACTCCCGGACTAATAAATCCGGTATATTTTTGAATATACGTAAATCCACCTACTCCACCAATTCCTAATACATCATTCCAGGTAAACATTACAGCTAAAACCATAGCTGCAAAAACAGCTAATCTACCAATATTTACTTGCTGTCTCTCACCAGCTTCTTTTTGAATGTATTTTTTATGAACGTCTAGAGTATAAATCGTCGAAATACTATTTACTTTACCTGCTAACGAAGCTACGATAGCTGCTGTTAAAGCGGCAACTGACAATCCTTTTAATCCTGTTGGTAAGAAAGTTAACATCGCTGAATAAGCTCCATCTTTTCCTCCTACTAACTGTGGCAAATGCCCTCCTTGATACAATACATAAGCTGCAATACCAGGTAACATTACAATAACTGGCATTAATAATTTTAACATACCTGCAAATAAAATACCTGTACGTGCCGTTTGTAAATCTGCTCCAAGAGCTCTTTGTGTGATATACTGGTTACATCCCCAATAGTTCAAGTTGATAATCCAGATACCTGCTAAATAAGATAAAACTCCAGGAAAAGTAAGGTATTTATCAATTTCTAACTGAGTAGAAGTAGCCGTTGGTCTTGGAATAATCATTTTGAAATGCTCTGGTGCTTCACGCATTAACACTTTAAAACCAGCGATAGCATCTTGACCCACTCCAAAATATTGTCCAACTGTTGTTAAGGCAATATAAGAAGTTACCAAACCTCCAATAATCAAAACCGCAACTTGGATAACATCAGTATAAGCAACTACTTTCATACCTCCAAGAGAGATAATCAAAGCAAATACAGCCAACCCTAACATAATAACATGAAGGTAATCTCCTCCTGCTAATCCGTTAATAGCAACAGCTCCTAGGTATAAAATAGAAGTTAAGTTTACAAAAACATACAAAAACAACCAGAAAACAGCCATAATCAACGCTGTAGTTTCGTTGTATCTTGTTTTTAAGAATTGTGGCATGGTATAAATCTTGTTTTTCAAATAAACAGGAATAAACCAAATGGCAATGATAATTAAAGCAATCGCAGCAATCCACTCGTAAGCGGCAACAGCAATTCCTAAGAAGAAACCTTCTCCACTCAT
>NZ_JBZEEN010000028.1:0-2115 GCF_058309975.1 Flavobacterium sp. ST-158 | reverse complement strand
AATTATTACCTGATTGCAGGTTATGTGATGGATTTAAATTACAACCTGAAATTCAAACCTGCTTTACTAACTAAAATGGTACAAGGAGCTCCTTTGCAAGTAGATGTCTCAGGAAACTTTATGTTCAATGACAAATTTACCCTCGGACTTGCTTATCGTTGGAGTGCTTCTGTAAGTGCAATGGCTGGGTTTCAAGTATCTGATGCCTTATACATCGGTTACGGTTATGATTTAGAAACTACCAAATTAGATAATTACAATTCTGGTTCGCATGAAATTTTCTTGAGATATGAAATTTTCAAAAACAATAATAAGATTACAACTCCAAGATTCTTCTAAAAATAAGTATCATGAAAAAAAATATACTCCTTTGCATAGCTATAATAAGTGTTTTTTCTGCTAACATTTATTCCCAAAAAGCTAAATTGGCTAATGCCGATAAAAAGTACGACAACTATGCGTATATAGATGCTATTAAAACCTATGAAAAAGTCGCCGAAAAAGGATATAAGTCTGCTCCTATGTTTCAAAAAATTGGAAATGCTTATTATTTCAATGGTGAATTAGAAAAAGCCGTGAAATGGTATGCCGAACTATTTGCTATGCCAGATATCACAATCGAAGCACCTTACTACTATCGCTATGCACAATCTTTGCGTGCTACTGGTGATAATAAAAAAGCCGACCAAATTCTGGAACAATTTGACAAAATGTCCAGTAATGATAGTAGAGCCAAATTGTATAAAGAAAACACCAATTACTTAGAGGAAATTAAGGCCAACTCTGGGAGGTACAAAATAGAAAACGCAGGGATCAACTCTCAATATTCGGATTATGGTTCTAGCATTTACAATAACAAAGTAGTCTTTACCTCTGCTAGAGATACAGGAAGTTTAGGACAAAGAAAACACACTTGGACCGACCAACATTTTACCAATTTATACAGCGCTGATTTAGATGAAAACATGTCTCCTAGCAACCCTGTTAAATTCAACAGACAATTAAAATCTAAATTCAACGAAGCAACACCTGTTTTTACCAAAGACGGAAAAACCGTTTATTTTACCAGAAACAATTATATTAATGGTAAAAAAGGTAAAAACGAAAACGGAATTACTTTAGTAAAATTATACAAAGCAACTTTAGTTGATGAAAACTGGACTAACATACAACCCCTTTCTTTTACAAGTGACAGTTACAGTACAGCACACCCTACGCTGAGTCCTGATGAAAAAACTTTATATTTTGCTTCTGATATGCCGGGAACATTAGGAATGTCGGATATCTTTAAAGTACAAATTAATGAGGATGGAACCTTTGGAACTCCTGTAAACTTAGGCCCTTCTATAAATACCGAAGGCAGAGAAACCTTTCCTTTTGTAAGTCAGGATAACGAACTCTACTTTGCCTCTGATGGACATCCTGGTGTGGGAGGATTAGATATTTTTGTGACTAAAATTAATGATAACGGTTCCTTGAATAAAGTACAAAATATAGGAATGGATGCTAATTCACCTAAAGACGATTTTGCTTATATCATCGATAGTAAATCCAGAAGAGGATTCCTATCCTCTAATAGAGATGGCGGACAAGGATATGATGATATTTATAAATTTATTGAAACCAGAAGACTTATTTGCGAACAAGAATTATATGGTAAAATTACCGACCTTGATTCTAAAATGGCACTTGCTAATGCTAAAGTAACTTTGTTTGACAACAAAATGAACATCCTAAAAACCCTTGAAGCCGATCAAAATGGTGATTATAGTTTTATGGTTGAATGCAGCAAAATGTACACCGTTAGAGCCGAAAAAGAAGACTACAATACCAATGAAAAACAAATAACCATTCCATACGAAAATGGAAAAACCAATTTACCTATAGCCTTAGAAAAAGACCAATGCAAAGTAACGGTAGGTGACGATTTAGGAAAATGTTTTGGTATTCAAAATATTTATTTTGACTTAGATAAATCTAATATTAGAACTGAAGCGGCTTTGGATTTAGAAAAAATATTAGATGTATTAAACCAATATCCGAATATGAAACTTGATATTCGTTCGCATACCGATAGTCGTGCTTCTTTCAAATACAACGAAGCTTTATCCGATA
>NZ_JBZEEN010000027.1:0-2267 GCF_058309975.1 Flavobacterium sp. ST-158 | reverse complement strand
CCCGTGGCATCAGTAATAGCCAGAATAGAGCCTTGATAATCCCTGTGTAAACATTAGAAGCTTTTATTTTAACTCACGTACCACACGAAAGGATTGACTTCGTCGAATTTCATTTCGTGCGGCAGCGGGGGCATTAGGCTATAAAAAAATAAGGATAGAAGTTTTATTTTCATTTATTGAATATAATCATTGAATTGGCCATTCAACAGTTACAATAAATTGCAAATTTATATCAGGAAAAGAATACGTTATGGTATTGGGTTTAGAAACCAGATAATCAGCAAATGAAATTTCCTTATAATCCGGAGGAATATGTAATAAATCCTGGCTCATTTCGCCATCTTTATCTACAAAACCTACTCTTAACTTCCTGTCTGGTTTAATATACAACCCATCACTAGTCAAATCCCAATTAAGGTCTCCTTGATTTTCTTTTACAGTCGATACAAACCATGTATACATACCATATTTATTAGAGAAATTACTACTAATTTTTAATTTACTAAAACCAAATAAAACATCCGCTAAACGATTGGGATCATTAACACCATATTCCGGATCCCAAGTTTGATTGATGTTGTAAAATGAAACGACTTTCATCCCTGTAATTTTAACAGCATTGCCCCGAGTGACATTGACTATAACTTGCTTTTCAGAGATATCATTTTGACTATTCAAGGCTCGAACCCGTATTGTTTTTTGTCCTAATGTATCAAAATTAAAATACATCACTACCGAATTTCCAAAACCCAAATCAGAAAAATTTTTCACTTCTAAATTATCTGATGAAGCTCCTAAAAGTTCAATTTTTTCGTTTGCGTTTACCGTTATTGAAAAAGTTTCTTCGGTAGTTACATTAATTGTTGAGGGTATAAGCTCAATGTTAAAAGTACTTACTTTATCGGGTATAGCTAACTGATTATCAGAATTACAGCCTAACAAATTAAGACAAAAGATACTGATAATTAAAAGATTTTTCATTTATTGTTTTTTTATATTATTTTATTTTCAGTTGAAACAACTATGTTTTTTTGGTTTGCCCCTATACAACCGCTAATTACCATCATAAATTATTTCATAACCCATTTTTTCTAACTCAGCCTCAGTAAACTGATAGCGTTTTAAGAACATATTATATTTTACAATAGTATCCCAAGGGGTGTTCTCTATCACATCAGAATCAAATATAAAAATCTGCATAGTAGAATTATAACTAAAATGACCTAAAGTAAGAGCTTGAGCTTGGTTTGGATAAACACTATACGCTTTAGTTATCGGCACATTACTTATGTTTTTTAAACTGGCATCAGGATAAGAATAAGACCCTCCATAATATATTAACTTGCCCGTGTTATTTTTTAAATTAAAGTATCTTGGATTATCATTTTCGCAACAACAAGCGAATAGGCCCAAAACTAATGTTAAAAAGAGTATTTTTTTCAAAGTATTTTTCATAGTAGTTTGTTTTTTTATGTTTCTAATTTTTAATACGAAGTGCTTGAGTATACCCTATTTTTCACAAAGGATTATCTATACTTTTTATATTGCAAGTCAAACCAATCATTAAAACCACTATCAAAAATAGGGTGATTATAATAATCCCATTTATAATCTTTAAAATAATCTCTTGCTCTTATGTTAGCATCTTGCTCAGTCCAAAAGGCTTCATGTTTAAATTTATCTTTGCCAGCTTTCTTACCACTATTTGCACTAGGGATAGCATAATCATACATATAGTTCCAACCTACTTCCTGACTTTGTAAATAATGTCCATATTCGTGTTTAAAAAGTGAATTATCTGGATCGGCTTTAATGCCTTTGCTACCATTAATATAAGATCCTAAAGTATAAGCCCCCCATCCTTCTTTATAATGTTCAACAACTGTTGCACCACCATAATAGCCCACACTTTTAACACGGCCCAATGCGTTAGCTCCTAGTGATACTCCTAGACCAAGTAAGGTTTGTGGTAGTTCTTTAGTAAACCTGCTTGCTATTTGACCAATATTGCCTTGAAACATTCCACCGAGTATTCTAGCTTGATTAGTAAGTATAGAACTATTCTGGAAACCTGAACCCACAAACTGTGCCGTTCCCACTACAGTACCTACTACTATCGAAGCTGCTGCAATGGTAACACCTACTACTGTAGTAACTACAGCCGTAGCAGCCTTAACAACATTTTTAAACGCTCTGCCTAATGACTTCCAAAAACTCTCTCCGTTAATATCTACATACTTCAACGGGTTATTTACACAATACCCATA
>NZ_JBZEEN010000026.1:2083-2610 GCF_058309975.1 Flavobacterium sp. ST-158 | reverse complement strand
GTTGCAGTACAATTTTGTCCTTGGTTACCCCCCGGAGCAGTAGCGGTTAGGGTATAGGTTCCAGCCACTAATCCAGTATTAGCCACTACTTCATTATTAGAGTTTGTAATAATTACTGTTGCACCAGCACTATTGGTAACCGCAATTGAACCATCTGCTTCTCCGTAGCAAGAAGTGTTAGTTGGTACTCCACTAACAGAAATAGCCACTTCAGGTTGTGTGATGGTCACCTGAGCTGTTGCAGTACAATTTTGTCCTTGGTTACCCCCCGGAGCAGTAGCGGTTAGGGTATAGGTTCCAGCCACTAATCCAGTATTAGCCACTACTTCATTATTAGAGTTTGTAATGACTACTGTTGCACCAGCACTATTGGTTATAGCAATAGAACCATCTGCTTCTCCGTAGCAAGAAGCGTTAGTTGGTACTCCACTAACAGAAATAGCCACTTCAGGTTGTGTGATGGTTACGTCTTGAGTAGTGTTACATCCATTAGCATCTTTAATGGTAATGGTATAAGAACCAGCATT
>NZ_JBZEEN010000026.1:0-2073 GCF_058309975.1 Flavobacterium sp. ST-158 | reverse complement strand
GGTTGTGTGATGGTTACGTCTTGAGTAGTGTTACATCCATTAGCATCTTTAATGGTAATGGTATAAGAACCAGCATTCAAACTGGCGAAAGTACCGCTTGGTAAAAAAGTAGCTCCATCAATGGCATAGGTATAAGGTGCAGTTCCATTAGCCCCGGCTACGGTCACACTACCGCTATTATTCCCAAAACAATCTACATTGGTTTGGGAAGAAATAGAAGCTGTTAAAGCTGCATTTGGTTGTGTGATGGTTACGTCTTGAGTAGTGTTACATCCATTAGCATCTTTAATGGTAATGGTATAAGAACCAGCATTCAAACTGGCGAAAGTACCGCTTGGTAAAAAAGTAGCTCCATCAATGGCATAGGTATAAGGTGCAGTTCCATTAGCCCCGGCTACGGTCACACTACCGCTATTATTCCCAAAACAATCTACATTGGTTTGGGAAGAAATAGATGCGGTAGGAGGAGGTGATACTGTTATTGTAGCTTGACTAGTTGCGATATTGCTTCCCGAACATAAACCTGAATTAGTGAAAACAGCTCTAAACTTAGTGGTTTGAGTTAAATTAATTCCAGTATAAGTTGTTGTTGTATTAGCTATATCAATCCAAGTTGTAAACGGACTAATTGAAGATTGCCATTTAACTATAGTAGAATTAGCCGTAATACCAGTTACTGTTAATAAAGGACTATTAGCACCTGAGCATATTGTAGCATCGGGACCAACATTTCCTTTTAAGGGAATACCAAATGTCAAAGGAGTATCAATACATAAACTTGAATTTTCACTATTACCGCTAACAGATGCTAATTTGGTAATATTAATTAGGCCAGGATTATTGATATCACAGATATTAAAACCGATACTACCAAATGGAATATTAAATTCTAAAAAAGAACCACCACCACCATTACAACCAGTAGCGCTTCCATTTAAAGCAGCTAGACCATTATTAATAGGCAATAGTGTTTTGATATTTCCATTTCCGGAGTATAAGTTAAAAGTATTGGCATTTGAATTAATTTCTAAAATATATTCAGCTCCTGCTACAGTTAAAGGACCACCAAAAGTATCAGAGGTTAATCCTGTTGTAGCATTATTATCTGTATCTAAATATAGTCTAAAAAGAGCTGCTCCACCATTACCGATATTCATACCTAATCTTAATACCTGATTTTGTGTATCAACTTTAGCACGAATAGTTCCAATTTCACATGTTGATGATGGACTTGGATTTAATTGTTGGCTAAATACTATTCCAGTTGCATATTCATCACCTGATACTCCAGGTCCAGGACAGTATTTACCATCAAATATATCTTGAGCAAAAATATTTACTATATTGATAAAGCATAATAGTAAAACAAAAAAAGTGTTTCGTTTTAAATTTTGGAAAGGTAGATTTGTTTTCATATTGATTTGTATTAAACCGTTAATAATGAAATGAATTTAATCTATGAAGAGTAATGATTATCAATAAAATGATAATCATTTATTTTTTGAAAGAATGACTTGTAATAGTTGTTTAGAAATAAACTATATGTATCAAAATCGAGTATAATGAATTAATTTGCTTGAAATTAATTTCATTCGGGGGTCAAAAACATTTATTTGTTCTATAGGAACAAATCTTATAATTAAATTTATGAATATTTAACAGGACTACTCTTTTTTTTCTTTGAATAACTTAAAAACTCGTTTAAATGTATTTTTTTGGGTAGATTTAATTAAAAAAGTGATTGTTTAATACAGATTGTTATAAACAGAAAAACCTCGAATAAATCTGTATTCGAGGTTTTTAAAATGAAGTTTTTTTGCTTATAGTGCTGTAATAATAAATTCGCTTCTTCTATTCATTTGGTGTTCTTCTTCGGTACATTTTACTCCATCGGCACATCTGTTAACTAATTGTGTTTCGCCGTAACCTTTGCCAGTTAAACGATTTGGATTGATACCGTTTTGAATCAACCAATTAATAGTTGATTTGGCTCTTTTATCGGATAAAGCTTCGTTGTATTTGAAAGAAGCACGACTATCGGTATGCGAACGAATATCAAGTTTCATATTCGGA
>NZ_JBZEEN010000025.1:0-2840 GCF_058309975.1 Flavobacterium sp. ST-158 | reverse complement strand
TAGTGGCTGGAACCTATACCCTAACCGCTACTGCTCCGGGGGGTAACCAAGGACAAAATTGTACTGCAACAGCTCAGATGACCATCACACAACCTACTGCGCCAATAAGTGCCAGTGCTGTTATTACTAACAATAATAATTGTGTAGGATGTAGTAATGGTTCTATAGATATTACAGCTGAAGGAGGTACAGCACCTTATACATTTACTTGGTCAAATGGAGCGATAACTGAAGATATATCATCCTTACCTAAAGGCACTTATAATGTTGAAATAAAAGATGCAAATGGATGTACCGCAAATTACACCTATAATATCAATGAGTCGGGAATCGAGATCCTTAAAGATGCTGTTTACGAAGATACAAATCAAGATGGTATAACAAATGTAGGAGATAATATAGTTTATAATTTTGTAGTCAAAAATACTGGTAATGTAACAATAACAAATATAATTGTTACCGATAATAAAGCTACAGTAACTGGAGGTCCTATAGCTTCTCTTGATGCAGACGCTTCTGATACTACAACTTTCATAGGTATACATGCAATTACTCAAGACGATATTAATAAAGGAATATATTATAATATTGCTTTAGCAAATGCAAAAGATAATGAAAACATTACTGTAAACGATAATTCGTCTGACCCTACTCCATGTACTTCATGTCCTAAAGATCCTGAATGTCCTGATTGCACTATAACAGAATTGAACCAAATCCCTAGTATCACTATTACAAAAGATGGTTCTTATGTTGATACTAATCAAGATGGCATAACCAATGTTGGAGATGTAGTATCCTATAACTTTATTGTAAAAAATACAGGTAATGTAACACTAACTAATATAACAGTAACAGATAATAATGCTATTGTAAGTGGTGGACCTATTGCAACACTTGCTGTAGGAGCAATTGATACAACTACATTTACAGCTTCACATGCCATTACACAAGATGATATTAATAACGGAATTGTATACAATTTGGCTTTGGCTACAGCCAAAGATCCAAAAGGGCAAGATGTCACTGCGACATCGACCGACCCTACGCCTTGTACTTCTTGTCCAATTAAAGAAGATTGTCCTGAATGTACAATTACCGAATTAACACAATCACCAAGCATTGCTTTAGTAAAAACTGCTAGTGTAAGTGGAACCGCTGCCCTAGGTGATGTAATTACATATACTTTTACAGTAACCAATACAGGAAACACAACTCTTACTAATATAGTAGTAACTGACCCTCTACCAGGCTTGACTATCACTGGAAGTCCAATTGCTTTACTTGAAGTTGGTGCTTCAAGCTCGGTAATTAAAGGAACTTATACTATTAAACAAGCAGATATTGACGCAGCTAATGTAACTAACTCAGCTCTAGCAATCGCAAAAGATCCAAAAGGTAATGATGTTACCGATATTTCAGGTACAACAGTTGAAAACGACAATCCAACAATTACAATACTTACTCAAAATCCAGGATTAGAAGTTATTAAAACCGCTAATACCGAAAACTATAGTTCTGTAGGAGACATCATCAACTATACTATTCAAGTAAAAAATACTGGAAATGTAACTCTTTATTCAATTGCTGTTACTGACCCTTTAACAGGACTAAATACAACTATTGAATCATTAGCACCAGGCGCCTCTCAAGAGTTTAATGAAAATTATACTGCAACTCAAATAGATAGAGAAAATGGTTCAGTAACCAATACTGCTCAAGCTAATGGATTTACTCCAAATGAAACTCAAATTCATGCGGAAGATACAGCTGTTGTAGAAGCGGCAATTGTCTTAGGCTGTGGAACTATAAAAGTACACAATGCTTTCACTCCTAACGAAGATGGATTCAATGATAAGTTTATAATTGATAATATTGATGACACACTTTGTTATCCTGAAAACTCTGTAGAAATTTACAACAGATGGGGAATCTTAGTTTATGAAACCAAAGGATATGATAATGTAAATAAAGTATTCAAAGGTTATTCTGAAGGTAGAGTAACTGTAGACAAATCGGCTGGATTGCCTACTGGAACTTATTTCTACATCCTAAACTATACTGCTGTTGGTTTACAAAACGAAATCATTGCTAAAAAAGAGCAAGGATATTTATACCTTACTAGATAATAAAACTCCAATCTAATACCAGAGGTCTTAACAAACCTCTGGTTCATAAAAAAGAAGTAAAATGAAAACAAAAATACTACTAATCGGTTTGATGTTTACAGCAATGGTAAGTTATGCCCAACAGGATGCACAATTTACACAATACATGTACAACACTATTAATGTAAATCCAGCTTATGCAGGATCTAGAGGGGCAATGAGTATCTTTGCATTGCATCGTACGCAATGGGTCGGATTAGACGGAGCACCTACAACAAATGCGGTTTCGATAAACACTCCTTTTAATAACAGCAGACTCGGTTTAGGGGTTTCCATTGTCAATGATAAAATTGGACCAATACATGAGAATGCTATATCTACTGACCTATCCTACACCATTCCTACTTCTGAAAATCTAAAACTTTCATTTGGACTTAAAGCAACTGCTAATTTGTTTGATTTAGATATCAATAAACTAGATCCTAAAGACCAAGGTGACCCTAAATTACAAGGATTCAATAACAAAATTGCTCCTAATATTGGTGCGGGAATTTACCTTCACTCAGACAAAGCTTATTTAGGATTATCCATTCCAAACTTTATAGAATCCAATCGATACGATGATAATGATGTGAAAATTTACAAAGAAAGAATCAATTATTACCTGATTGCAGGTTATGTGATGGATTTAAATTACAACCTGAAATTCAAACCTGCTTTACTAACTAAAAT
>NZ_JBZEEN010000024.1:0-3080 GCF_058309975.1 Flavobacterium sp. ST-158 | reverse complement strand
ATTTTAGTTAGTAAAGCAGGTTTGAATTTCAGGTTGTAATTTAAATCCATCACATAACCTGCAATCAGGTAATAATTTAATTTTTCTTTATTAACAGCTATTTGATTATCAGCATACTGATTTGTTTCGATAAAATTAGGGATAGAAAATCCTACATATGCTTTGTCTGAGTGAAGGTAAATCCCTGCTCCGATATTCGGTGAGAGTTCATTATCAAATCCTTGAAGTCTTTGGTCATTACTTTCGGCAGGATTTAATTTAGTAATGTCCAGGTTAAATAAATTTACAGACGCTTTAAGGCCAAAGGAGAGTTTTAGATTTTCAGAAGTAGGAATGGTGTAGGATAGATCTGCTGAAAGCGTGTTATCTGTTGTTGGTCCAATTTTGTCATTTACTATAGATACTCCCAAACCTAATCTACTATTATTAAAAGGAGTATTGATCGAAACAGCATTTGTTGTAGGTGCTCCGTCTAATCCGACCCATTGCGTACGATGTAAAGCAAAAATACTCATTGCCCCTCTGGATCCCGCATAAGCAGGATTTACATTTATAGTATTGTACATGTATTGTGTGTATTGTGCATCCTGTTGAGCATAACTCATCACAGCTGTAAATATCAAACTGATTAGTAATATTTTTGTTTTCATTTTACTTCTTTTTTATGAATCAGAGGTTTGTAAGACCTCTGGTATTAGATTGGATTTTTATTATCTAGTAAGGTATAAATATCCTTGCTTTTTGTTAGGTATAATTTCACCTTGCAAACCAACAGCAGTATAGTTTAGGATGTAGAAATAAGTTCCGGCAGGTAATCCAGCCGATTTGTCTACGGTAACTCTACCTTCAGAATAACCTTTGAATACTTTATTTACATTATCATATCCTTTGGTTTCATAAACTAAGATTCCCCATCTGTTGTAAATTTCTACAGAGTTTTCAGGATAACAAAGTGTGTCATCAATATTATCAATTACAAAATTATCATTAGTACCATCTCCATTTGGAGTAAAGGTATTATGAACAAGTATAGTTCCACAACCTAAGACAAAAGATCTTTCAATAACAACTGAATCTGAAGCATTTATTTCAATATCTTTAGGAGATAATGCCGTTACTGTAGCAACGTTTGTAATAGTTTCATTTCCTAAATCAATTTGAGTAACCTTATATTCTTCAGTAAATTCTTTAGATTCACCAATGGCTAAACTTTCAATAGTACTATTTAATCCTGTTAATGGATCCTTTACAACAACTTGATGTAGACTTACATTACCAGTATTTTTAATTACAATGGTATATGTTATTACTTCATCTAGCGTATCATAGTTCGTTTTAACAGTTGTTTTCACTAAAGTGATATTTGGTGTTTGAGTTACTGGAGTTGTAGTAGGGGTATCGTTTTCTACTGTAGTTCCAGAAGTATCTGTTACATCATTTCCTTTAGGATCTTTTGCTGTAGCCAAAGCTGTATTTACTACTTTACCAGCGTCAATATCAGCCTGAGTGATGGTGTATGTTCCTTTAATGGTAGCATTAGAAGCTCCTACAGCTAAATTAGAAATTGGGTTTCCTGTTATTGTTAAACCTACCATTGAATCTGTTACTACCACATTAGTCAGATTTGTGTTTCCTGTATTGGTTACTGTAAAAGTATAAGTAATCACATCACCTACAATTCCTGTTCCAGCTACGCTAGCTGTTTTTACTAAAGTAATACTAGGATTTTGATCTAATTCAGTAATTGTACAATCTGCACATTCAGGATCTTTAGGACACGTAGTACAAGGCGTTGGATCAGTAGAAGTAGCCGTTATTGGATTTTCTTTCGGATCTTTCGCAGTTGCTGTTGCCAGGTTGTACACAATACCTTTGTTAATATCGTCTTGCGTGATTGTATGCGAAGCTGTGAATGTTGTTGCATCCGTTGCTCCCGGAGCTAAAGTTGCAATAGGTCCACCCGTTACCACCGCATTGTTATCAGTTACAGTTACATTAGTTAAAGTAATATTTCCTGTATTAGTAATTACAAATTTGTATGATACTACATCACCAATATTAGTTTTACCATCATTGTTAGTATCTACATAAGTACCGTCTTTTGTAATTGCGATACTAGGGTTTTGAGGTATTTCCGTAATGGTACAATCAGCACATTCCGGATCTTTAGGACACGTAGTACAAGGCGTTGGATCAGTAGAAGTAGCCGTTATAGGGTCACCAGCAGGTGGAGTTCCTTTAGCGATGGCTAAATTATAAACTACTCCTTTGTTAATATCATCTTGAGTAATATTGTAAATCGCAGAGAATGTAGTGGAATCATTTTCGTTTATATTTAAACTTATTGGACCTCCAAGTACAGTTACTTTATCATCAGTCACAGTTATGTTTGTCAACGCTGAACCTCCGGTGTTTTTTACTGTAAATGTATATTTGATTTGGTCTCCAACAGTAGTTTTTCCATCATTATTGGCATCAATATATGTTCCTTCTTTTTCGACAGAAATAGATGGTGTGTAAACAGAAATCTTAACAGTCGCTTCATCACAATTAGTAGATAAATTTATGTTTTCACAAATTTTATATACCACTTCATAATTTCCTGCAGGAGTTCCCGGAGCTATTACCACATCAGTTCCAACAAGTGTGATTCCGCTATTAGTACTGCTTACAAATGAAGTAGTAATCTCAAGTGGATTTACTACATTACCATTTAGGTAATCATTATTTAAAATGTTAATTCCTGCGTTTCCACCATTAATACCATTTATAGGTCCCGCTATATCATCATTGGCCTCTATGGCAGAAGAAGTAATAGTTAAAGTACCATCCACCTTAGTTACCATGTAGTTTGGATTTTCTCCCAAAGTAACTGTAATAGGATAAGTGGCTACAGGCGAGAATTGCGTAGCTGTAGTTGATAAGCTATAGTTGATTACATCATTGTTCACTGCACCAGTTACCACGGCAGTCAATTCAGGATTCACATCACCGTATACTTTGGTTTTATCATCAGCAGTAACCACTACGTTTAGTTCTTTCGGTGTTACTGTTAAAGTACCATCTACTTTAGTTACAAT
>NZ_JBZEEN010000023.1:0-3612 GCF_058309975.1 Flavobacterium sp. ST-158 | reverse complement strand
GTTAACAGATGTGCCGATGGAGTAAAATGTACCGAAGAAGAACACCAAATGAATAGAAGAAGTGAATTTATTATTACAGCGCTTTAAGAAATAATTTAGCCTAGTCATAAAAAAAGTGACACAGGATTGATAAAAATAATAGTACCTTTTAGACAGTAGTAAACTCAGGTTTACTACTGTTTTTTTTTTGCTTTATAAATTCTCATTTAAATTTTGTTTTGGGTATGCAGTTGATTGGGTATAAGCATATAATTAGGATAATGAGGTCTGATTTCATTATAGATATTAATAGCTTACGAAGTAAAATATTATCACTCATTTCCATCAAACTATTTTTCATATTATTGTGAATACTTATAGTTAATTATATCCCATCAATAAATAACAATTGAGAGATTTTCTCGCTTATTTATCCTAAATATTACCAAATATTTTTTGCAAACAGCATTCAAAAAACCCTCATCTTTAATTGTTTTTAGGTGTTTTTTTTACAATAAAAAGCTTTTCAACGATTATTTAGGCTATTTGAAGAGAATATTTACTACCGAATTATAATGTAATTAGTTTCGCATAATAATTTACGATAATTCTATTACATCCATAGAATCCAATTACAATTCCTCACAAAATTGAATATATGAAAATTAAAATTACTCCCGTTTTATTAACATTTTTAATCTTTATTTTTAGTTGTTTTGAAATTAATGCACAATCTAGTTGTGATATTAACGGACCATCTTCCGGAAATTATACCTTTCAATCGAATAAAAAAGTTTGTTTTTACAACAATTCTACACTAGGAGATGTTATTTTTCAAAATGGAACTAAAATTTATATAGCTCCTAATGTGACTGTTATTATCCAAAATAATGTTACTTCTTCTGGAACTATTGATATGGAAATTGATGGTACTTTACAGTTTACTCAATCTGTAACTATCAATGCAAATGTTGATTTGAGCATTGGTACAAAAGGTATTTTGAAAGCTGGTAGTTCAGGAGGGACTGATTTCACTCTAAATGGTAGTGGTATAAATACAATAATTAATAATGGTCAATTTAATGTTGGTGTTTTAGGATTACAAAATTCTAGTGGAACTTACACTTTTGATAGTTCTTCTAATGCTATTATTAACATTAATTCGAATATTAATATTGGTGGGAAAAGTTTTTTCAGAAATCAGGGAAAACTATTAATTGGAAATAGTTACAATTGCAATAGTAAGAGTGTTTTTGTAAACTGTGGTGAGATGGTTTCATCTGCTGGTTTTAACCTTGGAGGAGGAAAAGTTATAAATACAGGTAAGTTTACTGTTAGTAGTAGCAGAATAGATTTTGGAGCTTCAACAGCTCGATTTGAAAATTACGGTTTCGTTAATGTTCAGGGAACAATGAATTTAGGAGGTTCTGGTTGTATTTACTATAATGAAGGAACTACTGTTATTTCTGACAACTTTCAAAATGACGGTAATATTGAAGGGCCAGCAATTGGTTCAGGTAAATTAGGTTATATTACCTGGAAAGGCAAAGCTGCTATGAATAGTGGAAAAATTGGTCCAAATTTAAATTTAATAAATAGTAGTGGCACTTCTAGTAAATCAGGAATGTTTAATAACCCTAACGCAATGAGCTTCCTTGAGGGTATTGTTTATAATTGTACAAGTTGCCCAGCCCCACAAGTTAACTCAGGAGCTATCTGTAGAGAACCTGACGGTAGTAATCCTGATATTGATGAAACCTGCAATGTATACACCACTGTTCTTGCAGAACCTACTACTGCCTTAGTAAAAAGTCTTAATGATACAGGTAAAGGATTATTTCCTGTTAAACCGTCTGGTCCTGCTTTTCTACCAAATGGAGGTGTTAAAGTAGAAGTTATCAAAAACTTCACAACAAGTCATGAACAATGGAGATTATACCAACCTACTGCACTAACAGGGATAATTAATATAAAAGGGGTACCTACAACGTTTAAAACAAAATACCTAGATTTAATTGGGGCTTATACTAATCCAAAAGTACTAGAAAGAACAATTAAACTTGATTACGAGGTCACTTCAAAAAGTTTAAACACCACAACTCACGCTTATAGATATATAATTGGTATTGCAGGTTTATCAGATAATAATGTTGCTGGTAAGGTAACCTCCTCAGTTCCACTAGAGGTTATAGGTAATATGGATGCTTATCAAACAGGCAAGTATTCCTACTTTAATAATACTACTCCACCTATTGCAGGAGATAGAGGAACTGTATTCGAGTCCAATCCAAAAACACCAAGTAGCAGACCTAGTAATGAACTTACCAATGGTTACACCTTTTTTTACCTACCAGATGATATTTCTTCTTTTGAATTAGAAACAAAAGGTAATGATCAATATGGTTTTATTTTTGGTACATTAACGACAACTATTTCCCCTACACCAGCTGCTCCAACTTCTGGTGGCAATCAAACCGTTTGCTGGAATGGAAATGCAAATCATACCTTAACAGCTACTGCAACGGCGCCACAGGGACAAATAGTAACCTGGTACGAAACTGCAACCGGAGGTAGTCCAGTAGCTTCACCAACTCAGGTAGGAGTAGGAACTAAAACATATTATGCTCAGTCTTCTAATCCTAATGGTACTTGTTCTAGTTTAGACAGAACAGCTGTTACTTTAACAATAAATGCAACACCAGCTGCTCCAATTTTAGGTGGCAATCAAACCGTATGTTCTGATGGAACAACAACTCAAACTTTAACTGCAACAGCAACAGGAGCTGAAGGATCAACAATCATTTGGTATGCCGAAGAAACCGGAGGAACACCTGTAACTAATCCAACTCAAGTAGGTGTAGGCAGTAAAACATATTATGCGCAAGCATCTAATGGTAATTGTTCTAGTCTAACCAGAACAGCTGTTACTTTAACTATTTACCCAAAAGCTGGAATTCCTACTGCTAACAATGTTGAATATTGTGAAGGGGATACTGCTCAGGCGTTAAGTGCTACAGCAAGTAATCCTGATTATACATTATTCTATTATGATTCCCTAACTTCAGCTCCCCAGTCATCAATAACTCCTATAACAACTAATGCCGGAGAATTCACATATTATGTAGCAGAAGGTATAAATAATTCTTGTATAGGTGATAAAAAAGCCATTACAATTATTGTACATCCTAAATTGGTAATAACAACAGAACCAATAAATCAAAGTATTACTTATGGTGAAAATACTAGTTTTTCAGTTATAGCCACAAATGTTACATCGTACCAGTGGCAAGTAAATACTGGTTCAGGTTTTAAGAATATTACAAATGATGATATATACTCAAATACTACAACTGCAACATTAACTTTAACAAAGCCAACTGTTGAAATGAGTTCTTATACTTACCGAGCAATTTTAATTGGAAGATGTACTAATACAGAAACATCTACTGTTAACTTGACGGTTACTCCAAAAGCGATTACTGTCACCGCTGATGATAAAACCAAAGTATACGGTGATGTGAATCCTAAATTGACTGCCGTGGTAACTGGGGCAGTTAACAATGATGTAATCAACTATAGCTTATCAACTACAGCTACGCAATTCTCGCCTGTAGCCACTTATCCTATTACAGT
>NZ_JBZEEN010000022.1:0-5557 GCF_058309975.1 Flavobacterium sp. ST-158 | reverse complement strand
TTGAAATACTGACAAGGAAGATGGAGTTAAGCTTCGAGAAATAAATCGAAAAAAAACTTTAAATTTTTCTTGCGAGTAAATAAAATAGTTGTACTTTTGCAGCCGCTTTGAGAAACAAGCGAAAGTTAAAAAAGACACGTTCCTAGACATATTGAATTGACAGCCGTCTCGTTTTAAAACGAGACAAAAGAATAAGAGTAATAGAATCGATAGATTCAGAATGAACCAATAGAGCTTGAGTCAAAAATAAATAGTCCGCCACGGCGGACGCATAATATACGATGAAGAGTTTGATCCTGGCTCAGGATGAACGCTAGCGGCAGGCTTAACACATGCAAGTCGAGGGGTATAGTTTTTCGGAACTAGAGACCGGCGCACGGGTGCGTAACGCGTATGCAATCTACCTTTTGCAGAGGGATAGCCCAGAGAAATTTGGATTAATACCTCATAGTATTATAGTATGGCATCATATTATAATTAAAGTTCCAACGGCAAAAGATGAGCATGCGTCCCATTAGCTAGATGGTAAGGTAACGGCTTACCATGGCAACGATGGGTAGGGGTCCTGAGAGGGAGATCCCCCACACTGGTACTGAGACACGGACCAGACTCCTACGGGAGGCAGCAGTGAGGAATATTGGTCAATGGAGGCAACTCTGAACCAGCCATGCCGCGTGCAGGATGACGGTCCTATGGATTGTAAACTGCTTTTGTACAGGAAGAAACAACATTACGTGTAATGTCTTGACGGTACTGTAAGAATAAGGATCGGCTAACTCCGTGCCAGCAGCCGCGGTAATACGGAGGATCCAAGCGTTATCCGGAATCATTGGGTTTAAAGGGTCCGTAGGCGGTTTAGTAAGTCAGTGGTGAAAGCCCATCGCTCAACGGTGGAACGGCCATTGATACTGCTAGACTTGAATTATTAGGAAGTAACTAGAATATGTAGTGTAGCGGTGAAATGCTTAGAGATTACATGGAATACCAATTGCGAAGGCAGGTTACTACTAATTGATTGACGCTGATGGACGAAAGCGTGGGTAGCGAACAGGATTAGATACCCTGGTAGTCCACGCCGTAAACGATGGATACTAGCTGTTGGGGGCAACTTCAGTGGCTAAGCGAAAGTGATAAGTATCCCACCTGGGGAGTACGAACGCAAGTTTGAAACTCAAAGGAATTGACGGGGGCCCGCACAAGCGGTGGAGCATGTGGTTTAATTCGATGATACGCGAGGAACCTTACCAAGGCTTAAATGTAGATTGACCGATTTGGAAACAGATCTTTCGCAAGACAATTTACAAGGTGCTGCATGGTTGTCGTCAGCTCGTGCCGTGAGGTGTCAGGTTAAGTCCTATAACGAGCGCAACCCCTGTTGTTAGTTGCCAGCGAGTCATGTCGGGAACTCTAACGAGACTGCCAGTGCAAACTGTGAGGAAGGTGGGGATGACGTCAAATCATCACGGCCCTTACGCCTTGGGCTACACACGTGCTACAATGGCCGGTACAGAGAGCAGCCACTGGGTGACCAGGAGCGAATCTATAAAGCCGGTCACAGTTCGGATCGGAGTCTGCAACTCGACTCCGTGAAGCTGGAATCGCTAGTAATCGGATATCAGCCATGATCCGGTGAATACGTTCCCGGGCCTTGTACACACCGCCCGTCAAGCCATGGAAGCTGGGGGTGCCTGAAGTCGGTGACCGCAAGGAGCTGCCTAGGGTAAAACTGGTAACTAGGGCTAAGTCGTAACAAGGTAGCCGTACCGGAAGGTGCGGCTGGAACACCTCCTTTCTAGAGCCTAATTGTTAGTTGTGCAAACAACACCTTTAGGAAAAAGACGAAAAGGTCTTTTGGTTTAGAATTTAAAAGTTTTATTACTCTTGCTGTTAATTTAAAAAAAAAGAATAAGAATTTAAGTAAAAAACAGAGTCTCGTAGCTCAGCTGGTTAGAGTACTACACTGATAATGTAGGGGTCGGCAGTTCGAGTCTGCCCGGGACTACTTTTTAAACTAAAAATTGAAAGATTGAAAGATTTTACAATTAAAAGATTGAAAAGACTGTAAAAAAAACTTAAATAAAAGGAAATTCTAGGGTTGAGCAATATGAGGAAAGTAACTCTTGACTCATAACTAATAACTCATCACTAAAAAGAATGGGGGATTAGCTCAGCTGGCTAGAGCGCCTGCCTTGCACGCAGGAGGTCAACGGTTCGACTCCGTTATTCTCCACTATCTAAAGAAGATAGAAACAAGAGAAAAGAAAAAAGATTTAGTCTTTGCTGTTTTATCTTTGCTCTTTCCTCTAAAGAAAAAGTTCATTGACATATTGAGATAAGAAAAATATTAAAAAGTAGAAAGAACACAGTTTTACAGCTGTCAGCTCATTGCTGAAAGCTTAAAGCTAAGTACAATAAGCAAAATAAGGGCGTATGGGGGATGCCTAGGCTCTCAGAGGCGAAGAAAGGCGTGATAAGCTGCGAAAAGCTACGGGGACGAGCACACATCGATTGATCCGTAGATACCTGAATGGGGCAACCCACTATGTTGAAGACATAGTACACCGATAGGTGGGCAAACCCGCTGAACTGAAACATCTAAGTAGGCGGAGGAGAAGAAAACAAAAGTGATTCCGTAAGTAGTGGCGAGCGAACGCGGATTAGCCCAAACCAATGTTGTTACGGCAATGTTGGGGTTGTAGGACCACGATATTTTATGTACAAGGAACCGGAAGTTACTGGAAAGTGACACCAGAGAGGGTGATAGTCCCGTATGGGTAACGAGTATAATAAATAGTGGTATCCTGAGTAGGGCGGGGCACGTGAAACCCTGTCTGAATTTGGCGGGACCATCCGCTAAGGCTAAATACTCCTGAGAGACCGATAGTGAACCAGTACCGTGAGGGAAAGGTGAAAAGAACCGTGAATAACGGAGTGAAATAGATCCTGAAACCATACGCTTACAAGCGGTCGGAGCCCTTTTGTGGGGTGACGGCGTGCCTTTTGCATAATGAGCCTACGAGTTAACGTTGCTGGCAAGGATAAGTACTTCAGGTATGGATCCGTAGCGAAAGCGAGTCTGAATAGGGCGCTTTAGTCAGTAGTGTTAGACGCGAAACCGTGTGATCTACCCATGGGCAGGTTGAAGCTGTGGTAACACACAGTGGAGGACCGAACCGGTTGACGTTGAAAAGTCTTCGGATGACCTGTGGGTAGGGGTGAAAGGCCAATCAAACTCGGAAATAGCTCGTACTCCCCGAAATGCATTTAGGTGCAGCGTTAGTTATAAGTTATATAGAGGTAGAGCTACTGATTGGATGCGGGGGCTTCACCGCCTACCAATTCCTGACAAACTCCGAATGCTATATAATGTTCACTAACAGTGAGGGCTTGGGTGCTAAGGTCCAAGTCCGAGAGGGAAAGAACCCAGACCATCAGCTAAGGTCCCCAAATATATACTAAGTTGAAAGAACGCGGTTTGTCTGCCCAGACAGCTAGGATGTTGGCTTGGAAGCAGCCATTCATTTAAAGAGTGCGTAACAGCTCACTAGTCGAGCGGACGAGCATGGATAATAATCGGGCATAAGTATATTACCGAAGCTATGGATTTTGTATTAATACAAAGTGGTAGGGGAGCATTCTAACAGGGTTGAAGGTGTGTTGTAAAGCATGCTGGACTGGTTAGAAAAGAAAATGTAGGCATAAGTAACGATAATGCGGGCGAGAAACCCGCACACCGAAAGACTAAGGTTTCCACAGCTATGCTAATCAGCTGTGGGTTAGTCGGGACCTAAGGCGAACCCGAAAGGGACAGTCGATGGCCAACGGGTTAATATTCCCGTACTACTGTTAACTGTGATGGGGTGACGGAGTGATGAAAGTACCGCGAACTGACGGAATAGTTCGTTAAAGTACGTACCTATAAGCTGCGCAGGCAAATCCACGCGGCTTGGGGAAATACGATAGTACTCGGCGTCTTCGGACAAAGAGATAGTGTACCTAAGGGCTTCCAAGAAAAACCTCTAAACTTCAGGTTAATAGTACCCGTACCGCAAACCGACACAGGTAGTCGAGATGAGAATTCTAAGGTGCTCGAGAGATTCATGGCTAAGGAATTAGGCAAAATAGACCCGTAACTTCGGGAGAAGGGTCGCCCTGAGTAATCAGGGCCGCAGTGAAGAGGTCCAGGCGACTGTTTATCAAAAACACAGGGCTCTGCAAAATCGTAAGATGAAGTATAGGGCCTGACACCTGCCCGGTGCTGGAAGGTTAAGAGGAGATGTTATCTTCGGAGAAGCATTGAATTGAAGCCCCAGTAAACGGCGGCCGTAACTATAACGGTCCTAAGGTAGCGAAATTCCTTGTCGGGTAAGTTCCGACCTGCACGAATGGTGTAACGATCTGGACACTGTCTCAGCCATGAGCTCGGTGAAATTGTAGTAACGGTGAAGATGCCGTTTACCCGCAGTGGGACGAAAAGACCCTGTGCACCTTTACTATAGCTTAGTATTGACCTTGGATAAATGATGTGTAGGATAGGTTGGAGACTGTGAAGTGGCGTCGCCAGGCGTTGTGGAGTCATTGTTGAAATACAACCCTTTGTTTATCTGAGGCCTAACCCCGCTATGCGGGGGACATTGCTTGGTGGGTAGTTTGACTGGGGTGGTCGCCTCCAAAAGAGTAACGGAGGCTTCTAAAGGTTCCCTCAGTACGCTTGGTAACCGTGCGAAGAGTGCAATGGCATAAGGGAGCTTGACTGAGAGACATACAGGTCGATCAGGTACGAAAGTAGAGCATAGTGATCCGGTGGTTCCGCATGGAAGGGCCATCGCTCAAAGGATAAAAGGTACGCCGGGGATAACAGGCTGATCTCCCCCAAGAGCTCATATCGACGGGGGGGTTTGGCACCTCGATGTCGGCTCGTCACATCCTGGGGCTGGAGAAGGTCCCAAGGGTTGGGCTGTTCGCCCATTAAAGTGGCACGCGAGCTGGGTTCAGAACGTCGTGAGACAGTTCGGTCTCTATCTACTGTGGGCGTTAGAAATTTGAGTGGATCTGATTCTAGTACGAGAGGACCGAATTGGACAAACCTCTAGTGTATCTGTTGTCACGCCAGTGGCACCGCAGAGTAGCTACGTTTGGAAGGGATAAGCGCTGAAAGCATATAAGCGCGAAACCCACCACAAGATGAGATTTCTTTTAAAGGTCGTGGGAGATGACCACGTTGATAGGCTATAGATGTAAAGGCAGTAATGTCATAGTCGAGTAGTACTAATAACCTGTAAGCTTATGTACAAACTTTTCCCCACACTACGGTGTGGGGGAGAAACTTTCTAATACTAAAAATACTTTCTTTATCTCAGTATGTTAAGATATTGTTTTTAATTATGAATTATCAATTGTTAATTATTAATTAAAAAAGATTGCCCAAAGCAATTATAACTTCTTAAGGTGGTTATTGCGGCGGGGCTCACCTCTTCCCATCCCGAACAGAGTAGTTAAGCCCGCCTGCGCAGATGGTACTGCAGTTTTGTGGGAGAGTATGTCGTCGCCTTTCTTT
>NZ_JBZEEN010000021.1:0-7454 GCF_058309975.1 Flavobacterium sp. ST-158 | reverse complement strand
GTGAGTTAAAATAAAAGCTTCTAATGTTTACACAGGGATTATCAAGGCTCTATTCTGGCTATTACTGATGCCACGGGAGCAGTTGTAGAAAAACGCCTTTTTGATGCCTGGGGAGCTATTATAAAAGTACAAGACGGAGCAGGTAATACTTTGAACGGTCTTACAATTCTTGATAGAGGTTATACTGGACATGAGCATTTGCAAAGCGTAGGCCTCATACACATGAATGGACGTTTGTATGATGCTAAATTGCACCGTTTTTTACAACCCGATAATTTTGTGCAAGACCCAAGTAATACGCAGAACTATAATAGGTATGGGTATGTGTTGAACAACCCATTGAAATATACCGATTGGACTGGTGAGAAATGGAAGATAAAGTTAACTTGGAGCGATTTATTTGCTGGGGTTTCAATTTTAGCAGGTACAGCTTTAGTGATTTTTGGAGGTCCAGCCGGAGTTGCCTTAGGGACAAAATTAATTGTCGCAGGAGGCACACATTTTTTAGCAACAACAGCAATGGTAATAACTCAAGGTAAATCTTGGACAGAAGCTTCAAACTATATAGGTTTTCAATCGCCTACTATAACAATTGACACAGGGTGGGGAGATAGCAAACCAAATGGTGTTACTCAAAATGAGCCTGTTGTAAAGCCTAAAACAGTTGAAGATGTAAAAAAAGATAAAGGAGAAGATTCATTTCACCCAGGGCAACTTTTACCTAATTTCAAATCAGACATTGGATTTGATATTTTAAAATTTAAAGGGTTGCATTATGGAGTGCCTGAATTTGAAAGTAGTTTGATGACAGGAGGAGCTATTACTCCAGGACCGCTTGTTATTTATCCAACAGGGGGAGCATCAAATCCATACTACAATACCCATGAAGGTGGTCATGTTTTGCAATTTGCTCTTATGGGAGGATATTATTATCCTTTCATTGCAGTCCCTAGTTTTATTTATTCATATTATCATACAACTACAGAAGCTTCGCAATTTTATACTGAAAAAACTGCAAACCAATTGTGGTATTGGTGGTCGGGTGAATCTCACAGAAGCAACCCTCTTTATACTAGAAAAAAATTATGAAAAAACAAATTAGTTTATTAGTATTAATATTTTTAAGTAGTTGTCACTACCATAAAGATAAACTCGTTATTAAAAATAAAACAACTAATGAAATATATTATGAGACATTAATTAAGGATAAAAAATATTTGGACTACTATCAATCTTCAGCAGGAGGAGTTATTTCTTCTTATGAAGCAGAATCTCCTGTTGTAAGAGGAAATGCTAATTCAATAAATGATGAGTTGATTAAAAGTTCTTATGATTCTTATTTGTATATTATTTATTATACCAAAAAAGATCAAGAATATGTTTATAAAAATATAGGTACTATTGTTTTTGACAAAAGATTTAAAGTACAAAAATATTCACTTAAGCAATTAGATAGTTTGAATTGGGAGATTACTTATAATGGTAATTAGTGGTTTATGAAATTATATATATTTACACAGGGATTATCAAGGCAGTATTGTTGCCATTAGTGATGCCACAGGTGCAATTGTAGAAAAACGCCTTTTTGATGCCTGGGGAGCTATTATAAAAGTACAAGACGGAGCAGGCAATACATTAAACGGTCTTAGTATATTGGATAGAGGTTACACCGGACATGAGCATTTACAAAGCGTAGGACTCATACATATGAATGGGCGTTTGTATGATGCTAAATTACATCGTTTCTTACAACCCGATAATTATGTGCAGGATCCTAACAACACCCAGAATTATAATCGTTATGGGTATTGCTACAACAATCCGTTAAAGTACACAGATGCAAGTGGAGAGTGGATTTGGATTGTAGTTGGTGCTATTGTTGGAGGAACAATTAATTGGATAGCTCATGGAGCGCAGTTTAATGCTAGAGGATTAACTGCTTTTGGTATAGGTGCGGCAGCAGGAGCATTGGCAGGAATTGTTGGTCCAGCAGCATTTACAGCAGCTGGTGGTGGAGCTGCAGGAGCAGGAGGATTTATTGCAGGAGCAGCTGGTGGAGCAGCTGGAGCAGCAGCTTCTCAAACGGTTTTAACCGTAGGAAATCATATTGCTTTTGGGGATCCTATAATGTCTGCTAAACAGTTCATTGTAGGTATAGCTTTTGGTGCAGCACTAGGAGGAAGTATTAACGGTGTAAGTGCCTTAAAGAATGGAAATACTTTTTGGAAAGGAATAGATCCAACTCCTAAAGTTTCTCCAATATCTTTACCTCAACCAAATGGTTTATCAAAAACAGCCAATGCAGAGATTACAACCGATACAAAATTGCCTAATACTACACAGACAAGTACAGCCCCAACAACGCAAAACAATACTGCAACAGTTATAAATAAAGAAACTGGTGTTGTGGATGTCTCTAAAAATCCTGATTTTGGGATAAAAAATTACAATTCTTTACAAGAAAAATTTGGAGATACTTATGAGTCTGTTAGTGCAGTTAAGGGAAAATATATAAATATTGAGTATGGTAAAAATTTAAATCTGAATTCTGAGGGTGTTTATTATAAAGTTTATGAAGGAGGAATATTGAATGGCTCAAAAGTAGAAGTTCATTATTTTTATAATACAACAACAAATCAATACTCTAATCCTTATATACAAATAGGTAAATGGAGTTCTTATTTAAATACTTCGAAATAATTTAGCATTATGAATATTGATAATTTAGAAGATAAACTACAAAAAATAAATAACACAAAGATAGTCGAAATATTAGAATTGTTAATAGAAGCTACAAGAGATTTTCCTCTATATGGATTGGATAATATCTTTGGTTATTTTAAAGAAGTAGAAAAAGTTTTAGATGCGGAATTTATTTCTGAGGATGAATTGGAAAGATATTTAAACAATAAAAATTATAATAAGGATGAAACAACAATATGGGTTGTTAGCTCATTAAGTTTGTTTTATGAAGCATTTGGATTAATGAAGCTTTATAAAATATCATTTGAAGAAATAAAAACATATATAAGGGATTTAGAAAATATTTGATACAAGTTCCGCAAATGTCTGATGACTTTGCGGAATCGTGTTTTAAAATGATAAATTTTATTTTTTAGGTAATTTGTTAAATAGAATGTTAAGTGAAAAATATAATGAAAAAAATAAAATTTCTGAATATCAGGAACGCCACTCGAATTGAGAGCATTACCACCCTCTAATTCTGGTGTCCTTAACTCATATGAGGTATTAAAACCATTTCCTGTTCAGAGTTCAACTATTGCACCTTGGTATAATCAGCCCGGAGGCGGTATTCAATATAAATTGCCTAAAAACATAAATTGGTTATTAGATAACGGATTTATTAAATAATAGATATGACAAATTTAGAAAGTAAAAAATGGGAATGTAAAGGGGTAATTTATGATGGGGAAGAATTTTTCATTGGTGGATTAAATATATGGAACTATAAATGGGAATTAATAGGAAAAACAACAACTGTAAAAGACCCTAAATATAAGAAGGTATTCAGAGCCGATATATTTAAAATTCAGTTTAATCAAACGCAAATTGAGTTTGCAGCTGTGGAATTTTCCAATTGTGTCTGGGGGATTTATCAAAGTGAGTAAAATCATTCCCGATCGATTACTATGATATACGCGAAAGTCTGCACAGGCATTTGCCTGTAAAAGTATATCATGCAATAAAAAAGTTGTAGCTTTTTAAAACTACAACTTTTTTTACTTGTTTAAGTCATAGTTATCTGGGGGCATCTTGATGGAAAGTCAATGGTTTGGGCCATTGTACTTACCTATTGTAGCTACCACAAGTTTAACAAGCGCAATGGGTTTAGGAGGTAAAGACCCCAGAAACTGGGGAATTAACCCCAGATGGCGCTGATATGTAATAAATATCCTCGTGCGGATAGCGCAGAATTGCATTCTGTGCCCACAAAGTTGAGCAGGCAATACATAGGGCTACCAAGGCTCTATTCTGGCAATAACAGATGCCACGGGAGCAGTTCTAGAAAAACGCCTTTTTGATGCCTGGGGAGCTATTATAAAAGTACAAGACGGAGCTGGCAATACCCTAAACGGTCTTACATTATTGGATAGAGGATACACCGGTCACGAACATCTGCAAAGTGTAGGACTCATACACATGAACGGGCGTTTGTATGACCCTAAATTGCATCGTTTCCTACAACCAGATAATTATGTGCAAGACCCAAGTAATACGCAGAACTATAACCGTTATGGGTATGTTTTGAACAATCCATTGAAGTATGTAGATTTTTGTGGAGAATGTTATGAAGATAATGACCCAGACGATTATGATCCAACTTGTGACCCTCCTATTGGACAACCACAACAAAATGGAACATATTATGATGATGGAAATGGGAATGTATGGATATATAATGGAGCGACAGAAACCTGGGAAGGACAAACTCCTGGAGCTACAAATACCTATAACAATGTTGTACCACTATATGAAATAACTATTGCTGGAACAGGTTCTTCCTCTTTCGGCTGGTCTAATGGTACAGAGTCTTTTTATAATTCTGCATATTCTAGTTTTATACAAGGTGGTGGAGGTGGAAACTATTCTTTTGACATCAACAACAAAACCTTTAATGAATATAGAGGTAGTTTTTATAATGCTATTAATAGAGCTTCTCTTATTACAACGATGACAGAGAAGATTGCTGAATATCAAATTATATCAAAATATAGAGCTGGAGGAGATGTATTAGAAGCTATGAAAGATTTTAAAAGTCTTGATGGTTTAAGAAAAGTAAATAAAGTATTTCAAAGAGTTGGTTATGCTGGTTTAGCAGTTGATGGATTTCAGTTAAGTAGCAAAGTATATAATAATAAAGCTCAAAATTCAGATTATATAAGATTTGGTATAAATGCAACTCTAACATTTGTAGCAGTTACTAATCCTATTGGAATTTTAGCAGTAGGAGCTTATGGTGTTTTTGATTATTACTACGGAGATAAGTTCTGGGAAAAAACTGGAATTGATAATTATTAAAAAAACGAAATGTGAAAAAAGTTTATCATTATATTTTCTATAAATTATATAGATATATGCTAACAACCCCAAATTCTGATTTAGCATTAAACGGTGCAGTTATTTACTTGAGTATAGGTTTGCTTTTTAATTCAATAACAATTGATCTCTTATTAAATAAATTTTTCAAATTGCATTCAATGTCAGGTAATTTATTTATGACCATTGGTCTATGTTATGCTTTTTTAATATACTACATTAATTATTGGTATTTTAAAAGAGATAATTTATATCTTAAAATTGAGGAAAGATTTAGTACTGAAAGTAAAAGACAAAAAGTATTAGGAAATATATTCGTTTTTGTTTTCGTTGTTGGATCCGTTATTTTTTTTATGTTAACTGGCTATTTAGTAAATAAATACTGGGGAGGATTTAAATAGAAAGAGGATACCAGATGGCTCGGACTTGCAGCATGTAAGCAAACGTTTGTATGATGCCTGGGGAGCTGTTATAAAAGTACAGGATGGCGCTGGTAACGTGTTAGCAGGTTTAACAATTTTAGACCGAGATTACACCGGACATGAACATTTACAAAGCGTAGGACTCATACACATGAACGGGCGTTTGTATGACCCTAAATTACATCGTTTTTTACAACCGGATAATTATGTGCAAGACCCAAGTAATACGCAGAACTATAATAGGTATGGGTATGTGCTGAATAATCCATTAAAGTATATTGATCCTAGCGGGGAGATTTCATTCAAATCTGTTGGAAAATGGATTAAGAGAAATTCAAAAGCTATTACTACTGTGGCAACAATAGTAGTTGCTGTTGGTTTAACAGTAGCAACTGCAGGTATGGCTAGTCCAGTACTAGCAGGAGTCATTGTAGGTGCTGGCGCAGGTTTTACATCAGGAGCAGTGGGGACTTGGACTCAAGGAGGAAGTTTCTGGCAAGGCATGGGTAATGGAGCAATACAAGGTGTTATTGGTGGGGTTGCAGGAGGTATAGGTGCTGGTGCTGGACAATGGGCAACACGTAATTTAAGTAATGTTGTTGTTAATGGCTTAAACGTTTCAGGACCTGCAATAAAAGGTGTTGTTGGAGGGGCAGTAGGAGGTTTTGCAGGAGGTTATGCAGGAGGATTTACAACTGCTATTATGTCAGGATCAAGCATTAAAACCGCTATGAAATCGGGATTTAAAGGCGGGATTATGGGGGCTACTATTGGAGGTGTTGTAGGTGGTTATCAAGGTATTAAATATGCTAATGACAATGGTATTAATCCATGGAATGGTAAATTTAATAAAAGTACAGTAATGGGGGAAGGAATGTACGATAGAGTTATACCCGCAGGTAGAGATTTAAATTCTGAAACTATAGCCAATGAATGGCCTTCAAATGTTGATGCGTATTTAGGAAAGAATATGCCAACTCCTGAAGGATTAGAATTTAATGCTCAATGGATTCAAAATCGAATCGATAATGGATATCATATTTATGATATTGGCCCAAGAGGTTCTTCAATAAATAGTAGCTACTATAATCTTGAAGTAGGTAGAACCTTAAATTATCAATATTTACATAATACATCTAATTACAATCCATTCGGATTACGAATAAACATTTACAAATAATATGGAATTAAATAAAGGAGAGATTTTTTTTATTACGACAATAAGAGAATTTGATTTTTTGCGGAAATTAAAATACGAAGGGTCAAGATTCAGTATTATTGGTAGAGAGTTTTTTATAGAATTTGAAAACCATAAAATTGGGTTAACTGTTACTGTAATAGTCCGTGAGTCCCAAGAGGTTGATATATTAATTTCTCGAAAAAAGTTTTGGGGTATAGAGCTAAAAAATATTAAGGAATTTAATATATGTAAAGAATATCCCAAAACACTTGAGAAGTATGCTCAATTGTTAAAAGAAAAATTTGAAGATATACTTAAAGGGGAAAAATGGTAAAATACTTGATTTCTTGCCAGATGGCGCAGAAATGAGTAAACATCCTCTTGCGGATAGCGCAGAATTGCATTCTGTGCCCACAAAGTTGAGCAGGCAATACATAGGGCTACCAAGGCTCTATTCTGGCAATAACAGATGCCACGGGAGCAGTTGTAGAAAAACGTTTGTATGATGCCTGGGGAGCTGTTATAAAAGTACAGGACGGCGCTGGTAACGTGTTAGCAGGTTTAACAATTTTAGACCGAGGTTACACCGGACATGAACATTTACAAAGCGTAGGACTCATACACATGAATGGGCGTTTGTATGATGCTAAGTTACACCGTTTTTTACAACCAGATAACTATGTACAGGATCCAAGTAATACGCAGAACTATAATAGGTATGGGTATTGTGTAAATAACCCGTTGAAGTATGTAGATATTAACGGAGAGAGTTTTTGGAAGTCATTAGGCAGAGC
>NZ_JBZEEN010000020.1:6313-15647 GCF_058309975.1 Flavobacterium sp. ST-158 | reverse complement strand
AAGGCTTTATTTGGGTTGTAGTTTATGAAAATGGGGAGATTTAAAAGAAAAAACGAGGTTTTTTCACAGCCTGACGTTAGCTGCCATATTTGTTTTTTAATTAGTGTTGTGAATTGCTTTCAAAATTGTATTTTTACTTATGATTCCCAACGGTGTAAGTTTTCATAATTTTAAAGATTTAGTTGTGAATTGCTTTCAAAATTGTATTTTTACTTATGATTCCCAACACAAAAATTCGCCAAACGGTGGTGGTGTTGGTTGTGAATTGCTTTCAAAATTGTATTTTTACTTATGATTCCCAACGTTTTCCGTTAATTAATTCATGTTGCGCAGTTGTGAATTGCTTTCAAAATTGTATTTTTACTTATGATTCCCAACATCTACGTTATCGGATGCTTCACAATTACAGTTGTGAATTGCTTTCAAAATTGTATTTTTACTTATGATTCCCAACATCAGGCTTTAAGCGATGCTATAGCTTCGGGTTGTGAATTGCTTTCAAAATTGTATTTTTACTTATGATTCCCAACTGATACCCATATTTGTAGCACCGCCACGATGTTGTGAATTGCTTTCAAAATTGTATTTTTACTTATGATTCCCAACCTCCAAATGTGGTATTGGTTAATTTTTCAGGTTGTGAATTGCTTTCAAAATTGTATTTTTACTTATGATTCCCAACACAATGGCAGAGGGCGAGTCTTTTGTTATTGTTGTGAATTGCTTTCAAAATTGTATTTTTACTTATGATTCCCAACAATTCAGAGATACCTTTGATACGTCTGTAAGTTGTGAATTGCTTTCAAAATTGTATTTTTACTTATGATTCCCAACTTACAGCTGGATAGAAACCGCTGAACAGGAGTTGTGAATTGCTTTCAAAATTGTATTTTTACTTATGATTCCCAACATGACGAAGCATTTCTTCTGAAGTTATTTCGTTGTGAATTGCTTTCAAAATTGTATTTTTACTTATGATTCCCAACCTGTTGCTTTTTTGGTTTGTGTAATGTTACGTTGTGAATTGCTTTCAAAATTGTATTTTTACTTATGATTCCCAACGTTTGGGGTCCAACAATGAAGTTGCTTTAAGTTGTGAATTGCTTTCAAAATTGTATTTTTACTTATGATTCCCAACCGAAATGGCAGGATTGTCTTTGTATTGCATGTTGTGAATTGCTTTCAAAATTGTATTTTTACTTATGATTCCCAACATGTTTCCGAATTTTCACAATCCATCGGAAGTTGTGAATTGCTTTCAAAATTGTATTTTTACTTATGATTCCCAACTCTATGTTTTAATTCATCAACATAAGACGAGTTGTGAATTGCTTTCAAAATTGTATTTTTACTTATGATTCCCAACATACCTCGATTTAATCGGTTGATATGTTGGTAGTTATAAGTAGTTGTAGAAATGGAAAAAGAAGAGGGGTAAGAGGTAGAACGATAGTGTTCTAATCGGTTTTTTTATTCTAGCAAAATTAAAACAATTCCAATTGTTGAGAGGGTTTTTCTGGTTCTACTGGTTTTTTACCATAAAAAAGATCCATCATGCCAAATTGTTTGTCAGTGATTTGCATCACGCCAATTTTGCCGTGCTCCGGTAAACTATTTTTAATTCTTTTGCTATGTACTTCTGCATTTTCTCTACTGGCACAAAAACGCATATAGATCGAAAATTGAAACATAGAAAAACCATCGTCTAATAATTTCTTGCGAAATCCACTAGCAATTTTACGCTCCTTGCGTGTTTCGGTGGGCAGATCAAAAAATACTAATATCCACAAACTTCTATATTGGTTTAAACGGCTGTAATGTTCATCATACATACAAAGGGTATAAAATTTTCCTAGCTGTTCCTTCAAAACATTCGTGTAGCGAATTGGTTGTGCGGCTCATGGCTACCATTAACGGGCTATTTTTTCCATCTATAAACACATCAATAGTGGCAATACCTAGTAATTGCTTTTTAATTTCGATAGTTAATTCGTCGTAAGAATCTTCAGTTTCCATGATATGGCAAACAATCAAATCGACATAAGGGCGATAGGGTTCCATAATATCATCGGCTAGACAATAAGCATTGTATTTGTTGCGATGGAAAATTCCTAAGGTGGGTAACATTCCAGAACTAACAATCGCTCTTGCCGTAATCGCTCGTAAAATAGCATAGCCATAATTCAATAAATTATTAGGAGGAATTCCTTTTTGTCCTCGGGTGAAATTTTCTACTGTAATCAAGTTTTGCCAATAAAAAACGGCTGCCCTCGATTCGTGATTGAGTGCATCACCTGAGGTAACTTCTTTTGCCCATAGTTCCATTTTTCGGCACGGAATTCCTTTTTTCTTAAGCAATCCCGCTTGATTTATAATTTTAGAACTAATGGTTTGTTGCCACAAATTCTTTTTAAGCGGGACAGATGCATTGATTTGGTTTTTAAAACGTTCCGTTTGTTCGGTATGTCCGCTTAAGGGCATCAATAAACCGATAGGTAAGTGCTGTTGATCACAGTTAATCAATGCTACATTATTACGGGTCAATTTTTCTAATAATCCATTGGTAATGGTGATTTGTTGATTTTCCAAAACGATTACTCCAATATCTTCAATAGCAACTGTTTTAGTATCTTGTTCCTTGTCTGGATAAGAGATTAGAATTTGCTCATTTTTGGTACTCAGATAAGCAGGATTACCGAAGAAAAGGGTTCGTTTTATCATAACTAATATTCTCCTAGTTGAACTATTTGACCTAAGTGATTGATTCGGACTTTTATGATTCCTTCAAAATAAGGCAGACTTTTTATCGACTTATAAGTTTTATCTTTTAATTCTTTTACATCATTTATTGTCGTTTCTAAATGATGTCTAAATACATAATCTCTGACAGATGCATTTCCGTATTCAACTTTAGAAAATTTCTGAACTCTAAATAAATTTTTACTTATTATTTCTTTGTTTATAGGATTATATAAGTCAAATTCTTTTGGGTTAAATCCTTCGGAAGGAAATATAAAAAACTCATTTTGTTTCATTGAAAACAAGAATTCCCAACCTTTTTCGTGATTTTTATTAATAATAGATAACCCAAGATTATTACGAGTTACAGCTTCAAAAAATGAAATTACTTCGTCCTGTAAGTTTCCTTTTTCGTCTCTGTAGATAGCCACGTGATGATTACTTCCTGTACTAACAAAGTCAACAGCAATTGGGTTGTTGTTTTCGTCTAAAATTTCATTACCAAAATGGTCTTTTTTAGTATGTAAAGCTTGTGCATTACTTACGCCACTAATTGTTACTCGTTTTATCGCTATTCCTTTTTCTTTGTTTTGCCAAATTGGGTTTTCGCCAAGGTTTATGAAGGCTTTTTTCGGGTCGTTACCAAATTCTGCTAAACGGTTTTCAAGAATACTTTTCAAACCCGAATCCATTACTTTAGCGATGCTTTTTAAATCTTTGAAATTGTCTGGTGTAATGTCTTTTCTAATAGTATAATTATCTTCTAACCAAACCATTTTTACTTTTTCAGGAACTATAATATTGTCTTTTAAGCTAATGTAAATTGGTGTTTTGGCTAATGCATTTTTGCCTGTAAAAGCTTTTTTAGGGTCATCATCGTTTTCTTCTAATCGTTTCAAAAGCGCCTCACGATATTCTTTTTTTGCAACTTTCTGTATATAATCTTTGTGGAAATTGGCATTTATTTTTTCTTCTTTGGTTTCATAACGCTGCAATTTCCCATATACTGTTTCTTTATGCAATTGCCCTCTAGGAGTCAATTGTATTTTTTGATTGGTTCCGCCACTTTTTTTTGTTACATTTTTATTTTTGGTAACTACTTTATTTTTTGCTTTGTAGGAAATCAAAATACCTTCGAGTTGTTTTTTAGCTTCTTCTCTAAAGTTTGGCATTGGTTCAATAAATCGAAGTTTGTTATTCTTGTCTCTTCTCAAATATTTTGTTTCAATTCCAAAAACTGAACTTGCTTTTTTATCGCCTTGTGTTTTTGCATTTAGATTATTCAAATACTGAATATAAGCTGGTTTAGTAAAAGCAACGGTTATGGCATCCATAGCGTGATGGCGATGGTCATTTCGTTTTGTCCAATCTTTAATTTTGTACAATCGTTCTCCGTTTTTACCTTCTTCAATATGGGTTAAACCCAATTTGTCGTATTTCTCCCAATTGATTTCTTTCATCACATCAACTAATTCCCAATCTTCACGAAGTTTGTCAGTTATACTACCAATTGTTACAGTGACATTTCTGGAAACTTCCAATAAAATTTCTTTAGCTTTCTTAGCAATGTATTGTGTTTCTCTTAATTGACGAGCAATAAAACCTTCCGGAATTTCATTGTCTGCCATTAAAAGTTTATTCTGTTTAGTTCTGCTAATTTTTCCAAATAAACTTTTCACTCTTTTTTCGAATTGGTCAAATTCTTCGAGAGATAGTTTTTCTTGTAAAAAGGAATAAGCAGTCTTATTACTTTTATCAATGTTTAATTGTCGTTCACAAATAGTTTTATTTGAAAAACTATCGTCAAACAAACGTGATTTTGGAATGATATGCTCAATGTCATAGTCTTTTGTAAACAGTTTTGATGGTTCTATTGGTTTTCCTGTATACAATGAAATTCCATCACATTCTTTCCAAAGTTTATAGCGTATAATGTCATTTCGAGTTACACGATGAATTCCAAATTCGGAATGTAATAATTTCCTGATTTGTTCGTGTTCAGCAGTACTTTTATTAATCTGTTTGGTCATTTCACTACGTTGTTCGTTATTGTTTTTCAACTCACGAGCTAGTTCTACACGAATTTCATCAGGTTTTCCCATTTCAGGGTCTTTTATAATGGCGTTAATCACATTAATCATCTGATTAAGTATTTTCTCTACCACAGGATTTCTAAGACTGTTTTTCTTTAATAATTCTATAGTGTCTTTTAGAACCCTTTCATTATTTTGTTCTGTTGTTAATGATGACGAATGATTATAGCCCACGAGTGTGCAAGCTTTATCATAAATATGTCCATCCATTAAGTGGGGTAATATTTTTTTTATGGCTTTAGCACTCAAACTTCCATAATCGGCTTGAAGATTTATATTCAAAAGGAAAGGGAGGTGATTTTCTTTGAAACCAAATTTGTTTTTTAAAGTTTCTTTTAATTTGTCATCATCTTCCGCAGAATATAATAAATGCCAAAATTGATAATAAGGTTGTTTGTCGAAATCATCGCCTTGAATGTTTGTGTCAAAATCTAAAATATCGGTATTGATATTTATAGTTTCAAATATTGGAGTAACAGTTTTTTTTATTTCTAAAGGTTTCATTTTAGAAAAATCCATTTCATATCCTTCAACTTCAAGTATTTTTTCAAAGGCTTTATAAATGGCGTTATTGGTTCTGTTTCCCTCAATTTTTTTGAAATTAACAGTATGTGTACCTTTCTTTAGTTCACAAAAAGTTAACATCTGAATATCTGTCATACTTTCTTTAAACTGCAATTCTTTTGCAATTAATTGCTTCAACTCTTCGCTCAATTCAAATATCTCTTTCATAGTTTCATTTTTAACGACAACATTATTCAAATTCTGCCAAATCCTGAATTCTTGAAATAATGGAGACGATTTAGGAATGGCTTTATGTCCTTTTTCAAATTCGCAAAAACTTACCAGATGTTTTTGCGATTTCAATTTTCGTTGGTAGAAAATGGTAATATCTCGAACTTCAGATTTTAATTTTTCATCTAATTCAGTATGAAATTTTGACTGTGTTTCCCATATTTTTTCAAATTCATCTAAATAATCCTGACGGTAAAAAACTTGATTTTTTAGTTTGGCATGTGCGTTTTTCTGAAGTTGCTTGTATTGAAATTGGCCAACAGTTTCCTGATTGAAATATAATTCCTTGCTTCGGTCGCTAATTGCACCAAGATAACCGCTAGATTGATTAATTTGATTATTTATTTCAGTTATAATAAATGCCAAAATTTTCAAATCTAGTTCCATTGTCAAAGCCTGATTTCTCCATTTATAATGTTGCAATTTGGTCTCTTCTCTAGTCCCCTTATTTTCGGCAAGTGGAATATTTAATGTTTTTGAAAAATATTGAGAAGTTATTGTTCTTGATTTCCCTTGAATATCTTCAAGAAGTTTATCATTTATTTGTTCAGGATAGAATTGATTTTGGAAAAGAACAATTTTTTCTAGTTCCTTCTGTAAATCCGAGCGGTAAAAATCAGGAATAAATTTCCCTCCTTTTAATAAGGAATTATAAACCCATTGGCCGGGTGTTAGGTTATTTTCGAAAATCTCTTTGGCAATTTTCATTCCATCAATTGCATCGCCTTCTTCAACGGTTTTAGCTTTTCGACTGCTTTTATAACCGCGCTTTTTATTAAGCATCAATAAAACTTGAACCAATTCTTCTTTAGTAATAGCTTCTGCAACGGATTTTGCTCTTAATTGATAAGATGAAAAAGTAGATGATAATCCAGTTTCAGCATAAATAAAATCAGCAGGAATGAATTTTATTTCATTAAAAATTTTTAGTAAAGCATCTCTTCTTTGTTTAAAACGCTGCAAACCTCGTCTTGCGCCACGTTTTAAAGTTCTGTCAGCATTTATCGAAATTGTATTTCCTTTTTTAAAATCGGCTTCTTCATCAGTAGTAAGAGGAACAATACGAACACCTGTATTTATTATAGATGAAGTTTCATTTTCATTTTCTGCTTCATTAATAAATGACCAACCAATGGATGTAGTACCTAAATCCAATCCTAATATTTTTTTCATTTCAAACTATTTTTTATAATGATTTTCTGGTTATCTAAATTAATTTTTAAATTTAATCAAAAGAAAATTAACAGTTTTATGGAAAACCATAATTATAGAATAATATTTTATTGTATTATTGCAATACAATTTTGAAGCAATTCACAATAAGGATTATTCCGTTGTGAAAACATTTAAGGCGGGGAGACTCGCCTTTTTCTATGGATTTTATTTAATATGTTTCGCAAGCACAAAATGAATGCAATAAAATAGCACCTAATTGTAATTGCTATTTTTAATTAAATAGCATACTTCTATTATTAATAGATCCACTTAAATTAGAATGAGTAAATAAAGTAAGTTTTATAATTATTTACTTGTAAAAAGGTTTTCCGTAATGTACTTAAAACCCTAATACTGTTATTTGTCTCAAAGCCCTTCTAACAGATGGGTTTAGTAACTAATTTTAAAAAAGTATTTATTATGGAAACAATTCAAGCAATTAAACCAGGACCAAAACCAAAGACAGAAGAAGGAAAAGATGATTTAAGAAGGAGAGTTAACCCCGAAACGAAGCCTAAGCATCCTACATTAAAACCTCATGTTCATAAACCAAATGATTAGAGGTACACCAACGGTTTACGGACATATCGTTAGTGAACAAGTGTTGCTTAAGGAAGATTTAAAAAACTATTTACGTACTGCCTACGTCTCCGAAAATATCACTGAAAGCGAGATTGAATCCATTGTAAGAGATTTAGAGCGATTACCATGATTCGAGTTTGTACGAAAGCAACAAAACCATTATGAAAATGCTATACGACGGCTTTTTGTTACAACCTGAGGACAGAAGCCAAAAAGATTTTTATGTGCAGCTGATTCACTTTTCAATAAGTAATGTTAGATGATATTACTTAAAAAAAAACATAAGCTGAGGTATAAATAAATTGTTTTTTGTCACTATAAGTTTAAAAAACCTGATTTGTCTTTTGTGAAGGTGGAATAACATGGAGCCGAAATAAAAGTGAAATCAAAACTCTTTTTTTAGAAGTTAAAACAAGCTTGTCGAGTAACGACCGGGGTACTTTTTCCTAAAAGGAAGTAGTACCCCGGCTTGTTTTGGGATACTTTCTAAATACATCTATATCGCTACTATATGTTAAAACATCAGTTGGGGTACAGGGGTACAACTTTAAAGTTGTACTTGTACCACCACAATTCTAATTGTTGATTTGTTCTATTCAGAAAGGGATTTGAGGATTAAATATAAATCAAATCCAAAAGAAACTAATGTAGAACGAAAAATGAAGTGCTATGTCAAAAGGGATTTCATGGAACAATTACCTTCTTGTAATTGTGCTGCTAACCATTATGTGGCATGTATTGGTCGGCTTGGTTTATTATTATATTGACCTCAAAGAATTACGAAACGGAAAACGAAAACTTCAATTTCGTTGGTTGAAAAAAAACTTCGATTCTGATTACAATCAGGACGCTGAAGCTCAGGAAATACTCTCAAAGCAAACAATGCAATAAAACAACTGCAATAAATAGTTAGTAAATGAATTACAACAGACACTTTACAGAATTTTTTGAGAAATGTTTACAGCATAAAGATTTGCTTCCCTCGCACATTAGCTTGTATATGGTTCTATTTCAGTTTTGGAATTGCAATCGATTTCAAAATCCAATCAGTATCTCTAGAGAAGAACTAATGCTTGTGAGTAAAATTAGTTCCAAAGCAACCTATCATAAATGCATGAAAAAGTTGCACACCTTAGGATTTATAAAATACGAACCAAGTCACAATCCATTTAAAGGCAGTCAGGTATCAGTTTTTAATTTAGATAACCATACCATACCATTACCGGAAAATCAAACCTCATTTTCAACCATTCATCATTAACCATCAACCATCAACCATCAACCATCAACCATTCACCATTCACCATTCACCATTCACCATTCACCATTCACTTTTCACTTTTCAACTCCTTTATCAAGACAAAAGAAAGCCAACCATTCACCATTAACCATCAACCATCAACCATCAACCATTCACCATTCACCATTCCCGTCCTTATAATTTTATACCCCAAAATCACGGAAGGGATTTTAGCGTTGGCAGTGGGGAGCGACCCCCGAGTGCAGTGCGTAGCACCAACGGCTGGGGTCGCGATAGGAAAATCATTCCGATGATTTTGAGTGTAAAAGTAGGCAGACTTGATTTTTTGTTTCTTTTGTATCAAGACAAAAGAAAGGCAATTACTCTCTATTGACTTTCAACCATCAACTATCAACCATGAACTATCAACCATGAACTATCAACCATGAACTATCAACCATCAACTATCAACCATTCACTTTTCAACTCCTTTATCAAGACAAAAGAAAACCAATCACTCCCCACTAACGATCCATCATCAACCATTCACCATCAACCATTCACCATCAACCATCAACCATCAACCATCAACTATTCACTTTTCAACTCCTTTATCAAGACAAAAGAAAACCAATCACTCCCCACTAACGATCCATCATCAACCATTCAC
>NZ_JBZEEN010000020.1:0-6303 GCF_058309975.1 Flavobacterium sp. ST-158 | reverse complement strand
ATTCACTTTTCAACTCCTTTATCAAGACAAAAGAAAACCAATCACTCCCCACTAACGATCCATCATCAACCATTCACCATCAACCATCAACCATTAACTATCAACCATCAACCATTCACTTTCAACTCCTTTATCAAGACAAAAGAAAACCAATAATCCGCAACAAAACACAAAAAAAAGCCAGACCTTTCGATCTGGCTTTCCCCTCATTTAATTCCTTGTTATACCAACAAGAACCAAACTACTTTTTGTGCTTCTTAATCAAAACTTTGAGTACAACAGACATACTGAAACTAACAATAGCCCCAATACAGGCAAGTATCATCGTTTTTAGTACATCTTCCGAATGCAAATTCGGCAAAATACTCAAAAAAGTGCCACTAGCGGTACCAATTACAGTTGCATTACTGTGCGTCATCATCATTTTCGCTTGTGATAGTCAACTGGCTAACCGCTGTCACAACACCGCCTGCAACAGTCAAATAACCACCAATGGTAGTCACTACTACTGGCAAAGCAATAGGAGCTGTTAAGAGCGTTCCTCCAACAGCCGCCAAAGCCAAACCAATTGTTCGAAGCACTTTAAAAAACTTTGGTGTGGGAGCCGAAGCTCTATTTATAATTTTTTTCATAATTTAAAATTTAAGATTGAATAATTAATACAACAGAGTCTTTGTTGTCCAGGGCCTTATAAACAAAGTCCTTTAGGTTAGTGAAAGCTTTTCGAGAAAGCCAACCCTTTCCAGGTCCAGATAGTTGACTTACGGGAGCAATACAACCTTGTAATTCCTTTGCAGCATCATTCGCTGGATGAAAAAGAATACAGCTTCTATTGGCAACCGCAACTACCTCCAAGTGCCATTGAAATCGGGCACTATACCGTTTTTTGATAAAATATTCCCCCTCAGGAATACAGGAAACTTTCCTTTGGTTTTGCTTCCAAGGCAATTCAATCGTTTTACAAACCAATTGCCCCTCACATTCCAGTATCCCATTCGTTCCTTCAGGGAAATAAGTTCGCTTTAATACTAGTTTCATACAGAATCAAACTTGAAAGGCAATGCCCAATACGCTAAAGTCAAAAGTCAAAAGTCAGAAGTTATTAACCTAACCTACAAACAGCTGCCATCTGCCCCTGAACACTTCCCCCGTTCATCTACACTCCTCCATCAACTTTAACAAGCGATAGCGGATTACTAGCTCCATTTTTTAAAGCATACATTGCCCCATTGATTTCTTGGTAAAAGCGGATGCCTACAACAAGGAATAAAGGTGTAGTACTTGCCGGAGTCACAGCATTACTATGACTAATAGCAATACTGGGAAGCATATCCCAAGCCAGAATATCAGTTTCGGAATGACTTTCGACATAGCTTTCTCCTTCAAAATCAATCTCAGCCCCAGCCGAAATAATTTGATAATGAGTAGTACCACTAGGGGCAGCTATCATGTTCTGTGGAATAAACGAATCCACAACAAAATCGAGGGTTCCGTTAACACGGTCAATGCTAGCTTCAAAGGGGGCAAACAAAGTACTGCCTAATTTACCTCTGATATTAAAATCAAAACCACTAAGCAATTCGGCTTCTCCATCGATAACATTGCGTAATCCGCGTACACTGGTGAGATCAGCCTGAATAACTTTGACCAGCTGTTGGGTAAGTCTGCCTACCATTTTGCTATCACTAGCATAGAGCAGTAAAGGACGCAGCGCTGTTCTTAATAGCTTACCGGCTTTTCCTGCTCGGCCAAATTCAGAACCATTTTCTCGGGTTCTTTGAAAGGCGGGATCGGTCGCAATTCTATTGGCATCAATGCCTCCTTTTTCACGAGCAATATAGCCGTCTTTTGTTTTATAAAAAGTAATATCTCCGATAGTACCTTTCAATTTAATTATGCCTTTCTGTTTTGCCATAACTTTAAATTTTTGTGTGAATACTAAATTTTTAAATCAATTCATTTCGATAATCGTTGCAACTACATCGCGAATGATGAGAACAAAGATTCAGCTATTTTAAGCTTATATACAATGCAACTATTTAAAAATCAACTAAAAACAGATAAAAACAACTATTTTAATACGTCGAAATAGACTACAATTATTTATATTTGTATAACTATATTAGGATTTATTTAATAATCTGTATAGTTATTTTAGGACGGGTCAAGGAGGGGACAAAAGCATAGTTAAAGCACGGATAGTGTATAGTTAGTGTATGAACGAAGCATCAAAACTGAAAAATGGCAAAAACAACATTAAAAGCATTGTAGAAAGGACTCGAATCCTAAGGCAAAAGAAAATACGGAATCATATTTCTATTTACATCGTACCATAATCCATCAACTGTTTTTTAGTAGCTTAAAGTCGAATTGTTATATTAAAATTATAAAATTGATACCAAGAGGCACACGGGTATGTATATATCCTAAAGATGTGCAGCGTATTATGGGCAAAGAGTATCCACAAGCAAGATTGTATCTATTGAAGGTGAAAAAACATTTCAATAAAGCTTCACATCAATTAATTTCTATTGAGGAATTTTGTGAATATTCAGGTCTTAAAATAGAACACATACTACGTTGTATATTGGGATAAAGAAACAGCTAGAGTCTGTAAAGCCTTATCAAATTATCCAAACTAGTTTATAAAGTAGTTCATTTATTAGTTAGCTTTCAAAATAATTAAAATACGATTAGTGCTATTGCTGTAAATCCAAGAGAAGATTTAAACTCCTTAGTTCTAATGCTAAAACTGTAAATATAAAGGCCATTATTAGAGAAAGGTCTGGAAAACATCACAAACCTAGCTAAACTATACAAAGAAGGAGGTATTAAGACAAAAAGAGATATAATTGGTTCGATATTTTCTGAAAAATTAGAATTTGATAGGTAGGAATATCGAACCGCTCGTATGAATGTGATTGTTTATCGTATTTTTCAGTAGACAACAAGTTATGCGGAAATAAAAAAAGGAGAAATGATTATTTTAATCATTTCTCCTGTCAAGTAGCGAAGACGGGAGTTGAACCCGTGACCTCAGGGTTATGAATTCGGTCAAAAAATCCAAAAATCCCATGAAATATACACTCTTACAGCGCTTAAAATTTTATAAATCGTGTACGGAATAGTGCACGTTAATAATTAAAATTTTAAGCTAAATTAATAAAAATTAATGAATGTTAATTCACTTATTTTTGGTAATTATGAATTTGATAATTTTTCGATTAAAAAGCGAAATATGAGTTGAAATTTATATAAAGAAGAAGATCTTGAATTCGGTAGAAATCGATGGTGAAAAGACGGAATTATGCAATATTTATGCATTGCTTTATACCTTTAAACAAGTTTAAAGGTATAAAGCAATGCTGAATTATCCAAATTTATTTTAAAAAATGTCCAGTTTTTTTTGAAATAAACTGGACAAATTAATTATATTTGTATTCTTATAAACTATGAAAACATCTGAATATATATCGTTTACAGTAGATAGACTTCCAAAAGGATATATTTTCACCTATGCTGACTTTGTTACAGAGGTGAATAAAAAAGAAGCAGTCATTAAAGCACTCAATAGAATGGCTGAATCAGGAAAAATAACAAAACTCTCTAAGGGTAAATATTATAAGCCTGAAAACACTCCTTTTGGTAAATTAGAACCTAATCAAGCTCAAATTGTAAAGGACTTAATGGAAAGCGACGGCAAACTAACAGGATACTTAACGGGCTATAGTGTGTATAATCAATTAGGGCTTACAACACAGGTTAGTAATACGATTCAAATAGGGAAAAATGAAATCCGTTCTGCTTTTCAACGGGAACGTTATATGATTTCGTTTATTAAGCAAAAGAATACCATTACTAAGGAAAATATTCCATTGTTACAATTGTTGGATGCTATTCGTTATATAAAGAAAATACCAGATAGTAAACCTGAATTATCATGTAAAAGATTGTTAGCAATCATCAAAGGTTTGTCGGATAAGGATAAAAGTACTATGGTGCGTTTAGCTCTTAAATATCCACCTGCAACGAAAGCACTTTTGGGAGCTATATTGGATGAATTGAATGAAAGTACTCTTACTGATTCACTTTATAAAACATTGAACCCTGTCACCAAATATAGATTATCAGTTGATAAAGTACTGACTCAAACTGAAAAATGGAATATTATATGAAACTACACGAGAATAAACAACTTTTTAGACAAGCAGTTCAGTTTACAGCGCAACAAATGAATATTCCAGAAATATATGTTGAAAAAGATTATTGGGTCACTTTTGCATTGCATACTATTTTTAATCATGACATAGGTAAAGACACTATTTTTAAAGGAGGAACAGCTCTGTCTAAATGTTTTAATTTAATAGAACGATTTTCGGAAGATATAGATCTTGTGGTATTAAGACATGATGGGGAATCTAATAATAAGCTAACGAATAAAATCAAAAAGATTAGCGAAGTTATAAATACAGTCTTACCAGAAGTAGTGGTTGAGGAAGTTACTCATAAAATGGGGATGAATAGAAAAACGGCTCATACTTACGCAAAGGAATTTAATGGTAATTATGGTCAAGTAAGGGATGTCATTATAATCGAAGCTACTTGGTTGGGGTATTTTGAACCCTATACAACAAAAAGCATTAATTCTTATGTAGGGAATATGATGATTACTAATGGACAATCTGAAATTGCTAAAGAAAATGGATTGTTATCTTTTGAAGTATTGGTACTTGAATCAGTGAGAACCCTTTGTGAAAAAATAATGAGTCTTGTACGGTTTTCCTATTCCGATAATCCTATTGAAGATTTAAAGAAAAAAATCAGACATGCTTATGATCTACATCAATTGCTGCGGAAAAAAGAATTATTTGAGTTTTTTCATTCCATAGATTTTGAAAAAATGTTGTTGACGGTAGCTAAAGATGATGTGATAAGTTTTAAAAACAATAATGAATGGTTAGTGAATCATCCTGCTGATGCAATTATTTTTAAAGAGTTGGATGTTGTTTGGGATGCGGTAAAAGTAACCTATACTTCTGATTTTAAAAACTTAGTTTATGGCGATTTACCAAATGAAACTGATGTTCGAGATACCTTACAAATAATTGGAGAACGATTAAAAACAGTCATTTGGGATGTGAAAGTATAGGTGTTACTTGTTAACCAATATTCTCAATCTCATTATGCTCATTATCCAACAATTCAAAAGTTCTGATAAGATTAATGATTTCAGGGTTTATGGTAGCTAATCGGTTTACTTCAATTTCTGTTTTAGTGAGTTGTTTTTGAACCTTTACAGGGTTGTTTCTGCTTTCAATATAAATATCAGCTAAATCCGTTCCTTCGGGAACGTTTTTATCTTCAATAAATCGACTGCATTTTATTTTGAAGCCCTCTTTTTGTAGTTGTAATGCAGTTTTATTCCAATCGTTATATTCGATTTTATCAGGATATGCCAAAATGGTATAGCCTTTTATGGGTAAGAGCATTTTGGCACTAAAATTGCCTTTCCCGCCAGTTGCTAACCAAATATAATTTGGTAAAAATAAGCTCATTATTATAGCCGTTTTTTCAGACTCCACAATGGCAATTTTCTTGGATCTTGACTGATTGGTCAAATGCAGTCCAAATAGGCATTGTTGCAATTTAAAATCCTGTAATTTTAAAAGTTTATGTACCCACTGGATGTGTTTGTAAGTTGTTTTAACTCGATTGCCAGTAACACTATCATAAAGCATCACTTTTCCAGCCATTACACTATTTTGTGTGTTAATTTGCCAAAAAACGGTTGCCCCTGACCAATGCTTTGATGTTCCTAGTTTGTAACGACTAATAACAGATTCAATTTCTTCCATTGAAAAATAAGTTTTCAAAAATTTAATAAAATTGTTTTCTTCAAAATTTCTGTTGCATAATGCTAAAAAGTCAGACTGTATTGTAGAAGCTGGTCTAGTAACTATTGGTTCCACATATTCCGTAAGCACGCTATTTTTATTTGGATATCGATGATATTTACAACTACTTTCTCTGTCACATCTCCCAAATTGGCTTTCTAAATAGGCGTTGGTTTCATTATCTACATATTTTACAAATCTTTTTTTGCCGCATTTAGGGCAAATAAATTTTTTACTGGATTTGTCGAGAGAATATTTATACACGGTTTTTAGGTATTATTCGTAACACTCGTAATATTCGTAACCCCTACGAATATTACGAGTGTTACGACTTGGACATGCTAACTTAGCCATCACAGAAAGTTAAGAAATAATCTTAATTTTAACCTATGAAACAAGTCCGCAAAAT
>NZ_JBZEEN010000019.1:0-25447 GCF_058309975.1 Flavobacterium sp. ST-158 | reverse complement strand
TATTGAAGAATTTAACAATCAAATTAATTACAAAAATGTAGCTTAACTTTTTCTCCAGTTTTTGTTTGCATATCCAAAATGCAGGATTAGATTTTAATAGTGGTAGTCCAGTAGCTTTAACAAATGGTCAACTAAGCTCTATGGAAGGCTGTGCTAGCATTTCTAATGCAGCAGGAGAATTACTTTTTTATACAGACGGGGTTACAGTGTACAACAAAAAACACCAAGTAATGGTAAATGGCTATGGATTGATGGGGGATGACTCAGCTACGCAATCATCTGTAATTGTACAAAAACCAGGGAGTCTAAATTTATATTATGTGTTTACTATAGATAAGCAACTTCTTTATCCACTTAGTATTAAAGGTTTTCGGTACTCAATAATAGATATGGATCTTGATGGTGGTTCTGGAGCAGTTACGGCATCTAAAAACATATTGGTTTTTACTCCTTCTTGTGAAAAAATCAGTGTTGTTAAAAAGTCAAATAATATTGATTATTGGATTGTTACCCATGGTTTTGCGGGTAATATAACTGACTATTATATACCCCCGGAAAAAGGTAGTACTTTTTATTCTTATTCATTAACAGATACAGGATTAAGTGAGACAGCGGTGACGAGTAATATAGGCACTGTAGCAGCTAATACAATAACATCTGCTGGATATATGAAAATTTCTCCTGATGGAAAAAAAATAGCAGTGGCTCATGATGCTTGGAATGTTAGACCTGGGGTTCTTGAGTTGTTTGATTTTGATAATACAAATGGTGTTGTTTCTAACTTAAAAACACTTTGTCTTGAAAATGTTTATGGCGTAGAGTTTTCGTCAAATAGTAAAATATTGTATTGTTCTAGTGAAGAAATGCCATATGATATGATTTGGTCAGATAGGTATCCCAAAAGCATTATTCAATTTGATTTAACTGTAACTGATGTAGCAAATTCAGCAACCAAATTTCTGTTAAATAATTATGTAGGAGCCTTGCAATTAGGACCGGATGGTAAAATTTACTTTGCAACAGTAAAAAGTAATAAAATAGGTGTAATAGACAATCCTAACATGCTAGGTTCAGGTTGTTCCATAAGAGAAAAAGTTATTGATTTAGATGGGAGAACATCTGAATTGGGATTGCCTAATTTTAATCAATCTATTTTCTCAACTGATATAAAAGTAGAAAATAATTGTGAAGGAGAAACAAGTACCTTTACTGTCGAAACAGCGCAAATTGTAAAAGATGTTATTTGGGATTTTGGTGATGGATCAGCTGTTCAAAACAGTATAGTGGGTACACATATTTATGCGAATGCGAATATGGAATATGAAGTAACGGCTACCGTTACTAAACTTAATGAAACAATTTCAGTTAGTAAAAATATTTTAGTTATGACTAAACCTGTAATTAATCCGATGGTTTCACTTAATCAATGTGATGACGATTTGAACGGGTTTAGTACCTTCAATTTGACAGATGTAAATAGTGAAATATCGAGTGATTTTCAAAATGAAACTTTCACTTATTTCCAAACACTCCAAGATGCTCAAAACAATACTAATTCTATAAATAATTTTAGTGCTTACACAAACCAAGTTGTAAATAATGATGTTGTCTATGTTAGAGTATCTAATGCAAATGGTTGTTATATTGTTGCACAAATTAGTTTGAATGTTGTTGCTCAAGTACCTGAAATTGATTTATATTCCCAAGAAGTATTATGTGTCAATGAAATCGCTGGTAAAACAATTGATGCTGGATTGCCTGATGGTACATCCCTAAGTGATTATACTTTTCAGTGGAAAAAGGATGGTGTGTTAATTCCTGATGCAGACAAATATGAATTATACGTTAGTGAAAAAGGTGTTTATACTGTGGAGCTAAGCAATAGTCTTGGTTGTTCCAAAACACGGACCGTGGAGGTAATAGCATCAAAGATAGCAGAAATTAAGAATGTAAAAGTAGAAGATTTATTAGACGAGAAATCTATCGAAATAATAGTATCTGAAAAAGAAAATTATATTTACAGTATTGATGGAGTAGTATATCAAACTTCAAATTTGTTCCACAATGTTAAACCTGGTATCTATACAATATATGTAAAAGATTTGAATGGCTGTGGTATTACTGAAAGACAAGTGGCTATTTTTGGGGCCCCAAAATTTTTCACTCCTAATGGGGATGGTTTCAATGACTATTGGAATATTAAAGGACTTGATTCTAATTTCAATTCAAAAACTAAAATTTTAATATTTAATCGTTATGGGAAGTTGATTATTGAGATTAGCCCTTTAAAGCAAGGATGGGATGGAACTTTACATGGTAATCCGCTACCTGCCGATGATTATTGGTATCATATTCAACTGGAAAATGGAACGGTTGTTAAAGGACATTTTGCTTTGAAAAGATAATTTGCTAAACGTCACCAAAGTCTTCAATCGATAAATGATATTTTTTAGAAAAATTCCCCTCAAGTGAAATTCGAGAGGGCCAAACACTTTGTATTGTACTTGTAGGAAGGTTTTTTTAACACTAAAAAGCAAAATAACACATTTACATCCAGTATAGAATACATTTCGAACCTTTTTTTCTTTTTATTAAAGCTAATTTTAGCTCCCCTAAACAGAATGTTTTATATGACTGTCCGCTAATCATTTAATTGGTACAAACGGATAGTCATAATTATTTTAAATATTTCCTATTTAGTTTAAAGTTAAATAATTAATAGTATTAAAATGAATCACCCACAAAAAAGGATATCGCAAGTTAAGTTCTTAATTGTTTTATCTCTGGTTTTTTTAGCTAATTGGGCTCATGCCCAAACAGCAATGATTAATTCTCAATCCAGAAAAGCAACAAGTCTAAATGGTGATTGGAACATCATTATCGATCCGGCAGGAGGGGGAAATTGGCGTCAGGTTTGGCAAGAAAGAAAACCTCAAAAAAAGACCGATTTTATAGAATATGCTTTTGATGGCGGTCCCATATTAAAAGTTCCCGGAGATTTTAATTCTCAAATAAAAGAACTGACTTATTATGAAAGTGTGGTTTGGTATAAAAAAGCATTCAACTATACTATTCAGCAAGGGAAAAGATTGTTTCTTCATTTTGGAGCGGTCAATTATATGGCAGAGGTATATTTGAACGGCGAAAAAATTGGAAGTCATGAAGGCGGTTTTACTCCGTTTCAATTTGAAATCACCGATAAAGTTAAAGCGGGAAATAATTCACTTATTGTTAAAGTGAATAATCAGCGTCTGGGCAATGGACTCCCGGGATACGGTTATGATTGGTTCAATTTTGGAGGTATTACTCGTGATGTTGATTTAATAGAAACTAGCAATACTTATATCGAAGATTATTTGGTTCAGTTAAAAAAAGGCAGTATCAGCGAAGTTTTGGGATGGGTTCAATTGAACGGAGAGAAAAAGCAACAAAACATTAAAGTTAGTATTCCTGAATTAAAAATTAATTACAAAACCAAAACCGATGAAAAAGGATTGGCTAAAGTTGATTTTTATTCAAAATTTAAACTTTGGTCACCTGAAAATCCTAAACTTTATAAAGTTATTATAGAAAGTGAAACTGATGCTGTAACCGATACGATTGGTTTTAGAACTATCGAAGTTGTAGGAAGTAAAATTTTACTGAATAAAAAGCCATTATTTTTAAAGGCGGTAAACATTCATGAAGAAAATCCGCTTAAAGGCACCAGGGCTCATTCGGTTGAAGATGCTCTGTTATTACTCAATGCTGCCAAAGAATTGGGTTGTAATTTGGTTCGCTTAGCACATTATCCGCACAGTGAAAATATGGTCAAGCAAGCCGAAAAAATGGGCTTAATGGTGTGGGACGAACTTCCTATTTATCAGCATATTGATTTTACTAATAGCGAAGTTCCGGGAAAAATGGAAACCATGCTTAAAGAAATGATTCGCAGGGATAGAAACCGAGCTTCGGTGATTGTTTGGAGTCTTTCCAATGAAACTCATTCGGGAATGCCAGGTCGTGATGCCGTACTTCAGGAACTTACTTTAAAATGTAGAGCATTAGATTCCACTCGTTTGATTACTCACGTGATGAACTCTCAGTCCTATCAGAACAATGCCTTTAAAGTAGCCGATCCACTTTATAAATATTCTGATTTGATTGCCATCAATGAATATATTGGTTGGTATGACCCTTGGCAAGGTAAACCATCAGACGTAAAATGGGATATTGTTTTTCCTGATAAACCCGTTTTTATTTCAGAATTCGGAGGAGAGGCTTTATTTGGGAGTAAAGGACCTGTAGATGAAGCGGCGCATTGGACAGAGGAATACCAGGAACAGATTTATAAAAATCAAATAGAAATGTTTAAAACAATTCCTAATTTAAGCGGTGTTTGTCCATGGATTTTATTTGACTATAAATCCTTAGGAAGAATGCATCCTGTTTATCAAAAAGGATATAACAGAAAAGGATTATTGTCTGAAAAAGGAGAAAAGAAAAAAGCCTGGTATATCATTGAAAAATATTATAAAACAAAATGAGAAAGTTATACTTTAAAAGATTAGTGGTGGCATTTGTATGTTTGGTAGGCACAATCGGGAGTCTTTCAGCACAAAACAAAGTGATTTACATTTGGGATGGTAACATACCTGGCGCAATCCACAACGACAAATTTAAACAGGTGGTCGATACCACTGCAGGCTTTGTCGATAAGTTTTCCATCGTTACTCCAAGTCTCTATTTTTATCCTGCCCCCGAGGCAACGGCAACCGGTACAGCAGTCATTATTTGTCCGGGTGGAGCTTATTGGGGACTAGCCATTAAGCATGAAGGCGAACAGGTTGCTAAATGGTTGAATAGTATTGGCGTGACCGCTTTTGTGCTGAAATACCGTTTACCTGACGATGCCATTATGAAAAACAAATCTATAGCTCCGCTACAGGACGGACAAGAAGCAATTCGTATGGTTCGTCGTAATGCAAAAGAATGGGGCATCAATCCACAAAAAATTGGAATTATGGGATTTTCTGCGGGTGGACATCTGGCATCGACTCTTTCTACTCATTACAATGAGAAAGTGTATGAATCGGATGAATTAACCAGTGCCAAACCCGATTTTTCATTGTTGATTTATCCAGTTATTTCGATGGAGAAAAGTATTACCCATGCCGGATCGCGTTGGAATTTGCTTGGAGGTACACCATCGGATGAACAGTTAAAATATTTTTCTAACGAGTTGCAGGTAAATAGCGAAACGCCACCAGCTTTTATGGTTCATTCTTTGGATGATGAGGCTGTTCCGGTTCAAAATAGTATAAACTATGCATTAGCTATGCATAAATCTAATATTCCTTGTGAACTTCATATTTACCAAACAGGAGGACACGGTTATGGTATGGGAAAATCGAAAAATACTGAATCAACCTGGACTGAAGCTTGCTACAAATGGCTTGAAATGAATGGTTTGTTGTTGAAGAAGTGATTTGTTAAGAAGATCTTCAAGTAGAAAATAATGTAATTTATAAATAAATATATGAATTTTAGTAATAAATTATTCTTGTTAACGAGTGTTATTATATTAGTAACTACCGGTGCTTTTAGTCAAAGTAAGGTTGTCGATTTATGGAACGGAAAAGTTCCAGGAGCAATTCCGAAAGCCGATTATAAACAAGTAGTAGACTCTGTTAGTTGGATTAAGATAAGATATGTTTCAAAACCAACCATTCAGGTATATCCTGCGCCAGCTGAAAAAAATACAGGTACTGCAGTAGTAGTATGCCCAGGAGGTGGATATTATGGTTTGTCTTATGTAGGCGAAGGAACGGAAGTGGCTAAATGGCTGAATGGTTTAGGAATCACCGCTGTTGTATTGCATTATCGTTTGCCGGATGATGCCATCATGAAAAACAAATCCATAGCGCCGCTACAGGACGGGCAAGAAGCAATTCGTATGGCTCGTCGTAATGCAAAGGAATGGGGAATTGATCCGCACAAAATCGGAATCATGGGATTTTCGGCGGGAGGTCATTTAGCTTCCACTGTTTCAACACATTTTAATGAAAAAGTGTACAGCCCGATTGACACTACCAGTGCCCGTCCGGATTTTTCGTTATTAATTTATCCGGTAATCTCTATGGATTCAACAATAACTCATGCTGGATCTCGTGAAAACTTACTGGGAAAACATCCGTCAGAGGAATTAATAAAACATTTTTCGAATGCTTTGCAAGTTACAGCCCAAACACCTCCTACATTTATGATACATTCAATGGATGATGGTACCGTTCCGGTAGAAAACAGTATTGAATACGCTCTGGCAATGAAAGAACATCATATTCCATGTGAACTGCATTTATACCAACAAGGTGGACATGGATATGGACTGGGATTGGAATTATGGCGCTCAAACAGAACCGAATCTAAATGGACTGAAGCCTGCCGTAAATGGTTAGAAGCAAACAATTTTTTACCAAGTTCAGCCAACAAAAAGGAAGTGAGTAAAATTGAATTGCAAGCTGATGACAAACCAGCTTTTAATAATCCGTCAACAGGATTCAGAGATAAACGCGATGTTCCTCACGGTACAATTACGACTGTTCAATATGATTCAAAAACACTAGGTATTCGCCGTGAAATGATGGTTTATACTCCTCCGGGTTATTCTGCTGGTAAAAAATATCCTGTGATTTATTTGCTACACGGACTCAATTCCGGTGTCGGTCAATGGCCATACTGGGTTCATGCCGACAATATCATAGACAACCTGATTGCAGATGGAAAAATCAAACCAGTGATTATGGTTTTTCCTAATGGGAATACAAATGTAACTGTGGAAAATCCGAAACCAGATGAACAGGAAGAGCGAAAATCCGGGTTTAAAGGCTATGGTGTATCCTTTGAAAACGACTTATTGAAAGATATCATCCCATATATTGAATCTCATTATTCGGTTTATACTGATTCTAAGCATCGTGCACTTGCCGGTTTGTCTATGGGAGGTGGACAAACGCTGAATATAGGACTTTCCCATATCAATACCTTTGCCTATGTTGGAGGAATGTCATCAGCTCCGAATACCAATGAATTTGGAGGACTTTCGGAGACTAAACTTTTGCCTGATTTGGTAGCTGCAAAAAAGAAACTTAAATTGTTATGGCTCGCCTGTGGCAATAAGGACGGACTGTTCTATGTCAGTCAGCGGGTACACCAGTATTTGAAAGAACAGGAGATACCACATATTTGGCATGTGGATGACAATGCTCATGATGATACCGAGTGGGCTAATAATTTATATCTTTTTGTTCAACATATTTTTTAAGTAGTATGACAACAAAGAAATCTTCACGCAGGGATTTTGTTAAACTCATGTCGGTTGCCGGTGTTGCTGTAACAGGATTATCCGCCGCTTGTTCAAATACAAAATCAATAGTTCAAAAACCGGAAAAAGAAAAACTACGTTTTTTATTCCAGGGCGATTCTATTACTGATGGCAATAGAGGACGAAATGATGATCCAAACCATATTATGGGACATGGTTATTGTTTTGCGGTTTCCAGTAGGATTGGAGCCGATTTTCCTCAGTATGGTTTTCAATTTATAAATCGAGGTATAGGAGGTAATACTCTTAGTGATTTAGAAAAAAGATGGCAAGTAGATACTTTGGATTTAAAACCGGATGTATTGAGTATATTGGTCGGTATTAACGATGTGAATGCCATAGTGGATAGTAGGGAAAATCCATTGGATGCAAAAGCTTTTGAGAATACTTACCGTAAGTTGCTTACTTCCTGCAGGGAGCAAAACCCCAATCTTTTGATTGTACTGGGATTGCCTTTCTTTTTTGCTTCCGGCTGGCGCAAAGATTTATATGATAAATGGCATCCCTTAACTGTGGAACGTGCTGAGATTGTAAAACGCATTGCAGACGATTTTGATGCCGTTTTGATTGATTATCCAAAGGTTTTTGAAAAAGCACAACAACTAGCTCCCATTGATTATTGGATTTGGGACGGTGTGCATCCCACTGTATTTGGTCATGAATTGATGGCTCGTGAGTGGATTAAACAAGTTAGTAAACGTTTGAATTTTTTAAAGATATATATATAGAATAAGATGAATAAAACTCAAAAATTAATTGTAATAGTAGGTTTTTTATGTTCAACAGCCTTATTTGCGCAAACCAATTTTTATGTTGCTCCAAAAGGAAGTGACGCAAATAAAGGTACACAAACCAAACCATTTTCTTCAATAAGTAAAGCAGTAAAAGAAGCACGCTATATATCTGGAAATGTGAATATATATCTGATGCAAGGCACTTTTTATTTAGATAAACCTATCGTGTTTACAGCAGAAGATACACGAAAGGAAAATGAAAAATTAACCATTAAAAATTTCGATAATCAAAAAGTGACCATCAGTGGAAGTGTAGCTTTGAGTTTAAAATGGAAACCGTACAAAAACGGTATTTGGCAAGCAGCGGTAAATAAAGATCTAAAATTTGATGAACTTATTGTGAATGGGCAGTTGCAACGAATGGCTCGTTATCCGAATTATGATCCAAAGGCTCAATATTATGGGGGATTTGCAGCTGATGCCGTATCAAAAGAAAGAGCCAGTTTGTGGAAGTCACCTACAGGTGGTTATGTGCATGCGTTACATTCTTCAAAGTGGGGTGATTATCATTATCTTATTACGGGGAAAGATAAAAATGGAGAATTAACTCTTGAAGGAGGTTGGCAAAACAACCGTCAGATGGGGATGCATAATGAATACCGATTTGTAGAAAATGTTTTCGAAGAACTGGATACGGTGAACGAGTGGTTTTATGACAAGAAAACAAAAATATTGTATTACTATCCACCAAAAGAGGTGAATATAAAAAAGGCAAAGTTTGAAATACCCCAAATAGCCCATTTGTTTGAATTTAGGGGATCGGAAACCAATCCAGTAAAAAACATTTCAATTGAGGGGATTACACTTACGCAAACCCTGCGCACCTTTATGGAAAATAAGGAACCATTGTTGCGAAGCGATTGGACTATTTACCGAGGAGGAGCACTGTTTTTTGATGGTGCTGTAAATTGTTCGGTTAAAAATTGTACGTTAACAAACCTAGGAAGTAATGCAATCTTTTTTAATAACTATAATCGAAATTGTGAAGTTTCCGGATGTTTGATGTCAGAAATAGGGGCTAGTGCATTTTGCTTTGTGGGCGATCCCAATGCAGTGCGTTCTCCAAGTTTTCAGTACTACCAGTATGTACCATTGAATCAAATGGATCGTACCCCTGGTCCAAAAACAAATAATTATCCAGCCGAATGTAAAGTTTACGATAATTTGATGTTTGATTTAGGAACTGTAGAAAAACAATCTGCCGGGGTACAACTTTCTATGTGTCAGGATATAACCGTGAGCCATAATACTATTTATGATATTCCTCGTGCAGCTGTTAATGTAAATGAAGGGACTTGGGGTGGTCATATCATTGAGTACAACGATATATTCAATACGGTAAAAGAAACAGGGGATCATGGTTCGTTTAATTCCTGGGGACGTGACAGATATTGGCATTTTGACAAAAAGCTAATGGATTCGATTGTCGAGAATAATTATGATTTGGCTTTGGCCGATGTGGTTAAACCAATTATTATCCAAAATAACCGCATGCGTTGCGATCACGGTTGGGATATCGATTTGGACGATGGTTCCAGTAATTATATCATCAAAAATAATCTATGCCTGAATGGAGGCATAAAACTTCGAGAAGGAGTGAATAGGGTAGTTGAAAATAACATTCTTATAAATAACACTTTTCATCCGCATGTATGGTTTAAAAACTGTAATGATGTGTTTAAACATAATATTGTTATGACTCCATATCAACCCATACATATTGCAGTTTGGGGTAAAGAAACAGATTATAATGTATTACCTGATTTAGCATCCCTAAAAGAGGCACAAGCCAGAGGAACTGATCAATATTCAGTATATGGAGGATTTGATTTTGTGAATCCACAAGAAGGAGATTTTCGTTTAAAAGAAGGCTCGATAGCTTTTTCAGTAGGCTTTAAAAATTTTCCAATGGACAATTTTGGGGTAATTTCACCAAGATTAAAAGTGATAGCAAAGAAAGTTCCTTTACCGGAAATCAATGCATCCGATAAGGAAAATGTAGTGGAAATTGTTGATTTTATGGGAGCCAAAGTGAAGAATCTCGCTACTTTAGGTGAACAGTCGGCAACGGGAATGGATGCTATCCGTGGTGTATTGGTATTGGAGGTAGCAAAATCTTCTGAGGCAGCTAAGTTTTTACAAACTAATGATGTGATTCTTGCATTTAACAATAAACAGATAAATACAGTAAGTGATTTAATTGAAGTACACAAATCACTTATCGGTATGAAAGTTGAAGTAGTACTTTTTCGAAATCAGAAAGAAGTTAAAATGAATTTAAAATAAAAACAGTTTAGTAAAGATAAAATGAAAATGCAATTAATTAATAATCGGGAATATCATTTTCTAAAAGTAATTGGATTGACTTTGGTTATTTTAGTTTCTGTTCAGGTTTTGGGACAAAAGAAAAAAGTAGCTTCTGCAGGAGATAGTATTACTTTTGGATATGGATTGTCTAATCCTTCAACAGATAGTTATCCAAGTCAGATGCAGGCATTGTTGGGAACAACGAATTGGGAAATTGGAAATTATGGAGATAGCGGTCGCACCATGTTGAAAGCTGGAGGGTATTCGTACTGGGATTCTTGGGCATACACCGCTGCTTTAAATTATAATCCGGACGCTGTGGTTATTGGTTTAGGGACAAACGATTCTAAAGACTGGTTATGGAATTGGTTGGGCAAAACTAATTTTAAAAATGATTATACAGCAATGGTTGAATCATTTCAAAATCTTTCTACTAAACCTGATATCTGGGTGTTTTTAATTGTTCCGGGGGAAAATTCGGATTGGGGTATTTATAATTCAAATATAGACCAGGTTAATATCAAAATAAAGGAATTGGCTCTTCAAAAAGGCTTGGGGTTGATAGACCTGCATAGCGCTTTTGAAGGTCACACAGAATGGTTTCAATCTGATAAGGTACATCCAAATACTTCTGGCGCAGCTGAAATAGCCAAAGAGGTCAAAGAAATGCTTACTGCAGCTAAACCAACGATTGTTTATGAAAATGGAAAGTTAACAGCATCGGCTGGATATGGATACCAATGGTATTTTGATGGGGTAGCAGTAGCAGCAGAAAATGGGGGTACAGAAAAAGAACTTACTATAACTAAGATAGGAACTTATAAGGTTTTGGTTAAGATAAACGCCGATAATGAAAACCGTATAATCTCTAATCCAATGGAAATAACTGAAATTATACCAACAATAACACCTACAACAACACCAGCAACAGCTGTGAAAATTTTCCCAAATCCTTCTTCGAATACTCTCAAAGTACTAATTACTGGAACTAAATATTCAACAAAAAATAATTTTAGAATTATTGACTTGTCAGGAAAAGTAGTAATGTCTGGTCAATTGAATAAAGACATACAAGAAGAAATAAATATTAATGGTCTTTCTTCCGGATGTTATATTATAGTTGTAGAAGACAAAAAACTTAAATTTATTAAAGATTAAGTTAATTATGTAATAGTAAATTCGTACTTAATTTATCATACTTCATTCAAAAAATGCTGTTGTTAAGCACCTTTTCGTAATTAAAAAGTGCTTTTTTAGGCAACTTACTCGAAAAAAAGAAAAAGGAAATTAAAAGCACTATTTAATTTGTACTATGTAAAATTACTTGTGAATTTCCTGTAAAACTTTAAAAATAGTAGCAAAAGCACGAAATAGATACCTTATTGGATACATAGGAGTATCAAACAAAATCAAGGAAACAGATACTTTTGTATGCTAGGTTTAGCAAATTAGTTTGTGATGATTCTTTGTTGTGTTTTCGTATTTAAAAATGTTTTGTCCGAATCATCATTGTCAAACGCTCAATATTGCATTAATAGACTCTTAAAACACAAGTTGTAGCTAATAAATATTCTTGTTTTTGATAAAATTAATTGATAAAATAAAAAAATGAAAAAAAGCACTCAAATTTTATTGTTTCTTCTAATGATTACGGGGATGTCCGTAAAATCCCAAAATGCCAATAAATTTTTTCCTGAAAAAGATCTGATAACAACAGGGATTTATTATTACCCTGAACATTGGAATGAAAACCAATGGGAGCGTGATATTAAGGATATAGCCGAAATGGGATATGAATTTGTACATCTCGCCGAATTTGCTTGGTATAAAATGGAACCTGTTGAAGGGAAATTTGATTTTGCATGGCTGGATAAGGTGATTGCTATTTGTGTCAAAAATAATTTGAAAATAGTAATGTGTACGCCTTCGGCAACAACGCCGGCATGGATGCGTATAAACTATCCAGAGACTTTTATTATGGATGGTCATTATATTCGTGCCGAAAATGGTACCCGGGGTTTAAACTCTTCTGTCAATCTTAAATACCGAATGTTTGTAGGGAGAATTGTTACCCAACTAGCTCAGCGTTATGGACAAAATAAAAATGTGGTTGGCTGGCAAATTGATAATGAACCACCTGCTATTGCTGATTATAGCCCGGATTCTCAAGAAGCATTCAGAAAGTGGCTGAAAAATAAATATCAAACTATTGATGCCTTGAATCTTGCATGGGGAACTGCTTTTTGGAGTCAATGGTTTACTAATTTTGATGAGGTAGTAATACCAAATACGACTTTAGTTGGTTGGTGGGGTAATAATCCTCATGCTTTACTTGATTTTAAACGTTATTCGGCAGATTGTCAGGCGGATTGTCTTGATTTTCAGGCTGGAATTTTACGAGAACATATTTTAGATAATCAATACATAACCACAAATTATACCGCAATTTGTACTGGTGCTGATCCAAGAAGAACCAAAAAACTGGATTTTGCAGCTTACACAGCTTATCCTAATGGTGGAAGTAATAATATTGGCGAACAAGGTTTTAGGTTAGGGGACAGCAAAGCAATTCTTTTTGCTGCCGAATATTATAAATCAGTCGGAGGGGTTTCCGGAGTTATGGAAATTCAACCGGGACCTGTTAATTGGGGAAGTTATAATCCTTTACTGTTGCCAGGAACTGTACGCATGTGGTTATATCACACTTTTGCGGCTGGTGGTAAATTGGCATGCTCTTACAGGTTTCGCCAAATCAATTATAGTTCAGAGCAATATCATGCCGGTATCATGAAGCCAGATGGAGTAACACTTTCTCCGGGAGGTAAAGAGTACGTTCAATTTATGAAAGAAGTAAAATTACTTCGCAAGGAATATAAACCAAACTCAAAACTACCTGAAAAACTCGCTTCAAAAACAACAGCTATTCTTTGGAATTTAGAGAATTATTGGGTTATTGACAGACAAAAATTAACTTATCAGTGGGATGCTTGGAACTATCCGGTTAAGTTTTTGGAATTAACCAAGTCTTTAGGGGCTCCAACTGAAGTGATTTCGGAAGAGACTGATTTTTCTAAATATAAATTTTTGATTGTTCCCGCTTATGATTTGGCTGATGCCGCTTTGGTTAAAAAATGGAATGACTATGTAGCTAATGGAGGGCATTTAATTTTAACTTGTCGTACCGCAACAAGAAATCGTGACGGACATATCTGGGAAGGAGAATGGGCAGCACCATTATCGGATCTTATAGGTGCACATGTTGAGACAACCGACATGCTTTCGGCTTATAAAAACGGGGCCGTTTCGATGGGTACTGCAAATTACAAATGGAATAACTGGGCTGATTTACTTAGCGCTGACAAAGGGACGGAAGTACTTGCCACTTATGATAGTGAGTTTTATAAAGGTAAAGCTGCAGTTGTAAGAAATAAAATAGGTAAGGGTTCTGTAACCTATATTGGTGTGGATACAGAGGACTCAAAATTGGAGAAAGATATTTTGAGAAATATTTATACAAATGCAGGAGCCACTACAGAAGACTATCCGGAAGGAGTTTACGTTTACTGGCGTGACGGATTTAATTTTGCTGTAAACTATTCATCGGATGACTACAAAATAAATATTCCTGAAACAGCTAAAATCATTGTTGGAGAGAAAACACTCAAGCCGGCAGGAGTATTGGTTTGGAAAGAATAATAAAACCTATTAATAACCATTAGAAATAAAAAATGATAAAAAAGATTAAAGCATTCGTTTTTGTTATAGGGCTTTTTATGAGCTTAAATACTTTTGCTCAATTGCCTACAGCTCCAGAATTAGCGAAACGAATGCATGTAGGGGTGAATTTAGGAAATACTTTTGAAGCTATTTGTAGTGAGGATGCTTGGGGAGGAGGTAAAACCTCGCAAAAATTGATTGATTCTATTAAAGCAGCCGGGTTCAATACTATAAGAATACCAACAGCCTGGTTTTGCCATTCGGATACTATTTCAAGTACTATTGACCCTCAATGGATAGCTCGTGTAAAAGAAGTGGTTGATTATTGTGTCAAAGACGATCTTTATGTAATCTTAAATATGCACTGGGATAAAGGCTGGCTTGAAAATAGAATTAATGTGAAAAACCGGATTGAAGTCAACAAAAGACAAAAAATATATTGGACACAAATAGCGAACTATTTTAAAAAGTACGATGAACATTTGCTTTTTGCAGGAGCTAACGAACCTAATGCTAAAGAGGAGAAAGAAGTAAAAATATTATTGTCTTATTATCAGACTTTTATTGATGCTGTTCGTGCAACTGGGGGGAATAATGCTTCCCGAACACTGATTGTTCAGGGGCCTGAAACCGACGTAGAGAAAACACTTAAGCTGATGAACACCTTGCCTAAAGATAAGATAAAAGATCGTTTGATGGTTGAGGTACACTTTTATTCCCCTTTTCAGTTTTGTTTGATGTCAAAAGAGGCCGACTGGGGTAAACCATTTTACTATTGGGGTAAAGACAATCATTCCAAAACAGATTTAGAACATAATTCAACCTGGGGGGAAGAACAGTTCATCGACAAACTTTTTGGTAATTTGAAAACAAAGTATGTTGACAAAGGAATACCTGTAATACTTGGTGAGTTTGGAGCCTATCGCCGAAAAATTGATGATCAAGCAAATCAGGAACTCAATTATAAATCAGTGGAATATTTTAATAAATATGTGGTGAAATCCTGCCTTAATAATGGGATTATTCCTTATTACTGGGATACTCCTAATAATTTATTCAACCGTAACTCAGGCGAAGTTTTAGATAAAGGTGTTATTAAAGCAATGTTGCAGGGTGCTAAGGAGGCAAAAAACAGATTGGACGTAACGCAAAAAAAAGTAAGTTATAAAGATTAAACCACGTTTATTAATTTCCGTAAAAATGTACAAAAAAAGAATTTTACTCATCATATTGTTTTTCCAGACGACATTTCTAGTAAATGCACAATATCAAACCACTCCCAACAAAAAAGGGACAGGTTATTTTACTAATCCAATTTTTGGAGGAGATTATCCTGATCCAAGTATTTTAAGAGATGGTGAGGATTATTATATGGTACATTCCTCATTTGAATATTACCCGGGTTTATTGATTTGGCATTCAAAAGACCTAATAAACTGGAAGCCATTAACACATGCGCTGAATAAAAATATAGGTTCGGTATGGGCTCCGGATATGATAAAGTGTAATAATAAATATTATATCTATTTCCCTGCGAATTATAGGATTTATGTCGTTGTAGCGGATGCTATGGCTGGACCGTGGAGTGATCCAGTGGATTTAAAAATAAGTAATATCGATCCGGGGCACGTTGTTGATGAAAATGGAAAACGTTATTTGTATTTCCCAAATGGAGGCTATGTTCCATTATCTGATGATGGTCTTTCGGTTACAGGCGAAATGAAACATGCTTACAGCGGCTGGCCAATCCCTAAGGAATGGTCTATTGAGTGTTTTTGTCTGGAAGGGCCTAAATTGATGAAGAGAGGGGATTATTACTATCTAACGGTTGCGCAGGGTGGAACCGCAGGTCCGGCTACAGGACACATGATTATTTCGGCTCGTTCCAAATCGCCTTTAGGGCCTTGGGAAAACTCTCCTTATAATCCTATTGTCAGAACAAAAGACAGTAATGAAAGATGGTTGTCTAAAGGACATGGAACGCCATTTGAAGATGCTAAAGGAAATTGGTGGATGCTATTTCATGCTTATGAAAAAGGGTTTTATAATTTAGGTCGTCAAATTGTGCTCTTGCCTTTAGAGTGGACAAAAGAGGGTTGGTACAAAATACCGGAAGGAGTTTCTGAAACCAAGCCCATAAAAATGCCCGGTTTAAAGGTTACTACAAAAAAGAATTCATTTGAAGATAATTTTGAGGGTAATAAATTAAATCCTCTTTGGCGTTTTTATGATGAATACGATGCCAACAGATTTAAAATAGCCGATAACAGTATAACAATAAAAGCAAAAGGTGATTCAATGGCTAGTTGTTCTCCATTGCTTTACACACCAACGGATCATTCCTATACTGCCGAAGTAGAAATGTTTATCGAAGGGAATGCTACAGGAGGTTTTAGTCTTTTTTATAATAAATCGGCAAATTCCGGTTTTCTGGCCGATACTAAGAATTTAATAGTGAACATACATGGATGGCAGTTTCAAACACAAAGTAATGTGTTAAATGGACATGTATTTTTACGGATGAAGAACATCAATAACAATGTCGATTTATATTATAGTCTGAATGGTACCGAATGGATCAAAATTGAGAATTCCTTAGAAATTTCAGGTTTTCATCACAATGCCTTTGGCGGTTTTCTGGGAGTACGTATAGGACTTTGTTCTATGGGAGAAGGATCTGTAAAATTTAAAAATTTTAAATACATTCCAATAACTAACAATTAAGATAATTAAAATCCTGTTTAAATTTATTTTTAAAAATTCTGAGAAGATTTTTTAAAATACTTTATAAATTATTCTTTTTGGGTTGACGAGAATTAATTTTTAATTTTTTGAACAGGATTGTTACAATATTAAAAACAATTTTTAACTATTAACAAATAAATACCAAACAACATGAATTCATTACAATTATATGATTACCTGGTTTTCTTATTTTATTTTTTCCTGGTTGCGGGATATGGATATTATATTCATAGAAAAAAGAAACAAGCGAGTATATCTGCTTCTCACGATTATTTTTTAGCTGAGGGCTCTTTAACATGGTGGGCAATTGGAACTTCCTTAATTGCTTCCAATATTTCTTCGGAACAGTTTATAGCCATGTCCGGAAACGGTTTCAAAATGGGGTTAGCAATTGCAACTTATGAATGGATGGCGGCCTTAACCCTAATTATCGTTGCGGTCTTTTTTATTCCTGTTTATTTAAAAAACAAGATTTATACCATGCCTCAATTTTTAAGTGAGCGGTATAATGAAAATGTGGCTATGATTATGGCGGTTTTCTGGTTATTGCTTTATGTGATAGTAAACTTAACCTCTATACTTTATTTAGGTGCATTAGCCATCAATGGAATTTCAGGAATCAATGTGGATTTATGTATGTATGCTTTGGCTATTTTTGCCATTATCATTGCGCTGGGCGGAATGAAAGTAATTGGGTACACCGATGTAATTCAGGTAGTTTTTTTAATATTTGGAGGATTAGTAACTACTTATTTAGCGTTAGATAAGGTTGCTGATTTAAATGGTCAACATGGAATTGTAGATGGTTTTAACTACATGATGAATCAATCGGGAGATCATTTTCATATGATTTTCAAAAAGGATAATGCTAATTTTCCTTCTTTACCAGGTCTAACAGTATTGCTTGGAGGGATGTGGATAGTAAACCTTAATTATTGGGGATGTAATCAATACATTACGCAAAGAGCTTTAGGAGCCGATTTAAATACAGCACGAGGCGGAATCCTATTTGCTGCTTTCTTAAAATTACTGATGCCTGTAATTGTGGTTTTACCCGGTATTGCTGCTTTTATCATTCACATGAAAGGTGGTTTGCAAACTGAAATGCTGGGATCTGATGGAGTTTTAAATCCTGACAGAGCCTATCCGGTTTTGTTGAACTTATTGCCAACAGGACTAAAAGGTTTGTCTTTTGCAGCCCTAACTGCAGCAGTAGTGGCTTCATTAGCCGGAAAAGTAAATAGTATCTCTACCATTTTTACACTTGATATTTTTAAGAAAAAAATTCAGCCTGATGCTACTGAAAAGAAGATGGTACAAGTGGGTAAAATGACGGTTTTAATTTCGATGCTTTTAGCGGTGTTAATTGCTCCTTTCTTAGGAATCGACAAAAAGGGAGGTTTTGAATTCATACAAGAATATACTGGATTTGTAAGTCCAGGAATTTTTGCCATGTTTATATTAGGCTTCTTTTGGAAAAAAACAAGTTCTAATGCTGCTATGTTTGCAACAATTGGAGGGTTTATATTATCTGTTATATTTAAGTTCCTGCCACAATTTGTTGATTTGGAATTTTTAAATACAATTGGATTTGCTACATTAGTAGAACAATCTGATAAAGCGATGCTGTATGAAATTCCGTTTTTGGACAGGATGGGATTTGTTTTCGTGATTTGTGTTTTATTGATGATTGTAATTAGTTTATATGATGCTAAAAGACAAGTTAAAGTCAAAGGTCTTGAAGTAGATACGACCATGTTTAAAGTCAATAATGGATTTTTAGCAGGTAGTTTGATTATAACAGGAGTATTAGTTGCTCTTTATTCAGTATTTTGGTAGGATATTAAAAATTAATTTTAGTCCAACTTAAAAAAAAAATCTTTTCCTGTTGCATAATTTGATATTTCTCAAAAGCTATCAAAATTAGAGCCATTAAGAATATAGAAATTTAATTTTGATGTGTTTAATAGCCTTTATGCGAAACACAATTTTTTAGCAGTAGTAAGCTTTGGTTTACTACTGCTTTTTTGTTTTAGTTTTTAATATCCTCATAAAAATAGTACAAAACGACCCTGTTTTGGATACAAAACCGCCCTGCTTTAATGATTTTTCCTACTATGTTTGTTGGGTTCTTATAAGTGCCTGTTTAGCAGCTAATAGAGGAACATAAAAATATTTAAAGAACACTTTAAATCTATCCAAATGAATAAAATTTTTACTTTTCTAATTTTAATGTGCGGATATATATGTCAAGCACAAACAGCTGATCGCATTACTTTTTCTTATGATGCTGCTGGTAATCAAATCCAGCGCTTATTATGTGTCAATTGTTCAACATCAAAAATGGTTGATGAAAAGACAAAAGAAATCACCGCATTGGAAGACGAAGATTTACAAAAATTTTCCCCCGAAGATGTCATTTCCTATTATCCGAATCCTGTAAAGGAAGAATTGTACCTTAAATGGGAACTAATTGAAGGGAATTCGGTTACGGCTATACAGCTTTATGATTTAAATGGTCGTGTACTTCAGTCTTTCTCCAACCTGGAGAGTAAAAACAATCAAAACATTGCTTTTCAGTCTTATCCAACAGGAATGTATGCGGTGGTATTGTTGTATAAAAATGGTGAACAAAAATCGATTAAAATTATTAAAAAATAAATTTTACATTTATGAAACAATTTTACTTTAACCTATTGCTTTTTTTGGGATTTTCTTTTTTCATTTCTGCGCAAGAAAAAGAAATAGGAGGCACTCCGGTGGAAGGTTTAATTCCAATAACCCGAACAGATAATTCTATTCAAAAAACTCGAAGTGCTACAACCGAATTTGCAGCAACATCTGAAATGCAGTCTGTTCAATCCATGCAGACTTTAACAACTACTGCTCCTACAGGGAATTCTTCAGAGGTTGGAGTTACAGAAGGACAATTATCGGTTTCCCTTTCCGGAGCAGCTGCTTACAGCATTCCTATTATGGTTCCTCCAGGAATTAACGGAGTGGTTCCTCAAATAAGTTTGGCTTACAATAGTCAGGGAGGTAATGGAATAGCAGGTTATGGTTGGAATATTACTGGAGTTTCAAAGATTACACGAATACCTGCGACAAAGTTTCATGATGGTATGATTGACGGAGTAGATTTTGATAATTTAGATCGTTTTGCCTTTGATGGACAACGATTAATAGTTAAAACAGGAACTTATGGAGCGAGTGGTACGGTCTATGAAACCGAAGGTTTTTCGAATGTAAAAATTACTTCTTATGGAGTACATCCTAGCGGAGCAGCTTATGGACCTTCTTATTTTTTAGTAGAGTATCCTGATGGCTCAAAAGCATATTACGGTAATTCTACGGATTCCAGAAGTATAATGGAATATTCCATTACCTATTGGGAAAATCCACAGGGAGTAAGGATTAGTTATACTTATAATAGTGTCAATAACAGTTTGAGTATTGCAACTATTAATTATGGGACAATAGGGGCAGCAACTCCTATTAACAAAATACAGTTTAATTATAGTACAGCCACTCGTCCTGAAGAATTTTATGTAGGTGGGCAAAAGATTTTACAAGACAAAATTTTAAGTACTATAACTGTTAGCGGAAATTCCATTGGTTTTAGAAATTATCAATTAGCATATGATACAAATTCTGTAGGGTATCAACGTTTAACCAGCATAACTGAAAAATCTGGTGATAATACTAAAAGCTATAATCCTACTGTTTTTAGTTATGAAAATACCGCTGAACCTATTTCGTATGCAGATATTACGACTAGTTTAAGTGTTGGAAATATTACGTCATTAAATGCAGGAACTGTTTCCGGAGATTTTGATGGCGATGAAAACATGGAGTTTATATTGTATCCTACTACAGGAACGAGCAGTAAAGCCAAGTACTGGTTGTTCTCTGGTATTGGTTCGGGTAATTATACAAACATAGGTTACGAACACGCTGTAGGTGCCTTTGAGACTATTTTTCCAACCACATGGTTAAGTTGGAACAATCACTTAATGCCCAAACAGGGATGGACAGTTGTTAAAAAAACAGATACTAATTATACTTTTACTGTGTATTGTGCAGGCACAGTATCCCCTATCTATTATCAATATGATCGAACAGTAAACTTTCCTCTTCAATCCTCTGGAAATAGTTGTTATCCTAATAAAATAATACCCAAAAATATAATCTCTGGAGATTTTAATGGGGATGGATTGACCGATGTGATAGCTATTGATAATAGCTGTAGCTCTAAAAAAGTCTATTTTGTAGATTTAAAAAGAGATAATACTACTAATTACTTAACCTATTCTGGAGAATTATCAGCTGTAATAACGGCTTCTTCGAAAGTTGAAGTAGCTGATATTAATGGGGATGGAAAATCGGATTTTATGGTTTTCGAAAATGGTAAGGTAACTAATTACACTCTAAATGATGCCAATCAATTGGTTTTGTTGTGGAATTATACCGATACTAATATCTCTGTTGCTACTACTAAAACCATTTTGTTGGGAGATTACAATGGAGATGGAAAAACCGATTTTATAATACCTAATGGATATGGTTCAACAACCTGGTATAAGTACACTTCAACTGGTACAGCTTTCATAAAAGCGACACAAACCTACACGGGAATTTCATATTTGCAAAATAACTCGACAAATACCTATAATTATATCGCTTCAGATTATGATAAAGACAGAAAATCAGATTTAATTTTAACCAAAAGCTACCGAAATTCTGGATCAGGAACTTTAACAATCACATCCTATAAAAACAGTAATGGAACTTTTAGTAGCTCTAGCTCAGTTACAGCGATCAGTCCTACTAATTCTGATATTTATCTTAATGCACTCCCTATTTACCTCCCAACAGGAAAAGGGATTACAACCAAAGACAAACCTTATAATCCAACTCTCGAAATAGCTTTTTTAAGTAATAATAAAATTTTCTATTTTAATTCTAATAAGGATAACACTAAGGATCAATTACTAAAATCTATTACAACCGGTAATGGGGTAACGGAGTCCATCACTTACAAACCTTTGAATTCGGATTTTGATATTAATACAGGACCATCCAGTGCCATTTACAACAGTTCTTTATCTGAAACCTATCCAAATTCCAATATCGAATCGGCTTCCAGCATGCAGGTGGTTTCGATGTTAGAAAAACAATCTGCTACCGATTATAAAAAACAATTGTATTCCTATTCTGATGGGGTTACAAATGTTGAAGGGCTTGGCTTTTTAGGTTTTAAAGCCACTGCCAATACTAATTGGTATGATGATAATCATCCTGTTATTTCAACGGTCTCTAAATTTGATCCTAATCTCCGTGGTGCTAATACAGAGCGTTTTACGGCTTTAGGGTATTACAGGGCTGAAGATATTCCGGTTCCAAGTAATTTTATCAGTAAAACTACTTCTACTTATAGCAGTTCTTTAAGTCCTACTAAAGTTTTTAATCTTCAACAGACTAATTCCCAACAATACAATGGGCTGGATGGTACCAGTAGCGAGACAACTGCAATTACTTATGATGCTAATAATAATCCGCTTAGTTCTACCACTTATCTAAAAAATGGAGGCAATATCGAACAAACAACCACAACTACCATAGATTATGCTACCCCTACGAGTTCGCCTTATGTAGTGGGCAGACCAGTTAATAAAACCCAAAGTGTAACAGCATCAGGAGATACGATGACTTCGGAAGAGCAATACGCTTACAACTCTGGCGGTTTATTAACTCAGGTAAAAAAGAAAGGACATAATACCAATTTTATTACGGAAGATAATGTTTATGATTCCTTTGGTAATATTACAAAAAAAACAATATCAGGTATCGATTTCAATCCCAGAGAAACGAATTATGAATATGATTCTTCAGGTCGATTTTTAACCAAAAGTATCGATGTTGAAAGTTTGGCTACCACTTACAGTTATAATACAGCCAACGGTGTGTTAAACTCTGAAACTAATCCATATGGATTAACCACATCCTATTTATATGATTCCTGGTTCAAGAAAACCAAAACTACCGATTATTTGGGAAAAAGTAATAATTATGCCTATACTCGAGTTACCGAGAAAACTAAAATTACCGTAACCGGAGATGACGGCAGTTATGGTGAAGAAGTCTATGATGATTTAGGACGTAAAATAACGGCTAGCGTAAAAGACTTGAATGGAAATGTTTCCAGTGTTTCGTATCTCTATGATATTTATGATAGAAATTATAAGACAAGCGAACCGTATTCTGGAACGAGTCCTTCACAGTGGAACGAAACCCAGTATGATGTTTACGGAAGACCTACTCAAAATAGCAGCTTTACTGGTAAAACAACCACCATCAGTTATTCAGGATTGACCACAACGGTAAACGACGGAACCTTGACTAAAACTTCGACTAAAAATGCAATAGGCAATGTGGTTACTCTGACCGATACTCCCGGAGGAACGATTACTTATACTTATTTTGCCAATGGGAACCTGAAATCATCCAATTATGATGGTGTTGAAACATTAATTGAGCAAAACGGTTGGGGCAGAAAAACCAAACTCATTGACCCTTCTGCGGGCGAATACAACTATACTTATAATGATTTGGGAGAAGCTTTAACAGAAAACACGCCCAATGGTACGACAACCTACACGCTAAATGCAGTAGGGAAATTGACAAATAAAACAATTGTAGGAACGAATACCAATAGTGCAACGACTTATGCTTATGACAGCACCAGCAAATTACTAACGTCCACTACTTTTGTTGATGTTTTAGAAAATAATGCAACCACCACCACAGCCTATACGTATGACAGTAGTAAAAGACTGGCGAGTTCTGTAGAAACAACACCTTATGCCACTTTTACCAAACAATTGACGTATGATGCTTTTGGTAGAGTGAATACCGAAACCTCGATAGCCAGTGCAGCTGGCAAATCGAGTTCTAAAACCGTGCAACATACCTATAAAAACGGACAACCCTGGCAAATGATTGATACGGCTACTTCTCAGGTATTGTGGCAAACCAATGGTGTAAACGCACGAGGGCAACTTAGCGGGGCAACTATGGGTAACGGAATTACTATTGTTAATAACTATGATGCTTACGGTTATTTAACTAATACTAAAAATATTTTAGTTTCACCTATTATCATGGAGTTGAGTACTAATTTTGATGTTCAAAGTGGTAATCTCAATTGGCGTAAAAACAGCCTTTTTGGGAATGCTCAGGAAAATTTTGAGTATGACACTCATGACCGATTGACTACTATTGATACAAAGGAAGTGCTAAACAGCAACTCGTTTAGCACCTATAATGATACCGAAGGCTACACAGCCGAAGGAGGAGCCACAGCAAATACTATGGGTGGTGCACTACTTATACAGGCTACTGCTGCAGGTGCTACAGTAAAGAAAACAGGAATAGCGACAACAACTCTGGGTGAAACACTAACATTTAGTTTTGATCTTCAACGATTGTACAATTCTGATGTTTTTAATGTCTATATACAGGAGCAAGATCCTGATAGTGGAGTTACCGCTTCATGGAATTTAAAAAAACAACTTCCAGGAACAACATCAGGGTTAGAAGCCATTACATTTACATATACCCCTACCCAATATACGAAGCTAAATTTAAAAATTGAAAAAGCAGCCAGCACAGCAAATAATGTTTTTATTATAGACAATGTTTTGGTTAGCAAACCAATAACCTTAACACAAAGCTATGACGACAGAGGTAGAATTACCCAAAACGAGTTGGGGACCTATAATTATACCAATACAAACAAGGCGTATCAAAACACCTCGGTAACACTTACGACGGAAGCACTAAGCCATTATCAAAGCTATCCAACCCAAAATATAAGCTATAACGCTTTTAAGAGTCCGTATCAAATTGAGGAAGTAGGTAAAGACAAAATAAGCTTTACCTATAATGATAACAATAGCCGTAGCACGATGTTTTATGGTGGAACAGGGCTTAAAGAAACCCGCCAATACCGTAAATATTATAGTGCCGATGGCAGTATGGAGATTAAGCATAATATCACGACAGGAGAGGTAGAGTTTGTAACCTACATAGGCGGCGATGGCTACACCGCTCCTATAGTGTTAAAAAGCGATGGAACGACCCAAAATTATTTATATTTACATCGTGATTATCAAGGCTCTATTCTGGCAATAACAGATGCCACAGGCGCAGTTGTGGAAAAGCGCCTTTTTGATGCCTGGGGAGCTATTATAAAAGTGCAGGACGGTGCGGGGAATATTTTAAACGGTCTTACTTTATTGGATAGAGGTTACACCGGTCACGAGCATTTACAAAGTGTAGGACTCATACACATGAACGGGCGTTTGTACGATGCTAAATTGCACCGTTTTTTACAACCGGATAATTATGTGCAAGATCCTAGTAATACCCAAAACTATAATAGATATGGGTATTGTGTAAATAACCCGTTGAAGTATGTAGATATTAACGGAGAGAGTTTTTGGAAGTCATTAGGCAGAGC
>NZ_JBZEEN010000018.1:0-37489 GCF_058309975.1 Flavobacterium sp. ST-158 | reverse complement strand
TCCGAATATGAAACTTGATATTCGTTCGCATACCGATAGTCGTGCTTCTTTCAAATACAACGAAGCTTTATCCGATAGAAGAGCCAAATCAACTATTAATTGGTTGATTCAAAACGGTATCAATCCAAATCGTTTAACTGGTAAAGGTTACGGCGAAACGCAATTAGTTAACAGATGTGCCGATGGAGTAAAATGTACCGAAGAAGAACACCAAATGAATAGAAGAAGTGAATTTATTATTACGGCCCTGTAAAATTGACAACCAAAGCTAAAAACGTTTAAACATCTATTTTTTAGATAAATAATAAGCTACAAAATTTATTAAAAATACAGTTTATTAGCTTTTTTAACTAAAAAAAACACTGATTATGTGTAACATAGAAATATTTCTATTAAATTTAACCCTCAAGAAATTTTTTTTTTATCAAAATAGAAATTTTTGTTATTAAAAACAATTAAAAAAACAATTTAAATTCATTTAAATTATAATATGAAAGTAACCCCAATCTTTTTTTTAATCTTAACCGGTTTATTATCATACAGTGGATATTCACAAAATCCTAAAGTTTATATTACCAACAGAGTTGGTGAAAGTTATGCTTATGTGAATATTACAAAAACTTATGAAAGAGTTGCTGAAAAAGGATATAAATCAATTGATTTATTTGAAAAATTAGGCAATGCGTTCTATGCTGATAGAAACATGGAAAAGGCAGCTAAATGGTACGGAGAATTGTTTGCCCTAACAAGCGATTTAGAACCTCTATATTACAAGCAATATGCAGATTCTTTATATGCAATTGGCGAAAATGAAAAAGCAAGTTATATTATCGAAAAATTAAACCAAAAATCAAAATCAAACAAAAATAATTAGTTTACTGTAAATTATGAACCATTAAAACAGCTGCAATACTATTGCAGCTGTTTTTTTATACTATATCTTGAAATAAACGATATTCAAATAAATAGAAAATCATACTGTAAAAAAAAGAGTCTCATTTAAAATTGAAAAAACTCTTTTTAAATAAGTAGAAAAGAATTAAATCTTCGCAAAAATATTAGTGTAATATATATCTCCTGTTAACGGATCCACTTTTATAGCTATACCAAAATGAGTATAATCACCAATAATATTTATCTTATGCGTCGGACTATTCAACCATCCATCTAGAGCTGACTTTGGAGACTTAAAATTAAAAGCTATATTTTCTCCAACTTTATAGGCACCTAATACTTTCATTATATTTTCTGAACGTTCTTTAAAATAATCATGAGTTAGAACCTTATTATCAATCATGTAAATATCATGCTCTTCACACTTATGTGAAATATGATTAATTATTGATAAACGATTCAGACCTAAACTCGATCGATAATCATTAATTAACTTAAGGGTTTCTAATTCAACATCAGTATAAGTGTAATTAACAATTAGTTCAGGTTTAACTTCAGAAGTTAAATTTGCATCATCAACACTATCAGAAGAACAGGAGTTTAAAATAAATAACACTATAATAAGCATTATTTTATTCGAAAAAATCAATTTCATAATTTTTTTTGTGGTATTATTTTTTGTGGTATTATTTTTTTTGCAGGCAAACATACCTGATTTTAAATCATACTTTTAAAAAAAGTATAAAATTGAATGTTATTTAACTATTAATTAAATCTTATTAATAATTTTTCTTACGAGACAAACAACAATCTGAAGTACAATGTTTTAGAAATAGAAACAAAAAAAAGAGCTTATAATTGGGGATTATAAACTCTTTTTTTATGAATACTTAAAGAATAGATTTGGGGCAAATATTCTTATTGTATTTTATTTAAAAACCAAAATAATTATTTAATGTTTGCAAACATATTGGTGTAATATTTCTTTCCTGTAGCCGCATCTTGTCTAATAGAAATCCCAAAATGAGTATAATTACCTTCAATATTCTCTTTGTGAGCAGGACTATTTAACCAAGCTGTTACCGCTGCTTGAGGACTATTATAGTTGTATGCAATATTCTCTCCTACTGACTTAGCTCCTAATAATTTCATGATGTTTTCTGAACGCTCTACAAAACCATCATGACTTACTACCTTATTGTCAATCATATAATAATCATGTTCTTCTGATTTGTATGAAATGTGATTGATTTTTTCCAAAGGATTCAAACCAATACTTACTCGATAATCATTGATTAACTTCATTGTTTCTAACTCAGCATCACTATAAGTATAATTCTCAACAATTACCGCACTTGTAGAATCAGCTGTTGATTCTGATGAATCTGATGAACATGAATTCATTGTAAATATCACTGTCAATAGTAACATTAACTTGAGTAAATTTACTTTCATAAGCTAGTAGTTTAAGTTTAAAGTAGATTGTGGGGCAAACTCTTTAAAGGTGTTAGTTTTTTGTTTTTTTTGTTATTCAAACATACAACACTTTATCGGTAAACTACAAAAAAAATCGATGAAATGCATCTTTTTTACTTAAAAAAAGTATTTTTCTTACATTAAGGTGCTAATCTTTCTATTTTCCAAGAATAGTCTTCTTGAAGGGAATAACGAATTCTGTCATGCAAACGATTAGCTCTTCCTTGCCAAAATTCAACTACAACAGGACGAACTAAATAACCGCCCCAATGTTTAGGTCTTGGAATAGTTTTATGATCAAAAACTTTTTCCAATTCTTTTAGATTATTTTCTAAAAAGTCACGGGATGGAATTACTTCACTTTGATTGGATACAACAGCACCAAATTTACTCCCATCAGGTCTAGAATCAAAATAATTATCCGAAATAACCTCAGTTGTTTTTTCTACAATACCTTTAATGATTACTTGACGTTCCGCTGAATGCCAAAAAAAAGAAAGACAAACATTTGGATTCTGCTCCATTGCTTTGCCTTTTTCAGAATTATAATTAGTATAAAAAATAAAACCTTCTTCGTTGTATTTTTTCAACAAAACAACTCTTGCTTTTGGAAAGCCATCTAAACCTATAGTAGAAACCGTCATAGCGTTTACTTCTTCGTTACCACCAAAATCTTCCACTTCATGAAACCAGCGATGAAAAAGATTAATTGGATCTTCGGGAATATTAGTTTCTAATAATTCACTTTTTTCATAAGATCTTCTATAATTGCTTAAATCTTCCATTGTATTTTTTTAATTATAAGATATTAGTACTTAAACTATAAATCAAAACTTTTACCATCATTAGCTAACAACACATTAGGAAAAACGGTTTCTGCTTCTTGTTTAAACAAATCAATACTATCGTATCGAGTTGAATAATGCCCTAAAACAAGTTGTTTTACTTGTGCTTTATATGCAATAGTAGCTGCTTCGATTGCTGTGGAATGCATGGTTTTAGAAGCTAAATTTTCTTCTGATTGCAAAAAAGTAGCTTCATGATACAATACGTCTACTTCTTTAAGCAACGGAATAATAGCTTCATTATAAATCGTATCCGAACAAAAAGCATAGCTACGTGGTTTTTCTGGAGCAAACGATAATTCTTCATTAGGAACAACTGTACCGTCATCCAAAACTACATCTCTACCGTTTTTTATATTCTGAAAATAACATTTCTCAATTTGATGTTTTTGTACTGCTTCTATGTTCAACTTTCGTTTGTCTAATTTCTCTTCAAATAAAAATCCATTGGTATAAACCCTGTGTTTTAAAGGAATGGTTTTTACTAAAACTTTATCATTTTCATATATCAGTTCACTTTCTGTGTTTGTCAATTCACTAAAATGCAACCCAAAATTAGGCCAGGAATTAGAAAGCCTTAATTGCAGCATTATGATTTCTTTTATGCCTTTTGGACCATAAATATGCAAATCATTATTACGATTAAGCAATGAAAAGGTAGAGATTAAACCTATCAAACCATAAAAATGATCTCCATGCAAGTGAGAGATAAAGATGTGATTAATCTTAGAAAATTTGATTTTATTTTTGCGAAGTTGTACTTGAGTACCTTCTCCACAATCAATAAGAAAAAGGTGGTTTTTTATTTCAAGTATTTGCGAAGTAGGATTGGTAAATGTACGAGGAGTTGCTGCATAACAGCCCAGAATGGTTAATTTCAAAATGTATGGGGTTAACGATTATTTGTTTAATGTTATACGGAAAATCAAGTGATTAAACTTTTAAACGAATAAACAGTTAAACAATTTTAAAAGCCTAAATCTCTTTCTATTTCTTCCATTTCAATTATATCATGAGCTTCCAGCAAAGAAGGGACTACAGTAAACTTTTCCGGTAAAGCATTATAATCAAAGTCAGATACTACAACTACAAATGATTTTTTGGATTTTTTATGTTTCTTAGACAATGGTAAAAATAATTTCAAATCACTTACTTCCAAGCCCTCTTTATGATCTAAAAGGTCAATAATAATATTATGGTTTTCATAACTTTTATATTGATGGGTAACTTTCATTAAAAAAGAAGTAAAATCGCCTTGCGTATCTTTAATGGTTACGGTATGTTCTTTTTGATCTACTTTCATAGCTATTGAATTTAGTTGTTAGTGGTCATCAATGTTGTCACTATTTTCAAAAAGCGGCATTTAAGCGCACAACCTTTTTATAATTAACAACTTAACAATATTAAATATTTAGTTTTCTAAAATCTAAAGTTACTAAGATTTTTTTACTTACTGAATTTTTGAAGCTAAAAGATAAATAACAGCCATACGAATCGCTACTCCATTTTCAACTTGGTTCAAAATTACCGATTGACCGGAATCAGCAACTTCTGAAGTAATTTCTACACCTCTGTTGATTGGTCCTGGGTGCATGATTACAATTTCTTTATTTAATGATTCCAATAAAGTTTTGTCTACTCCGTATTGCTGTGCATATTCACGAGTAGAAGGAAAATAATTCACATCCATTCTTTCATTCTGAACACGCAACATGTTAGCAACATCACACCATTCCAAGGCATTTCTTAAATTCGATTCAACTTTTACCCCTAATGATTCAATATGCTTAGGAATTAATGTTTTAGGACCACAAACTTTTACTTCGGCTCCTTGCATTTGCAAGGCATAAATATTAGACAAAGCCACTCTGGAATGCAAAATATCGCCCACAATAACCACTTTTTTTCCTGCAACATCGCCCAATTTTTCTCTTATCGAATAACTGTCTAATAAAGCTTGTGTAGGATGCTCGTGTGCTCCATCTCCTGCGTTAACAATACTTGCTTTAACATTTTGAGATAAAAAGTGTGCTGCACCAGGATTAGCATGACGCATTACCACCATATCTACTTTCATAGAAAGAATATTGTTTACGGTATCAATAAGTGTTTCTCCTTTTTTAACAGAAGATTGTGCTGCCGAAAAACTAATGACATCGGCTGATAAACGTTTTTGAGCTAATTCAAAGGAAAGTTTAGTTCTAGTACTGTTTTCGAAAAAAATATTGGCAATTGTAATATCTCGTAACGAAGGCACTTTCTTAATCGGACGATTAATGACTTCTTTAAAATGATCCGCTGTTTCAAAAATAAGGTCTATATCATTCTTGTTAATATATTTGATACCTAATAAATGATTTACGCTTAATTCTTTCATTTTTTTACGATTATTATTTTATTATAGATGAGATTTAGTGGGCTTAGATTTACTTTTAATTGGTAACTAAATACACTGCGTCTTCTCCATCATTTTCTTTCCAACTCACTTTTACCTTCTCATTATTAATCGCATCTACTTGTCGTCCTCTATAATCCGGTTGAATAGGTAAATTACGGCTAAAACGTCTATCAATTAAAACTAACAACTCAATTTCAGAAGGTCTACCAAAAGACTGAACCGCTGTTAATGCCGATCGAATACTTCTACCGGTGTACAAAACATCGTCAATAAAAATGACCTTTTTATTTTCTAAAATAAAATTGATTTTGGTTTTATTAGCTTCTAATGGCTTTTCGGTTCTTCTAAAATCATCTCTAAAAAAAGTAATATCTAGATAACCTAATTGAATTTCTGGAGTATCGTATTCTTTTTCTAAGACTTCTTTAAGACGTTCTGCTAAAAATGTTCCTCTGGGTTGAATACCAATTAAAATGGTGTCTTTAAAATCAAGGTGTTTTTCAATTAGCTGACAAGCCAAACGATGAAGAATGATATTGACTTCTTTGGAATTGAGCAAAACTTTTTGAGTCATAGTAAAGAGTTATGTTGGGTAGTGCAAATATACAAAATCAGATTTATAACCTTAAACAATATCTAAATTTAAAATTTAGTATAAAAAACACTTTCCTAGTTTGAATAATACAACAAAACCTTAAAATTCTATAATGCTGAATATTAACTTATCGAGTAATTTTAAATTCAGATATTTAACTAATTTAAAACATAGAAACCATGCAAAAAATAACCCAAAAAATACTATTACTTCTAATTGTAATGTTTACTTTTTCAAGTTGCGAACTAATTGGCGGAATCTTTAAAGCTGGAGTGGGAGTTGGAATGTTTATCGTAATTGCAGTTGTTGTCCTTATACTTTTCTTAATTACTAAGATGTTTGGGAAGAAATAAATCAAAAAAAAAGTCCAGTATTTTAATTACAGGACTTTTTTCTATTTTCATCAACCTTTTATAGATTGTACATTTTCTTTCTTTGTTCTTGAATTTTTTCATCATCCAAGTATTCATCAAAAGTCATATAGCGGTCAATCGCTCCGTTTGGAGTCAACTCCACTACTCTATTACCTACAGTTTGAGCAAACTCGTGGTCATGCGTAGTAAAAATAACCGAACCTTTAAAGTTTTTTAAAGAGTTGTTAAAAGCGGTAATTGATTCCAAGTCCAAGTGATTGGTAGGTTCGTCTAACATTAAAATATTAGCGCGTTCCATCATCATTCTAGACAACATACAACGTACTTTTTCTCCTCCTGAAAGTACACGACTCGTTTTTAAAGCTTCTTCTCCAGAGAAAATCATTTTCCCTAAAAATCCTCTAATAAAAACTTCATCACGTTCTTCTTCTGTTTTTGCATATTGACGCAACCAGTCTACTAAAGACAAATCGTTTTCAAAAAAATCGTGGTTTTCAACTGGCAAATAGGCTTGGTTTGTAGTAACTCCCCAATCAAAAGTTCCAGAATCTGCTTTTTGATTGTTATTTAAAATTTCATAAAAAGCAGTTGTAGCACGAGAATCTTTAGAAAAAAGTACGATTTTATCGCCTTTGGCCATATTCAAATCCACATCTTTAAACAAAAGTTCTCCATCTACAGAAGCGCTTAAATTTTGAACGTTCAAGATTTGGTCTCCGGCTTCACGCTCCTGATCAAATATAATAGCAGGATAACGACGGCTAGATGGTTTGATTTCAGAAATATTCAATTTTGAAATCATTTTTTTACGGGAAGTAGCCTGTTTAGACTTCGCCACATTGGCAGAGAAACGACGAATAAATTCTTCCAATTCCTGCTTCTTCTCTTCCGCTTTCTTGTTTTGTTGTGCACGTTGTTTAGCCGCTAATTGGCTAGACTCATACCAAAACGTATAGTTTCCGGAATAATGGTTGATTTTTCCAAAATCAATATCCGAAATATGTGTACAAACCGCATCTAAGAAGTGACGGTCGTGAGAAACTACAATTACCGTATTTTCATAATTAGCTAAGAAATTCTCTAACCAGGCGATGGTTTCAAAATCCAAGTCGTTGGTAGGCTCATCCATAATCAGCAAATCAGGATTTCCAAAAAGTGCCTGTGCCAAAAGCACACGAACTTTCATCTTCCCTTCCATATCCGACATCAAAGTATAGTGGAATTCTTCGCCGATACCTAAATTAGAAAGCATGGCTGCCGCATCTGAATCAGCATTCCATCCATTCATTTCTTCAAACTGCACCTGCAATTCTCCAATTCTGTCGGCATTAGCATCATTGTAATCCAGATACAATTCGTCCATTTCTTTCTTAACAGCATACAACACCTTGTTACCCATAATCACTGTTTCCAGAACGGTATGTTCATCAAACATGTTGTGGTTTTGGTTCAAAACCGACATACGTTTTCCAGGCTCTAAGTGAACGTGACCCGAAGTAGGATCCATTTCGCCTGAAATTATTTTAAGAAATGTTGATTTTCCAGCACCGTTAGCACCAATAACACCGTAGATGTTACCATGAGTAAAAGTGGTATTTACTTCGTCGAATAAAATTCGCTTACCAAACTGAACTGATAAATTATTTACTGTTAACATGAATAGCTTTTATAAAATTTGCTGCAAAAGTACAAAAAAATAGCTATTTATGGGAATCATAACTGAAAGGATTTTATGAGTGCTTTTTGTTTATAAGTCGTCTTAAAAAGATTACTTAATTATTGGGGTTTTTGATATTTTTGAAAAAACAATACTCTATTAAATTGAATAAGGTTACTTAAAAGTGATTACTTAGCTCAATAGAGATATAAAAAATTGAGTTTATAAATAAGTTAGCGTGAACTTAAGATCAGTACTAAAAATACTTTATTACAAGTAGAAAATAAAAAATTAAAAAAGTGGAAAATAAAGACTATTTTATAATTAGTTTGGGAGTTTTAGGATGGATTTGGGGAATAATTCAATTTCGTTTAAACAGGAAATATCAAAAAACTGATAAAGCAATTGACAAAAGGTTTGAAGTATATTCAAATTTTATGGACCAAATGGACGAAATGAGTTTGAAAATGAGAACAGATCCAAACGCAACTTATGGAATATCAACAGAATTCATGTCTGAAGTACTTACAGGAGACGAAGACAGAATAAACAATGCATTAATAAAATTCAATGAAAAATTGTTAGAAACAACAAAAAACTCTCTTCAACCAATGATGATTGTTAATTCTGAATTGAACAAATTGAAATTAGTTGCGAGCCAAAAACTTTTACCTAAAATTACAGAATACAAAACTTTAGTAAACGATTACACAAGTGAGTTTCAAACTGTTTTAAATAAACTTTCAAATTCCAACGATTTAGAATATACAGCACAACAGTTACAAAGTATTGCACACGAAGAACGAGGAAAAAGAATGGGCGAACTTTGGCAGGAAATTGAAAACTTAATGAGAGACGAAATAGATTATTATAAAAAATAAAAGGCTACACACAATACACAATAAAAAACAATTTTACCATTTCACTTAAATTGAAATTGGTTTTGTATTTGAAAATTTGTATTTAAATTAAAAACAATTATATTTTTACCCCCTATAGCGCTGATTTGTAATCCGTACCCCCAACAATGAGCAACTTTGTCAAAATACCTAATGAGATGCTTCCTTCGTCAGCATGACAAGATTGCGGAGGTAGGTCTTAAAAAAATCTTACGAAAAACATATCAAATCAAAAATAATCTGTGAAAGAAAAATATTCGAATATAACATTCAAAATATTGATTTTGATTCCAATTGCATCTATTTTATTTGCGGTAGATTTATTTATACTACCTCAAAAACAAATTAACGATCAAATCACAGAATATAGTGAAATTATTGTGTCTCATCGAGGAAAATTTAGCACTCATACTTCTAAAGAATTACTTGGATATAAATATTACACTCAAAAAGGCTACGAATTTGCTGTAAACAAAACTTTTATTAAAGAAAACGGAATCACTTTAAGTATAAGCTATATTTTTCAAAACATTAGTAATGTAAAAACTATAAATAAAGAATATTCTGAAGAATTGATGTCAGGGTTAAATGGAGCTTGTTTTTATATTGCAATAGGTTTACTAATAACATCAATTATTAGTTTATTTTTACTGAAATTTAGTTCTGCTTTATCTGAAAACGGCTTTCAAAATATTATTTTATCAAATGCATTTTTAGCCATAATATTTTTTTATTTATTGTTAATCTATAAATGATTTCAACTTCTTTAGAAGAATAGATTAAAGAAATTCCACTAACTTATAGGTTAATCCTTTCGCGTTCGGCCACAATCAAAATCAACAACAACCTATACAATAAAAAAACTCGTTTATCTAAACTATCAGATAAACGAGTTTTTTATTTCAAAATACCGCTTTTATAATTCTGCCAATTTCTTCAAACTATCATAAATGGCCAATTCTACATCGGCAGAATTACGTTCATTGAGTAGTTTTAAGTTTTCCTGAATAAGCGTTTTATTAAGCGCTTTTTTATTTTCTAAGTTTGCCACTAATTCAACAGCAATGGTGCTTAACTGCTGTGCCATTGGTAAAAGCGGTTGGATTAATGGTGCATTTTTGCTAAATACAATCAATTCATCATTCATAGTAATCCACTGTTTCAAATAATAAACAATCTCACTTTGCGAGAGTTCATCTTTATCAATCAGATATCGATTAACCGCTTTATTAAATTCATACGCATCCGAAGCATCGGCATTACAGGCATCGGCAAACAAAGTTAAAGGCGAATACATGAAATATTTTTTTCCTCCACCGTTGCGTTTGTACAACTTATATGGTTCGCAAATTTTGGTAAAATCATTCAACGCTTTGGTCCCTTGATAATTACTAATATTTCTCAAAATCACTTCTTTATTTCGAATATGCGTTAGACCTATTTCTTCTAAGCGAAAAGAAATTTGCTTTAACCTTTTGTGCATGCTTTCCAAATTAGTCACTGTATCATTCGACCATAATCTTTCGGCAATAGCGGCGGTTCTTGGCCAAATTCTGGAATCAATATTCAATGGTGTCACTAATTCGCTCCACATAGTTGCTTCGCCACCTAGAATTCTTGCTTTTTCTTCTGCCGTAAAATCTACATTTTTTGGCATTGGATCATTTAAATAATGACTATCCACACTAAGCATCAAATCAATATAAAAACCAGTAGACAAAACGGTCTTATAACCACTTTTAGCAGCTTTTACTAATCCTCCTTCCGCTTCCATTCCTTCTTTAACGGAGCGCCAAGCGTGAATAATAGCTTGCTTAGACATGTCCTTAGTCATGATTTCCTCCCAACCCATTAATTGTTTTCCTTGCTTTTTTAGCATTGGAATTAATTTCATGTTGAAATAGGTTTGCAAATCATGATTAGTTACCAAATTATTTTTCTTTTTAAATTCCTGAATTTTAGGATTTGCGTTCCACTCTTTACCGTTGTTTTCATCTCCACCAATGTGGAAATAGTCACTGGGAAACAATGGACAAACCTCTTCAAAAATAGCACTTAAAATCTCATAAGTTTTAGGATTGGTTGGATCCAAAGCCGCATCGTGAATACCTGATTTTCTGGATACAGCATAGGCATTTTCCGTGTCTATTTTACTTCCAATTTCTGGAAATGCAGTCAATAATGCCGAAGCATGTCCCGGAACATCAATTTCGGGAACAACCATAATTCCTTTTTCATCCGCATATTTTACAACAGCTGCAATTTCTTCTTGAGTATAAAAAGAACCATCAGAAGCCAATTCAGTTAGTCTAGGATATTTTTTTATTTCTACGCGCCAACCTTGATTATCGGCCAAATGCCAATGAAAAACATTCATCTTCATGGCGGCCATTCCATCCAGATTACGCTTGATTACATCAACAGGTATAAAATGTCTGGCCGCATCAATCATTAATCCGCGCCAAGCAAACCTTGGTTTATCGACAATTTCTACGACTGGAAAGTAAAATGATTTTCCATTGTTTTGTAACATTTGCGAAAGCGTTTCTAATGCGTGCAAAGCTCCTAAATCAGTATTGGCAGTAATTACAATTTTATGAGACTCTACGACCAAATGATAACTTTCGTCTTCTTTTAATTCAAGCTTTCCTTTTTGCAAACAATTTATTTGCAATTCGGCTTCAGGAAATTCATTTGGGTTTTTAATAAAATCTTGAGAAAAAAACAATCCCGTTCTTTCATCCAATCGTCTTAAGAATTGCGTAGCAGCTTTATAAATTCTGGAATCACTGCTTGCATTGCAATTGATTTTGAAATCTTTGTCCAATGTAAAAATAGCATCTGAAATTTCTACTTGCTGTGGCCAAGGCATCAAATTTAATTGGTCTTTTTTAATTTGCGCCTGCGACGCAAAAACAAACAATAATAGAAAAGAGAAATATTTAAAAGTACCCATTGCTTGATAATTAAGTGCTGTTTATTTTTATAAAGATAAAAATTTATACCGCGCTTTGATTGGATAAAACAGGAAAAGCCATAATTAGTAAAAACAAAATCATCTCTACTAAAAAGAATTAGCAGAGATGATTTCAAAAATAATAATCAAAATTCAACCAAAATTATATCAGTTTGAGCAGGCTTTCATAAACAGCCAACTCAACATCTGCGTGTTCTTTTGTATTACATTGTTCTATTAATTTTTTCAAATCTTCTTTTTTCAAAGTTGATTTGTTATCTAAAAACAATAAGATTTCCGCCGAAGCATCATTCAATTTTTGAGCCAATGGTAAAAGCGGTTGTACCAATGGAGCATTAGCACTTAAAGCGATTAAATCCTTGTTAAGAGCTATCCATTTGTATAAAAAAGTCTCAACTTTCATTCTGTTTTCAGAATTTTTATTCGTCAAATAAGCATCAACTGCTGTATTAAAAGCCAGCGCTGCTGTGGCGTCAGGAGTGCAAGCATCAGCAAAAAGTGTCAACGGTGAATACATTTGATATTCAGTTCCTCCTTTGTTGCGAGAATAACCTTTTAAAGGTTCACAAACCTTAGCAAACTCATTTAATGAATTGTCATTTTGATTGTTAGCAATATTTCTTAAAATAACTTCCTTATTGCGAATGTGTGTCAAACCTAATTCTTCTAATCTAAAAGAAACAGTTTCTAAACGTTTGCGCATATTGGCCACATCTTTAACTTCTTCAGCTGACCAAAGTCTTTCGGCAATAGCGGCTGTTCTAGGCCAAATTCTAGAATCTATGGTGGTTGGACTCGCTAATTCAGTCCACATAGTAGCTTCACCACCTAAAATCCTTGCTTTTTCATCAGAAGACAAATTAGCATTTTTGGGCATTGGATCATTCAGATAATGACTCGCAATAGGATACATCAAATCGATATAAAATCCGTTTGACAAAACAGTTTTATAGCCTTTTTGCACCGCATCAACCAATGATTTTCCGGGAGCTACACCTTCATTCACTCCTTTCCAAGAATGGATAATGGCCTCTTTTGACATGTTTTTAGTCATGATTTCCTCCCATCCCATCAATTGCTTGCCATGCTTTTTTAACATAGGTACTAATTGCATGGTAAAATAGGTTTGCAATTCATGATTGGTACTTAAACCATGCTCTTTTTTAAACTGCTGAATTTTTGGATTTGAATCCCAATCCTTGCCTTCATTTTCATCTCCCCCGATATGAAAATAAGCTCCTGGAAACAAAGGGCAAACTTCATCAAAAAATTCGTTTAATAATTGGTAAGTTTTAGGATTAGAAGGGTCTAATGTAGGCGAAAAAACACCTGCATTTCTTTCAATTCCATAGTTAGTGATTACAACTCCTTGATTTTTTTTATCAAAAGTTCCTGAAGTAACTGGAATAACTTTGCTGCCTATTTCAGGATATGCCGTTAATATAGCCGATGCATGTCCAGGAACATCAATTTCTGGAACAATTAATATTCCGCGTTCATCAGCATATTTTACAATGTTTTTAATTTCTTCCTGTGTATAATACTGACCGTCTGACGCTAACTCAATTAGTTTAGGATGCTTTTTCATCTCTATACGCCAACCTTGGTCGTCTACTAAATGCCAGTGAAAAACGTTCATTTTCATTGCCGCTAATCCATCTAGATTTCTTTTGATAACATCCACTGGTTGAAAATGTCTGGCAGCATCAATCATCAAACCTCTCCAAGTAAATCTTGGAAAATCAGAAATTTGAGCGTTAGGGAAATAAAATGAAGTACTAGTGTTTTGCAACATTTGCAACAAAGTTTCTAGACCATGAAGCGCTCCTAAATCACTGCTGGCATTAATTGTGATTTGGCTAGATTTGATATCTAAAAGATAACTCTCGTCCTCATACAAAGCTATTTTTCCACTTTTAGTACAGTTAATTTGAAGTTCAGCTTGAGGAACTTCATTTAAACTAGTAATAAAACCTTGTTCGAAAAAAATCCCAGTTCTCCCATCCAGACGACGCAAAAAACGAGTAACTCCAGCAAAAATTCTAGGATTGGGATTTCCCGTAATATTTACTTTGAAATTTTTAGTCAAAGTAAAAATACCCTCGTTCAGAACGATATTTTGAGGCCAAGGCATCAAGTTTAATGACTCCTTTTGGATTTGAGCATTAGAGGTCAGACCCACAAATAGTAGGATTATTAAATATTTCATTTTCATTTGTTTGAAAAAATGCTACCTAATTAGAATAGCATTATATTAAAGTAAAAAACTATCAAAATCCAACATGACTTTACTTTCTATTCCTCTTCAATAAGCAATCAGTCTGGATTTTGTAATTAGATTCCATTAGTATGAATCTTAGTAATCAAAACGTTTAAAAGCTTCAATAGCTTCATATTCTGACAAACCTAATTCATCATATAAAATGGCTGTATTTTTATTACGGTCTTCGGCTCTAACCCAAAATTCTCTGGAATCATTTCCTTGGAACATTACTCTGTCTTTTTGAGATTGGTGAAACAAAATAGCATGACGTTTTAATAATACCTCAGATGGACTCAACGGAACAGCCATATCAATTTCATGAATATCCCATTCGTGCCAAGCTCCGCGGTACAACCATAACCAACAATCGTCCATGTATTTTTCGTGCTTTAATGATTTCATTGCAGCAAAAATAGCATTCAAACAAACTTCGTGTGTACCATGAGGGTCAGCAAGATCTCCGGCAGCAAATACCTGATGCGGTTTTATTTTAGCAATAATATCTTTTACAATAGCCACATCTTCATCTCCCAAAGGTTTTTTCTTGACTTGTCCTGTTTCATAAAAAGGAAGGTCAAGAAAATGCGTATTTTCATCTTTTAAGCCAATGTATCTAGTAGCTGCATAAGATTCTCTTCTTCTAATAAGCCCTTTTAATTTTCTAACTTCTAAGGAATCAATTTGATTTTCTGATTTGTTATTCAAAAATTCAATAACCGATTTGAAATTGATATCCTTAGCAATATCACCAACAAAATCATTTCCTACTTCGGCAAACTTTAGGGCTTCATCATCCGTTACAGCGATGTTTCCAGAAGTTTGATAAACCACGTGTACATCATGTCCTTGTTTGATTAATTTAGAAAAAGTTCCTCCCATAGAAATAACATCATCATCGGGATGCGGACTAAATAATATCACACGTTTTTTAGCTGGATTAGCCCTTTCCGGACGATGGGAATCATCTGTATTGGGTTTTCCTCCTGGCCAACCAGTAATGGTGTGCTGTAGCACATTGAACATATTAATATTCAAATCGTAAGCAGAACCTTCTTGCGCCAGTAAATCAGACATTCCGTTGTTATTGTAATCACGGTCTGTTAGTTTTAAAATGGCACGTTTTGTTTTTTGGCACAGCCAAACAATTGCTTTACTTTTTAATTCTTGCGTCCAGATGCACTCTCCTACTAACCAAGGTGTTTTAAAACGAGTTAATTCAGAAGCGGCTGACTGGTCTAAAACAAAAGTAGCATTGCTATGATTTTGTAAAAAGGTAGCAGGAACTTCTGAACTGATATCGCCTTGAATGGTTCTTTTGATAATATCAGCTTTGTTTTGTCCCCAGGCCATCAAGACAATTCTTTTTGATCTCATAATGGTAGAAACTCCCATAGTAATTGCTTTTTTAGGCACATTATCTATACCATTAAAATCTGATGAAGCATCTACTCTGGTAATATGGTCTAAAGTAATAATACGAGTTCCGGAATTAATATGCGAACCTGGTTCATTAAAACCAACGTGTCCAGTACGTCCGATTCCTAATAATTGAAAATCCAGACCACCAGCATTTTTAATATTCATTTCGTAGTCAATACAGTATTGATTCAATTCATCAATTGCTACAGTACCATCAGGAATATTAATGTTTTCAGAATTAATATCAATATGATTAAAAAGATGTTGATGCATGAAATAGTGGTAGCTCTGATTATTTTCTTTAGACATTGGATAATATTCATCCAAATTAAAAGTGATTACATTACTAAAACTTAGTCCTTCTTCCCTGTGCATTCTCACCAATTCTTCATACACCTTAATTGGAGAAGAACCTGTTGCTAATCCCAACACGCAAGTTTTATTTTTTTCTTGCTTAGACCTAATTAATTGAGCTATTTCTTGAGCAACAATTACAGACGCTTCAGTAGAAGTTTTGAAGATTTCATTATGAATTTTTTCAAACCTAGTTTCTTCAAATTTTCCAGCACTTTTATAGCTAATATCAGGTTGTATTTCTAAAGCACTTTTCATTTTTCTTTTTTATTATAATTATTAAAGCTGTTTTTTAAAATGGCATAAGCAATTTGCATTGCTTATGCCATTTTTTATTAACCAAACTCAATTAATATATTTGTACTTTGTTTTCTTAGAAGTTGGCAATATTAACATCCCACCATAATCTTGTTCCTCCTGTATCAGGTCCACCTAGCTTAGCAATTCCTGTAGCTAAACCATCTGGATTACCTGCTTTTTCAGATTGAGGGTAATTAAGTCTTCTAACTCCATACTGAGTAGTAATTTTTCCTCCACTAGTATTTTTTAGGACTGGAAAAAGTTTTGGATATCCAGTTCTTCTCCATTCTGTCCATGCTTCTTGTCCTTCTGGGAAACCAGCAATCCATTTTTGAGTAATAATCTTTTGCAATTTAACTTCATTAGTAGCGGCTGCATCCCATGCTACCGTAACAGTGTTAACTGCTGGAGAATTATTTACTGAAAAATTAGGATCTACATAAGCTTTAGCCGTATTTATTCCATTTGCAGTATAAGTAGCTGCTCCCGAAACTCCATATTGACTAAAAGATGTTGCAATACCTTGCTCATATAAAGATTTTGTGTCTCCTCCCATATTCCATCCTCTTAAAGCTCCTTCTGCTCTTAAAAAATAAGCCTCGGCAGCTGTCATCAATACAATTTCTTTAGTGTTTACTACAGAACCAATACCTGAAAAACCAGAATGATCTGATTTAGCAGCTATTTCTATTCCTGTTCTAACTCCTTTATATTGACCTGAAAACTGTTCAGAAGTTTTAAAATAAACTGATGTTCTTGGATCATTATAGCCTCCCATGATAGATTCCATATCTGCTGACATTCTAATATCCTGCCAGGCATCACTGATTGTTGCAATAGGATTATTATAGTTAGGAGAAATAATTTTAAACGTATCATCATTAGTAGTTAAAACTCCTAAAGAGTGACTAATTGCTTTTTCAGCCTCAGTTTTAGCTAATGAAGCATCAATTTTTACAATGTGCATGGCAAGTCTTAAACGCAAAGTGTTTGCAAACTTTACCCATTTTTTAAAATCCCCTTTATATCCTGTAATATCTGTTCCTGTGAATTCAGTAACTCCATCAGCAGTAACTCTTGGTGTTAGCTCAGCAACGGCTAAATCCAATTCTTTAAACATTTGATTATATACATCTTTTTGTGCATCGTATTCAATCAGGGCATTTTCTGTACCAAATTTTGAATAAACAATAGGCCCATAAGTATCTGTTATTCTGTGCATAGCTTCTACTTTTAAAATCAAAGACAGCGCATAAAACTGATCGTATTTTCCTTTAGTTCTTTGTTCTAATTTGTAAGCATTAGCCATAATATCTTTATAACCAGAAGTCCAGGCATATCCATTCCATCCATCAACTAAATCATAAGTTGTATTATTAGTTCCTCCAGCAAAGGGAGTTGGAGTAGCCATATATCCAGACCAAATATCACCTTGTAAACCTTGCTGTACTTGATACCACCAAACAGGGTCTAATACAATAATGTTATTAAAAATAGGAGGAAATAATGTTCTAATATTATTAAAATCCTGCTCAAGAAGTTCGTTAGAAGCTCCATAGGAGTTTGTATTGATTTCTTGAAAATTATCCGTACAACTTACTAAACTTAAAAGCCCTAAACAGACTAATGATTTTTTTATATTATTTATTTTCATGATATTTTTTATTAGAAAGTTACATTTAAATTAAGACCGATATTTCTAGTTGAAGGTAATCCATAGATATCAACACCTTGCAAACCTTCTCCAGTACTCATTGCAATGTTTGGGTCAAAAGGAGCATCTTTATAAATAAAGAATAAATTTCTAGCTATTAATGAAATACTAGCTGATTGGATAAAAGGTAAAACCTTAGGATTAAAACTATATCCTATTGAAACTTCTCTAACCGTTACATTTGTTGCATCATAAATATATTCTCCAGTTGCACCTGCTCTACCACCAATTTGTGAGTAATACGTTTGAGTATTCATTTTTCCTGTATATGGTGAACCATCGGGATAAACAGCATTAATTGCAACTCCTCCATTATTTCTAGCATCGCCACTAGCTTTAGAAACCCCGAAAGAATCATTTTGTGCTTGAGTCAAACTCATTACATTACCACCAAAACGACCATCAATTAAAACATTTGCTGTAAATGCACCAATTTTAAATGAATTTGAAAATCCTATCATAAAGTCAGGATTAGAATTACCAATCTCTTCAAAATCAGAACTTTTTTGAATAACCTGATCACTTCCAGCAATTAATGCTCCACTTCCATCATATTGAGGTGCAGCCATAAGAATTCTTCCTTGATCATCTCTTTTTACTTTAATACCTTCAATAACTCCAAATGGTCTTCCTTCAACTAATGCATATCTGTAACTATTAACCCCTGGGTCGGTTAAATTGATATGACCTCCTAATTCTGAAGGAATTTCTTTTACTGTATTTTTATTTTGAGAAAAGTTAACCGTTGTATCCCAATTAAATTTATCATTATTAATAATTTTACCAGTTACAATAATTTCGACACCTTTATTTTCAATACTACCAGCATTAAAACCATAATTGATATAACCATATGGATTTGTTGATGGTGCAGGAACTTGTACATATTGATTTTTAGTCACCGAATTATAATAAGAAACTTCAAAACCTAATCTATTATTAAACATTCTCCATTCTGTACCAATTTCAAATTCAGATTTCAATTCTGGTTTTAACGTTTCTCCTGGTCTAGGACCTACAGTTGGATTTGTAATAACTCCTCCTTTGATGGTAGATGTAGGTGAAGTTACAAATGCTGAAATATCATTACCTACCTGAGCATATGAAGCTCTAACTTTACTAAAATTGATAAAGTCTGGCATCGTTGTCATATCACTTATTATACCCGTTAAACCAACAGATGGATAAAAGAATGATCCTTTATTGGTATTAACCAAAGTAGAAGACCAATCATTTCTACCTGAAACATCTAAAAACAAATAATTTTTATAACCAAAAGTAGTCGCTCCAAAAACAGATTGAGTTTCTCTTTTATCACCAATCGTTTGAACATTTTCTGCATTGTTAACAAAATTTCCTAAAGTAAACCAGTTAGCATAGGCTAGACCTCCACCTATTCCGGAATCTAAAACAGTCTTATCATCTGAAATTGTATTTTTTATACTTGCACCAATATTAGCTACAAAGCTAAAATCATCATTAAATTTGGTATTTATTGTTGCCAATATATCTCCATAACGTTGAGTACCTACGGAGTTTATATCAATGTATCTACCGTTTACATGAGAAAGAGTTCCTTGTGTAGTAGCATAAATCTTTTTCTCAAAATTACGTTCAACACGATTAAAACTATATCTTGATGCAATATTTAACCAATTGTTAGCTTTATAATTCAATCCTAAAGTCCCATTAAAATAATTATCTTTATCCTTAGATTTATTTCTGTTTATTGCCCAATAAGGATTTTGCATAATATCTCTGTCCGTCATCCAGTTTTGAGCCATCAAATTTCTTACAGGATCAAAAACTTCATAATTTTCTTTGTACTCATTAAAATCATTTCCTCTTGGCATCAGATAAACTCCAGTAAGTGGATTAAAATAAAAACCATTCACAGGACGATTTATCGATGTTTGACTTGTATAGTTTGCTTTTGCTGTTACCGTTAATTTATCATTAAAAAACTTCCCTGACTGATTAATTCCAAAGTTATTTTTCTTTACAGAATTTCCAGGAATAATACCTGTTGCCGAAGTATTAGCGTAAGAAATACCTGTTGAAGCAACGGACGAAGCTGTTGAGAAACGTAATGAAGTTATTTGTGTTGTTCCTGTATTAAAAAAATCTTTTACGTGATCCTTAAATGCTTGTTTTGCTCCCCATGATTCTTCAGCACCTGGCGCAGCTATATAATCATTTTGAAATTCTGGTAAATAGGCAGCTGTTTCAAAAGTAGTAACAGAAGAAGCGGCAAAATTTGATTTGCCTTCTTTTGCTTTTTTTGTCGTTAACAAAATAACTCCATTAGCTCCTTCACTACCATATAATGCAGTTGCAGATGCACCTTTAAGCACTGTCATACCGTCATAATCGTCTGAATTTAAAAGAGAAACAACATCTCCACCATCACGATTTCCTCCAACCAAACTACCAAAAGATTCGTTTGGCTGACCAGAACCTGAATTATATAACGGTACACCATCAATAACATATAACGGCTGATTATTAGTAATAGAAGAATTCCCTCTAATTACCACCTTTGTAGATCCTCCAGTTCCTGATGAACTTTTAGTTACTGTTACACCAGCAATTTTTCCCGCAATGGTGTTAATAACGTTAGCATCCTTTACTCTGGTTAACTCTTCACCTTTAAGCTCCTGAGCAGCATAAGTCAAAGATTTTCTTGTTTTCTTAATACCTAAAGATGTCACCACAACTTCATTTAAAGTATTTGAAGCAGATGCTAATAATTTCACATTAATAGTATTAGCATCTCCCACTACAATGTTTTGCGTTTCTAAACCTACATAGCTAAAAATTAAAGTTTGACCTTTTTGTACTTGAATAGTAAAGATACCGTCAAGATCGGTAGTCGTTCCTTTTTGCAATCCCTGTACAGCAATAGAAACTCCTGGTAAAGGTTCTCCTGTAACATCTGTAATCACACCCTTGACATTTTTCACTTGGGCAAGTGTCACTTGCGTCGCAAAAACAATCATAAAGATTAAGACAATTTTTTTCATATTTGTATATTTTGTTAGTTATAGTGGTAAATTTATCCTTAAGGTAATGTTAAAAAAAATAAATTAAACCAACAGTGGCTTTTTTTAAACGAACGACATAAATCCATCTACAACAGGATTTTCAAACTTAGGTTTTTGTTGTTTTTTAATTGTTTTTATATGTTTTATCACAAAAGAACCTATATTAGCTATCAAATTTCAAACAAATACTAAAAATATTTATTAATTTAATACTTAGTAATTTTTTAAATGAGCAAGATAAAAGATATAAAATTTGATATAAAATTTAAATATCATTTTTGGTTTTGGACCATTTATTTTATTTTAAATTTCCTTCGTTGGGGTGCCTATTTTAATGATTATGGATATTCATTTAATTCGAACCTAATAGAATTTTCAATACATATTCCATTAGTCTATTTAAACCTCTTTTATTTAGTACCTCGTTTTGTTCTAAAAGGCAAACACATAACCTATGTAACATTATTATTGGTGAGTTTATTTGTGGTTTATTTACTAAAAACGGGACTCACTTACTCATTGATATCAAGCAATATTTGGCCAGAAGCCAACAGAGAATACAAACCATTCGAAATCAATCATATTATTGCAGTTTGTATTGGTGAATTATATGTTCTAGCCATGGCTTCTTCAATTTACCTTACGTTGATATGGTTAAAAGAAAGAGAACGTAATAGAATTCTAAGAGAAGAACAGTTTAAGATTAAATTAAAATACCTAAGAAATCAAATTCAACCTCATTTTTTCTTTAACACCTTAAATAATCTTTATGCGCTTTCACTAGAAAAATCGGACAAAGTACCTGATGTTATTCTTAAGCTTTCCAGTTTAATGGAATATGTACTTTATGGTATTGAAAAAGAAAACTACGCACTATTAATTAATGAAATAAACTATATTCAAAATTATATCGAAATTGAAAAACTTCGTTTTGAAAATACCGAAGTAAGCATCAATATTAATTCTAACATTGACAATGTTAAAGTACCACCACTTTTACTAATTACACTATTGGAAAATGCTTTTAAACATGGAGGTTATAACAACAAAAGCCTAACTATCCGAATTAATTTTCAAATTATCGAAGGAAATATATTGGATTTTGTAGTAATCAATAATTTTGTACATTCACAAAATATTAAACCTACAAACGGAATTGGGTTAGCAAATACACGGAAAAGATTGAAATTAATTTTCAAAAACAATTATATATTGGAACAGAAAATTAAGTTTAATTACCACATTGTTAACCTACAAATCCCTCTTCAAAAATGAAAATCAAATGTGTTATAATAGATGATGAGCCACTCGCTATGAAAGTGATGCAAAATTACTTTAGTAATTTTCCTGACTTTGAAATCGTCTCCACTTTTACAAATTCAATACTCGGTTTAGATTACATCAATAACAATGCTGTTGATGTAATTTTCTTAGACATTAATATGCCCATGATGACTGGATTTGAACTTGTGAAATTAATTGAAAACAAGAGTAAAATAAAAATTATTATTACTACTGCTTTTAGAGAGTTTGCTGCCGAAAGTTATGATTTGGATGTTTTAGACTATTTGGTAAAACCTATCCCATTACCAAGATTTATAAAGTGTATCAATAAAATTATGACTGAAATAAATTTTAAAAGCAATCTTAAAATTGAAAACTTCAGAGCAGAGCCGCACATATTTCTTAAGGTTGATAAAAAAATGGTAAAAATCTTTATTGATGATATCCTGTTTATTGAAGGAATGAAAGAGTACATCAAAGTGGTTACAACCGACAAGACTTATATTACACACAGATCATTAACATCATTATCAGAAGAATTACCAGAAGATCAATTTGTTCGCATTCATAAATCATATACCATTGCTTTAAATAAGATTAAATTTATAGAAGGAAACAGAATTCAAATCAAGAATTTTACTTTACCCATTGGAAGAAACTATAGTAAAGATGTAAAAAGTAGAATTCTAGAATAAAAAACTAACTTAACTCCTAAGACTTCACGTTTTCATATCATTTTAAGCCGTTTATATACAAAAAAATGTCGTTCATGTTTTTATTCATGTGTTATGAATAAATTATTTTTTAGTTGTACACTAAAGTGATACATTTACGGCCATCTAAAAACTAAAAACCAAAAACTGTTTAAAATTATGAATTCTGAAAATTCACAAACTAAATGGGGACAATTTATTTCCCTAGTAACCGTATTTTTTTTCTGGGGATTTGTTGGCTCTGCCAATGATATTTTGATTCCTGTATTTAAAAAAGTATTTACCTTATCTCAAGTACAGTCCCAACTAGTGGCTTGGGCATTTTATGCTGCTTATTTTGTAGGTTCGATTATTTTTTTCCTGATTTCGTTAAAATCAGATGTATTACAAAAATTTGGATACAAAAAAACCTTGGCAGCCGGTTTAATTCTTTCTGCTTTTGGATCTTTTCTATTTGTTCCTGCTGCAACTATGGAAAGCTTTCCTTTCTTTCTAACAGCATTATTTACCGTAGGTTTAGGGTTCTCAATCCAACAAATTGTAGCCAATCCATTAGCTATTAAAATGGGAAGCCCTACAACTGGAGCACACCGTTTAACATTAGCTGGAGGTGTAAATTCATTTGGAACCACCATTGGAGCCATTTTGCTAGGAATTGCGTTATTTGGGATGGGCGATAATAAAAGAACCGCACTTTCATTGGAAGACATCAAACTCCCTTTTATAATTCTAGGGTTTGCATTCATCGCTGTAGCAATATTTATGTTGGTGTCAAAAATAGAAGATCCTGTAAAACAAGAAGAAGCTAAAATAGAACACGGACATAAAAATTTTAACATTTTAGATTATCCTCAACTTTACCTCGGAATGCTAGCAATTTTTATATATGTTGGAACCGAAGTTACTATTATCAGTAACCTTCCTGCTTTATTAAAAACAGCCGAGTTTGGTAATATTCTAGAAGAAGCAATTCCTCCGTTTATTGCTTTATATTGGGGAAGTTTGATGATTGGTCGTTGGAACGGAGGAGTTAATGTTTTTGATACTTCAAAAGCAACCAATATGTTGCTAAAATTTATAGTTCCTGCTATAGCATTTGGAGTAATCATTTTTACCAATATTTTTGCAGAACACAATGTATCTGCTTTCTACATTTACCCAATTTGGATTTTAATTTTCATATTAATCAGTTTTATTGGAGGAAAAAATGCTGGAAAAACATTGATGCTTTTTGGCATTTCTGGTTTGGTTATGATGCTCATCGGATTGGTTTATCCGGACAGAGAAATTGCTAAATTTTTCTTTATTTCTGGAGGATTATTTTTATCCATTATGTGGCCGTCTATTTTTGATTTAGCCATTGCAGGTTTAGGAAAAAATACAGGAAAGGCTTCTTCTTTCTTAATCATGATGATTTTAGGAGGCGGTGTTATTCCTTTAGTACAAGGAAGCATCTGCGATTTTGATTTAACAAGCCCTGAAGGAATTATGGGAATTTCCTGGACGCATTTTTCTTATATCATCCCACTATTAGGTTTTGCATATTTGGCTTTTTATGGATTTTATTGCCCTAAAATCCTTAAAAAACAAGGAATTGTTCATATTGAAACCGAAGGAGGAGGACATTAAAAAAAATACTTATAAATAACAAAGCCGTTAAATTAATTTAACGGCTTTGTTATTTTTATATCTACCATCACATTTAAAACGCAATTGTTCTATAAATTAATTTTTAAAAAATATATTTGTTCAAAATTAAAAAAATGAAAAGACAACTACTCCTACTCCTTTCCATATTCTTTTTTATTGCTTCTTGTGGCGTTAAGCAAACTAGAAACTTACTCACTTCGGGAAATTATGATGAAGCTATTGATAATGCTCTCTATAATTTGCGTTCCAACAAAGACAAAAAAGGCAATCAAGAGTATATTTACTTACTGGAAGAAGCTTTTTATAAAGCGAAAGAAAGAGATTTAAATTCGTTGAATTTACTAGAACAAGAAAAAAATCCAGCCAACCTAGAAAGAATTTACAATACCTATGTTCAACTAGACAATCGTCAAGAAAAAATTAAACCTTTACTTCCATTAAAACTCCTTAAAGAAGGAAAAAATGCTAAATTTTCATTTGACAATTACAACAAACAAATTGTAGACAGCAAACTAGCTTTGTCTAAATACCTGTATGCAAACAGTCAAGCTTTATTAAAATCTACTAACAAAATGGATATTAGAAAAGCTTATGACGATTTAGAATACTTAAACCAAATTAATCCGAATTACCAAAACACTTTACAGCTACAACAAGAAGCCTTAAATAAAGGAAGATATTATGTAAATGTAGTTTTGCAAAATCAAACAAATACAATAATTCCCATTGCTTTACAAAATGATTTATTGGATTTCAATACTTTTGGAATGAACGATAAATGGACCGTTTACCAAAATACTCCACAAAAAAGTTTCAAATATGATTACCAAATTATCGTTAATTTCAGAGCCATCAATATTACGCCTGAACAAATCAAAGAGAAAGAATTTGTCAAAGAAAAAATAATTAAAGATGGTTTAAAGGATCTTTTAGACAAGAACGGAAAACCAGTAAAAGATAGTCTTGGCAAAGTCATTAAAGTAGATAATTTAAAAAAGATTGTAATTCGAATTCGTGAATTCAACCAATACAAAGCTTGCCAAATTACCGCTAATGTAGATTACATTGATTATAAAAACAAACAGCTTTTACAATCTTTCCCATTAACATCTCAATCTACTTTCAAAAACGATTATGCTACCTACAAAGGAGATAAAAGAGCAACGGAAGAATCGTACTACCCTTATTTTTCTAGAAAATTACTTCCTTTTCCTAGCAATGAACAAATGGTTTATAACACTGGAGAGGATTTAAAAGCCCAATTAAAACGAATTCTAATGAATAATAAATTCTAAACTAGAAAATAATATATTAAATTTCAATTGTTTGACATAAAACTCAAATGTTAAAATATTTTATAAAAGCCTGTGCAGTTTAAAAAATATGTGTACTTTTGCATCAATGAATTACAAAAGTGTACATATTACCACATTGTCACGGATAGACAAAGCTATTACTTCGCCCGAAGTACGGATACTTGCTTAGTATCTAAATACTTTCGTCTTATTATATTCATTATTTTTTATCAGTACCGAAATTGAAATTAGAACCGTTATCCGTTGGATTAACAAATCCCGAAAACAAAATTTTATTCATTTTATATTCCTACATTTTTTCTTGTTGGGTTTATTATGTTAATTTTGCAATCAATTTCAAAAAAGGTTCTTTATTAAATTTTAATTATTTTACATTTTTTAACCCAAAATTCATCTTTTGAAATGAATATCTCTATTGTTATAGCTCAGGAAGAACATTTTAAGTACGCACAAATTATTTGCGATACGATAGAAGCGTCTGCCCTATTGAGAGGAACCGGAATAGCAAAAAGAACTCCCGAATATGTCCAGAAAAAAATGGAAAAAAGGGATGCCGTTATCGCTTTGGATAAAAATGGTGACTTTGCAGGTTTCTGCTATATCGAAAGTTGGCAACACGGACAATTTGTTGCCCATTCAGGATTAATTGTACATCCCGATTTTAGAAATTTAGGCTTAGCCAAAAAAATAAAAACCTTTGTATTTGATTATTCCTTAAAAAAATATCCTGGAGCTAAAGTTTTTGGTATTACTACAGGATTAGCGGTTATGAAAATTAATTCCGATTTAGGATACAAACCAGTTCCTTTTTCTGAGTTGACAAATGATCCTACTTTTTGGTCAGGTTGTAAAACCTGTACTAATTTTGAAATTTTAAAAAGTAAAGATTACAAAATGTGTTTGTGTACAGGAATGTTATATGATCCTGCCGAAAAACCTAAAGACCCACCTAAACATCCATTCAATGTTAGGATTTGGAATCGTTTAAAAAAAATAAAACAAGCTTTGTTTTTAGAAAATAAAGACGAATATGTCAAATTATTTAAAAAATTAAATCTAATCAGCTAAAAGCCAAAAAGCCGATAGCATATATAATAGTTACATAAAAATGAAAAAAGTTGTATTAGCTTATAGTGGAGGTTTAGACACCTCATATTGCCTTAAATATCTAAAAAATGAAAAAGGATATGAAGTTCACACCGTATTAATTAATACAGGAGGTTTTGATGATGCCGAATTGAAAGCTATCGAAGACAGAGCGTATGAATTAGGTAGTGCTAAACATGCTAACCTTACTATCTTAGATAAATATTACGATAAAGCTATCAAGTATTTAATCTTTGGTAACGTATTAAAAAACAATACATACCCACTTTCAGTAAGTGCTGAACGTGTTTTTCAGGCCATTGAAGCTATAAAATATGCAAAATCTGTAGGTGCCAGTGCAATTGCTCATGGTAGTACAGGTGCTGGTAACGACCAAATTCGTTTTGATTTGATTTTCCAAACCTTAGCTCCAGAAATTGAAATCATCACTCCTATCCGTGACTTGAAATTATCGCGTCAAGAAGAAGTAGATTACCTTTCTAAAAACGGAGTTCACTATTCTTGGGAAAAAGCACAATATTCTATCAACAAAGGTCTTTGGGGAACTTCTGTTGGAGGAAAGGAAACATTGACTTCTGGACAACCATTACCTAGCGAAGCATATCCTTCTCAATTACAAAAAGAAGGAGAAGAAAAAGTTACCTTGGAATTCAAAAAAGGAGAATTAGTAGCTGTAAACGGTGTTGCTGACAAACCTTCAAACAACATTGTTGTTCTTGAAAAATTAGCTAACGCTTATGCTATTGGTAGAGATATTCACGTAGGTGATACTATTATTGGAATTAAAGGAAGAGTTGGTTTTGAAGCTGCTGCTCCATTAATTATTATCAAAGCACACCATTTATTAGAGAAACACACGCTAGGAAAATGGCAACAATACTGGAAAGAACAACTAGGAAACTGGTACGGAATGTTATTCCATGAAGGACAATTTTTAGATCCTGTAATGCGTAACATTGAGACTTTCCTGGAAGATACTCAAAAAACAGTAAATGGAACTGTAACAGTTTCATTGAAACCGTATCATTTTTCGTTAGACGGAATCGAATCAGAAAATGATTTAATGAACACAGGTTTCGGTCAATACGGTGAAATGAATAATGCCTGGACATCAGAAGATGCGAAAGGATTTATCAAAATTTTGGGTAATGCTCAAAACATCTTTTCATCTGTAAACAATGAAATTTACGAATAAAAAGGGTTTACCACAAAGCTCGTTAAGAAGGCACAAAGCGCACTAAGCTTTGTAAACTTTGTGCCTACTTTGAGTCTTTCGTGGTTAATTTTATATACTATTTACAACCATATTAGAAATGAAGCTTAATAACCTTAATTTCTTAATGGTTCAATAAAAAAATAAAGATTATGATTAATGTTGGAATAATAGGAGGATCAGGATACACAGCAGGAGAATTAATTAGAATATTAATGTTTCACCCCAATGCTAAATTGGATTTTGTGTATAGTACTACCAATGCCGGAAAACCACTTTCTGTTGCACACCAGGATTTAATGGGTGATATAGAAATGAATTTTACTGACACTATCAATCCTAACGTAGATGTACTTTTCTTGTGTTTAGGACACGGGAAATCAATTTCGTTCTTAGAGAACAACACATTCTCTGACAACACTAAAATCATCGATTTAGGAAATGATTTCCGCTTAACAAAAGATAAAAATTTCGACGGAAAAACATTTGTGTACGGCTTGCCTGAACTAAACAAAACCGATATTAAGAATACCAAATACATTGCAAATCCAGGTTGTTTTGCTACAGCAATCCAATTGGCTTTATTACCATTAGCAGCTGATGGATTATTGACTGAAGATGTGCATATCAATGCTACAACAGGAAGTACAGGAGCTGGAGTTAGTTTATCTGCTACATCACATTTTAGTTGGAGAAACAACAACTTCTCTCATTACAAAGCTTTTGAGCACCAACATTTGGGAGAAATCAATCAAAGTATTAATCAATTGCAGGCTTCTTATAGTGACGAATTAATTTTTGTTCCAAACAGAGGCGATTTTCCAAGAGGGATTTTTGCAACCTTATATACAAAATCAGAAGAAAGCTTAGAAAATTTGGTTGCCAAATACGAAGCTTTTTATGCTGATCAACCGTTTGTAACCGTTACAACTACTAACATCAACATGAAGCAGGTAGTTCAAACCAACAAATGTATTATTAGTTTATTGAAAAAAGGAAACCGGGTTTTAATAACATCTGTTATTGATAATTTACTCAAAGGCGCCTCTGGTCAGGCCGTTCAAAACATGAATTTGATGTTTGGCTTGGACGAGACTACAGGATTGCATTTGAAACCTTGTGGATTCTAAAAACAATTAAAAGATTGAAGGATTTAATAATTTAAAAATTAGTAAATCTTATTCATTTAAAATTCATTCAGATACAAGAATGAATCTTTAAATCATTCAATTTTTAAATCTTTAAATTAAAACAAAATGAACTTATTTGACGTTTACCCATTATACCCTATTACCCCTGTAAAAGCATTAGATTGTACGATTACAGATGATAAAGGAATTGAATATTTAGATTTATACTCTGGTCACGGAGTAATTTCTATTGGTCACACCCAACCGGATTATGTGGCCAAAGTAAAAGCACAACTGGATAATTTGAGTTTTTACTCGAATGCAATTCAGAATCCATTACAAGTGGAATTAGCTGAGAAATTAGGAAAAGCTTCTGGCTTAACTGATTTCAGCTTGTTTTTATGTAGCTCTGGGGCTGAAGCCAATGAAAATGCTTTAAAAGTAGCTTCTTTTCACACCAATAAATCAAGAGTAATTGCTTTTGATAATTCATTTCACGGAAGAACTTCGGCGGCCGTTGCGGTTACGGATAACAAAAAAATTGTAGCGCCAATCAATGCACAACAAGTAGTTACTTTCCTACCATTGAACCAAATCGAATTGGTTGAAGCGGAATTACAAAAAGGAGATGTTTGTGCCGTTATCATCGAGCCTATTCAGGGTGTTGGTGGTTTAGACCAGGGAACAACCGAATTTTTCCAAGCATTAGAAAAAGCTTGCGCAGCGAATGATGTTGTTCTGATTTTAGACGAAGTACAATCAGGTTACGGAAGAAGCGGAAAGTTTTTTGCTTTTCAACATCACGGAATCAACCCAGACATTGTAACTACAGCTAAAGGAATGGGGAACGGTTTCCCTATTGGAGGCGTTTTAATTTCTCCTAAATTCCAGGCAAGTTATGGTTTGTTAGGAACCACTTTTGGAGGAAGCCACCTAGCCTGTGCAGCAGGAATTGCTGTGCTGGATGTAATGGAAGCTAAAAACTTAATGGCAAATGCTAAAGAAGTAGAAGCTTATTTCCTTGAAGCGATTAAAGTAATTCCTGAAATCAAACAGGTAAAAGGAAGAGGATTGATGTTAGGAGTCGAATTTGACTTTGACGTGAGTGCTCTGAGAAAGAAAATGATTATTGAAAAACATATTTTTACAGGAGGTGCCAATAATAAAAATTTATTGAGAATCCTTCCTCCCCTGACGATTACTAAGGAAGCGATTGATACTTTTATCGTTGCTCTACAGGAATCCCTAGCGGAATTAAAATAATATAAATCCATAACCTTTGTTGAATTTAAAAATTGAACAAAGGTTTTTGAATAATTTTACAACACATGAATACCTTACTTCCAATTGAAAAAAGAAACGCTGTACTAAGTACTATGGCGACACTTTTAGAACAAGAAAGAGAAACTTTAAAAATCATCAATCAGCAGGATTTAGCCAATTATAATGGTGAAGATTTAGCGATGGAAAAAAGGCTTCTTGTAGATGATGCTAAAGTAGACGGAATGATACTTTCAGTTCAACAATTGGCAAGTCAGGAAGATCCTGTTGGGCAGGTTCGTTATGAATTCACGCATGACAATGGCATGAGAATCAGCAATAAAACAGCTGCTTTCGGAACGATTTTAATTATTTATGAGTCTCGCCCGGATGTAACTGTCGAAGCGGGTGGTATTGCTTTTAAATCAGGAAATAAAATTTTATTGAAAGGAGGAAAAGAGTCTTTACTTTCTAATCAAAAGATTGTGAGCCTTTGGCACCAGGCTTTAGAAAGCAATGGCGTAAGCACGGATTGGGTTGAATATTTGAATTACGACCGTGTACAAACCCAAGCTTTCCTAGAAAAACCAACACAAAGAGTAGATTTAATCGTCCCTCGTGGTGGAGAAAAACTGATTGAATTCACTAAAAAACACGCAAGTTGTCCTGTAATTGTAAGTGGTCGTGGAAACAATTTTGTATATGTAAATGCTGATGCCGATTTAAACAAAGCGATGAACATTATTATTAATGGAAAAACCTCAAACATATCAGTTTGCAATGCTTTAGATAAAGTTTTAATTGATACTAATTTACCAAATTGGGAAGCATTTGCAAAACAATTAGTAAGTGAATTAGAGAAATTTAAAGTGACTGTTTTGGGTGATAATTCTGTTGCTAAAGCAACCGGGATTCAGGCCATCGAAAACGATTTGATTTGGTACGAAGAATTTTTAGATTACAAAATTGTCATTGGAACAGTAAATTCTAACTCCGAAGCTATTGCTAAAATCAACAAATACTGTGGTGGCCATTCAGCTTCTATTATTACTGAAGACCAAGCTACCGCACAGGAATTCATGGAAAACATTGATGCTTCATCCGTATACCACAATGCATCTACACGATTTACTGATGGAGGACAATTTGGTTTAGGTGGAGAATTAGCTATTAGTACTGATAAATTACACCAACGCGGACCTATTGGGTTACAGCATTTGGTTACTAATAAATGGTATATTTACGGCGAAGGACAGATTAGATAAAGATTGAAGAATTCAAAGATGAAAAGATTAAAAGATTAAAATTGGAATATCTAATTTTTAAATTCTTAAATCTTTAAATCTTTAAATCTAAAACCATGGCAAAAAAAAGAATACTATTAAAATTAGGTAGCAATACCTTAACCAAAGAAACCAATCATATTTCCAGAGGAAAGATTGAAGATATTGGAATGCAAATAGCTGCTTTGAATGATGAATACGAATTTATCATTGTAAGTTCTGGCGCTATTGCTGCTGCCAAGCAATTTGTAAAATTAGATAATAATGACAAAGATGTTTTTGTAAAACAGGCTTTGGCTTCTATTGGACAACCTCATTTAATGCGGATTTACAATGAGAATTTTAAAGATTTAGGATTACATACCTCACAATGTTTGTTATCCTATTCTGATTTCGAAAAAGATCAAACTAAAATAAATATCGTAAATACCATAAACGTATTAGTTAAAAATAATTACATCCCTATCATCAACGAAAACGATACGGTGTCAACAGATGAGATTAAATTTGGAGACAATGATAAATTAGCAGCTCTAACTGCTGTTTTATTAAATGTTGATATTTTGATCATTGCAACTAATACTAATGGAATTTATACCAAAGCATCCATAAAATCCGCAATACCAGAAACAATCACTAATGTAACGGATTTGGAATTACTTACACAAGAAATTGGCGATTCTAAATCTTCTCATGGTACTGGCGGAATGCAATCTAAAATTGAAGCTGCAGCCATTGCTAAAGCTGGAAAAATAGAAACGTGGATCGTCAATGGATTACAAGATAATTTTATTTTAAATGCATTAAATAACACAATTCCTTTTACTAAAATCGTATAGACATGAACTATATCTCCATAAAAAACATCGACAGCTTACCACAATGGGTTGATGCAGCACTTAAAATCAAAAAAAAGCCACTTAAAAACAAGAAATTAGGGAAACACAAAACCCTAGGAATGCTGTTTTTTAATCCTAGTTTAAGAACGCGTTTGAGTACTCAAAAAGCGGCTATCAATTTAGGGATGAACGTTATGGTAATGAACTTTACTAACGAAGGTTGGACTTTAGAATTTGAAGACGGAGCTATCATGAATAAAGGTGCTTCTGAACACATTAAAGAAGCTGCTGAAGTTATTTCGCAATATTGTGATATCATTGCTATCAGAGCTTTTGCTGGATTAGTAGACAAAGAAAAAGACAATGCTGAGACTGTTTTATCTGGATTTTTAAAGCATGCTACTGTGCCTATTGTAAACATGGAAGGCTGTACGGGACACCCATTACAAGCCTTAGCTGATGCTATTACAATGGAAGAATTCAAAACACCTCACAGACCTAAAGTTGTTTTGTCATGGGCACCACATCCTAGAGCTTTGCCTCAGGCTGTTGCTAATTCATTTGTGGAAATGATGCAATTGCAAGATGCAGATTTTGTAATTACACATCCAGAAGGATACGAATTGAATCCTGAAATTACTAAAGACTCTAAAATAGAATACGACCAAAATAAAGCATTTGAAAATGCTGATTTTGTTTATGTAAAAAACTGGAGTAATTATAATGATTACGGACAAATATTAAACTCTGATCCAGAATGGACAGTTACTGCCGAAAAAATGGCTTTAACAAACAATGGTAAATTCATGCACTGTTTGCCCGTAAGAAGAAATGTAATTGTAGCTGACGAAGTAATTGACAGCGAAAATTCATTAGTAATCGAGCAAGCTAACAACAGAACCTATGCTGCGCAATTAGTATTACAAAAAATATTAGAAAATGGAATTTAAGAAAAAAGTAACGCTCGTTAAAATTGGAGGAAATGTAATTGATAATCCAACAGAATTAGCGCAATTTTTAGCTGATTTTTCTAAAATTGAAGGCTATAAAGTATTGGTTCACGGAGGAGGAAAATCGGCAACAAAAATGGCACAAAGTGTGGGCTTAACACCTACAATGGTTGATGGTCGTCGTATTACTGATGCGCCCATGCTAGACATAGCCGTAATGATTTATGCTGGGGAAATTAATAAAAAAGTAGTCGCACAATTGCAAGCACATAATTGCAATGCGGTGGGTTTTTCAGGAGCTGATGGAAATTTAATCTTATCTGAAAAAAGAAACCATCCCACTATCGATTATGGTTTTGTAGGTGATGTAAAAAAAGTGAACACCTCTTTGTTGCAAAAAATAATTGGATTAGACATCACTCCTGTTTTTTGCGCCATTACACACGATAAAAACGGACAATTATTAAATACCAATGCCGATACTATTGCCAGTGAATTAGCCATCGGTTTATCGGAGGTTTTTGATGTTACTTTAAATTATTGCTTTGAAAAACCAGGTGTTTTATATGATGCCGAGGATGATTCATCAGTAATTGCACAAATAGATAGTAATTTGTATGCTAAATTAAAAGAGGAAGGCGCTATCCATTCCGGAATGATTCCTAAATTAGACAATTGCTTCAATAGCTTGTCTAAAGGAGTACAAAAAATCAAAATTGGCCAACACCAAATGTTGAAAAACGACGATACCATTTGTACAACCATACAATTATAAACTGCAGCTGTTAGTTTCCATCATGAAAAAACAACAGACTAAGTTTGAAAATTAGAAGTAAAATTCTAAAAAACTCCAAAGAGTACCACTCTAACGGAAAAACAAAAAACAATGAAAAACATCGAAACACTTACTCAAGAAGCAATTAATTTATTAAAAAATCTAATTGAAACCCCTTCGTTTTCTAGCGAAGAAGATCAAACGGCTCTTTTAATAGAAAATTGGTTTAACCAAAACGAAATACCTTTCAAGAGAGAGAACAACAATGTTTGGGCATTCAATAAGCATTTTGACAAAAACAAACCTACTATACTTTTAAATTCCCATCACGATACCGTAAGACCTAATCAGGCCTATACTAAAGATCCTTTCAAAGCGATTGTCGAAGATGGAAAATTATACGGATTAGGAAGCAATGATGCCGGAGGCTGTTTAGTGTCCTTAATTGCTACGTTTACTCATTTTTATGCTAACGAAAATTTACCATATAACATAGTAATTGTCGCTTCTGCCGAAGAAGAAAGCAGTGGTAAAAATGGTTTAAACAGCGTTTTAAAACACTTACCAGAACTAGAATGTGCTATCGTGGGCGAACCTACTTTAATGCAGTTAGCAGTAGCCGAAAAAGGTTTATTAGTTCTGGACATCAAAGTAAAAGGAACTGCCAGTCATGCAGCTCACAACAATCCTGACAATCCTATTTACAATACTTTGGCTGTAATCGAATGGTTTAAAAACTACAGTTTCGACAAAATTTCTGAAGTACTAGGCCCTGTAAAAATGACCGTAACCCAAATCAACGCTGGAAAACAACACAATGTAGTGCCTTCTGAATGTGATTTAGTAGTGGATATTCGTGTCAATGATTGCTACAACAATACTGAAATTTTAAAAACAGTACGAGACAATATAAACGCCGAAGTAAATCCGCGCTCTATGCACCTAAACGCTTCTTCTATTCCGGTAAATCACGGTTTAGTACAAGCAGGAATTGCGTTGGGCCGGACCACTTACGGTTCTCCTACCCTTTCGGACCAATCGGTTTTAAGCTGTAAATCATTAAAATTAGGACCAGGAGACAGTTTACGTTCGCACTCCGCTGATGAATTTATATATTTGAACGAAATTGAAGAAGGAATCGATTTGTATATTAAAATACTAGGCGATTTTTTTAAAAATATTTAGAAGCCATTCCCGCTATCCGCTTCAATCTTTTATTTTTTAAAGAAAAAAACAAAAGGATTTTCGCTACTATCGGGGCTAAAAAAATAAAACTTTGCGAATCTCTGAGACAACTCAGTGAATCTCTGCGATATAAAAATACAGAATTATGAAACTTTGGGAAAAAGGAATACCAACAGATAAACAAATCGACTTATTTACTGTAGGAAACGATAGAGAATTAGATTTAATTTTAGCCAAACATGATGTAACCGGAAATATCGCTCAGGCAAAAATGCTTGCTAAAATTGGCTTAATCACCAATCAGGAATGCGAAGATTTACTGGGTGCATTGGCAGAAATTCAGGAAGATATCAAAGCTGGAAATTTCACCATCGAAGATTCATTTGAAGACGTACATTCAAAAGTAGAATATTTACTGACCCAAAAAGTAGGCGATGCCGGAAAAAAAATCCACACAGCCCGTTCCCGTAACGATCAGGTTTTAGTGGATATGAACCTGTACTTAAAAGAAGAAGTATTGCAATTAAAGCAACAGGTCAAAGCACTTTTTGATTTATTAATGACTTCTGCCGAAAAATATCAAAATATCTTATTACCAGGCTATACGCATTTACAAATTGCAATGCCAAGTTCTTTTGGAATGTGGTTTTCAGCTTATGCTGAAAGTTTAATTGACGATATGAGTATGCTGAATGCGGCTTTGAAAGTAGTCGATCAAAATCCTTTAGGTTCGGCTGCAGGATATGGTAGTTCCTTCCCTATTGACCGAACTTTTACCACAAAGGAAATGGGATTCAGTACACTAAAATACAATTCGGTTGCGGCACAAATGAGTCGTGGAAAATCAGAGAAAACAGTTGCTTTTGCTATGGCTAGTGTAGCAGGAACGCTTGCTAAATTTGCCTATGATGTTTGTTTGTACATGAGTCAGAATTTTGATTTTATTGGTTTACCAGCCAATTTAACAACGGGTTCAAGCATCATGCCTCACAAGAAAAATCCAGATGTATTTGAATTAATTCGTGGAAAATGCAACAAGATTCAGGCCTTACCTTATGAGTTAACTTTAATAACGAATAACCTGCCAAGCGGTTATCACAGGGATTTACAACTTTTAAAAGAAGGTGTATTTCCTGCTATTCAAAATTTAAAAGCCTGTTTGGATATTGCTATTTTCTCCATACCGGATATTAAAGTAAAAGAAAATATTTTAGAAGATAAAAAATACGATTATTTGTTTACGGTAGACACTTTGAACGAAATGGTTACAGCTGGAATTCCATTCAGAGACGCTTATAAAGAAGTAGCTTTGCAAATTGAAGCCGGAAATTACCAATCGCCAAAAGCGACTAAACATACTCATGAAGGTAGTATCAACAATCTTTGTTTGAAAGAGATCAAAGAAAAGATGAATTGCACTTTTTAAAATAAAATTCATTTTAATACAAAAGCCACGAATTCAATAATTTAAATAATATAATTCTTGAATTCGTGGCTTTGGACATGCTAACTTAGCCATCACAGAAAGTTAAGAAATAATCTTAATTTTAACCTATGAAACAAGTCCGCAAAATT
>NZ_JBZEEN010000017.1:0-38434 GCF_058309975.1 Flavobacterium sp. ST-158 | reverse complement strand
AATTTTGCGGACTTGTTTCATAGGTTAAAATTAAGATTATTTCTTAACTTTCTGTGATGGCTAAGTTAGCATGTCCACAATGTGATTAATGCAAAACCAGACCTTAGGTTAAAATACCTTTTATCTTCTTCCACCTTACTTCAACATACACATAGCTAATTTAAAATCATAATTTTAACATACTTCCTAAAGAATTATATATTTTGGATAACAATGACCTGTTGAATTCATTTTTTGATGGGTTTAAATTTATAAAGATAAAGTTATTTCCAAATGCGACACAAACACACATTTGATACATTACCTATTTTTTTTAACAATTAAAAATCCTGTTACTAATTGTCGAAATATCAACATAAAAATCCATTCGTCTACACTTAAATACCTTTCAACGACACTTAATCCTTTTTAAACGAATATATTTATCGTTTTTTATGAAAAAAAGTAATTTTGACATTGAATTATATACACTATAGAAGAAATGAGCAGATCACTTAATATCTTACTAATCGAAGACGATGCAATTGAAGTAATGAAATTCAATAGAGTTGTTAGTACTCTTAAATTAAACCACAAAGTTATTGAGGCTAATAATGGAGAAGTAGCATTAGAGATATTAAAAGTAAAAGAGGTAATACCTGATATTATAGTTTTGGATTTAAACATGCCTAAAATCAATGGAATTGAATTCTTAGAGATTTTGAAAAATGATGATTACTTAAAGTACATTCCTGCCATTGTTTTAACCACTTCAAATAATCATACTGATGTGTTGCAATGTTACAAAATAGGAATTGCAGGGTATGTTTTAAAACCATTAAAGTATGATGATTACTTAGATAGAATTCAGAAAATGCTGGAGTATTGGAGTGTAAATGAATTGATTTCACAATAGTATGATATTAAAGTATATTCTGTATTTAACTATTTTTAAGTAAATAAAAAGGATTGAATTTGTTAGTAAAAAACAAATCTAAAAATTCTTTACAAGTAAATAAATCTTACTTAATTTTTTATATAAAGAAATTTCTCAAATAAAAACACTTTAGCAATCTAAAATCTAAATGTTTTTTATTAAATTTACTTTAGGTCATTTTTAGTAATACCATTAATTTTTCTTACAGATTATCTGTTAAGCTTTTAATTGCAAATAGTCATTAGGCTATATATATCCTCAAGTTTTTATTTGTGGATTGATTTTGAAAATACGGTAAATATATAGCCTCTATTTACTTTTATATTACTATACTTAAAATGAATATTTTCAAATAGGAATATTTAATTAGCTAAATAATATGGGTAAATTAGAATTTAAGTTTGGTGAGAAAAGTTTCAATAAACTTTTTCCTTTTTTTATTCTAATTGATTCATCTCTAGTTATAAAAGGCTTAGGGAAAAGTTTAGTAAAAATTTCTTCAACAATAAAGGTTTCTGATTATTTTGCCAATCACTTTACCATTTTGAAACCATTTATAGAAAACCCAAGTCGAGAGAACATAATTGAAAATCTGAATCAATTAATGGTTATAGAACTCAAGAATGAAGGAGTTGCTTTAAGAGGTCAATTTGAATTATTAGAAAACGAGTTGCTTTTTGTAGGCACTCCTTGGTTTGTTTCTATGGAGCAAGTAACTGAACGAAAGTTAGATATAAGTGACTTTGCTTTAAATGATCCGCTACTGGATTTACTTCATGTTTTAAATAACCAAGAAATTACCACTCAAGAATTAAATGAGTCATTAATTACAATAAATAATCAAAAAGAAAAATTAAAAAAAGACAAGGAAGAGTTAAATAGGCTCTCTCTTGTTGCAAGCACGAATGAAAATGGAGTGCTTTTTACAAAATCAGATGGAGAGATATTTTGGTGTAACGAGGCTTATTTAAGATTAACAGGTTACTCTAAAGAAGAAATTTTAGGAAAAACACCAATTGAAGTAGGAAGGTGTGAATTTACAGATAAAGAGAGCTTGAAAAAAATGGCTGACCTTTTTTTTAAAGGTGAACTATTTGATTTAGAACTTATTCATGGGCGAAAAGATGGAACTTATTTTTGGACAAAAACTAAAGGACAACCCATTTTGAACAGTAAAGGCGAAGTAACACAGTATTTTGCAATGATTGAAGATATTACAATCAAAAAACAATATGAAGAAAATTTAGAAAAAGAAAAAGAAAAATACAGTCGTATCATTGCTAATATGAATTTAGGTTTGATAGAAGTAGATAAGGATGAAAATATCATTTTTGCTAATAATAGTTTTTCTAAAATTAGTGGCTATTCTATAGAAGAATTAATAGGAAGAAATGCATCTCAATTATTAGTTTCCGAAACAGATAAACAAGAATTACAGACAAGGATTAAGAATAGAAAAAAAGGCATTTCAGACACCTATGAAATTAATATCCTAAATAAATATGGAGAAAAAAGACATTTACTAATAAGCGGTGCTCCAAATTTTGATGTAAATGGGGAAGTATTAGGCTCAATAGGAATTCATTTAGATATTACAGAACAAAAAAGACAAGAAGAACAATTATATTTATTGTCCTTAATAGCTGAGAAGAATATCAATGCGGTTATTGTAGCAGACAATAAAGGAAGAATAGAATGGGCAAATAGTAGCTTCGTAGAAATGTCGGGTTATTCGATAGAGGAAATTATAGGAAAAACACCTGGCTCTTTTTTACAAGGAACTGATACTGATCCTGAGACGATTGCTTATCTTAAAGATAGGATTAAACAGGGATTGCCTTTTAACTGTGAAATTGTTAATTATTCTAAATCAGGTCAAAAATATTGGGTAAGTATTCAAGGGCAAGCACTGTACAATAAAGACAATGAGATAGTGAAATTTTTTGCTGTAGAAGAGAATATTACCGATAAAAAAATATTAGAGAACCAACGGGAACAATTAGTTGAAAGTTTAGCAATTAGCAATAAAGAATTAGAAGATTATGCCCACATTGTTTCGCATGATTTAAAATCTCCCCTAAGAAGTATTCATTCTTTAGTTTCATGGATTAAGGAAGATAATGATAAGGAACTATCAGATCAAACCTTAAAATATTTTTCTATGATAGAAAATAAGGTGGAAAAAATGGATCATTTAATCGAAGGAATTTTAACTTATGCTAAAATTGATAAAATTAATGTTACTCAGGAGAAAGTAAATGTTGATGAAATTATTCAAAACATTATTAATATTATCCACATTCCTAAAAATGCTAAGGTCCAGATTAAAACTAAGTTGCCAATTGTAAAAGGAGATCGTTTTAGAATGCAGCAATTATTTCAAAATTTGATCAGTAATGCCCTAAATCATAATGATAAAGAAGAATCTCTTGTTGAAATTGATTGTAAGGATTCTGCAGAATATTTTATTTTTACAGTAAAAGATAATGGGCCAGGAATTCCAAAAGAAGACCAAGAAAAAATTTTTAATATTTTTCAATCCTTGGCTAATAATGATAAATCTACAGGTTTAGGCTTGTCTATAGTTAAGAAAATTATAGAAAGTTACCAAGGACAAATATGGGTTGAAAGTGAATTGAAACAAGGAACAACTTTTTTTATAAAATTAAATAAGTAGTAATGGAAATTGTACAAGCATTTATAGCCGAAGATAAAAAATGGAATTATCTTCAGGGAAAAAAAGTATTAAAAAACCCATTGGTATTGGTTTTTGGGAATAGGTATCTTTTAGAAAAAGAAGAAATAATTACCGAAATCAGAAAAGAGTTCCCTTATGAGCACCTTGTTTTTGGTTCCAGCTCAGGAGAAATAATGGGAGGAAATGTCAATGATAATTCAGTTACTATAACTGCAATTGATTTTGATAAAAGCAGTTTTATAGTTCAAACAGAAAATGTTTTAGAGCATAATAAAAATGCCAATGAGTTAGGAAAAGTCTTGTATGATAAAATACCTAAAGCAGGTTTAAAACATTTGTTTGTGCTTTCTGAAGGGAGTTTTGTAAATGGAAGTTCTTTAATTAAAGGTCTAGAAACTAAAATCGAAGATAGTATTTCCATAACCGGCGGAATGTGTGGCGATGATGCTCGATTTGAAAAAACAATTGCTTCTTATAAAGAAAACCCAAAAGAAGGAGAGGTTATCTTAATTGGTTTTTATGGGGAAACACTTGAGATTTCTTTTGCTAGTTTTGGCGGTTGGATTCCTTTTGGTCCCGAACGTGTTATTACCAAATCAGAGGGAAATATCCTTTATGAAATTGATGGGCAACCTGCATTGAATTTGTATAAAAACTATTTAGGTGAAAAAGCGAATGAATTACCTCAAGCTTCTTTGCTTTATCCTTTAAATGTAACCCCAGAAGGGAAAAATGAACCTGTAGTGAGAACTATTCTGGGTATAGATAATGACAATCAATCCATGATTTTAGCAGGGGATGTGCCTATGGGCTCTTTTGTCCAATTAATGATGGCATCCGTTGACGGAATTGCTGATGGAGCCTTAAAAGCGGCTGAGATTGCTATGAAAGACAGAAAAGCATTGCCTCAAGTAGCTATTTTGGTTAGTTGTATTGGAAGAAAATTAGTAATGAATCAGAGAGTTGAAGAGGAGATTGAACAGGTACAGGAAATTATAGGTAATGATGTCGCTGTTACTGGATTTTATTCCTACGGCGAAATGGCTCCTTTTAATGGAGAAACGTCTTGTGAACTCCACAACCAAACAATGACTTTAACGTTAATAAGCGAATAATGAATTCACTTTTAAAAAGACAATTAGCAAAGTACTTAAAAGAAGGAGAAACAAATATGGATGTTTTTTTGAACGCCATTGACGATTCTTATCTTAATTATGAGAATCAAATTGCGTTGTTGCAAAGAGCAATGAAAATTAGTTCTGACGAACTTTTTGCAGCCAATAAAAAATTGAGAGAAGAAGCGTCAAGTTTGAAAGAAGTCAATAAAAACTTGGCCGACATTTTAGATTCAATGAATTTAGATGCTGTGAAACTCTCTGAAGAGAAAGATTTTAATCCTGTTGATTATTTAAAAAAACAAGCCTTAGAAATTGTTACCATCAACAAGCAGCGAGAAGAATTATTACAAAACTTAGAGTTACAAAATCAAGAGTTAAATGAGTATGCCCATGTTGTTTCTCATGATTTAAAAGCACCGCTTCGCAATATTGACACTCTGATTAATTGGGTCATTGAGGATAATAAACATCTTATAGGTGAAGGAACATTAAATTCATTAAACTTGGTACTTTTTAATGTGGAAAGAATGGATTTACTCATCAAGGGTATTTTAGATTATTCTACGATTGGAAAAGTGGAATCAGAAGATAGAATAGTTGATTTTAACTATTTAATTGATGAAGTAAAACGAGTTGTTTTTATACCCGAAAATACTCAAGTAAACGTTGTTACTGATATGCCTAAAGTTTACGGCAATAGTTCTAGATTTAAACAAGTTTTTCAAAATTTAATTCAAAATGCTATTAATCATAATGATAAAGAAAAGGGTGTAATTGAAGTAGGCGCTGTTGAAAATGAAAATGAATTTGAGTTTTATATAAAAGACAATGGAAAAGGAATTGCAAAAGCCTATCATGACAAAATTTTTAAAGTATTCACTAAACTAGAGAATAATGATAATTCATCGGGGATAGGATTGTCAATAGTAAAGAAAATAATTGATTTTTATAAAGGCAAAATTTGGTTGGAAAGTCAGAAAACAATAGGAACTACGTTTTATTTTACAATACCTAAAAACAATGGAAGAAGTTAGTTTAAGTTATATCAATGAATTATCGGGAGATAATGTTGAATTTAAAAACAAAATTATTGCCATTATTAAAGAAGAACTTCCAGAAGAAATCGAAGTTTATGAATCTTATAAGGCGAGTGATAATTTTTTGCAAATGGCGCAATCAGTTCATAAATTAAAACATAAAATATCTATACTAGGTTTAGAAAAAAGTTACTATATTGCTGAAGAATACGAATTAAATTTAAAGAATAATTCTACAGAAACACAGCCTGATTTTGAACTAATTTTAAAAAAAATACAGGATTTTGTAGCTCTTTTATAATATTATATACTTATGAATTGTATTATTATAGACGATGAAGCAATGGCAAGAGCAATCATTGCTCAATTCATCAATACTCATACTGATTTAGTAATTAGTAGCGAATTCTCTAATGCAATGCAAGCCATAAAATATTTAAACCAAAATCAGGTAGATTTGATTTTTCTGGATATTCACATGCCCGATTTTACTGGTTTTGATTTTATTCAAACCATTAAAAACCCTCCTAAAGTAATCCTGGTAACTTCGGATAAAAATTTTGCTATAGAAGCTTTTGAATATGAATGTATCGTTGATTATTTAGTAAAACCTATTACCAAAGAGCGTTTTGAAAAAGCAATTCAAAAAGCGGCATCTTCTCAAATAGGTTCTTCTACGTCTTCTTCTTTACCAAAAGAAATAAAAGCAATTAACGAAGATAATGCCAATGAATTCTATGTTAACATTGATAGAAGGTTAATTAAAATAGAATTTAACTTAGTTAATATAGTTGAAGCTAAAGGAGATTATATTCATATAAAAACTGAGAGTAAAAACTATATTGTACATTCTACTCTTAAAAAAATTGAAGATAAACTACCTCAAGATCTATTTTTAAAAGTGCATCGTTCCTTTATTATTAATACTAAAAAAATAATCGATATCGAGGATAACAGTGTTTTGATAGGAAAAGATGTAATCCCAGTAAGCCGTTCTAATAGACCCGAGTTGATGAAACGATTAAATTTATTATAGTATTAGACACTGTCCAAAAAAGTGTGTAAATTGAAAAAATCAAGGCTTCGTTTTTTATAATCGGAGCCTTTTTTCAAATATAAGAGTAGATTAGTTTAAAACAATTCCCCATTCCTTTAACTATTTATCGGTTATTATTTAGTTGTTTTTAGAAAAATACTTTTAATCAATACTAATATTTCATTCAACTATACTAAACTTCCATCCATCGAAATTTAATAAAATCAGGATTCATATCCCCGTAAGTTTGCTTCATAAAATTATATATTATGAAAATAACAATTATAGGAAGCGGATATGTTGGGCTTGTAACTGGAGCCTGTTTTTCAGAAGTAGGCATCGATGTCCAATGTGTAGATGTTAATCAAATTAAGATTGATAATTTAAAAAAAGGAATTATCCCAATCTATGAACCTGGTCTAGAAAAAATGATTATCAGAAACATGGAAAAAGGACGATTACAATTTACAACCAACTTATCAGACGCTCTCAAAGGTTCTGATATTGTTTTTATCTCTGTAGGAACTCCGCCAGATGAAGATGGAAGCGCTGATTTGAAGTATGTGTTACAAGTGGCTAGTGACTGTGGAAAACACATGAATGATTACACACTAATCGTAACTAAAAGCACTGTTCCTGTAGGTACTTCAAAAAAAGTAAAAAAAGCTATTGAGGAAGAATTGGCTAAAAGAAAAGTAAATATTTCGTTTGATGTAGCCTCAAATCCTGAATTTCTAAAAGAAGGTGCAGCTATTGATGATTTTTTGAAACCCGATAGAATTGTTGTGGGAACTGAAAGTTCAAGAGCAAAAGAGTTACTTAGCAATTTATATAAACCATTTACACTTAATGGTCATCCTATAGTATTTATGGATATTGTGTCTGCCGAAATGACAAAATATGCAGCAAATGCTATGCTTGCAACTAAAATTAGCTTTATAAACGACATCGCCAATCTTTGTGAAATTGTTGGAGCCGACATCAATAATGTTAGAAAAGGAATAGGCTCTGATGCTCGAATTGGTAATAAATTCATCTACCCTGGTATTGGATATGGCGGCTCATGTTTTCCAAAAGATGTTCAGGCTTTAATAAAAACAGCAAAAGAAAATGACTATGATTTGCAAGTTTTAAAAGCTGTAGAAGCTGTAAATCAGAATCAAAAATCGATATTATTTAATAAGATATTAAATTATTACAATGGTGATTTAAAAGGAAAAACTGTCGCTGTCTGGGGGCTGTCTTTTAAACCGCAAACAGATGACATGCGAGAAGCACCATCATTAGAAATAATCAGTAAACTTCTTAAAGCAGGAGCGAATGTAAAAACATATGATCCTATTGCCATAAAAGAAGCAAAACATTATTTCGGAAATACCATATTGTATTATAATGATCAATATGAAGCATTGATTGATGCCGATTGCTTAGCAGTATTAACTGAATGGCCTGAATTCAAAATTCCAAACTTTAACATCATCAACAAGTTACTAAACACAGCAACCATTTTTGACGGCAGAAATATTTATGATGCCACAGAAATGAAGAAAAATGGTTTTGATTATTTCTGTATAGGTGTTAATACAACAAAAGCAGTTTTAAAAATAGATCTAAACTCCGCTTGTTAAAATAAAGAGCCATGATACGAAAAAAAATTCTTGTAACAGGTGGTGCTGGTTTTGTTGGATCACATTTATGTGAAAAATTACTGAATAAAGGCAATGAAGTCTATTGTCTGGATAATTTCTTTACTGGTCAAAAGCAAAATATAATTCATTTACTTGATAAACCTTATTTTGAACTAATACGCCATGATGTGATAATCCCCTATCTAATTGAGGTTGATGAAATATACAATTTAGCTTGCCCGGCTTCTCCAATTCATTATCAGTACAATCCCATCAAAACCATGAAAACATCTGTAATGGGAGCCATCAATATGTTGGGACTGGCCAAAAGAGTTAACGCTAAAATCCTGCAAGCTTCTACTAGTGAAGTGTACGGAAATCCGCTGATACACCCACAACCTGAAAGCTATTGGGGAAATGTAAATCCTATTGGAGAACGCTCCTGCTATGATGAGGGAAAACGCGCCGCTGAGACTTTATTCAGTGATTACCACAAACAAAACAATGTTAAGATTAAAATTGTTAGAATCTTTAACACTTATGGACCAAGAATGCACCCTAATGATGGTAGAGTAGTTTCTAATTTTATTGTTCAGGCATTAAAAAATCAAGATATAACCGTATATGGTGAGGGACAGCAAACCAGAAGCTTTCAATATGTGGATGATTTAGTTGATGGTTTAATTAAAATGATGGATACAGCCGATAGTTTTACAGGACCTGTAAATATTGGAAATCCTCATGAGTTTACCATCCTTGAACTTGCTAAAAAAGTTATACAACTTACAGGATCAAAATCAAAAATTATTTACAATCCATTGCCATCAGATGATCCTATGATGCGAAAACCCGAAATTTCTATTGCAAAAAAGGAACTTAACTGGTCTCCATCAATATCTCTTGATGAAGGTTTAGAAAAAACTATAGCTTTTTTTACATCTATCCTTTAATTTAAAAAAACAATCTTAATAAAATAAAATTATGAAGAAAAAAATTTTAGTAGTAGATGACGAACGCACTACTTGCGTGTTACTGGAAAATTTTTTGTCTCCAGAATACGATATTATCACCAAAAACTCAGGAATTGAAGCATTAATCTGGCTTGAAAATAATTTGCCCGACTTAATAATCAGCGATATTCAAATGGCTAATATGAATGGCTTTGAATTCTTGAAAGAAGTTAGATTAATGGGATTTACCAAACACACACCAGTAATATTACTTTCTGGAAAAAAAGAAAGTAAAGAACGTATTAAAGGTTATCAATTAGGAGCTCAGGATTACCTAACGAAACCATTTAACCCAGAAGAACTAAAGGAAATTACAAGAAAAAATTTGTTTCCAATTCACTACGCCAGTACTTGGTAACCAATTTAAATACTTGATTTATAAAACTCATATTTATAGCCATGACTATACTTTACGTAGGAAAATCGAATGAAATTCTTAAACAATATGCTTCAGAAAAAAACTGCAGTATAATTGCTGCTCGAAATAGTATTGAGTGCATACAGTTACTGAAAAGCAAAAACAATATTGATGCTATAGTATGTGCTTATAACTTACCCGGAAACACAGGATTGTACTTATTTGATACTCTTAAAAAAAAATCAATCTTAAAAAGCATTCCTTTTATATTGGTTTCTGAGGAGTACAGCAATTCACTTTTCGCAGAAGCTTTTTCAAAAGGTGTTAACGATTACTTTGTTGCTTCTAGTACAGCAGTTTCGCAAATAATTGAAAGAGCTAAATCATTACACAAATTAAAAAAGTTAAACAAAACAATTTCCGATAATTTAGTTCCTGAAGAAGTTTACAAACTACCAATCTCAAAAAGAATTTTTGACATAGTTTTTGCCTCTTCAGTTTTGATTTGCATAGCGCCTTTGATGCTATTAATTATGCTGGCAATACGACTTGAATCTAAAGGAAAAGTATATTACATTTCTAAACGAGTAGGCAAAAAAACATTCGATTTTTATAAACTAAGATCAATGCGTTCTGGCTCCGATTTACTAATAAAAAAATTAGCGCAGGAAAATAATCAGTACAACAAAACTAATACAATAACGGCAATTGACTTTGATACTCCCTGCCCAAAATGCAGTAAATTATCAGAAGGAGCAGTATGCTCTCCACTACTACATATTGATACTAAAGAAATATGTGACTATTGGTACAATACCCAAAAAGATGAAATCGAAAAGACAAATTCAACTTTTATAAAAATTGTAAATGATCCCAGAATAACCAAAATTGGAAAATTCATTAGAAATACAAGTATCGATGAACTGCCACAATTAATCAATGTAATTAAAGGTGATATGTCCATAGTTGGGAACCGGCCGCTTCCGGTTTATGAAGCAGAATTATTAACAAAAGATACACTGTCAAAAAGATTTTTAGCCCCAGCAGGAATTACAGGTTTATGGCAAGTTGAATTAAGAGGAAGAGGTGGAGCAATGTCCGAAGAAGAACGAATGCGCCTTGACAATGAATATGCCGACCATTTTACGGCTAATAATTATTCCTTTTGGTACGACATCAAAATAATTTTAAGAACTTTTCCTGGCTTAATTCAAAAAAGTACGGTTTAATTTAAAAACAAAAACAATGAAAACTATTTTCAAAACAACAATTATTCTGTATGTATTATTCTTTCAAATTGCTGAATTAAAAGCACAAACCACTACTGAAAGTGAATCTAAATCTTCAAATACAAAGTTATTAATTCCGAGTCTTAATATGCTGATAGACTCTGCTCTTGTAAATAATGGAATGGTAAATTACAGAAAACTGGAGATTGATTCCAAAGATTGTAATTTAAAAAGTAAACGACAATATTGGACAAGAAACTTTGGACTACAAGCAGGCAGTGGATATGGAACATTCAATAATCTTTCTTCAATCAGCGGTGATAATTCGAGTGTAAACTTAGCTAGTAATACACAACAATTAAACTATAATGTTGGACTTTACCTAAAAATTCCTGTTTTTGATATCATCAATCGAAAATCACAAATTAAGCAGGCAAAATCTGAACTCGAACAAGCTAAAAGTTTAGCAAAATCTCAAGAAGACGAATTAAAACAAATTGTGATACGTAATTATCAAGATTTACTGCTCAAGCAAAACTTACTCGAATTAAAAGCATCAAACTTAGGAAATGCAAGAGTAAATATGGAAATGGTAGAAAAAGAGTTTAGAAATGGTTTAATAGCAATTTCTGAATATGTGAGAATCTCAGATATGACCTCCAGAATTGCAGCTGAATTTGAACAATCTAAATCTGAATTTCTGACTTCAAAAATGATATTAGAAAATATAACAGGGGTTGAAATTAATTAAAATCAGCAACAGTTTGAACACTATGCTTGTTAATTCATCCCTCATTATATAAAAATATTTTCTACTAATTAAGCTTTCTTAATTTAGCGACACCTCTACCCTATACCACTTTAGTTTTAATCAAATGCGAAAATAATTTTTATTTATTAAGAACAAATCATTCGCTGGATACCTCCTAAATCCAGGGTAAGAATGTTTGTTCTCCATTCTTTAGCGCTTAAACAATATTAAGCATCCATTCAACGACAGATAGCTTCGGCCTACCGAATATAAACAATTTTACTTCTTAATAGTAGTTAATTTTGAACTATAATAATTGATGTCTTTTAAATAAAGTACAGTCAAAATTTGTGGTAACTAAAGATTAATAAAAAAATTACACCTGTATGAAACTAATAGAATTCATAAAATTAATTTTAAAGCATAAAATTGTACTTATAGCAATCCCCATTTTTATCGGTTTATTAGCAATTTTGCTAACCAATAACCCTAAGCACAGTTATCACTCAGAAACAAGACTCTATACTGGATTAGCTTCTGGATCGTCTATTGAAATGGATAAATCTTTCAATTACTTTGCTACTAATATTGCTTTTGATAACCTAATTAACATTATTAACTCTAGAGAAACTCAAGAAGAAGTTGCTATACGGCTGCTAAGTCAGCATTTACTTCTAAACAAGCCCGATAGTAAATTTATCTCTGCCAAAACTTTTGAAGAGTTAAAAGCAGATATGCCTAAAGAAATCTATCATTATGTTGTAAAATCACATGCTCATTCGAACAGCATCCAATCCAATTCTGAAGATAATGAGACACTAAACACGCTGCCTGAAACAGTCAACAAAATTGATTACGATCGTACAGTAGCCAATTTGATGAAATTGATGAAGAGTAATAATACGAACTTTGTGTATTCTTTATTAAACTTTGATCATCCCTATTACTCGCTTGAAGCAATTTCAAAAATAAAAGCGGTGCGCATATCAACCAGTGATTTGATAGAACTAAGTTATGAAACTGAAGATCCAGGCATTTGCCAGCAAACTTTGGCGATTTTTAATGAAGTATGCATCAAAAAATATAAAAATCTTAAAGAAAATGGTTCGGACGCAGTAATAAAATATTTCGAATCGCAACTAAGTCAGTCTGAAAATAAATTAAAAAATATAGAAAACCAACTATTAAAGTTTAATCAGGAGAATGGTATTATTAATTACTATGAGCAAAGTAAGGCTGTTGCAAATGTAAAAGAAGACATGGATATGGAATACAGCAAAAAGAGAGCCGAATTAGCTGGTTCCGAAGCTTCTGCAAAAAAATTAGAACAAAAACTGAAAGTACAGGAATTAGTTCAGGAAAAAAGCAATCGAATCCTTGAAAGCAAAAAACGTTTAGGCGAATTGAATTATCAAATTGTAATGAATGAATCAAAATCTACAAATGTTGAAAATCTCAAAAAACAAGCGGCTCAACTTCAAAGCGAAATAAAATCTAACGTAGGTAATTTATATAGTTTTCAAAATTCAGTTGAAGGAGTTCCTACCACCAAAATATTACCAGAATGGGTTGATAAAGTAGTAGAAACAGAAGATCTTAAAGCCAGATTAAAGATTATGAATAAGCGCAACGCCGAATTTGGACAACAATATGCCAAGTATGCTCCTGCTGGTGCTAATCTAAAAAAAATTGAACGACAAATTAATGTTGCAGAACAAGAATATTTAGAAATTCTGCACGGTCTGAATTTAGCTAAATTAAAGTTTCAGGATACTCAATTGTCTAGTAATCTTAAAGCTGTAGATCCTCCTTATTATCCATTAAAGCCAATTCCTTCAAAACGAAAACTACTTATTGTTGCAATGGTCGTATTAAGTTTTATTTTATTGTTGAGTAGCCTATTAGTCATGGAATTTTTTGATAATACCTTAAAAAATGTTACCGTTGCCGGGAATAAACTTCATATTCCTACGCTAGGAATGCTTGCTAAAGTATTTAAAACAAATGGAAAACAGGATTTAATTAGCATTCAGGACAGGCTGATGGAACTTGTAATCCAAAATCTCAATCATGCACTTAAAACACAACTAACACCTAATCGAACAAAGATTATAACTATTTTAAGTACTCAGAAAAATGAAGGAAAAACAGTAATAGCAACTAATATTGCAAAAAAACTAAAACAAGCAGGCAAGTCAGTTGCTGTGCTAAATCATTCGTCAATTGTAAGCCCCAAAACAAGTTCTCAAAAATTTCCTTTATTGACTTTTCTTTTAGGCTATCCTGATCCGCGAATCGATTACAACCATCCTTTTTTAGCAAATCCTTCGGATTATTTAGATGATTCCGAATATCTAAAATATGAAGTAGATACGCAGTTTTATAATTCAACCAGTCATGAAGAATTAACAATTATGAAAACGTCTTTGTCAGATAAATCACTCGACTATGTAATAATAGAATTACCCAATATCCTGGACACCAATTATCCTGCTGATTTAATTGTTGCATCTGATTTGGTTGTATTGGTTTGCAGATCCAACAGACTATGGTCTAAGGCAGATGAGAATTTATTAAACAACATAAAAGAGCTTACTCCATCAAAACTTCAATTTATAATTAATGGTGTAGCGATAGACGAAGTAGAATCTCTATTAGGAGAACTGCCTAAAAAACGATCTCAGACAAGAAGAAAAATAAAAGAGATTCTTCGCTTCCAATTTCATTCACAAAATCACATCTAAATTATGTTCCAATTAATTGTAAAAATACTCAAAGAAGACAACTTCCTGTCATTGGCTGGAAATCTGGTGATAGCGGCTTTGGGACTCGGTGGCTTTGCTTTGTTGGCCAGAAGTCTGGATCCTGCACACTTTGCTCAATGGGTCATTTTTATTTCAGGTGGATCCTTAGTAGAAATGCTGAGATTTGGAATCACAAATAATGCTTTAGTCCGATTTTTATCCGGAGCATCGAAAGAACAAAGCGAACAATTAATTGGATCTAATGTCCTTATCAGCCTTGTTAGCACAATTAGCATTGTACTGATTATGGTTTTGGTTAATCTTATTTTTAACGATTGGATAGACAGCTCAGTATATACATTATTTTTTACCTGGTATCCGTTATTAGCTTTTATAAATCTTCCTTGGAACAATGCCACGATTGTATTACAGGCCAAAATGGAATATGGAAAAATACTTGGAATTAAAACTTTAAACAGCGGATTGTTTTTTTTGTTCTTAGTGCTAAACAAAATAGCATTTAATTTTTCGATAACATACCTAATTTGGGCATTATTAATAATAAACTTAATCACTACAGTCATTTGTATTAGCAAAGGCTGGGATGGTTTATTGTTGATTAAAAAAGCCAATAAATCAACTAATGCAACTTTACTTAACTTTGGAAAATACAGCACTTTTACTTTAATTGGAACCAATTTATTAAGAAATGCGGATCTTCTAATTATCAGTATTAGTCCGCTGGGCAGTGTGGCAGTATCTTTATTTAGCATTCCCTTAAAATTGACTGAGTTACAACAAATTCCTTTAAGAAGTTTTGCTGCTACTGCTTTTCCAAAAATGTCAAAAGCCAGTTTAAAAGGAAACATCAGCGAAGTTAAAATTCTATTTTACACCTACTCAGGCGCATTGACTTACTTATTTGTTTTCGTCTCTGCTATAACATTTGTATTTGCTAAAGAATTTGTAATGCTTATTTCGGGATCCCAATACTTAAATTCTGATGTATTTGATATTATAACATTGGTTAGAATATTTTCAATTTATGGATTACTGTTACCTATAGACCGAATGACCGGAATTGGTTTAGACAGCATGAATAAACCAAATATTAATGCAATCAAAGTAATCATAATGTTAGTGATTAATGTGATAGGTGATTTGATTGCTGTTTTTATTTTTAAATCTCTTGAACTAGTTGCTATAGCTACGCTTTTGTTTACAACTGCAGGCATAGTTGTCGGTGCTTATTGCATCGATAAAGAGTTTGATTTTTCGACAATTGAAATTTTTAAAAGCGGGAATCGATTTTACTCCACTATATGGAATCAATTTACCAAATCGATAAATGAATTTAAATTTCTAAAAAATTAGGTATGGCTTCATTTGAAAATCACAAGGATCCTTTCGAGTTAAATTCTGGCTCTAATCGTTTAGCTAATGTCAATATATTTACTGCTATTTTTATAAGTACAATTCTAATAACACTTTTAGTTAGCAAAACTGGAATCATTGGTTTCATAGGAATTATAAGCTTACTTTTTGCTATTGCATTAATTTATACCATTTTTAATACCCCAAAACTCGGGATTATCCTGCTTATCTTCTTGGGCTTTTTTGTAACAGGAATTAGCAGATATATCCCGTTAGCTTGGGGATTATCTATTGACGGTCTAATTATTTTAATTTATTTAGCATTATTCTTTAAAGGGTTTGCATCAAAAATACCCTGGCATGAAGCTAAATCTCCTCTTACTATTGTTGTGTCCATTTGGATGGGATATATACTGTTGCAACTTGGAAACCCGGAAACTCAAAGTAGAGAAGCCTGGTTTTATGCTATGAGGGGCGTTGCATTATATCAATGGCTTTGCATACCGTTGTTGTTTATATTATTTAATAAGCAAAAAGACTTGAATACCTTTTTTATAGTGTGGGGAATACTTTCTCTCCTTGGAACGCTTAAAGGATTGATGCAATTTAAATTTGGTGTAGATCCATTTGAACAAAGATGGCTGGATCAGGGCGGAGCAGAAACACATATTCTTTTTGGCAAATTAAGAGTGTTCTCCTTTTATTCAGATGCAGGGCAATTTGGAGCATCCCAAGGACATGCAGGAGTGGTATTTGGTATCTTAGCTTTATTCAAAAAAGGAAATTTTAGGCTTAAGTCTTTTTTTTTATTTGTAGCATTAGCAGGCTTTTTCGGAATGATAATATCTGGAACACGTGGCGCAATAGCAGTTCCTGCACTTGGCGGAATCATGTTTTTGATTCTTAAAAAAAATGCGAAAGTGCTTGTTCTTGGAGGAATACTTGGTATTGCTGTCTATGTGTTTTTTGCCCATACAACCATCGGTCAGGGAAATGCAGAAATACGCAGAATGAGAACCGCATTCGACCCTAATGAAGCCTCTTTACAAGTGCGCTTAGAAAATCAAAAAAAATTAAAAGGATACTTAGCTACTCGCCCATTTGGTGGCGGTGTAGGAGCTACAGGTAACTGGGGACAACGCTTTACCCCCACTACTTTCTTAGCCAATACCGCTACAGACAGCTGGTACGTAATGATTTGGGCAGATACTGGTGCCGTTGGACTTACCTACTACCTTATCATGCTATTCTTCATTCTGGGAACCGGAGCTTATCATGTCATGTTCAAGCTTAAAGACGACTGGCTGAAAGCACAAATTGCAGCTTTGACTTGCGGAATGGCTGGTATTATGATGGCTTCTTACGGTAATGGCGTTTTTGGGCAAATGCCAACAGGTATGCTTATGTATGTAAGTATGGTGTTTATGTTCATTGCACCAAAAATAGAACAGCAAAAATCTTCCATTCAACTACACTAAGCTTCTATCCATCGAAATATCTCTTAACACCCTGTTTTGTAACCGTACGTTTGTACTATAAAATTTGTTATTATGAACTATAGAAACTTAAACGACTTAAACACTACCATTCTTAGAAAGCTTCACTTAATTCCCAGAGATATTGATCTTGTGGTGGGAATTCCCAGAAGCGGTATGTTACCTGCTAATTTATTGGCTCTATACTTAAATTTACCTTATACTGATATTCATTCATTTATCAAAGGCTATAGTTACAAATCTGGCGCAAGAAAACAATTCTTTAGTGATAATGAGTATAAAAAAATTTTAGTAGTAGATGACAGTATCGCTTCTGGTTCTGCCTTAAAAGAAAGCAAAAAAGATTTGGTACATTTAGAATCAAAATTTGATATCAAATACTGTGTAGTTTATTACACTCCTGAAAAGGGACACTTAGCTGATTATGCTTTAGAAGCTGTTCCAACACCAAGATATTTTCAATGGAATATTTTCAATCACACTACTTTAGAAAAAGCCTGTTTTGATATTGATGGTGTACTTTGTTTAGATCCTTCTGATGAACAAAATGATGATGGTGCTTTATATCGGTCTTTTTTACTTAATGCTGCACCTCTTTATATTCCTGGAAGCAAAATTGGAACTATTGTTACCTCCAGACTTGAAAAATATAGAGTTGAGACAGAAACTTGGTTAAACAAAAATGGAGTCATTTATGATAAACTGGTGATGCTTGATCTACCAGATATGAAAACCAGACAAAAAGTAAATAATCATGCTGGACATAAAGCAAAGGAATTTCAATTCGGCCATTATAACTTATTTGTTGAGAGCGATCTTGGACAAGCCATAGAAATTAACCGTATTACCAAAAAGCCAGTTTTTTGCACTCAAAATTTTGAAATGATATACAATTCTGAATCATTAGTATACAACCTCAAAAGCGGAAAACACCTTCCCTTTTTACGTCGAATTGCATTACAGCTAAGAGACGGAATTAGAAAAAGCAAAAAGCTGTTGGAAAAAAAGACAATTACAAAAGCTTCTACAGCTATAAATTAAAAGAAGTAGTTTTTTAAAATCATCATTGAAAACTTTATAATACAAATGGCAATGCAGGCAGTAGAATATATTTTAAAAGGAATTGAGTACAGCATTTATGCGTATTTTACAATGTCATGTTCATATGTTTTGGTATTTGCAATTGCTGGGCATTTCGGTAAAAAACATAGAAATGTTACTGCCAAAGCACAAAGCAAAATTGCAGTGCTTATACCCTCTTATAAGGAAGATTCTGTGATTATTGAAGTAGCAACGTCTGCGTTAAAGCAAAATTATGAATCCAAAAATTTTGACGTGGTCGTTATAGCAGACTCTTTAAAAGCCTCTACAATCAAGATCCTGCAGTCATTACCCATTATTTTAATCGAAGTTTTTTTTGAAAAAAGTACAAAAGCAAAAGCCCTAAATAAGGCTATGGACGAGCTCAATGAAGCGTATGATTATGCCGTGGTTTTGGATGCCGATAATATTATGGAACCTGACTTTTTGATAAAGATGAATGACGCTTTTCAAAATGGCTGCCAAGCGGTGCAAGGCCATCGAAAAGCAAAAAACCAAAATACCTCATTTGCAATACTGGATGCTGCAAGCGAAGAAATAAATAATCATATTTTTAGAAAAGGCCACAGAACACTTGGTTTTTCTTCGGGATTAATTGGTTCTGGAATGGGCTTCAACTATTCACTATTCAAAACGATGATGAAAAGCATAAATGCCATTGGAGGTTTTGATAAAGAATTAGAATTCAGGTTTGCAAAAAACAACATTGCTATAGAATATTTAGCTGATGCTATTGTTTTAGATGAAAAAATTCAAAAATCATCGAATTTTTCCAATCAAAGAAGAAGATGGCTATCCACTCAATTTATTTATTTAAAAAAATATTTTACAACGGGATGTAAAGAACTAGTATTCAGAGGAAATTTCAACTTTTTTGATAAGTTATTGCAAATGATCATTCCGCCAAGAATTTTGATTTTGGGACTTACTTTTTTGATTGTACTTGTTTATGCATTACTTTTTTTCGTATTCAATGTGCATTCAAATGTTTCTGTCAATGGTTGGTTTTTAAACTTGATTATAACAATTTTAGCTTTCTTTTTGGCGTTACCAAAATCATTTTATAATACAAATACTGTAAAGGCGCTATTTTCTTTACCGTCTGCTTTCTTTAGAATGGCATTCTTGCTTTTTAAGCTCAAAGGGGCAAATAAAAAATTTATTCACACTGCACACGGAGCAGTCCAAAACTAAAAAATCATGAGAATTGGTATAGAAGCCCAAAGATTGTTTCGTCCTCACAAACATGGTATGGACAGAGTAGCACTTGAATTAATTTTAAATCTTCAAGTTATAGATAAAGAAAATGACTATTTCATTTTTGTAAAACCGGACCAAGACAAATCGGTAATTAAGCCTACAGCAAATTTTAAAATTGTAGAAATTCCTGGTGGCTCTTATCCGTGGTGGGAACAGTTTAAATTACCCAAAATAGCCAAAGACTATAAGTGCGACTTACTACATTGCACCAGTAATACTGCTCCTTATTCTAAAAATATCCCTTTGATTACGACACTTCATGACATCATATATATGGAAGGAAGTTGGTTAAAGCTATTACTGAATAAAGCATCACTTTATCAAAAATTTGGTAATCTATACCGAAGAATTATTGTTGCAAAAGTAGTAAAGAACAGCAGTCGTCTTATCACTGTATCCAATTTTGAAAAAGAGAATATCAATCGTTTTTTCAAGCTTAAAAACAAACATATTCAGACTGTCCATAATGGTGTAAGTGAAAATTTCACCACCAAAATTGATACAAAGCATTTGTATAAAGTAAAAACCGATTATAAACTTTATGAAGATTACCTATTGCATATTGCAAATAAAGATCCGAGAAAGAATACAAAAGGAGTATTAATAGCATTTGATGATTTTTTAAGACAAGTATCTGTTTCTTATAAACTTGTAATTATAGGGTATAAAGAAGCCGATCTAAAAAAGATATTAAATGAAATCGATGCTACACATCTTCGTCAGCATATCATTTTAATTGGATACGTTTCAGATCAAGATTTACCTGCAATCTATTTTTTATCTAAACTATTTTTATTTCCATCTTTGAGAGAAGGCTTTGGTATTCCAATTATTGAAGCCATGGCTTGCGGAGTTCCAGTGATTACATCTAATACCTCTTCTATGCCAGAAGTGGCAGGTGATGCGGCTCATATTATTGATCCAAATAATCCAAAAGAAATATGTGATGGTATACTAAAACTCACATCAGATGTAAGATACAGAAATAAACTTATTCGAAAAGGGTTGCTTCAAAGTAAAAAATTTTCATGGAATAGAATGGCATTTCAAGTTCTAGAACAATACAAACAATTGTATAAGGAAATTAAAATCTAAAGTTATGATAAAAGAAAAAGACATTGTCATTATTGGTATTCAGCCATGGGACATTAAAATAGGAAGTAATTGCAAAAATATTGCGCTTGAATTTGCAAAAGAGAATCGGGTCTTATATGTAAATCCGCCAATGGATCGAATCACCAGATTAAAACAAAAAAAGGATGAAAGAATCCAAAAACGCCTAAGAATTGCAAAAGGAGAAAGTGCTGATATTGAAAAAATAAGCGATAATCTTTGGAATCTATATCCCAAAACGACCGTTGAATCAATAAATTGGATAGGTTCTCACCATATCTTTAAAATGCTAAATAAACACAATGCAAGATTGTTTTCAAATGATATTAAATCGGCTATTGAGAGATTAGGATTTTCAAATTTTATATTATTTAATGACAGCTCCATGTTTCTTGGACTTCATCTAAAAGAAATGCTTCAGCCTCAGATTTATGCGTATTATATGCGTGATTATCTTGTAAAAGTACCCTATTGGCAAAAACATGGTGAACGAATTGAGCCTCAAACCATAAAAAAAGCAGATGTGCTTACTACCAATTCAGATTTTTTTGCAGATTTTGGTCTTCAATACAATCAGAATAGTTATATGGTAGGACAAGGATGTGATGTTTCTCATTTTAACGATGAAGATGATAGCATATCAGTGCCACATGAATTTACAGCTATCACGTCTCCCGTAATTGGTTATGTGGGCTCCTTAACCACATTAAGGCTAGATATTAAGTTGCTTGAATACATTGCAAATCAAAAAAAAAGCTGGAGTATTATTTTGGTTGGTCCAGAAGATCAAGAATTTAAAGAATCTCATTTGCACAAACTGTCAAACGTCTATTTTTTGGGCAGTAAAGATGAATCGCAACTGCCTAATTATGTAAAGGGGTTTGATGTCGCTATAAATCCACAAATAACCAATAACCTTACCATAGGCAATTATCCTAGAAAAATTGATGAATATTTAGCCATGGGAAAACCCATAGTAGCCACAAAAACTAAAGCAATGCAAATGTTTGAAGATTGTGTTTATCTGTGTGATACCAAAGAAGATTACATCAATTCAATAGAAAAATCTTTACTAGAAAATTCCGATGAGCTCATAAAAAAAAGGATTAAAGTTGCTCAAAGTCATACCTGGACAAACAATGTTAACGCTATTTATAATGCTATAAAACAAGCTACTAAATACAAAATAAAATGGGACTAAAAGAAAAAATAAAATCGAATGATAAGCTAAAAAAGCTGATACATTGGTCTATTCTTATTCCTAACCAGACCCGGCCAAGGTTATGGATAAAATACTTTGTCAATCCATTGTATCATAAAAAAGGGAAAGGAGCCATTATAAGAAGAAGAACGCGCATGGATGTTGTTCCTTGGAATAGATTTGAATTAGGTATAAATTCAACTATTGAAGATTTTTCGGCAATTAATAATGGTGTTGGATCGGTGATTATTGGTGATCGAACAAAGATTGGTTTAAGCAATACCATTATAGGACCTGTAAGCATTGGCAATGATATCCGCTTAGCTCAAAACATAACCTTATCAGGATTAAATCATAATTATGAAGATATCAGTGTTCCTATTCATGAACAAGGTATTTCTACAGCACAAATAATTGTTGAAGACAATAGCTGGATTGGTGCCAATGTAGTAATTGTCGCTGGTGTTACCATTGGTAAACATTCAATTATAGCAGCTGGAAGTACTGTTACAAAGGATATTCCTCCTTATTCAGTTGCTGTAGGAAATCCAGCAAGAATTATAAAACAATATAACTTTGAAACCAATAAATGGGAAAAAATTAAAAACTAAAGCAATGGAATTATTAAAAACACTTTTTTGGATGCTCTTGTTTACTGTATTTTACACCTACATAGGTTATGGTATTTTACTTTTTACAGTTATCAAAATAAGACGATTCTTCAAAATTGGTGTAATAAAAAACATCGATTATAGTTACGAGCCACAAGTGACTTTGTTTATTACCGCTTATAATGAAAAAGATTATGTCGCACCTAAAATGAAGAATACGTTAGAACTGGAATATCCAAAAGAAAAATTAAACATTGTTTGGGTTACCGATGGTTCTGATGATGGTACTCCTGAATTACTTTCGAACTATTCCAATACAACTGTATATCATTTAGATGCAAGAAATGGTAAAATTGGAGCAATGAATAGAGGAATGAAATTCGTAAATACACCAATTGTAATATTTAGCGATGCAAACACCATGCTTGGAAAAGAATCTATAAAACGCATAGTCAGGCTATTTGGAAATGAAAAAGTAGGATGTGTCTCTGGTGAAAAACGAATTTTCAACCCACATAGTGACGTTGCTTCTGGTGCGGGCGAAGGACTCTATTGGAAATATGAATCAGCTTTAAAAAAATGGGATGCCGAATTATATTCTGTTGTTGGGGCAGCTGGCGAATTGTTTGCTATCAGAACAAAATTATACCGCCATGTTGAAAAAGACACTTTACTCGATGACTTTATTATTTCATTGCGGGTAGCTCAGGAAGGGTACACCATACAATATGATCCTGAAGCATTTGCCATAGAAAGTGCTTCTGCAAATGTAAAAGAAGAGCTAAAACGTAAAATAAGAATTTCAGCAGGAGGTATTCAATCAGTAGTCCGATTAAGATCTTTGTTAAATGTTTTTAAATATGGTACTCTTTCATTTCAATACATTTCACATCGAGTACTTCGTTGGACATTAGCACCACTTTGCTTGTTAGCATTAATTCCAATTTCCTTTATACTAGCTTACAAACAAGGTTTTCTGAATTTTGGACTTTACTCTAATCTATTTTGGTTACAGCTCTTCTTTTATTGTACGGCTCTATTAGGCTGGTTTTTGGAAAATAGATCAACGAGAATAAAAGTGCTGTTTGTTCCCTATTATTTCTTCATCATGAACCTTTCTGTAGTCTTAGGTTTTGTACGTTATATTAGAAATAACCAAACTGTTAATTGGGAACGAGCTAAAAGAGCCTGTTAGTAATTTAATTCATCAATAAAGAATAACTCCTAAATTAGGAAAAAAGAAAATAGAGATCATTGTCATATTCTACGATAATGAATAAGTCTTATATAACAATCTTTATAATAAGCAAATAAATAATGTTAAAAAATTAATTTTTCACCAAATTAACTACCATAATTAAAACGTTCTTTAATTTTTCAACACAATTTTCCAATAAAAGCTTATTAATACCATTAATCCTTTACTATATGTAACAAGGCTTTATATCAAGCGAGGAAATGTAGAGCATGCAAGTTTCCTAGCAAACAGATAAAAATATAACAGAAATTTTAACAAAGTAATTTCTTAATAAGAAACTGACAGCTACCATAGAGTTAATTTCAATACTGAAGTTGGAATGAAATTTAATAAATTTTTAAACACCATTTAAGTAACCTCAATTTTAAAAATAATAAAGATAGAATATCCGCTTTGATGAGTTAAAATTCTAAAGATAAAAATTATTCCAAGATGAGAATAAACCTTAAAATAATAATCTAACCTAAAAATATAGAAGCTAAAAATCAATAGTCAAACTGAAATAAACGGAGTGAGGAAAACACCTGATAAAACAAAAGAAAACAGTAAAAAACCAATTTTCACAAAAACAACAAGTAACTTATAATCAACTAATTAACTCCAAAAAAAATAACAAACCATACGATTCATAACCCTGAGGTCACGGGTTCAACTCCCGTCTTCGCTACAAAACAAACCCTTAAATATCAACTATTTAAGGGTTTTTTATTTGAATATTATCCTGAAAAAACATTCTCTTCAAATTACTCAAATAAGGAATAAAAAGAACTCTATCTACCAATGAAAAAGAAAAATTAAATCATTAGATAAAAATTATAATCACTCTTATCTAAACCTATAAATCATAAACTAATTTTTTACTAGCTTGAGACAACATAAAAAAGCTTTTGTGAAGCGCTCCCTTCTTTAACAATAAAACTGATTAACAATTTCTCTTTGAAAGAGTATAGCTTAACCAAAAACAATTTAAATAATGCAATCTAGACTACAAATTAAATCCCACTTGTAAGCCTAATAAAAACCTGTAGTATTTACAAGTAATCTAAATGAAAACCAAAAGTTTAGGATAAAAATTAACTTTTTTTAAAACATACAAATTACAAAATAGATTAAAGAAAGTTTTTTCTTTAATTTTATATAAAAAAATGTATTTTATCGGTATTTTAACGCTTTTAATCGATTTTAATTAAAAAATAAATACTTTTACATTACAAAAGACCCCCAAAATCTATGAATTAATTATTGCTTCTAGGTTGTCTTTAAAATATTACAAACAAAACAGTTATAATATTAAATTCAAACTATGGAAAAACTTTACCTTACTAAAAAACAAAGTTGTCTTCTATACGTACTGTTTACAGTACTTTTTTTCTTATTATCTATTGTAAATCATGCACAGGTTAGAAAGACTTTTACACAAAGAACGTCATCAGCTACACCATCAAAAGTAATTTACAACATTAAGGGTGATTTTTCGATGTTAGGAAATACCAACCTAACCCTTAAAACCTATGGTAATACTACTGACAATGATCAGGAAATGGTTTATGTAGATATTGATGGTGATTCAAACACTTGGAATTCCTCATCTGCCGATTTACAACTTTCAACTGAAAATGGAGCAAACCCTGAATGTTCTACTATTATTTTTGCCGGTTTATACTGGACTGGTAAATCAGAAGATGCAGATACTTATACCGTATCTAAACAAGTACAAAGTGGTACAGAAACTATCAATAACAACCTTACCGTTGGAAATAATGATGACCTGACCAACTCCACTTACAGTTTAAGCATATCTAGAGCAGGATCTAGCGGAAATAGATATCCAATATATACTTTTTCAGGAAATGGGAATACATATAAATTTAATTACACAAACAGTTCAGGATCCAACAAAGTAACTCTTTCAATAAATAACGGTAGCACTACTAATATTCCGGTAACAGTAAACACCTCTGGTTCAACAGCTACTGCAACACTTACAACTCCATATACTATAACCGATGGAACAATTACAATTACAATCAATCAGTTAATAAGAAGCACTTCAACTAACTTAAGTACTACAGATACACAAACCTATTCTTCCACTTATATAAATGTATCAGGAACAATTCCAACCTATACAACAACAACAAAAGATTACGATAAAAAAATAATTTCTCTAAAAGGGCCCTTAGCTTCCACTTACACAACGATAACTGCTAGTGCATCAGACATTTGGTATCCTGGTTCAGATGATGATGGAATTTATGTAGGTTACAAAGAAATAACTGATTATGTTAAAACTAACGGCTTAGGAACTTATACTGTTGCTGACATTGCACTTAAAGAAGGTATCGGACCAGTTCCTGGATATTCGGGTGGCTGGGGCATGGTTGTTATTTATGAAAATCCTTTAATGAATAGCCGTGCTGTAACTCTTTTTGATGGGTATGCTAATGAAAATGGTTCTTTTGTAGGGGACATTCCTATTTCGGGGTTTGTGGCTGTAAATGCCGGCCAAGTAAATATGAAATTAGGAGTTATGGCCAGTGAAGGGGATGTGAATAAAACTGGAGATTATTTACAAGTACAACAACTAAACACGAGCACTTACATCGATTTATCACATTCTGGAAACACAACTAATAATTTCTATAACTCCACTATCCTAACCGGTGGAAATACCAGAAACCCCAGTTTGCAAAACAATACGGGAATCGATTTGTGTATGTTTAACATACCCAATACTGGAAACGTAAATATTGCTAACGGTCAAACATCTACCAATTTTAAATACGGCTCAACTTTAGATAAATTTTCTATTTTTGGTTTTGCCATGTCTGTGGATTCTTATGTTCCTGATCCAGAAGGTTTAATTAGCGTAAACTCTATAAATAATGTTACTAATCCTACTGTTTTAAATGCTTTACCCGGACAAGCAATCAATTATTCATTAAATATCACTAATGAAGGAACTGAAGCTACAAACAATACTATTGTTTCAATACCTATTCCTGCCACAGCAATTTTTGATACTGGCACAAACATAACGTATCACACCTATAACGGTTTTAGCACTGCCAATAGTCCACATTATGATTCGGCCACCAATGCAATTATTTGGGATTTAGGTACACTACCTATCACCTCAGGCCATCCAGAATACATTTATGCCGATTTAAGTTTTGATCTTAATGTAACAACAGACTGCGCTATTATACTAAGTGCAGGTTGCTCCCCTGAAGTATCATTAGAAACGGGTACAATAACTGGTACTGGAGCAACATCTGGAACAGCATTTACTAACTATTTTTTCCAAGGCTATGACGACACTACCTGCCAACAACCTATTGATGGCTCTATAAAAGTAGCTATAGATGCTAGCTCTTGTTTATCTAGTATGGCTGGTCCCGACCAAGTTACCTATTGTGGCGGTGAAACTGTAACACTAAATGCTTCTTCAGGTGCAACTGGATCTTGGTCTATAATAAGTGGTCCTGCAGGAGGGGGTGAAATTTTCTCTGACAACACTAGTCCAAGCGCTACTTTTTATAGTCCTAATATAGGCGAATATACTTTAAGATGGACAACAAGTTGTGGAACAACAGATGATGTTTTAGTTACATTAGAACTTTGTAATGTGGTTAACTTTGATGGAGTAGATGACAACATTAACTTTAAAGATAAATTCAGCTTAAATAGTGGGGATTTCAGTATAGAAGCTTGGGTGAAATCAAATGTAACTAATGGGAATACACAGACTATTTTTTCCAAACATCTTAGTCCCTCATCAACTAATGGTTATGATTTAAGAATTGTAAACAATGTTATTTCTTTCTATTGGGATAACAATTCCATTACTGCCACACACCCTATAGATACAGACAGATGGTATCACCTTGCAATAACTTTTGACGGAACAAATTATAATTTATACATCGACGGAATATTAGAAAAAACAACTGCTGGTTCAAATCCTACAACAAATAATACCGATTTTATCATTGGTGCCATGAGTCAAAACACTGATGTTCCTTACAATTATTTCAATGGTTGGATAGATGAACTACGCATTTGGAATGTAGCTTTATCAGAAGATCAAATCCGCAGAATGATGAATCAGGAAATAGAAAATGATGGAAACAATAATGTAAAAGGTGTTATCATTCCTAAAAACATTAGTGGCTTAAACTGGACAAATCTATCTGGTTACTATCAAATGAATCATACTGATGATGTTAGCAATGGTTACCTAGTCGACAAATCCGACAATGGAATTAACGGAAAACTAAAAGGTATTTATCTTCCTGAACCTGATACTGCGCCTATTCCATATACTTCTGGATCAAACGGTGCGTGGGAAACCGATGAAAGTTGGACCAATTATGATGTTTGGGATCCCCCATATAGTTTAGGCATTGACAATGCAACAGTAATTGAATGGAATATTGTAAAAACTTCACATAATATTACTTCTGCTGGAAACAAAACCGTTTTGGGGTTATTAGTTGATAGTAATACTATTAGTGCTAACAATGATTCTAAAATAGAAATTTCCAGTTACTTAAAATTAAATGGAAAAATAGATTTAGTTGGAAAATCGCAATTGATTCAAACTTTAGATAGTGATTTAGATGTAACTAGTTCAGGTTATATAGAAAGAGATCAACAGGGACAATCAAACTTATACAATTACAATTATTGGAGTTCTCCTGTAGGAGCTATAAACACAACTACCAATAATGTCAATTATACAGTAAAAAGTGTTATGAAGGACGGAACTACATCAACTCCCCAAACAATCACTTGGATTGGTGGATATAATGGTTCGCCAACCACTCCAATAAGTATTGCCAGATATTGGCTTTATAAATTTGATAATTATGCTAACGCTTATGCAAATTGGGTACAATTCAATGAAAACTCAGCTATCAGAGTTGGACAAGGCTATACTATGAAAGGAAGCGGAGCTGCTACTAGTACTCAAAACTACACCTTTGTTGGAAAACCAAATAACGGCTCAATCACTTCTAATTCAGTAAGTGCAAATCAATTATTATTGGCTGGTAATCCATATCCTTCATCACTTGACAGTGAAGCTTTTATAAATGATAATGAATCTTCTATAGATGGAACTATTTACTACTGGGAACATTATGCCAGCAATAATACGCATATCCTTAGAGATTACCAAGGAGGATACGCTACTAGAAATCTTACAGGAGGAGTTGCTCCATCATCTACCAATGTTGACTTTATTAGCAAACTAGGAACTCCATCCAGAGGGATTCCAAATCGTTTTATTCCAGTTGGTCAAGCTTTCTTTGTTATAGGAAAAGAAGGTTCTGGAGGAACAATAACCTACAATAATAATCAAAGAAGTTTCCACAAAGAAGACGATGCAACAAATTCTAATGTAATGTATAAAATTACAGCTCAAACCAAACAACAATGGCAAAACAATAATAATGATCCAGTAGCTGAATTAAATTATAAAAAAATCCGATTAGGATTTAATTCTCGTAACGACTATCACAGACAAATACTATTAGGGTTTATTGATGGAAAAGCTACAGATGAAATAGATTTTGGCTATGATGCTTACAACATGGACGAGCTTCCTAATGATATGTATTTTTCAATTGGACAAGATCAATTTGTTATCCAAGGTGTAGGAACTTTTAATAAATATGCTTCCTACCCCATTGGTGTAAAAACAGATGCTCAAGGTATTGTAAAATTTATGATTGATGATGTAGAAAATTTTGATTCTAACCAAGCTATCTACATTTATGACAGTGAAACAGATACCTATAACAACATTAGAACCAATACTTACGAAGTAAATCTTCTTGCAGGCACCAATACTACTCGCTTTTCTTTGCGTTTTTTCAACCCAGCTGATGCTCCAACAGACCCAGAAGATACAGTAGAAACAAAAGGCGAAATAGATATTATTTACATTCAAAAATCAGATAATATTAATATCAATAATAAAATTAAAAATTGTAGTGTAACTAAAGTACGCCTTTATAATGATTCTGCAGTTGAAATTGACAATTGGAAAATACAAGAAAACCGAAACCAATCGAATATTCAAGTACACATTAAAAAACCAAAAATTGGAGTTTATATTGTAAAAGTGGAAACCACTACTGGCGAATACACCAAGAAAATTCTAATTGAATAAATAGTATTTCCCAAATAAACATACTTAACAATACCTTATCATCCCTAATGAATATTCAAAATCATTTAGGGATGATTCTTTTTTAAAAACTACTAATTCGTAATTGTTATTGTCAATTTTATTTTTACATTTGCGTTATTTTTATTTATTCTAAATAGAATATACAAATTAAACCAAAGAGAAAAAATAATATCTAATCAGAAAAAACAGTCTCATAATGAAGAAAAATCTATTTCTTTCCTTTGCCTTGGCGGCTACTTTTTTGGCTTCTGCCCAACAAAAAAACACCTTATTGGAACAATCTTTTTGGAAATCATCACCTGATGTAGCAGCTGTAAAAGCTGAAATTGCCAATGGAAACAATCCATCCGAAAGTACTAGTAATGCTTTTGATGCTGTGGTTTATGCCATCAATGCTGATGCACCTACTGAAACTATTAAATTTTTATTAGAACAACCTGGAAACAGCATAAGCAAACCTACTCATGACAACCGTATTTATTTACATTGGGCTGCTAGCAAAGGAAATGTGGAAATTGTAAACTATCTCATCGCTAAAGGTGCTGATATCAATCTTGAAGATAGCCACGGAACTACACCTATTACTTTCGCCATTAATAGCGGACAAAAAAACACAGCTATATATGATGCTTTTTTCAAAGCAGGATTAGACCCAAAGAAAAAAGATAAAGATGGAGCTAATCTTTTGCTTTTAGCCATTCCTTATGACAAAGATTTAAGCTTAACTAATTATTTTATTTCAAAAGGATTATCTCTAAAAGACACCGATAATTACGGAAACACAGCTTTTAATTATGCCTCAAAAACAGGCAATTTAAACCTAATGAGAACCTTATTAGAAAAAGGAGTTAAATATACAGACAATGCATTAATCATAGCCGCTCAAGGTTCTAGACGCGATGCAAATCCTATTGAAGTGTATCAATATTTAGTGGAAGATTTAAAACTTAAACCCACTGTACTTTCTGCAGATGGAGAAACCGTTTTACACAGCTTGGTGCGTAAACCTAATCAAAACGAAATTATCAATTACTTTTTAAATAAAGGAATTGATGTGAATAAAGCAGATAACGAAGGAACTACTGCCTTGATGAATGCTGCAGCCGGAAGAGATACTGAAGCATTAGAACTATTACTTCCAAAAATCAAAGACATTAACGTGCAAAATGCAAAAGGAAAATCGGCATTAACATTTGCAGTGGAAAACGGAAGTCCTAAAGCAGTGGAACTTTTGTTAAACCAAAAAGCCAATGTTACTGTTTTAGATAAAGACAACAATAACCTAGGTTATTATCTAATTCAATCGTACAGACCTCAAAATGGTCGTGGACCACAAGGAGGAAATGCAACTAAAGAAGATCCTTTTGGAACAAAATTAACGCTTTTGCAAGAGCATGGTTTGAATTTAACTCAAGCACAAAAAGACGGAAGTACTTTGTATCATTTTGCTGTCCTAAAAAATGACTTAACTTTGCTAAAAAAAATAGCCAGCCTGAACATTGATGTCAATGCTAAAAACAAAGATGGATTAACCGCTTTGCATAAAGCTGCCATGATTGCTAAAAATGATAGCATTTTGAAATATTTACTATCCATCGGCGCTAGCAAAGAAATCAAAACTGACTTTGACGAAACAGCTTATGATTTAGCCAAGGAAAATGAAACCCTAAATCAAGACACCGCTGCTCTTGCTATTTTGAAATAACAGCAAATTAATTGAATCCAGACATACTTCGAAAAAAATAAATTTTATATATGAAATCTATAATTAAAACAGCTTTATTAAGCGCATTTATATGTCTTATCTCCTTACAAGCATCTGCACAAAGTAGCAAATACAAATGCATGCTTCAAATGTCTAATTATATGGGAGATGGTGCTTATGTGGTAGTTTCTTTAGTTAATGCAAAAGGAGCTTATGAAAAAACACTTTATGTAATGGGAGATGACAAAAAATGGTATAAAAGTTTAAAAGAATGGCATAAATTCTATGCTAAAAAACCAAGCAACATCAGTGCTATTACTGGCGCTTCGGTTACAGGCGGAGATCGTAGCATTACTACTATCGAAATTGACGATGCTAAAATTAACAGTGGTTATAAATTACGTTTTGAAACAGCTGTTGAAGATCAAAAATACTATACTGCCGACTTAGAAATCCCTCTTACCACAGAAGGAATTTCAGCCAAATCAGAAGGAAAAGGCTATATTCGTTACGTAAGATTAAGCAAAATATAATAGCAGTAGTAGATGACTCTTTCTTTTTGGCGGTACTCACACCTCGCTCTAGCGCTATTTTCTTCCTTATTTTTAATATTAGCATCTGTAACAGGAACTATTCTTGCCGTGGATGCCATGCAGCAGAAAATACCAGCCTATCGAGTGGAAAATTTTGATAACATTACTTTGGCTAAAAGCCTGCCAATTCTTCAAAAAAAATATGCTGAGATAACTGAATTAAGTATCGACCAAAATCAATTTGTAACACTACAAGCTATTGACAACGATGGCAATGACATCAACGGCTATATCAACCCTGAAACGGGACAAATCATAGGAAAAGCATCTAAAAAGAGTGACTTTATAAACTGGATTACCAGCTTACATCGTTCCTTATTTTTACATGAAACAGGTCGGCTTTTTATTGGTATAAATGCTTTTCTTTTGGTTTTAATTTCCATTTCGGGATGTGCACTTGTTATCAATAGACAAAGGGGGCTACGTAACTTTTTTTCTAAAATTATTAAAGACTATTTTGCCCAATATTATCATGTTTTACTGGGTAGATTGGCTTTAATTCCCATTTTAATTATTGCACTTTCAGGAACCTATTTATCTATGGAACGTTTTCATCTTTTTGATACTAAAGATGAAAATAAAGCTGAAATAACAACTCCTGTTAAAACTAAAAAAACCTTCGATTTAAAAAACACTCCTTTAGTTGAGGTGACTAAAATTGAGTTCCCTTTTTCAGATGATCCTGAAGACTATTTTACATTTGAACTAAAAGACAGAAAAGTTGAAGTCAACCAATATTCAAATGAAATTGTTTCGGAGGAATTATTTCCTACTTCAAAATTATTAGCCAATCTAAGTTTGGATTTACACACTGGAAGAACAAATGCTATTTGGGCTTTTGTACTTGGATTAGCAGCATTGAATATTCTATTTTTTATCTACTCAGGATTTGCAATGACTTTAAAAAGAAGAGCCAGTCGTATTAAAAACAAATTCAAAGCAGAGGAAAGCAAATTCATCTTACTTGTTGGTTCAGAAAACGGAAGCTCTTTGCGTTTTGCCAATGCTATTTTGAAACAACTTATTGACAACGGCGAAAAAGCACATCTTGCCCAACTCAACAATTTTAAAACCTACCCAAAAGCGGAACAATTATTAGTTTTTACTTCGACTTATGGTTTGGGCGATGCGCCATCTAATGCGAATAAGTTTGTGTCTCTTTTAGAAAAAAACAAGCAACAGCAACAAATTAATTATTCAGTAATCGGTTTTGGTTCTAAATCCTATCCTGATTTCTGTGGTTTCGCTAAAGAAGTTGATAGTCTTTTAGAGAACAAAACTTGGGCCAACCAAATACTAGAATTACAAACCGTAAATGACAAATCAGCAGAAGAATTTGTAAATTGGGTAAAATTATGGAGTGCTAAAACAGGAATTTCTCTTAGCACCACTCCATCCGTTTACAACCATATCCCTAAAGGATTACAGCAATTAATGGTTCTAGACAAAACTATAATTTCTGAGACTGAACAAACATTTTTGCTGACTTTAAGAGCTGGAATGCGAAGCAAGTTTACATCTGGAGATCTTTTAGCCATTTATCCCGCTAATGACAATCGCGAACGATTGTATTCTATTGGAACTATTGACGGAAACATTCAGCTGGCGGTAAAATTACATCCTTCTGGATTGGGTTCAGAATTCCTATACAACTTAAAAGCGGGTGATACCATCAAAGCGCAAATAATAAACAATCATGCTTTTCATTTTCCTAAAAAGAAAAATAAAGTGGCGTTAATCTCTAATGGAACAGGAATTGCTCCTTTTCTAGGAATGATTGCTCAAAACAAGAAAAAATCCGAAATTCATTTGTTTGCTGGCTTCCGCCAAAAAACGGAAATCACAACGCGTTACGAAGAATTTGCTTCTAAGATGAAACAGAAACAATATCTAGAGAATTTCCATTTGGCTTATTCCCGTGAAGCCCATCATCATTATGTGATGGATTTGATTCAAATGGACGCCAATTTCTTTGCTGATTTATTAAAAAATGATGGTGTTATAATGATATGTGGCGCATTAGCCATGCAATTTGATGTAGAAAAAGTATTGGATACCATTTGCATGAAAAAAAACAACACTTCTCTTTCTGATTATAAAGCCAAAGGTCAAATACTAACTGATTGTTATTAAACATCAAATTTCTTTTTCCATGACAAGTAAAAACACCACAATAATTCTTATTAGCATATTATTATTCAGTTTTTCTTGCCAATCACAAGTATTACGAAAGAGAACTACCCTGCTTATGGGCGGACGTTTTGATATTAGCATTATTGCCAAAGATTCTCTTGCCGCTGAACAAAATATTGATGCTATCATTGCCGAAATTAGCCGAATTGAAAACCTCATCTCCGATTGGAAACCGACTTCTCAGGTTTCCGAAGTCAATCAAAATGCGGGAATCCGAGCTGTTAAAGTAGATCAAGAAGTTTTTGATTTGACAAAAAGAGCTCTGCATCTTTCAGAAATTACTCATGGTGCTTTTGATATTAGTTTTGCCGCAATGGATAAAATTTGGAAATTTGATGGTTCTATGACCGAAATGCCAATCGAAGCCGCAATTAAAAAATCTGTTGAAAAAGTAGGCTATAAAAATATTATTCTAGACAGTATCAATTCTACTATTTTCTTAAAACTAAAAGGAATGAAAATTGGTTTTGGTGCTCTTGGCGAAGGCTATGCAACGAACAAATGCCAAGAAATGATGTTAGCCAAAGGTATCCTATCCGGAATAGTAAATGCTTCTGGAGACATGAGTGTTTGGGGAAACCAAATAAACGGAAAACCATGGAATATTGGAATCACTAATCCGTTTCAACCTGAAGAAATTCTTGCTACCATTACTTTAAAAAAAGGCGCTGTTACTACTTCAGGTTCTTATGAAAAATTTGTTGTTTTTAATGGAAAACGCTACTCGCACATTATCAATCCGGCAACAGGTTATCCTGCAACGGGTTTGTGTAGTGTAACTGTTTTTGGTCCCAATGCTGAAATGGCTAATGGTTTTAGTACTTCGGCTATGGTTTTAGGAAAAAAAGAAGCCCTAAAACTTCTAAATCAATATCCAGATTATAGTTTTATTCTTTTTACCGATGCTGGAAAAATGATTAAATCTAAAAACTTTCCCAAACATCTTTTGAAGAAGTACCAATAAACCTAAATTATCACTTTTCGGATATACTGCAACAAAAAATCACCTTACATTTTAAATAAAATTAAGTAAAATAATCCTTTCAAAAAAAACTATAGTTGCATATAGTGTACTTTAACGACTTATACGACACATCATCGATTAAAGTATAATCTCATATAGTAATTATCTAACTTTGAAATAGTTAATCAATTAAAATTTATAAATAATATTTTAATATTATTTAAAGCTGCTCAAAGAGATTATTACCATACAAATTTATGACATAATCCCTTCAATAAGAGAGGAATACCCCCATTCCCTCTTACAACAAAACTACTTAAAAAACTGTAGTTCAATCCGATAATTAAAAGTTGTTTTTTGAATTTAAATCCAATTAATCATGAAACAAAAATACATATTCTTATTATTCATTTTTTGTAACCTAGTTTCCGCTTACAGCCAAATTGATGGTGATTATCAATCCAAAAATTCCGGCGATTGGCAATCAACTGCTTCATGGGAAGTTTATTCAAGTGGTTCATGGATTAATGCCAGTAGTTATCCTGGTCAAGTAGCTGGAAATTATGCTGTAACAATTAAATCGGGTAATACTATTACAATCTCATCAAATCTTACCACAACTTTAATGGGAGATTTGAATCTCAATGGAACTCTAGACATCCAAGCTGGTTCTAATCCTAAACAAGTCAGTTTAAACAGTTCTCTTTTATACCTCACTGCTACGGGAACTTTAAATTTCAGTTTCCAAAAAACAAAACTTTTCCTTCCTACTAATTCGGTCATCAAGGTTGATTCTGGAGGAACCATTTCAGGAGCTTGTTCCAATAATACTGAAATCTATATTGATAACAAGCTTATTGCTGTGTGCAACGGAGGTGGAAGTGCTAATGTACTAACATTCGGTGAAATCGTAGCAGGTTCTGGAACCCTTAATGCTAATATCACTACTCCAAATGCTTTTTCTTCAACCATTTGTAACGGAGCCAATATTACTTTGTCAGGAAATTATTCTGGTACTCCAAATGGCTCAGTGAGCTATCTTTGGACAGTAAAAGATCCAAACAATAATAATGTTACTATTACAAACAACACACTAACTTCAACATCATTTACTCCTGCACTTTCAGGACTTTATACCATTTCATTCACAGTTACCGACGGTACTGCTTTTTCTAATACAGAAACCAAAACGGTAACCGTACAATCCAACGTTACTCCTGGAAGTATTGGAAATACACAAACCATTTGTAGCGGATATACTCCTGCTGCTCTAACTTCTACTAGCGATGGAAATGGCGACGGAACAATTAGTTATGAATGGCAAACCAATGCCAGTGGAAGTTTTGCTACAATTGGTGGTGCTACAGCAGCAACTTATGCTCCTCCTGCTTTAACAGCAACAACAACTTACCAAAGAAGAACCGTCTCTACTTTAAATGGTGTAGCTTGTTATTCCAATTATACAAACCCTATAACAATTACTGTTGGAGACACGACCAATCCTGTTTTAACTCCGGAAGCCAATCAAGATGTGATTTTGAACGCCAGTTGCTCGGTGACTATTCCTAATGTAGTTGATGGTTCTTCGGCTACCGATAATTGCGCAGGAGTTACTATTACACAAAATCCTGTGGCAGGAAGTACACAAACTGCGGTTCACAACGGAACAATTAACGTGACTGTTACCGCTACAGATGCTGCTGGAAACACCGATTCTAAAGTGGTGGTGCTTACCGCTAAAGATACGACCAATCCGGTGTTGACTCCAGAAGCCAATCAGAATGTAACTTTGAACGCCAGTTGCTCGGTGACTATTCCTAATTTGGTCGATGGTTCTACTGCTACTGACAATTGTACCGGTGTTACCATTTCTCAAAGCCCTGTCGCAGCGAGTACCCAGGCTGCGGTTCACAACGGAACAATTAACGTGACTGTTACCGCTACCGATGCTGCCGGAAATACCGATTCTAAAGTAGTGGTGCTTACCGCTAAAGACACGACCAATCCGGTGTTGACTCCAGAAGCCAATCAAGATGTGACTTTGAATGCCGGTTGTATGGTTACTATTCCTAATTTAGTTGATGGCTCTTCGGCTTCCGATAATTGCTCGGGAATTACTATTACACAAAATCCTGTGGCGGGAAGTACACAAACTGCGGTTCACAACGGAACAATTAACGTGACTGTTACCGCTACCGATGCTGCCGGAAATACCGATTCTAAAGTAGTGGTGCTTACCGCTAAAGACACGACCAATCCGGTGTTGACTCCGGAAGCCAATCAGAATGTAACTTTGAATGCCAGTTGTATGGTGACGATTCCGAATTTGGTCGATGGATCTACTGCTACGGATAATTGTAGCGGTGTTACAATCACTCAAAACCCTACTGCAGGAAGTACCCAGGCTGCTGTTCACAACGGAACTATCAATGTTACTGTTACTGCCACGGATGCTGCCGGAAATACCGATTCTAAAGTAGTGGTGCTTACCGCTAAAGATACGACCAATCCGGTATTGACTCCGGAAGCCAATCAGGATGTAACTTTGAACGCCAGTTGCTCGGTGACTATTCCTAATTTGGTCGATGGTTCTACTGCTACTGACAATTGTACCGGTGTTACCATTTCTCAAAGCCCTGTCGCAGCGAGTACCCAGGCTGCGGTTCACAACGGAACAATTAACGTGACTGTTACCGCTACCGATGCTGCTGGAAATACCGATTCTAAAGTAGTGGTACTTACCGCTAAAGACTCTACCAATCCGGTATTAACTCCGGAAGCCAATCAAAATGTGACTTTGAATGCCGGCTGTATGGTGACTATTCCTAATTTAGTTGATGG
>NZ_JBZEEN010000016.1:39049-39977 GCF_058309975.1 Flavobacterium sp. ST-158 | reverse complement strand
AAAAATCTGCTTTTTCATAAAACTATTTTATATATTTGTTTGAAACAAAAACGGAAGTTTTTTCACAGACTGACGTTGGGAATCATAAGTAAAAATACAATTTTGAAAGCAATTCACAACTACTTCCATGTATTTCTCCTGTAACAGCATGTTGGGAATCATAAGTAAAAATACAATTTTGAAAGCAATTCACAACTGAAATTCGGTGCTAGTACATTCATTTATTGTTGGGAATCATAAGTAAAAATACAATTTTGAAAGCAATTCACAACTAGGATAACTAACTGTTCCAAGTGTCTTAGGTTGGGAATCATAAGTAAAAATACAATTTTGAAAGCAATTCACAACTGTTGGTAAGTTTACTGACTTACCTTTCATGTTGGGAATCATAAGTAAAAATACAATTTTGAAAGCAATTCACAACTTGTAAAATCAAACTCATTAATTAAAAAAAGTTGGGAATCATAAGTAAAAATACAATTTTGAAAGCAATTCACAACTTAGCAGGATGGATTGTTATTGCTCCATTAGTTGGGAATCATAAGTAAAAATACAATTTTGAAAGCAATTCACAACTGCAAACACAAAATAATAATTTAGAACAAGGTTGGGAATCATAAGTAAAAATACAATTTTGAAAGCAATTCACAACTGAGTTTAAATAGCTTTTAAACCCCGTTTAGTTGGGAATCATAAGTAAAAATACAATTTTGAAAGCAATTCACAACTCGAGGTAATTCTAATTTGGCATTATTTGCGTTGGGAATCATAAGTAAAAATACAATTTTGAAAGCAATTCACAACTAGAAAAATGGATGTTTGTGCCGTGTGATTGTTGGGAATCATAAGTAAAAATACAATTATTCGCTTGTTTTTATTGTTTTTTAGAGGTACTCATGATGTGCTACGCAGTTTTGAAAGCAATTCA
>NZ_JBZEEN010000016.1:0-39039 GCF_058309975.1 Flavobacterium sp. ST-158 | reverse complement strand
AAAATACAATTATTCGCTTGTTTTTATTGTTTTTTAGAGGTACTCATGATGTGCTACGCAGTTTTGAAAGCAATTCACAACTATTGATGTGCTAAAACCTGTGTGTTTTTTGTTGGGAATCATAAGTGAAAATACAATTATTCGCTTGTTTTTATTGTTTTTTAGAGGTACTCATGATGTGCTACGCAGTTTTGAAAGCAATTCACAACGACAAAATGCAACAGAATCCAACCGAATCCGTTGGGAATCATAAGTAAAAACAAGGTTTTTAGTATAGCTAAAGTTCAATCCATTTTCTCTTTTTTTATATATTTTTTAATAATATAAGGCGTTATAGGTTTTAAAGCGTGGTAATTCTCAGGATGCCTACCATGAGTATTAAAAAAGTCGATACCCTCTTTTGTTTTAGCATACCAGACTAAAGCCTCTCCATTTTTAAAGAAAACAGTGGTGTCAGAAACTTTAATTTTTTTGAGGTTTAATGCCTCTTCATCCAAAAGTTCTATACCATTAGATGTTTTAAAACCCTGAAAATCGGTATCACAACTCACCACTTCATAATGATCATAAGACCATTGCATGCATTGTTTCTTGGGGAAAAGAAAATAACTTATTGTAAACCCTAAAACTAAAAAACTAATTAGTACAATTATCAATTTTGAATGCCTAAAAAATGACTGACCAAAACTTCTTTTAAAATTTAAAAAAAGTATTGGAGCTTTACTTACATCTCTTTTAAACTTATTCTCATTTGGGGTTTCGCTGCTATTCAAAACTACAGATTTATCAGCATTATTTTCTTTAATTACATGAACTTTACTTATCAGATCACTCCCTTTTGCCCTAAATTTAGTAAATGGTCTAGGTTGAAAATCAACCAAAATAGCTGCCAATTCAATAATATCATCCGTAGGTGATTCTGTTTCCCCTCTAAAAAAAGCCCCAATAGGCTTAAAACGATCTGTCTTTGTTTTAAAAAGATTTTTATTCGCTACGTCAAAAGCGAATCCAAAAAAAGCAGTAAAAACAATATGATCACTTTGATTGGCATTGTTTTCAAATTTCTGCCAACATAATTTTCTAAGATTGGCTTGTGAAGGTTGTACTAAATAAAGATAGTTGTCTCCATTTTTTTCCAACTCATATTTTTCTTTAATCGCTTTTTTATAATTACTAATAGTATTGTTTGACATAGGCATTTAGGATTTATTAGGAATTCATAGGAAAGTTTAGGAAAAGCAGGAATTCCAGGAATTCCTTAGCAATACAGGCTTATAATCGTTTTTACTTTGCAGAAGAAATTAGTTATTGTTTTGATCTGCAGCTTGAAACAAATGTACAAAACTAGTTCAATAAAAAGTGTGGAAAACCTTAAGGTAATGTTTATTCGGGAAGTATAAACAAAATCTTAAAGTTCCAAGCACTTTACTTCCCAAAATCACATGGTATTGCCTTTACAATTAATCTGAAAAAGTTTCGGGCAGCAATACCTATTCCTAATTTTTAAAAATCAATTAAGATGAAAAAATTTTTTATGATGGGAGCGTTAACGCTATTGACTACAACTCTTTTTTCTTGTACAGCCGACGAAGATGTTACAACTGACAAGGATACAGAACTTGCTACAACCAAACTAGTTGCTACCAAGGGACCTGGTGATCAACCTATCTATGTTCCACCCCCTAAATAAATAAAAATGGATTAAAAGCTTTAATTTAAAATTAAGTATTATTTTCGGGGAAAGTAACAACTATGCTACGATCCCCGTTTTTTAGTTTATTCATTTTTATTCTCTTGATTTCCTGTCAAGAAAAAATTAAAGAAATCCCTAAAGCTAACAAGGCTAGTAAAGAAGCTTTAGCTTATCAAAAAAAAGCGCTCCATTATTTAGAAACTAATCATTTTAACAAGGCTTTTTACTATTTTAACCAATCAAAAGTTGCAGCGGAAGCAATAAGAGATAGCAACAAAATTGTTTATAATCTAATTCAGATGGCTGCTATACAACAAATAAATGGTGATTATTATGGAAGTAAGGAAACCTTAACTGAAGCTTTACCTTATATCAAGAAAAAAGATCTTTACAGTGCCGCTATCAATAACTATTTTGGTATCGCTAATAAAGAACTTTCGATTTACGACGATGCTATTTATTACTACAAAGAAGCAATAAAAGATTGTAAGGATGAAATAGCAAAAAATGGGCCCTTAAACAATATTGCCGTAGTCTATATCCAGCAAAAAAAGTACAGTAAAGCTATTGAAATTTTAAATACAATAGCTAATAAATCAATACTAAATCAAAACTCCCTCAGAAGTAATAAAGCCCGAATTTTGGACAATTTAGGTTATGCTCATTTTAAAAATGGAAATACCGAAAAAGGCTTACTACTTATGAATGAAGGCTTTGCATTAAGAAATCAAATTGATGATAGTTACGGAATTATTGAAAGTAATTTGCATTTAGCCGAATATTACAAAAAAACAACCCCTAAAAAATCAAATGAGTTTGCTTTTTCGGCATATCAGATAGCTACAAAATTTAATAGTATAGACGAAAGGTTGAGAGCTTTAGCTATATTAATCTCAAATGATCAGAATGTTCAAAACCTACAGCATGCACAAAAATTTATTTTTTTAAATGACAGTATTATTAAAATTCGAAATAATTTTAAAAATAAATTCGCTAAAATTAAATATGATTCTAAAAAAGAGAAAATAGAAAATAAGATTCTCCGATTAGAAAAAGCTCAAAATTCATTGATACTTCAAAAAATAAAATATCAAAGACTCCTTTTCTTCATTGGAACGATTCTTCTCATCATTATACTATTACTGCTTGTGCGCTACTATAGCATAAAAACTAAAACAGAAAGGATCAAAGCCTCCTACGATACCGAAACTCGGATTGCAAAAAAAATCCATGACGAACTAGCTAATGATGTTTTTCATACCATCACTTTTACTCAAACACAGCCTATTGAAAGCGAACAAACAAAAGAAAATTTATTACAGCAATTAGATAACATCTATTTGAGAGTAAGAGGTATTTCAAGAGAAAACAATGAAATTGACACTGGGATAAACTATGCCCAAAATGTAAAAGATACTATAGCGACTTACAATGATAGCTCTAGAAATGTAATCGTAAATAATATTGAAAAAGTAAATTGGTCACTAATTGATGATACCAAAAAAGTAACTCTTTATCGAGTTTTACAAGAATTGATGGTTAATATGAAAAAACATAGTCAGGCATCACTAGTAGTAATCAAATTTGATGTTTCTAATCCCAAATTTTTAGAAATTAGCTATGTAGATAACGGAAAAGGATGCGTAGCAACAGAAATTATAAAAAATGGTCTTCAAAATATGGAAAACCGTATTACAACTATAAACGGAACTATTATTTTTGACACAGCACCAGACAAAGGTTTTAAAGTAAAAATAACGCTACCCAGCTAATCTAGTATATCATGTTTAAAAAAGTAATTGTTGTTGAAGATTTTGATAGTATTAACCTAGGTATTGCCCAAGCTTTACAAGATCTAAATATCAGCAATTTTGATCATTCAAAATATTGTGATGATGCATTTTTAAAAATTAGAAAAGCCATTCTTGACAACGAACCATATGATTTACTTATCACTGATTTATCTTTTAAAAAAGATCATAGAGAAGTAACTATAGAAAATGGAGATCACTTAATAGAAAAAATTAGACTGCTACAACCCGATATAAAAATCATAGCTTATTCTGTTGAAGAAAAAATTTACCGTATTAAATCTCTTTTTCAGGACTCGGATATAAATGCCTATATCTTAAAAGGAAGAAATAGTATCGAAGAACTCAAAAAAGCAATACAGATTGTAAATACATCAGATAATAAATATATCTCACCAGAAATTGCTTTTGTCCTAAAAGAAAAAAACAATTACGAAATTGACGATTTTGATATTTTAATTCTCAAACATCTTTCAACAGGTGTCCCACAAGATGAAATAGGGAGAATTTTTAAAGATTTATCTATTAAACCCAATAGCAAAAGTACTCTTGAAAAAAGAATTTCTAGACTAAAAGATTTTTTTAAAGCAAATAACTCTACCCATTTGATTGCTATTGCCAAAGATATGGGCGTCATATAATTTTTTTATGAATTATGGTTTACCGTAAAATATTGGTTTGCAGCGGTTTTATATTTGAATACTCATTTAAAGAGTAATCATTAAAACCAAATAAATCATGAAAAATTATTATGTAAACCAAAATGCACAAGCTAATGGAGATCACGAAGTTCATACAGAAGATTGTCGCTATTTACCAAGTATTAACAACAGAAAGTATCTAGGAGTATTTTCTACATGCAAAGCGGCAGTTACTGAAGCAAAAAAAACTTATACCCAATCGAATGGCTGCAAAACCTGCAGTAACGAATGTCATACAAGCTAAGTTTTTATGAGTTTTAGATTTCAAATAAATTTATGAAGTCTACCAGTTTTAATTATCAATAAATCAAGTATATTGCAATACTTTATAACTAGTATTGCAATATACTTTCACATTTAATTAACCAAATAAATCTATTATATTGTTTTCAAACTGCATAATTAATTTTGCAAAAGAATTAAATTTCCTAGTGGTTATAATCGCTCGTTTTTTTATTGTTTTATTTAAAAGAAACAAAAAAATTGAATTACTACGTTTAGATTACGATGTAAATAACCTTTTTAATAATAGTTTTATCATTGTTGATTACAAATTTAATAATACAATATGCTACCGATTTGATGGGCGTAAAACTTTAGAAAAACAAATCAAGATATTTAATCTTGAAAATATAAACAATGAAATAGAATTAGTTGTTTATGGATTCTTTAGAAAAAAAATCTACAATCTTAAATTCAAACCTCAATTAACTATCAATACAGAAAATTTCAAAACAAGTTTTTCAAATCTTACTTTGGAATTGTTTGATCAAAACATACCTAAACTAACAAAATCTATTAAAATAATTAATACTAATAATACATCCATTATTAGACACAATATTAATATAACAACGAATAATCGCTTAAACATCACACATAAAAACTTTAATCAAAACGAATTTATATGAAAAGAGACTACTATGAATTACCAGAATCAAGCTCATTAATGCGGTTTTTATGGAAATGTGCAGGTGGCGACAGGTATCTATTAGAAAGAGCAACCTATTCTGATCAAATAAAATACATGTGTTTAGGAGGAATTGTATTTGCTACAGGAGCACTAGCAGGAATCGCAGGAGGATATGCTTTCTATACCATATTTGAGCCTAGAGGTTCAGCAATTGACAATCCTATCGATACTTCTACTATTTGTAAAGCAATCATTTTTGGAATCATTTGGGGATTAATGATTTTTAACATTGACCGTTTTATAGTAACTAGTACAGGAAAAGGTGATGGTACAGAAGCAATTACGATAGGCGAATTAAAAAGTGCTCTACCAAGAATTATTATGGGAATGATCATAGCGCTGACTATCTCTAAACCTGTAGAAATTAGAATGTTTAAAACCGAAATTGACATCAAGCTCCGTGAAAAACAAATAGAACAACAAGCAATTTATATAGAAAAAATTAACACCAATTTTAATGAAGAGATTAAAAACAAAGATAAAGAACTCAAGATATTTGATGATGATTTAAATTCAAAAATCAAAAGACATTCGGAATTACAAAATCAATATATTGAAGAAGCTAGAATTGTTACAGTTGGTCCCAGAGCATTGGCAGTAAAAGCCCAAATGGATATTGTAGGAAACGAAATAAATTCCATCAAAACAAATCCAGAATATGTAAGAATAAATGCTGAAAAAACAGAAATTGAAAAAAGAAGAAAAGAAGCCTTAGCTGATACTGAAAATATCGCCAACGGTCTTGACGGTTTATTAGAAAGAATAAAAATTGCGCATGAAGTAGCGGGTGGATGGATATCATTATTTATCACTTTATTGTTCATGGCAATAGAATTAACCCCAATCTTTTTCAAATTGATGCTAACTAAAACAACATATGATTATTTAGCCGAAAATAGGGATGAGTTAATCAAAGCTGAATATGGTATTGAAGTTAAATATGATTACTATAAAGATAAGCAAGGTGTAGAAAAACATTTAGTTGTTAACCACGAAGCTGAAAGGTTAATCTTTGAAAAAATTCAAGTTTCTGAAATTCAAAAAGAACTGACTAAATATGCCGTCCAAGCATACAAAGAAAGAGAGCGCAAGAATATAGATGAAAACCTCGATCAATATATTAATACGATAAACTCTAATGAACAAAGCAGTTAATGAGTTACGTCTTTTTCTATTTACTTGTTCTGGTGAAGATAACTTTATACTAAAAAAATGCAGCAGTAAAATCCAAAAAAGATTTGCACTGATTGGTTCTTTTGTATTAATAATTTTTACTGGTTGTTTTTTTAGTGCTACCTTTTTCACCTATTCATTATTTGAAGGTGCTAAATGGGTAAGTATTCCTATTGGATTAATGTGGGGAGCTGTTATTTCAAACCTTTACTTATTATTATTACATACCATTTCACCTGAAATTATCCCTTTATCATCAAAGAAAAAAAAACAGTATAGAAATTCAACAAATATCTTTTCTGTTTTTACTTTTTCTATGTGCTTAAGGCTTGTCTTTATGATATTGCTAGCCATAATAATTGCACAACCTTTAAATGTTTTTATATGCTCAAATAGTGTTCAAAATAGTATTGAAAAACATAAAATTATTGAACGCGTGAAACTCTTTACCATATCAAATAAAGAGTTAATAAAACAAGAACTAATTAATCAAAAAGAGTTTAATAAAAAAACGGTTTACCAAATTAATGAGCAACTTGAACCTCTTGCACAAAATCAAATTGTTTTAATAAATAACAAAATAAACGGTGATGAGAAATTTATAGAATTATCTTCAAAACTGATTGCTAAGATTGACATAGTAGACCAAAATCTTGTGTTATCACAAAAAGAAACCCAAAAAAGAATAAAGCTTTTGGCACAGTTAGAAAATTTATTAAACAATGAATTAGCTTCTGACGCTAATTTCATTTCCGATTTTGAATCTACTTCTATAAATGGGAGTTTACAAAAAGAATATGAGAAATACCGAAATAATTTAATTCAATTAGTCACTGAAAAAACGGAGAATTATAATGAATTAAATGTTTTATTAAATAAAAGTAATTTCTATGTCAAAACCATACAATTATTACTTTTTGAAAATCCAGCATCATGGTTCATCACATTGTTAGTATGTCTTGCTTTTTTATTACCTATATATTTCAAATACAATACCAGGAAATTATCATCAAAATTGTTTAATAAAAACAATAATGAAGAAATTATTAAACTAAGAGAAGAACTTATTAACACCAAACATTATGAGTGGTTAGAAAATAAAATCAAATCAATAGATATCAACCGTATAAATACCTCTGATTATTATTTTCAGCGAATGCTAATTGAACACCGAATAATTCTTGAAGAATACGACAAAACCAAAATCAAATTCTCTGAGATAATGACTTCAAAAATTATAAGAAATAATAACCAATCTTTAGAACGTTTAACTCCATTATTAGATAAACTAAAAAAAATTAATAAACGAAAATACGATTATTTATGGACGCAGATTTCAGAGGAATACAAAGACGAAATATTACATAAATATGAGTACTGGGTAGATGCTCCATTTAGAACAAAAAGACATCATACAACAGCTATTAAAAATAACGAACAAAGTTTATTGGATTATCTATACAAACAAGAATAACTGCTTATCCTATGCCTGAAATTATTGAAAAAATAATAAATATAGAAACTTTCATAGGAGAGGATGGTTACAAGTACCATAAACTCACTAAAGAAATAGCTACTCCTAGAAAGACCTATTTAAAAGGAACAATTACAGGAAAGTATAGAGGTAGTAAGATACCCGATGAATCTGATTTATTTGATTTTGAAATCTATGAAGCACAAGTATTCTGTAATTCAAGAGAAAATTTTAGAAAAAACATAGCTTTTGTTTTCCCAAAGGATTTTATAAACTTAGAAAATTTAAATAAGGTAAAAGGAATAGTTTTTCCAAAGGAAAAACTACCTCAAACATTACCTGTAGCAATTGTGGCAAATGAAAAATCATTTGGGGTAAATGTTTTAGAACCGCAATTATTTGAATTTGATATCGTTCGTAAATATCATCAGACAGATGGTGATGAAGTTTTCGGAACATTTAATGCCTTTATCACTGGATACATACTAGACTATGAAAAGGAAATTGTTGAGGAAATTGTGGGACCAATAATTGAAGAAAACACACCAAAAAGTCCAACCGAGAAACATCCAGAAAGACCTTTAGCATGTGAGCCCTCTAATATTAAAACGGGACAAACACAAACAAAAGGAAACTATACAAGAACCGAATATTTCTGCAAAAATCATAACGATAAAATCTGGGGAAATTGGCAATATGACAAAAGTAATACAAGTTCTAACCAAGGATGCTTTTCAACAATAATTGGAATAATTGCTCTTGTTTTAGGAATCATATTTTTAATTTCGATACTTCCAGGTTTACTCTATTTTATTGGCTTCTTTATCGTTATTTTCTTAATTAGTATTTTAGAACCATTTTTAAAATGGATTTTTAGAATTATTGGAATATTTCTTTTAATCGGCTTTATAGCATCATTAAACAATGCATTCAATCAAGGATCTAGAAGTTACACCCCTACCCCTATAGTTGTCGATAAACCAAGAGAAGTTATTGAAGAAAGAACACCAATCATTGATGATACAAGAGACCAAACAAATAAAAAACCCACAGAAATAAAAGACTCCTTAATCACACGTTACAGAATCTGGCAAGATTATGAAGGCAAAAAATATGAAGGTAAATACCAACTGTTATTAAGTGATTTCAAAAAAGCACACTATTACAAAACACATTTAGAATTTTCTCAAGACAATATCAACAGTTATGATAAAATCATTTATAGCCTAAAAGAAAATGATAAAAATAAGCTAAATGGATTGTATAAATTATTTGATAGTATTAACAAATCAAATCATCTTTCTAAAATTAAATTTGCCGAAATGATTGTCTCATTTGTTCAAGATATACCGTATGCTATAATACTTGATAATGGATGTGACGCAAGTTTATACAACGATACATTTACAAGACAATATCTGCTATCTCCCAATGCTTCTTGTGATAGCTATCAAAGATTTGGGATTAATACACCTATCGAATTTTTAGCTAGTCTAAAAGGAGATTGTGACTCTAGAACACTATTATTATATACTATATTCGCACATTACAAATATGATGTAGCTGTTTTAAGCAGTGAGTTTTATGGACACTCCATTTTAGGAATTAATCTTCCTATAAATGGAACCGCTTATGTATACAACAATCAACGTTATGTGATGTGGGAAACTACTGCACCAAATTGCAAACCCGGACTAATTTCCAATCAAATTTCAAACACAAACAACTGGAGAATCTCCTTAAAATCAAAATAACATGGACAAACAAAGTTTATTTTTTACAAGCTTAGTGGCAATTGTATCTATTTCATTAATGGTAATGGTAATCCAATTTTTAGCAAAAAAATTAAAAGTAAAGGCGGAACTAGACGGAAAATCAAAACTTTCCTTTTCTATTTGGTTTGGTTCATTACTCATTTCTTTTATTCTCTTTTTAAAAGGAGCTTTAGATTTTGTTGAAAATGCAATCGAATTATTAATAGCAGATAAAAACATCGACAATACCTTTATTGCGGTAATGGAGAAAATTGCAATTTTCATTGGATTTACATTTTTATCGACCTTCTTAGCATATTATATAGTCAATATAATATTTAAATTCTCTTTTGAAAATCGTACAGACAGTATTGAAATGGAGAAAGACAATTTGGGATTTTTCATAACCAAAGGTCTAGTATTAATAGCATTGGTGTTTTCGTTATTGACTGTCTTTGAACACTTTTTACAATGGTTTACACCAGTGATAAACACACCATTTTATCATTAAACCAATTTAGTATTATAAATTTCATAAAACAAAACATCAATGATCAAAAAGATATTCATTATATTAATTCTAATCCTTTCAGCTGCTATAACACCTTACGAATCAAAAGTATATATTTGTGGCCCTGCAGGAGCAAAAAAATACCATTATTCAAATTCTTGTAGAGGTTTAAGCAATTGTAAACACCAGATATATGAAGTAACAAAAAGCAAAGCAGTTTCATTAAAATTAACTCTTTGTGGTTGGGAAGATTAACTAACAGATAAGATCATTGAAAAAAAATATAATAGTATTATTTCTACTAAGTCACGCATTGTTCGCACAAACCAAGATTTTATCCTGGAACATTGAAAACTTTGGTAAATCAAAAACAAATCAAGAGATATCATTTATTGCCACAATAATTAGAGATTATGATATTGTTGCTATTCAGGAAGTTGTAGCTGGTGTTGGCGGAATTCAAGCAATAGCTAGACTTGCAGATGAACTCAACCGAAAAGGAGATAAATGGAATTATGCAGTGAGTGAAGCAACAAGTAGTAGTGCTTATAAAACAGAACGATATGCCTTTATTTGGAAAACAGCTAGGGTTCAAATAATTGGTTGTCCTTGGCTCGAACAAAAGTACAAATTGGAAATAGACAGAGAGCCTTTTTACGCTACATTTGAGTATAAACAGCAACAATTTACTTTAGTAAACTTTCACGCCATTACGAAATCCAAACAACCTGAAACGGAAATTAAATATTTCAAGTTTTTACCTTTAGAATATACCAGCTTAAATTTACTTTTTGTTGGTGATTTTAATTGTCCGCAATCACATACCGTTTTTAACCCTTTGAAAAAAATGGGGTATCAATCGCTGCTAATTGGTCAAAAAACATCCCTAAAAAAAGCCTGTTCAAGCGACAGTTGTCTAGCCTCTGAATTTGATAATATGTTTTATAATGAATCCAAAATAACTGTCATTAAATCAGGTATCATTCCTTTTTATGAAAAATTGAATTCTTTGCCAGAAGCTAGAACAATTTCTGATCATATACCTATTTGGGCCGAAATAGTTTTGAAATAAAAAAATCCTTCTTTTTATTCCCTACTAATCTATACTAGCCTTGTTATTTAGCTCTTAAATCCTCCCCTCCTATTCATTTTGGCTTAAAAACTTCCTTAATTTTTACTATTACAAACCTATAAACAAAAAAGATGTCCTAAATCTTTTTTATTTGGTTGTATTAAATTTGGTCAATTTCGTTACAAATAGAATGAATATGGTCTATGCCATATAGTAGTGCTGCTTCATCAATTTGCATCCATTGGAATAGTTGAATAATCAGGTTATAATGTTGGCGTGCATAAGTCGTGTCTTTTACGGCTAATCGTGGTTGAAAACATATAGGCTCATGGTGTGCAATTCGGTTTCGGAGTTTATTAATTTGTGCTAACTGTGTTAAAATATAATTGTGGTTGTAGTTGGTTACTAAAGTTGTAGCTGGTAATAATGGGAATACATTTAATAATGTTCTGCCTAAATAAGCAAATTGATAGTTAGAAAACATATATCTCCAAAAACCAAAACCAAGTTCTGCGACTAGCTTATAATGTGTATATCCTAAACCAAGACTTGTGATTGCTTTATTTATAGTTTCTTGAGCCATTTTGGTTTTATTTCTATCCAAAAAACCACCAATAGATACTGCATCTCTTAACCAATCGTTACCGTGAATTGGAGTATAATGTTCGTCTATTCTATTACGCAATGCTACTTCAAAACAACTCAAGACTGTAAACATTTCTTGTGATAGCTTTAGGTTTTTACGATAGAGGGTCATTGCCTTGCGTGAGCTACCGCCACAGGCGGTTTTATAGCGTCCTAATCGTGCAGGAGTGATTACTTTTTCGAATTCAGAATATATCATTTTCAAAAATATTTGTTTTTTATATAAATGTATTGTATATTTGCTACATCTTATTCCCGGTTGTCACTGAAGCAATTCAAACCTCCGGGTTCTGTTTTTTTATAAAGTACCGTTTTTGGTTTTCCCTTTAAATACCCTCATTATATTTTGGTTTTCATTTATTAGGTGCTTCGCAGGCGACGAATTCCTTGGCTGTTAGAAACCGTATCTTTTTATAACATTTCAATAATTTTGTCAGAGATTTGAGATCCAGCTTTTACCAATATATAATTCCTTTCAAACTGATTTTCATCAAGTTCAAATTTCCCGTTATGAGTAATATTATCTCTAATTTGTTGAAGTAAATATAAAACTGCTTTTGATTCATTATACGCAAAGTTGGATGCAGTTCCAATTCCCAAAAGATTTTGTCTTAAGAAATCTGTAGCATTTTTTACATCTGGATTTACTTTAAAATCAAAATTGTTACTTTTAATGTAATCTAATTCAATAATAGATTTAATTGCATTTACAATTTCTGCATTTTGAAGTAAATCGAGTTTGTCGGAAAGTAGCATTACCGTTGCTTTTTTACCAATTTCTTCTTTGCAATATTTCTCTAATGAAGTATAATTTTCTTTTAAATTTGCTCGAAATTTTTCATTTTCACTTCCAATAATTTTTTTTCTGAATTCTAAATATTCTTCCACTTATTATCTTTTTAAGATTTTGCTGAGTCGATATGGTTGCTAACTTATTTATAACCAAAACAAACCTTAGCATATACCCCAAAAATCAGGTACATTGGCGAAAGTCTGTTTCCCTTTATATTATATTCAAATATATTGATTTTTTCTTACAAATCATCCTGAATTGACAAGTTCATAAACAAAAAAAGATGCCACCGCATCTATTTCTTCCTATTCCTCCAACTATCATTTCGTTTATACCCATTCTTATGCTCATAAATCTTCCCTCTCAAATAAAGACCCACAACCCAGACAACTACTAAACCTACTATTTCATACCATTCCATCTCTCAAAAATAGTACAGAACTATTGGAGTGTTAGTATTATTAAAGCAGTTACTCCCGATTTGACAAGTACTAATCCCAAATAGACAAGTATAAAAAAGAGGCACGATAGCCTCTTGAAATTCTTAAAACTCATTTATCGAAAAACCCATAGTTGCGGATCACAGCGGTTCCGTTCAACACGAGTTTAGCTCATTGGTTTATATCCATTTTAGTATTCGTTGATTTTCAATGCATTGTTGGCTCTGCGAACCCAACGAAACTCTAGCTGTTGGCAGTAGTATTTTTTTAGAACGGTAAATCGTCATTTTCAATTTCAAAAGATTGATTTTCCTCTTTTTCGGTTTCAGTTTCTTTATTTATTCCACCTTTACTATCGTTCACAATAAACTTTGCTCTATCTAAAAGTTCATCATAAGTTATTATTTCAATATTTCTTGAATTTCTTCTGTATAATTCAAATGTTTTCCTTTTGATTAAATCTTCTTTTTTATTACCACTAAATTGTTGAGTGTGTCCAATTATTAAAATTGTTTTAGGGTCAATTGTTGTTTGATTAATTGGGTTTCCTTCATTATCAAATTTTTTATTTTGTGAATTTAATTCCCATTCAGCTTTCTGTGTGAGAATTTGTGATATTGCATAAGTAAGGTCTTTTGAAAGCCTCCAAGATTCTGAGCGATTTTTGTCTTTTTCGAATAGTTGAGTATCTGGTCTTTTAAGTTCCACTATTACTGTGAAATTATTGTCAGCTAATAAAAAATCAGATTTGACTTCATTTTTTCCATCTAAATCTATTGAAGATAAAGAAGCTTCTTTTTGGATTATACTTAAAAATTTATAATCTAATCCATATCCAAAAATCCAAGAATTATTTTTGAAAAATGTCTGCCATTCAGGTTCGTCTAGTTTAGAAATTTCTATCAAATTAGATTTAAACTCTTCAAGTCCATCTTTTCTTCCTGAAAGTATATCCAAATCAGATTTTGTTAAGACGTTATTTTTCAAAGTTTCTAATAAATATTCTCTTTCGTTTTCTTTTAAATCTTTAAATTTATTTACTAAATCGCCCAAATTTTTATCAACTAAAACTTTTGTTGGGTCAGGTTTTGTTAGATTTAATAATATTTTATTATTTGGAATATTTTTTCCATCAATAACAAATCTTTCTTTATCACTAAAATCTAGAAATTTCAAATCACTCAAAAATTGCAAAAGTGCAGTGAATTCATTTTGGGTAAAAGAGAAACTTGTTTCGGTAATAGGTTTTAATTGATTCTCTTCGTTTTTTGTAAATCTTTGAAGTGTAAATTCCATAAGATTGTTTTCTTTTCTAGAATATACAGTTGCGCTAACTTGATACTTTCCTGAAAACAAATCTCGCAGAACAATTTCGCCATTTACTTCAACAAATTCGCTAATATTATCTTTTATAAAAACTTTTTTTATAAATCTTTTTTCATTTGTAATTATACTTTTAAATTGAAAATATGGAAATGATTTACTTACATATATTTTTTCGGGATTTCTTTGTGAGAAATAATTAAACTCTTCTTGAATGTTTTTTCTCATTTTCGATTTTTTAATATTACTGCCAACGTTTATGTATAAGAATAGTTGCGGGTTTGCGTGCGATGATTTTCCGCAGGAAAATCAGATGTAGCAAATACGCAACTACCTTTGTTTTAGCACTAAACCGCAATTATTTTTATACGGTGTTGCCAGTAGTTTTTTATCAGTTTCTTTCATCAACTTCGCCATATTTTTCTGCTTTTTGTAATTGTTCTTTAATCAGACCGAAAATTTCATTCAATGAATTCGGACGATTTTCAGTTACAGATTTTTGTACGGAAGAAAAAGGGAATCCATTCACGAAATACTTTTTGTCAATTACTGTAAAGTCAGTTCCATATTGGTCAGTTATGAGTTTCCATTCAAAATTCAGTTTTTCGACTAAAGTTTGTCCAAATAACGCTCCGATTATGTCAATAACTTCTTCAGGTTTTTCACGATTATTTTGGTCAGCGTTTTTCCAGTTTTCTATGGACGCATCCAAATACTGAAATTCCATTTCACTCTCTTTTTTGAATTCAGAGTATTTCGCAACAAATTCAGTTGCTTGTTTTGATTTATCTTTTATAAATTCGATTTGTTCTGTATTTAAGTCATTTAGAACAGGTTTATACTTTTCGTCTTTCGATTGATCTTTTGCTTTTCCACCGAAAAGTGCCCTTAAAATTCCCATTATTAATATTAGTTTTTTCATTTTTCAAATTACTGGCAACTAGTACATAACCGAAACAAACCTTCGTATATACACCCAAAATCGGGTAGATTGGCGAAGGTTTGTCTCGCTTTTTCTTTTTTCAAATATATTGATTTTTTCTTACAAAGCATCCTAAATTGACAAGTCCCTAAATAAAAAAAAGATGCCGAAGCATCTTTTTCCAGTGTGGTATTAGGATTAAATTTATAGTATTCCTTATTTATCTCTCTTCCTCCAGCTATAATTAGGATAGCTATTTTTATGGAAATCTTGAGTTTTTATACTTATAAAAACCCCAACTAGTAAAATGACTATCGCTATAATGATCTCCTACCATTCCATAAATCAAATATATGAAAATTTTAATTATTGTAATAAAAATTAGAACATAACTAATTAATTATTAAATCATAACCTATCTCATAATCTAGAAACCTTGTTAGAATAGTTCTCTTACAACTCTTCAATTTTTAATACCTCATTGCTAATTACTTTAGTACCACTATCGTTGAATGTCTGCTTTACTGTAATTTTAATTTTATCATATTTTGGTGTAGGAAACTGAAGTAGATCAGAAATATTTTTAAAACCAAAAGCCTTAGCTAATAAAGTTAAATGACGAGTGGAATATTTGTGTCGCTGTGTAAATGATTCTACATTACTTACAAAACTTTTAGCAACTCCCATTTTTAAACTGAGTTGATCTTGTGACATTTTGTTTTCTTTACGCAAGTTTTTTACGTGATCAATTAAGTCAAAATCAAATTGAGTAGTATCGAAAGTAATATTTTTTATCATAAATTTTAAAATTTTAACAACCCAACATATTGGGTTGTGAATATTTTTATTATATTTGTTCTAGCGAATTGATTATTAGCCAATAATGGCATAATTAAACGATGATTTCTCGAACCAAAACGACCAATTTTACCTTCGAGAATATCGTGAAATCGCTCCATGTCAAAAAGTTTTTTACTTTTGCATACGGCATGCGAGCGGTTCTCACGTAAGCTTTAGGAGGTAACTTTTTAATCGAAAGATTTTAAAGATGGGTTTGGTCGCCCTTGGTTCTAAAGTGTGAGACCGCTCCTTGCTTTTTTGCAAGTCACTACACATTCAGAAACATCGTTCCATAAAAACTTATGTATGAGAACGAATTACTTAACCCCCTTTATCGTCCGACCACCATAATCAAGGTCAACTTTTTTGTTTCCCTGTAAAACAACTAGTGGGGCATGTACATCAATAATTTGGTATCGATAGACACCAATTATGTACGCCATCTAATGATAACAATAATGGCCATCATTAGAAACCTTAACCACTACCTCATTTTACACCTAGAATGACCGGATAAAACTCTCTTAAACTCGCACTTTAAAAGTATATCCTTTATTTCTATTTCACAACTGAAAGTTTAAAATGTTTGCTAAAAGTTTTACGGGGAAACTGTTTTATCATATTTACTAACAATATCATCTGATGGGTTCATTTGAGTTAGTTGGGAAATACACTGTCCGCCCTAGGCTGCAACTAGGAAAGACAGTGTAAGTTCCTGTTTGCAGTGTTCAGTGATCAGAAAGCGGTGTTCAGTGTTCAAAATGCAGAAGGCAGAAGACAGAAGGCAGACTGTTGAGAACTTAGAAATCTGTGAAAATTGGTGTAATCTGTGGCAAAAAAACTTTGCGATTCTGCTTTGTGTTCTTTGCGGTAAAAATTAAAATAATAATAAACCTTTAAAACCAATGCCTATGCAATAAAAAATCAATGTTCGTTACCCGACCGCTATTAACTATTCACACTGAGAAACCACAAAAAAAAGCCCTCTAGACAGCGACCAAACTTCCTAGAGAGCCAGAACTAACAAAACCGAAGTTTCATTAAACCATTTCAAAAGTATGAATAATTATTCATTTGTAAAGGGTTGGGCCAGCTATAGGCGGTCTTCCCTAGTCTTTTTATTGGTAGTCTGCTGGACGCCAATCCTATCGGCTCAAAAAATTCTTGTAAAAGGAATCGTCGACGATGCTTCTGGCGCTATGCCCGGGGTCACCATCACCATCAAGAACCAGCCTCAAACGGGCAGTATTTCGGACAGCAAGGGCTTGTATCAACTGCTTGCCTCGCCCCTAGATACCATAGTAGTATCCTTTGTAGGTTGTACCACAGCCTATATCCCTATTCAGGGACGCTCTTTTATCCCTATTCGACTGGTGTACAACACCACCAGCTTGCAGGAGGTGCGGGTAAATGCGGGTTACTATTCGGTTAAAGAAAGCGAACGCACCGGAAGCATTGCGAAAATCACTGCTAAAGACATCGAAAACCAACCCATAAGCAATGCCTTAGCCACCATGCAGGGGCGAATGGCCGGAGTCAATATCACACAGGAAACTGGTGTCCCCGGAGGTGGCTTTAACATTCAAATTCGGGGAATCAATAGCCTGAGAGCCGATGGAAACGAACCGCTGTATATTATTGATGGGGTGCCCTATGCTTCGCAATCTCTGGGATATACGCAAATCTCCACTAGCGTTCCCGGCAATTCCAGTCCGCTTAACAGTATCAATCCCGCCGATATCCAAAGTATTGAAATCCTCAAAGACGCTGATGCCACAGCTATTTATGGTTCGCGAGGTGCCAACGGAGTTGTACTGATTAGTACTAAAAAAGGGAAAGAAGGCAAAACCCAATTTTCAGTCAATGCCGCACAAGCTTATGGACGAGTCACGCAAATGATGCCATTGATGAACAGCGAACAATACCTCTCCATGAGGCGGAAGGCTTTTGCAAACGATGGCATCAGCAATTACCCCAGCTATGAATACGATATTAACGGAACCTGGGATCAAAACCGTGATACCGACTGGCAAAAGGAACTGATAGGCAACACTGCTAAAATAACAACGTTGCAATCTTCCGTCTCCGGTGGCAATCAACAAACGCAATTCCTCTTAAGCGGAACCTACCGCTCAGAAACCACCGTCTTCCCTGGTGATTTTAGGTATCAAAAAGCAGCCTTGCATACCAATCTCCATCATGAGTCGGAAAACAATAAATTCAAACTCCACTTTTCTGCCAATTATGTCAATCAGGATAATAAGCTACCTTCGACTGATTTTACAACCACAGCCATGTCTCTGGCTCCTAATGCTCCCGCCTTATATGATACAGCAGGAAATCTAAATTGGGAAAACAATACCTGGTCGAATCCCTTAGCCGGTCTGGAAGGAAAATTCATTGCTAAAACCAACGACTTAATTGCCAATAGTGTGCTCTCTTACCAGTTGTTTCCAAATCTGGAACTAAAATCCAGTTTCGGATATACCCATCTGCAATATCAGGAATTCCGCAGCTCCCCTTCCACTCTTTTCAATCCGGCTTTCAATATCAGCAGTAAAAACTCCTCGATTCTGGTCAATAATGCCAATAGAAGTTCCTGGATTATAGAACCGCAAATCAACTGGCAAAAAGCATTTGGAAAAACCAAACTCCATGCCCTCATCGGAGGAACTTTTCAAAACCAAAAGGCTGAGCAATTAATTAGTAGAGGTCGCAGTTTTACCAGTAACAGCCTGATCTTCGATTTGGCTTCGGCAGCTACCATTAACATTCTAAACAATCAAACAAGCCAATACAAATACCAAGCTTTTTTTGGTCGTCTTAATTGGAATTGGGACAGCAAATACATCCTGAATCTCACCGCCCGAAGAGACGGTTCCAGCCGTTTTGGCCCTGGAAAACAATTTGCCGTTTTTGGTGCTGTTGGTGCTGCCTGGTTGTTTGCCAAAGAGGATTTTATAGCCCATAATTTTTCTGCAATGAGTTTCGGAAAATTAAGAGCCAGCTACGGTACTACCGGAAATGATCAAATTGGCGATTATCAGTTTATGAATACCTATAGCTCTACGGGCAATAGCTATCAGGGTACGGTAGGCCTGCAACCCAGCCGACTCTTTAATCCTAATTACGGTTGGGAAACCAACAAAAAACTGGAAATTGCTCTAGAAACGGGTTGGCTCCAAGACCGTATTTTCTTCAGTTGGGCATGGTATTCCAATCGTTCTTCCAATCAATTGGTGGGTATCCCCCTACCCGCGACAACAGGTTTTCCTTCTTTACAGGCTAATTTAGATGCGACAGTCCAGAATACGGGAATAGAAATGACCTTAAGCACGACTAACATTCAGAAAAAAAACTTCTCCTGGACCAGTAATTTTAACCTGACGGTGCCTAAAAACAAACTGATTGCCTTTCCCGGACTGGAAAGTTCAACCTATGCCAATAAGTATGTGGTGGGAAAATCCATTACTATTCAAAAATTATACAACAATACTGGTGTTGATCCGCAAACCGGAATCTACAGCTTTGAAGATGTCAACGGAGATAATCGACTTAGTTTTTCGGACGATGCGCACAGCATTCGTGATTTTATGCCTAAGTTCTTTGGAGGCCTACAAAACCATTTGGAATACAAAGGCTGGCAACTGGATTTTACTTTTCAGTTTGTTAAACAACAAAACTTCAATTGGGTTTATATAGCCGGACTTCCGGGCGTAGCCATCAATCAACCGGTATATGCCTTGGAAAATTGGCAAAATCCCGGAGATCATAGTTTGTATCAAAAATATTCTTCTGGAACTGACTATGATGTGGTAGACGCCTACTACAATTATATTGCTAGCAACGCAGCAGTCAGTGATGCTTCCTACATCCGCCTTAAAAATCTGGCTTTATCTTATAACCTAGCTCCCCATTGGATTAAAGGACTGAAATGCAAAATCTATCTGCAGGGACAAAACCTGCTCTTATTTAGCCCCTACAAAGGAGCCGACCCCGAATTCAGAGCTGCCGGTTACCTGCCTCCTTTAAAAGTAATCAATATGGGAATGCAATTCCATTTCTAATCGCTAAAAAGAAACCATTATGAGAACAAACAACACTAAAAATAGTCCGCAGTTTGCGCTTCCCGAAAAAAGAAGCGTCAAACGACTGCTGTTTATCCTAATACCGCTTCTTCTTTTGATTGCCTGTGACGGCTTTGTGGATGTAAGCCTGCCCAATTCGCAATTGACTGCTCCGGCTGTATTTGAAGACAAAGCCACCGCAACGGCTGCCATGGTCGAAATCTATAATAAAATGAGAGATACTGGTATTCTTAGTGGTACTTCATCTGGGATTTCAAACCAATTGGGCAACTATACCGATGAACTGGTTTGCTATGGTTCTGCCGCTACGGTATCTTTCGCCTTTTACAACAATAGCTTAGTGGCGACCAATACCAATATTGCCTTTATTTGGAGCAATAGTTACAATCAAATCTATGCTGCCAATAGTGTTTACGAAGGCGTGAACAATTCCGCCGCTCTAAGCACTGCGGATCGTGAGCAGCTTATGGGAGAAGCCTTATTCGTGAGAGCTCTGCTTCACTTTTACCTGAGCAACCTCTATGGGGCTATTCCCTACATCGATACTACTGATTATCAAGAAAACAGTACGGTAAAACGAATCCCTCAAACAGAAGTGTATGCTAAAATCAAATCCGATTTAAATAAGGCTATTACATTATTAGGGGAAAATTACATCTCTGCCGAAAAAGTACGACCGAACCAATATACCGCCCTCGCCTTAATGGCTCGATTAAATTTATACATGGAGGATTGGGAAGAAGCAGCCACTAACGCCAGCCTGATTATCAATAAAACCAGTTTGTACAGCCCGACTGATTTGGATAAAGTATTCCTGAAAAACAGCAGCACTACCATCTGGCAGCTAATGCCATCAGTAAGCGGAAAAAGTACGAACGAAGGCGCTACCTTTATCTTTGTGTCTGGACCTCCTCCCTTAACAGCTCTTAGTCCCGAACTTCTCAATGCCTTTACTGCAAATGACCAGAGAAAAAGTACTTGGACAAAAGCGGTGTCTAATGGCAGCAGTACTTGGTACCATGCTTATAAATACAAGCAATACCAAACAGCTTCAACAACTCAGGAATACTCCATCCTATTTCGTTTGGCGGAGCAGTATCTGATTCGTGCTGAAGCAAATGTTCATTTGAACGAACTGGAAGCGGCTGCTTCGGATGTGAATGCAATCCGAAATCGGGCGGGATTAACGAATACTACAGCCACGACTGCCGATGCACTTTTAGAAGTGATTCTACAGGAAAGAAGACTCGAATTTTTTACAGAACTAGGACAGCGTTTTTTTGATTTGAAAAGAACGAATCAACTGGATGCTGTCCTTAGTCCAGTTAAATCAGGCTGGAAAAGCACTAATCAACTTTGGCCGATTCCTGCCACAGAAATCATCGTTAATCCCAATTTAAAACCTCAAAACTTAGGCTATTAATTATGAAAAACAGATGCAATCCTATTCAGAATTACAACACCAGGATCTTTTCCCTAATGCTATGCTTTCTGTGGATGTTCAGCAGCTGCCCTGTAATGGGGCAGCTTACCACTAAAAAGCTACTCACTGCCACTGATTACCCCAAATGGGGAACTTTATTTGTAGAAGGACTTTCTGAGAAAGGCAATTGGGTGGCTTATGCGATGCGTTACGAGGAATTACAAAAGGATACTTTATTCCTAAAAAATACCAAAACCCAAAAAACAATTGTTATTCCAACCGCCACCACTGGGAAATTCAACAAGGAACAACAATTTGCCTGTCTTACAGCCGATGGTATCATGAAGGTAAACCTTAAAACATTAAAAAAACAGCTAATTCAAAACGCCACTGATTTTACTTTTTCTACCAATGGGAAATACCTTTTAATGCTACAGACAACAGCTAATAATCAGAATAAGCTTGTAATTAGTGATAGCAATGGAAAAACGGTTAAAATTATTGAAAATGTAGCGACCTACAAGTTACATGAGGCTTCTGATAAAATCGTCTGTACGATTGAATCAGCCCGGTACAATGCAGTAATCATCCTAGATTTAAAGAACTCCCTGTCTGAAAAAAAAATTACGGAAAATCCGAATTATATGTATACCCAAGCAAGTTGGAATAGTACTGGGGATGCACTGGCTTTCTTTGAAGAATCCTCAGATAAAAAAAATTCACTACCTACCCAAATAGGCTATTTCAATGGAAATAAAAATCAATTTTCTCAGTTTTCAATGGAAGAAAACACAAAAATAGCCGACAGTATGCGAATAGATACAAGTCGAAACATAGCTTTAAGTCTTTCTGATGATGGGCTTAAAGTGTTTTTTGGAATAAAAGAGAAAAAACTTTTCGATAACAGCCCTGAAACGGTACAAATCTGGAAAACAAAGGATAATTGGATCTACCCAAAACGAAAAAAAATTCACAATTGGAGCATAACGGTTAAAACTGCCGTATGGAACGTGGATACAAACCAATTCCTTGCTATCAGCGATACCCAATTTCCAAAACTAATGTTAGATGGCCAACAGCAATGGGCATTGGTTTTCAATCCTATGGCAACACAATCTCATTACAAAATGGAAGATGACAGGGACTATTATGTCAGGAATTTAACAACCGGAGCAACACAATTAGTTCTAAAACGTCTGCCTGTAAGTGATAGCGAAACTTTAATGATACCGAATACCAACTATTTTGTCTATTATCAAAACAAAAATTGGTGGCTATTAGATTGTAGTACGCAACAAAAGCAAAACCTAACCGAAAAATTAGCTGTTACTTTCGAGAATAGCAATTATGACAGAGCGGGAGAAATTCCTACTTATGGCATCGCTGCTTATAATAGATCCAACAATAGCATCTTATTTTATGATCAGTACGATATTTGGGAAATAGCTATAGATAGTAAAAAAGCAAACAGACTTACTCATGGCAGAGAGCAACAAATTTGCTTTCGAATTCAAAAACGCAAAAATGGTTCTTGGAATACCCCCAACTTTAATGGGCTAAGTTGTAGCGAAGTTGATTTAGATCAAGGTTTAATCTTAGAAGCAACGAATCCCAACACCATGAATTCAGGTTATTACAGCTGGACTAGAAAGGATAAAGAATCTAAAATAATCTTTGCAGACAAAAGCATCGATCAATTATTTAAAGCTTCAAAAAACAATAGTTACCTATTTCGTGAACAGGATTACGATAGCCCTCCTAGTCTAATTTTTAAAAACACAGCATCCAAAGGTTCTCAAAAGCTGTTTCAAAGTAACCTGCAACACTACCATTACTATTGGGGAAAAGCGGAACTAATACATTATCAAACCTCACAGGGCAAGAACCTCAAAGGGATTCTTTACTATCCGGCAAACTACAATCCAAAACTGAAATACCCCATGATTGTAGATATTTATGAAAAACAATCTGATGAATTACATCTATATGTCAATCCTACTGAATTAGAGTCAAATGGAACCTGTATCACTAATTTTATTAGTCAGGGCTACTTTTATTTAAAGCCGGACATCGTTTATGAAATTGGGAAACCTGCTATAGCTGCCTTGGAATGTGTTACAGCAGCAACTCAATCTATTATTGATAAAGGATTGGTCAATCCAAATCAAATAGGTTTAACAGGGCATTCTTATGGAGGTTATGAAAGTTGTTTTATTGCTACACAAACCAATTTATTTGCTACGGCAGTAATCGGAGCCGCCGCTACCAATCTAAATAGTTATTACTTCGCTACTAATTGGAACATTGGAAAACCACATATCTGGCGTATTGAAAATCAACAATGGCGAATGGGAAAATCCCTTTTTGAAGATTGGGAAGGCTACAACCAAAACTCTCCTATTTATTATGCCAAAAATGTTTCCGTGCCTTTATTGATTTGGACAGGTGAAAAAGACCAAAATGTAAATACCAGTCAAACTATCGAATTTTATTTGGCATTGAAAAGACTCAATAAGGAAGCCATTATGCTCTACTATCCCAATGAAGGTCATGCCCTAGTGCATGAAAAAACACAAAGAGATCTCACTAGGCGAATGCAAAACTGGTTTGATTATTTTTTAAAAGATCAGACTCCTGCCCCTTGGATTTTGGATATGAAAAACAATTAAGAATATAAAAAAACAATGCAGTTACAATAAAGTAACTGCATTGTAAAATCACCTAAATGTTCCAGCAATTATTAGTTGTTTTGACGATACAATTCAACAGTACAATCTCCGGCTTCATTTTTGCCAAAAAGCTGTTGATTCGAAGTGGTTCTACATAAAGTATTTCCTTCGGTATCACACTGAATGGACTGGTTACAAACTCCTTCCTGATTCAACCATCCCTGTTGTGGTGCTAATGCTGCTTTGTTTACAGCATTTTCTCCATGGGAAGCAAATGCAGCTGTGACAGCCAATGCAAAAACCGCTATTGGCAAAATCATCTTTACAATACTCTTTTTCATGATAATAAAAATTAAAGTTTACAATATGATCTACTCTTTTATACAGGTTTTCAATCTACATCCTGATACTGGCCGGTATATTGTTAAAGGAACAGTGCTATACTATTTCCTCTGTTTTTTCTTGAATACTTTCTCTAAAGAATAGGAAACTATCTGATCGTCTATTAAGGCAAACAAACAGGAATCACTGATTAGGAAACGCTTCATTTTCTTGTGCTTATGATGATAGACATAAAAACTAAACTGATAACTATTTTCTCTAATGTCATACACATCAATCACGGAGGCTTGTTTCCACATTTTGGGTGATTCAAATTTTCCCTCCAAAGTAGAATGGACAAATAACAAATGATGATATGCATAAGCCGAGGCATTGACCGTAAATGGCGGTGCAGCAAATAAAGTCACCCCCTGTTCTGGCAAATGAGCAATCTTGAGTTTGGCTACGGTATTGGTATCAATCGTATGACCGCGATATTCTAATTTGAATTTGGAATTCGCAACAATGTATTGGTTTCGATAATAATATACATATATCAATTTTTGCAATTCCTTGTTATAGAGCAAACTTCCATCTGTATCAAAAACACCGTCAATCTGTTTTTCTAATAAACTATCATTCAATTGTATTGGATCTTTCTTCCCCAATACAGCTGTGCCTAATGTATTTTCTTTACTGGGTCTGTCCCGGGATCTAAAGGCAATTGTTGAATCATTAACAACACTGACAGCTGAGAAATGAATACCTCCGTTGTGGTACAAATTGGCTTCCCAATTATCCGTTTTACCCTTAAAAATACAGGGAACCGTTCCGTCCAAAACATAAAAATGGGGAGGTACTACTTTTAACTGTACGGAACGAAATGGAATATTAGTATTGTCCAATTTAATGCTGTAGGCCTTCTTATGTTGCAAAGCAGTATCCAGCACGGTTACGATGGAAGGATTCGTATAGTTGCCTAAATAGATTTTTCCCCGCCCCGCTCCTGCAAAATAATAGGAATTGTATTCCAGGTCAAACTGTTGTTTCTTAGTAACAAGATGCGGAATGAAACGACGTACAAAAGGATTTCGGTGATGAATCATCGCTTCAGAACTGATAAAAAGCAATACTACTATCATAGTACTAAGAAAAGCGAAAGCTGAAAGTGTTATCCAAAATCTTTTTTGGCTTGGGACTGGCTTCTTTTGATTTGAGAAAGTCAAATGGTAGATGGCTATCAAAGCCAAAAGCACAAAAACCAGATTAAAAATTAAGTGTTGTTGCCAATTTAAATCTTCCAAAACCCCTCCACAAGAACAGGGAACATAAATACTGTAATTTAAAATTACCACAATATAAGTACTAAATAAAATCATCAGACTAAAAGAAGCGTATAAACCAAATAGCTTCCATTTAGGTAGTAGCAGTACTATGGAAATAAATAACTCCACAAACGGAATCAAAACGGCTATCCATGCCGCATAGGCGCTTAGCATTGGGGACTGTCCTAATTGTATTTGAAAATTTTTAAAATCAAGTAATTTACTAGTGGCTGCATATACAAACAATACAACATAAAGGAAACAAATGACTTCAACACTTATCTTTTGTAACTTTTTATCCGACTTCATAGCTTTACATTTATTTTACAATGTAAATTTCTGAACTTCAAAATAAGAACAGTTGTTTATTGAGGAATAAAACTTAGTCAAAGCGGATAAACTGAAATGAAGAACGACGGGATTAGCTTCTAGTCTTTGTAAAAACACTTACAACTGCCTATCTTCCAATCGTGGTATCTCGTAAGGTGAGATCCCAAAACGTTTTTTAAATGCTTTTGAAAAATTGGGATAATTATTAAAACCATTCATCACTGAGATGTTCTTTAATGGAATTTGCGTATGCTCCATCATAAAATAAGCTCTTTTCAAACGCTCATCATTGTAAAACTGATAAATACTTGTTTTAAAAAAGTACCGAAAACCGGATTTCAGTTTGTACTCATTGGTGCCAAACTGACGGGACAGTTCTTTAATAGATGGAAGTGGTTCTTCCAAATGAGCCATAATATAATCGTATAATTTTTGAGTCAAAACCGCATCTACCTTTGTCGCTTTGATACTGTCACTATCCTCATTGCTCACAGGTTTGCCACCGAATGCATGCTGCCGAACGACATAATCAAGATGCAATAATAGTTCCGCATCATTTATTAGTCGTACCATACTACAACGCACCGAAACCAGCTGCTGCTCTTTACTAATGAAATCTAAGACCACGGTTGCCGTTGCCTCGGATAATCCTTTAACAGCACTTTCTAAATTTTCAATACTAGCTTCACTTAAGATACAACTTAAATGTTTTCCCAGTATTTCAGATTCAGCAAAACCCAAACAACTATTTAGTTTAGATGTAAAACTTTTAACCAATAAATTATGATCCAGAATAAAAGCAATATGATGCACTTCCTTATTGCTGTGATGGAAATTTACATAGCCATCTTTAAAAATGGATTCTCTCATTTCCTCTGCAACCATATTAATTAAAACCGCCAGGGTTTCCAACTCATCATTAATAGCACTTAAAGGAATATTGCTATTAAAATTACCCCGGGCCATTTCAAAAAGCATCTGGTAAATAGGAACAATTCTTTCTTGTTTAAATGACATTTCCATAGCATAAAATTAAACTGCATTAATAGTCCTTTAATAAATAGTGCCTTTATGAAAAAATAAATGATAAGCTGCATTACAGATACATTCCATACCGGATTACCATATGTTAATTCATTAAGATCATAGCTGAAGCTTTTAGGTTTTTGGAGGTATGATTTTGTGGTTTTAAAAAAGCTGAAGTTACATTGTCCTGTATAAGCTTTCTTTAAAAATCCTGCCTAGCTTCTTTTATTAATTATAAATCGCTATTTAACAAAAATAAGAACATTTTACAACAATACACTTGTTGATTCAGGATTATTGTTTACAAAAAAGATGTTTTACTGAGAATTCTTAATCAAAAGTTATCAATTCGGGAATATGAGTTGTCAATTCGGGAGTAATATGAAATGGACTAAAAATCGCTCCGTTTTTATCGTGAATTTTAATCCTATTTCATTACTCATTATAAATCGGAACAAAATGGCAAAAATCAAACACAACAATTTTATCGACACAGTAGACGATGTGCTATCAGGAGCAAAAAAAGAAGGGGTATTGCATTTATACGCAGAAGACCAATCCTTAACAGGCAGAACCATACAAATCAAAGGAAAAAAAATGTTTCATTTTGGAACCACTGGCTATCTGGGACTGGAGCAGGACATCCGATTAAAGCAGGCTGCCATTCGGGCTATAGAAGATTATGGTACGCAATTCCCGCTCTCCAAATCCTATATTTCTCATCCTTTATATGCCGAACTGGAAGAAAAAATCGAAAAGATGTACGGCATTCCTCCTATCATTACTAAGAATAGTACTTTAGGGCATCTGGCCGTGATTCCCACATTGATCAGAGACGAAGATGGGGTAATTATGGATCATCAGGTACACTGGAGTGTGCAAAATGCCTGCCAATTGCTCAAATTAAGAGGAATCCCGGTAGAAATGATTCGGCATAACCAACTTCAGATGTTGGAAGATAAAATCAAAAACCTGAGTAATCGCTGTAACAAGATTTGGTATATGGCAGACGGTGTCTATTCGATGTATGGTGACTATGCTCCTATTACAGAACTGTTGCAACTAAGCCAAAAATACAGCCAGCTGCATCTTTACTTCGATGATGTGCACGGCATGAGTTGGAAAGGTAAAAACGGAACAGGATTCGTATTTGACAGCATTAAAACACTTCCGGCAAACATCGTCGTGGTCGGTACTCTGAGTAAAACTTTTGGAGCCAGTGGGGCAACAGTTTTCTGCTCCAATGAAAAGCTGAGAAACAAAATAAAAAATTTTGGTGGTCCTCTTACCTTCTCTGCTCAATTGGAACCTGCTTCCGTAGGCGCAGCAATAGCTTCAGCTACTATTCATTTATCAGATGAAATAAATAGCCTGCAGCAAGATCTGGCTCATAAAATTCAATATTTTAATGAATTACTGCAGAAAGCAGAACTTCCTATTTTGTCCCAAAATGACTCCCCTGTTTTTTTCTTAGGTATGGCAACTCCAATCACTGCCTACAACTTTGTACACCGTCTTTTTAAGGAAGGTTTTTTTCTGAATCTTGGCATTTATCCCGCTGTTCCCATAAAAAATACTGGAATCCGCATTACCTTATCTGCACACAATCAAAAAGAAGACATCAAAGCCTTAGCCGATGCTATTGAATATCATTTCCCAAAAGCCCTGGAAGAAACGAATAACAGTTTAATGAAAATCCATCAGGCTTTTGGCATCCAAACTAAAAACAAAATCAAAATCAAAGCAGGCAAAAATTCCGACCTCTATTGTGAAGAAAAAAATACAATCAAAGCTATTGATGCAAAGCTGTGGAACAAGCTAATGGGAACGCAAAACTTACTGAATTATGAAGGCATGCTTTATTTGGAATCCTGTTTTTCTACTCACAAAGATATCACCAACCAATTTGACTTTTACTACTACACGATACGGGATCAGAACGATGAAGTCATTCTAATGACCTTCTTTACTTTTGGAATTTGGAAAGATGATATGTTGGCTACTGAATCTGTTTCTCGACAACTGGAAGAAATTCGCAAATCCAATCCCATGTATCTTACTTCCAAAATATTAAGTATGGGCTGCTTATTTACCGAAGGAAAACATTATTATGATCAACCGGCGCATCCGCTGGCTGAAAAAGCCCTGCAACTCCTACTGGATGTCGTTGAAGAAAAATACAATGCCCTACAAGCCGATCGCTTGATACTGCGTGATTTTAAAGAAGATAACCATTGGAATAAAAGCATTCAAAACCAAGGCTATTTTAAAATCAATATGCCTGACTCCTGCATTTTACAAAATGAGCCGTGGTCCACCTATGAAGAATTTGCAGACAGCCTGAGCAGTCGTTCCAAAAAACATTTCAAAAAGGAAATACTGGCCTATGAAAACCATTATCATATAGCCATCAAACAACAACTTTCAGATGAGGAAATGAAAAGAGCACACCTTCTTTATAAAAATGTGCAAGCCCATAATTTGGCCATCAATACCTTTCCTTATACAATCGAAATTTTCGAGAACATGAATAACTGCAAAAACTGGGAATTCATTGTGCTATCTTTGAAAGCACAGCAAGAACTATCTTTTGTAGGCATTATGTTTTGTTACAAAAATACTCCAAATGTCTATGTACCCGAATTAATTGGAATGGATTATAATTGGGCCAAAGAATACCATCTCTACAGACAATTGTTGTTCCAAACCATCAAGAGAGCCAATCAACTCGGAATTTCGAATATTGATTTTGGTCTTTCTGCTACTTTTGAAAAAAGAAAACTCGGTGCTAGTATCATACCTAAAGTAGCTTATATCCAAGCCAGAGATAATTATGTTTTAGAATTACTTAACACCTTACAGAATGAGCATAAATTGAGATAATCATCTTTCTTTGCTCCTTCATAATTAGAACTGAAAACTAATTCTCATCCTTTAAAGTAATCAGCTGTTCCTAAATCGGAATAGCAATTGTCCTGAAATCTAAGATAAAAATAGTTCTACTAAATTTCATTTCAGTAGAACTATTTTCTTTAGTAAAGAGTCTCTTCCTACTCAGAATCAAATAAATGATTTTAAATATAGTATAGCCTCTTCTTCTTTAGTAAATATTTTTGTCGGGACACTCGGTTTGCTTATCTGGAGATAAAAACTACTGATCATGTGTAAAACATTTTCATGAACTAAAAGAGCTACCGCCTTTGTTAAAACAGAACCTCTATGCGCTAGGTAATCCCTTCCTGCCTTCTTGGTGCCAACCACTCCCCGCACATCACATAATACCGGAAATGATATTTCATTTTGAAAATGAATCCTGTCAGCAACTACCCGCTGTGCTACCTTTAAATCAATTGTTGTATTTTCTTTGTATTTAAAATAGAGAATAGAGTCTGCTATCCAAAATTGTGCATGTTCATTCTCATAAAAGTCATGAGCTGCAATCATCTTTTATGATTTATCAATTATTCTTACAAAAATAGAAACAATATAAAATACTATTGTTGTCAAATTTGGATTTTTTATTGTCTTATTGCAAATTTTTGATGTCATAACGGGAATATGACTTGTCAATTTGGGAATAATAAAGAATAAGATGAAAATACTTTCAATTTTTATTTTGAATTTTATAAGCGATAAATAAATGCTCCATAACTCAGCAAAAAAAAAATAGACCGTGTAAAACTATAATGACTTAGGCAACACTTACAAATCCCCTGTAATTGCCTAACTGTTCACCAGATATAATAACCAATTACCACAAGTAATGCTAATGGAAACAGCTGAAACATATCCTTTGGAATGGTTAGATTCGTTGATTTCAATCACACTGAATCCAGGAAAAGATTATCTGTGCCATATTACCTCCGAAGAACTAGAAATAATTACAGAAAAAATTCTAAAGGAAATTCTCTGTATACAGATTCAACTCAACAAACAAATATTTCTTTTTCGTAAAGAAAGTGAAATTAAAGCCTTGGTACAAAAATACCATAGCTCACTCATAGCACTTCAGGATATGGTCATCTGCAATCAAAATAAGACGGTTTTCAAAAGTGAACATTTATCAAAAATAATGGATACTTTAATTCGTTGTCTGGATGAATTATTAGCCTTTATTGAAAGCCGCTTTACTAATTATCTCAATATTGATGAAAGAATTCCGATTTCATACCTCATAGTTACCAAAAAAGAACTTAAACAGAAATTCAGCCAATTAAAACCTCTACTTGAAAAAGAAGTTGCGAATAAGAATATAACAGCAATTATTTTTGACATCTATGATTTTTCAAAATACAATACCTCATTAACTTACAGAGCGATATTCTATAGGAAAAAACTAATTCAGGAATTGCAATTGTTTTGCGAAAATCCCAAAAAGACCAACAGCTTTTCTGCTATAGATGAACTACTTATTTATCTGAATTTTAATAACCTTAAATACATGAATTATTTTAAGGGTTCCATAATAAAAAAAATAGAACTCTTCCAAAATGATGCCGACCGATTAGATAAGCTTTGGTTCTTCTTCAAAGAATTTAACCAGTTATACACCAACAAAAATTTTCGTTTTAACCTTAAAAATAAAAGTCTCAAAAAAGTAATCGCTAATTGGTTTGAACAGGAAATTAATTATCTTGAAAAAAGAATTGAAAAATCTCTGATACCGCCAATAGAACTAGAAAAAAACACCAACAATCTAAAAGTAAAGTATACTGATCATAAAATTAGCTGCGTACTTTCCGCAGATCAACTTGCTTTAATCTTACGAGCAGGAGACGAATCACGAATCATCAGTGCAAAATCCATGAGTACTGTTTTTAAAACCATTGTCCCGTATCTTTCCACTCCTTACAAAACGGAACTATCCTATCATTCTGTCCGTTCTAAGTCTTATAGTGCTGAGGCAAAGGACAAAGAAATAGCCATTGCAACTCTGGAAAAAATGATCCATAAAATCAAATCCTACTAATTTTAAAATATTTTGCGGTCAATTCAGTAAACATATTATTTTTACGTTCAGGTTTTTAAAACAAAGCAACCAAGAAAAATGTAGTTTTATAAGTTTACACTTGTATAATTTTACGAATAATTTAAATCTCAAATCCAAAAATAGATCTTTAAAACCGAAATAAGTACCGCCAAACTTTTGCTAAAACAAATCGTTTTTCGATGCAATCTTTTAAGATGAGTTCTCAAAGTTAGATTTTTCCTTTCTATATGATTGGTGCCAAAACGTTTTACAGAATGTAATTTTTCCTCAATGAGGTATCTGTAATTTTTTAATTTGTCAGTACATATCTTTTTAGCTTCTGCAAATTTCAAAGTATCTAATACACAACTCAATGTTTTATTGGTACGTCTACCTACATTAAAACTAACTACCCTTTTAGAATTCTTTTCCAGTGCATAAACCAGCCAGATAAGATTACGCTTGTATCCAACAAAAGTACACATCTCATCCACTTCATAGGTTTTTCTTTTAGGGATTATTGGCTGAATAATATTATTTGCAATTGAAACAATTCTTTTTAATACTGTTGTAGCAGAAATTTTCAATATTCTGGCTGTACTTCTAATTCCTAAACCTTCTTTAGTTAGTTCAATAATTTTTTGATTAATATCTGACTTATAAGCTTGATAGGTATAAGTATCTATAAAACGGTAATAGCAAATTTTACAATAGTACTGCTGTTTATTGTTTTTCGTTCTCCCATTTTTAATAAGCTTTTTTTCTTTACATCTTGGACAATTTATATCATCACTAACTCTGGAACACGAGGTGGTATCTTTACTCATTTTTAATTCTTTTAAGACAATATTAAAACAAAAAAGATGAGCATTACTGCTCATCTTAAAATTACTTTTTGCATTTACTTACTCTATTCCAAAATATTAATAACACAAAACATCCTATCACTAACTATAAAACACTACCACATCTGAGAATGAGAATCCCAATTACATAATGCATGCAATTGGGAAATTTTCATTAATCTGTCAAGCTATTGCAGGATGAGTCAAAGTATTAATTCCAGTTATTCAAAACTTGCTCATTTAGAACTGGATTAGCATCTCTCTCAATTTGAGGAATAGGCAATAGAGCATGTTTGTCTTGAACTGGTTGAATTCCATAAGCTGCTTGCTTTTCTGCATTAATAGTTTCTTTCAAAATCCCCCAACGAACTAGATCAAAATATCTTATTTGTTCACCCGCAAGTTCAATTTGTCGCTCATGTCTTAAAATTATTCGAGCTTGACTTTGATTGCCAAGAGTAGTGTACTGAAAAGCACCTGAGCGATTACGAACGCTATTAATAAGAGGGAGAGCATCACTTGTCATATTGTTCTCAATATAGCATTCGGCTAACATTAAGAGTACATCAGCATAGCGGATAATTTGGCTATTAATACCACTATCAGGATTACCAGAACTTTGTTGAATTTCATATAATTCGTATTTTCTCCACGAAATTTTCCCATCAGTAATTTTCGCTGGATAGGATTGTGATCCACTAGTAGTTTGATCATAATATGTATCATCACCGCCTTGTGAAGCATTCGAATAATAAGTCAATTTGGCACGAGGATCAAGATAATCATTATTACTTTCATCCTTATACTTATATGCATCAACTAATGATTTTGAAACCAAAACGTTCCACCAATCATTAAACCCGTATTCTTGTGCTCTTCCTGTATGAGTTGTTACTCCTCCCCATTGTTCTTGACCTCCAAACATAGCATAAGCATTTCCTACACCCCAACCTTGCCAAGTACCGTGCATAACCGCAAATATGGTTTCGTTAGTTTTAGTATCACGGATAAAAATATCATCTAATGAATTAGCCAAACCATATTGATACGGAGCTTTTGTTAAAGACAAAAATTGATTTTGTGCATCTGAATACTTCTTTTGAAATAGATATGCTTTACCTAAAAGAGCTACAGCAGCACCTTTTGAAGCACGCCCATAATCAGACGCGCTATAATCCTGTGCTAAAGGTAATCTCGAGATTGCATCAGTTAGATTCATTTCAATATCAGCCCAAATCTCTGCTTTTGGAGTTCTTCCTTGATTATAGGTATAATGATCTGCTAATGTTTTCTTTAACGGAACATCACCAAAACAAGTTACCAACCAAAAATTAGCTAAAGATTTCAAAAATTCAGCTTCACCTATAATTCGTTTTTTCAATTCAACATCTGAACTTTCAATCGGCTCCCATTTACTTACTGCATCAATAGTAAAATTGGCACGAAAAACCATTTTATAACAAGAGTTAAAAAACAATCTTACTTCATCAGTAGTAGCATTAAACGTATAATTTTGGAATGTAAGAAGACCACCAGCTAAAGGGGTGTTTTTATCAGCATCGTTTCCAAGTAAGTCGAACACGAAATACGCTTCACGTTCATACATACCTTGAAACAACAACGGTCCATACATAGCTGTTGAAGCTTCTGTTAAAGTTTTTGCATTAGTGAAATAAGTTTCACCATCATAACTGCTCTCGTTTTTCACTTTCAGTACATCTTCACTACATGATGACAATGTAAAGATTGTTGTGAACAAAACTAATATCTTGATTTTCATAGTCAATTAATTAAAAGTTAAATTGCAACCCTAATCGATAAATTTTAGGGTTTGGATGTTGCATATTATCAATTCCTCGTGAGAAAACATACCCTTTTTCAGAAGTATCTGAGGCGCTAACCTCAGGATCATAACCTGTATATTTAGTAAAAGTAAAAATATTTTGAGCCGCTAAATAAATTCTTAATTTTCCTCCTTTTAAAATTGAAGAAGGTAAAGTATATCCAACAGAAATATTTTTAATACGCATATAATCTCCTTTCTCTACATACCAATCTGAGAAAGATAAATTAGTCCCTGGATTTTGACCAGCTGCAGGCAATGTACTTATATCGCCTGGATTTTTCCAACGATTTAACACAGTGGTAAAACTATTAAATGGTCTTGCCATACCTTCAAATGTTCCATGATTCATATTTGCAACATCTACACCTGCTAAACCTTGCAACATTACTTGAAAATCAAATCCTTTGTATTCACCATTAAATGTTAATCCGTATTGCCATTTTGGAGATGGGTTTCCAATAAAGGTACGATCTTTATCGTCAGCATGACCATCACCATTGGTATCTTTCCATATTCTGTCACCAGGTAACAATCCACTTTGATATTCTGTAAAGCCATTAGATACGGCAATCTCATTTAATTTATCAATATCGGCCTGATCTATCGCAACATGATCAACTTTATATCCGTAGAAAGATGCTAATGGATGTCCTATTTCTGTACGAGTATTACCAAATGTGATTGGAATATCACCCACCGTTCCTACAGCATATACTTCATTTGTATTATATGTTGCATTCATATTTACATCCCAAATAAAATTATTTAGCTTGCCATTATATGTAATTCCTAGCTCAAAGCCTTTACTTTTCATACTGGCCCCGTTTACAACAGTAGAGGGAGTTTGTCCAGGATTACCAATACCTGTACTTGTTGGCAGCGTAGTTTGAATTAACAAATCTTTATTATCTCGATTGAAATAATCAAAAACTATGGTTGCTTTTTTAAACAAACCTAGATCAAAACCAATATCTGTTTGATTGGATTCTTCCCACTTCAGATTAGGGTTGGCGATACTGTTAATTGTTGCACCATTTACATAAGTACCATCAGTGTCACCCAGCGAATAAATCAGATTATTGCTATCTCCTTTCCAAACGGTTGAATTGGTCAAGAACATTGGAATAAGGTCATTACCGGTTTTTCCATAACTAACACGCAATTTCAAGTTATCAATTGCTGATACAGAACTCATGAAATTTTCTTTAGAGATGTCCCATGCACCTCCAATTCCATAGAAATTACCCCATTTATTATTCTCTCCAAATACACTAGAACCATCCCTACGGAATGATGCATTAATTATATATTTATCATTAAGAGTATATCCAAACCTACTATAATATGATAATCTTGATTTTCCACCATTTACAGATACACCTGTAATTGATTTATTGTCAGGATCTGCAAGTCCAATATTTTGAATTGCATCACTAGAAAAATCAGAACCAGCAAGAGATACATATCCATAATTCCCACTAGGATTATAGTGATTACCTACCATAAAACTAATATTATGCATACCAAAAATTTTGTCATACGAAAAGAAATTATCCATATATATATGATATGCATAACTATAGTTCTCACTCATATTAGCAGCAGATCTGGTGAAATTTCCTGCTTGCAAAGGATAATTAAAAGTTTGACCATGAGAACTATCTGCCGTTAAACGAGCCTGAGATTTAAATTTAAATCCATCTGTTATTAAAAATTCGGCATTTAAATCCAATTCCGTATGTAAACTTCGATCTGTTTTCGGTGAAAGATATACCGATGCAAAAGGATTATTAGCATCATTAAGATCTCTAACCTTATCAGCTCTTGAATAACCTCCCAACACGTTAGAATCATATATTGACAAATAGGGTGGCATATAAAGGGCATCATAAAAACTTGCTGTAGATCCTTTTGTAACATCATATTTCATCCGAATACTTTGCCCTAATTTTAATCTATTATTAAATAAATTCTCGGTTAATTTTGTTCCAAAATGGATTCGTGTAAATTTAGAATCAATAATGGTTGATTCTTGATCAATCAATCCTGTAGAAAAAGAATAAGTAACTGATTCACTACCACCAGATAAACGGATATTATGTTCTGCAACAGGAGCGCTTCTAAATACAGCAGACTGCCAATCCGTTCTATCAATCTTTGCATCAGCAGAACTAAGATAAGGCGTAATACCACTATCCCCTTGAATATCAGTGACTAAATCAATATACTGAGCTGCATTTAACATACTCATTCTTTTACCTATTGTAGCGATTCCGTAAGACCCATCATAACTGATCTTTATTTTCCCCTTTTCACCATTTTTGGTAGTAATAATCACTACTCCATTTGCAGCAGCTGAACCATATATAGCTGCAGTTGATGCATCTTTTAACACTGTCACGCTTTGAATATCTTGAGTAGAAACTGCTTTAAAATCGCCACCTACAATACCATCAATTACAAATAAGGGTTCTGTACTAGAGAATGAACCAGCTCCTCTGATAATAATTTTAGCACCAGTTCCTGGATCTCCATTAGTATTTGTTACTTGAACTCCAGGCATTTTTCCTTGCAAAGCCTGAGCCATATCAATTGTAGATAAGTTTTTCAAATCTTTTGCATTAACCACAGATACAGATGAGGCCAAATTCTTTTTTTGCATTGAATTATAACCTACCACTACTACCTCATCTAAGGAGGAAATATTATCATTTAATTTAATACTAACTGTAGCCTGACCATTCACGGCTACTTCCTGAGTAGTAAAACCAATAAAAGTAACAACCAGAACAGCATTTTTGCCGGAAACTTTTAATGTAAATTTACCATCAAAATCTGTTTGAGTACCGTTATTTGTACCCTTTTCTACTATACTGGCACCCGGTAAAGGTTGCCCATTACTATCTACCACAGTTCCTTTTACCGTAAACTGCTGCTGTATATTATTTTGAGAAGTATTAGATCCTATATCTAATGTTGCTGAATAAAGATTTTTTGGTTGTAAGATAAAAATGCTAATAAAAAGAAATACGGCATTAAGCTTCGTCTTTAAGTCAAATTTTAAAACCTGATGACTACAGCTACTTTCTTTGAGTAGTTTTTTCATAATTTTAATAATTAATTAGTATTAGTTGGTTTTTTAGTTTAACACACCTTAAACCTATTGGCATTATTACAACACCTTATTTTTTTATAGAGTTAAGATTGTGTAGTTAATTTATTTTTTTCTTTTATTTCATAGGCAAACTTTTTAGGCTTTATTGATTAATTATTGACACATTACATTATCCTTTTTTCCAGATAGTCTAATTCAATTTATATTTTTTAAAAAACGATTTTTGTAAAAATGCTTACTCCCTTTTACCTTAAGTGATATAAAACATTTATATTACAGTTGTTGTTTTGAGAAGCCAAATAAAAACAAACAAAGACCATTACAAATCCAAATTTTAAAAGATTTTAATTTAAAACCTGTATTATTTACATAATGATAAATTTATTATTTGTTTTTTTATTAATAACTCCAAATTAACTAATACTAAATTATGAATTCAAACACATCTACAAGGGGCAAAATGTATCCTAAACAGGGTTGTATTGTATTATTTTAACAAAAAACAAATCAATTATTTAGTTTTTATTAAGAACTGTAAAAGAATTACAAAAAGAGAAGAAAGAAAAAAGACGAAAGTATTTTACTTAAAATCAAAAGAGTATTTAATACATCCAAGAACAATCTTGTACCTGAGAAGATTCTACAGCACAGAAAGATATAGAAAAGGGTCTTGCACATAATTATCAGGTTGTAAAAAAAGATGCACAACTTAGCAACATATAAACGCCCGTTCATGTGTATGAGTCCTACGCTTTGCAAATGCTCGTGTCCTGTATAGCCTCTATCCAAAATAGTAAGACCGTTTAAAATATTACCTGCTCCGTCTTGCACGCTAATAATAGCTCCCCAGGCATCAAAAAGGCGTTTTTCTACAACTGCACCCGTGGCATCAGTAATAGCCAGAATAGAGCCTTGATAATCCCTGTGTAAACATTAGAAGCTTTTATTTTAACTCAC
>NZ_JBZEEN010000015.1:0-62008 GCF_058309975.1 Flavobacterium sp. ST-158 | reverse complement strand
TAAACGAACAGGGTTTTTTGTTTTATACTATTTTTGTAAAGATTATTATTGAATATTTTACTCGTTTATTCTTTATTTAAGATTACAATTATTGTTAGATTGTTGCAGTTTTAATTTTGATAACCTTTGTTAGGATTAAAGAAATTTGCTCTAATTTATATTGTTTTTTGTTTAAAACGGGTGTAAAATAAAAATTGGTGTAGAATTTTATTGTTTTAAAATTGTTTGTAAAGTGTATTTTTGGAATCAGCTGTGTCTGTGTAATAATATTTATGTCTTATCACAGGTATTTATTAGTTAATAATTATAGTTTAGTTTGTAAATAGCTAATCATATTTGTTGTTATTGGTTTTGAAAGGAAATCAATAACCATAGGGTATTTTTTTGATTTTTCAAGATCTTCGGGATCTATAGTTGAAGATAAAACTACGATTTTTGTCGAATTTACCTCAGAATATTTATCGGTGTTGAAGTTGTCAAGAAAATCCCAGCCATCCATTACAGGCATGTTTAAATCTAAGAATATTAATTGAGGGAGTTGTTTTTCTTCTTCTTCGTTGCTTATGATAGAATCAAAGTATTTTAGAGCTTCTTCTCCATTTTTGGCGGTAATTATTGTATTTGAAAAAGAAGCTTTTACGATTACTTTTTTGCATAACATAAGTGTTATAGGGTCATCATCGACACATAGAATTAAATCTAACATGTTTATTTGTTTTTGAATGTTAATGTAATTGTAGTTCCTTTGTTTACTTGGCTTTCAATATCTATGCTGCCTTTCATCGCTTCTACTTGTGATTTTACTAGATACAGTCCTAAGCCTTTACTGTCAGGGTAATCATGAAATCTTTGGTATAGACCAAAAATTTTATCTCTATTTTTTTCAAGGTCAATCCCTATACCGTTATCTTTAAAGTTAAGTTGTACGGTGTTTCCAATTTGTTTAGCGGTTATTGTAATTCGTAAAATTCTGTCTTTAGCACTGTATTTTAAAGAGTTTGTTAGAAGATTCAATAAAATACTTTCCATGTAAGCTTTGTTTGTGCTTAAAACATTAACTGCCTCAATATCTAATTTTAAAATAGGTTTATATTGTTCTATTTGATTGGTTAATTGGGAAAAAACATTTTCGAATACTTCTTTTAAGGCAATATTTTCTTTCTGGATAGAAGTGTTATCTTTAATTATCATGACTTTTGTTAAGTCTTCTATGGTTTCATTTAATAAATGAGTTGATTTGCTAAAACCATTGATAATTTCATTTAATTCAGGGTCTTTTATAGTAATGTCTTCAATTAGATTTAAAAGTCCAGTTAAATTAGACATTGGTGCTCTTAAATTGTGAGAGGTAATGTAAGAGAATTGTTTTAAATCTTTGTTGTTTTGGGTTAGTTCTTTAATGAGCTGTTCTTTTTCTCTTTCCTGATTCTTTTCAGCAGTAACATCTCTTTGAATAGAAACCCAATGCGATAATTCGTTTTCGGCATTGTAAATAGGTATCATGGTAAATCGCAACCAAAATTCAGTTTTATCTTTTTTATAGCACTTAATTTCGAGTAAACCTTCTTCTTTGTTTTGAATTATTTGGGAGATTCTTTTTAAAACAGTTATTTCTGTATTTCGACCTCTTAGTATATTAAGTGATTTGTTAATTATTTCTTCAGATGAGTACCCTGTCATACTAGTAAAAGCTGGGTTTACATAAATAACTTTAGGAAGTGAATTTTTGTTGAAATTAGCTTCTGTAATAACGATGGATTCTTTGGTCTGCAAAATTACTGTTTCCAATAATTTTAGACGTAATTCTTCTTCTTTTTGTTTAGTAATGTCTTGAAGCGCTCCAATCATTCTAATGGCTTTCCCGTTTTCGTCTTTTAAAAGAAACCCCCTGTCGAGTACATATTTATAACTTCCATCAGCACATTTAAAACGGTATTCATCCTGCCATTTTTCAGTTTTTTGTTCAATAAACGAATATAGTTTTATAGACATTTTAATACTGTCTTCAGGATGAATGTTGCCAAACCACCAGCTAGAACTTTCACCTACTTGATCTTCATCATAACCAAAAATTGCTTTTATACCCTTACTCCATTTGAGTTTGTCTTCTTGAATTTTCCAATCCCAGATAGTATCACTTGTTGCTTTGGCTACAATGTCATATCTTTCATTAGATTCTTTGATTTCATTATTAGTATTTTCTAATGTTTCGAAAACAACTTTGTTTTTAGATTCATTTCTGGATAGAATATACCTAAAAGCGAATCCAGTTAAAAAAACAAGAATAATGTCTTTTGTTAAATTGAAAATGAGGTAATTTTCTGTACTTAAAAATAACGGAGTTAATTTATAAAGAAAAGTCGCCAAAATAACGGCAATAAGTAGGTATATTATTGTTATTTGATTGGTTTTGCTTTTCATTAACCAAATATAATTAATAATTGTTAATAGCAAAATATCTTGATAAAGTAATTTTTTATTGGATAATAATTGGGATATGTGTTAAACGTTTATTAATTGTAAAGTGTTTAAGAATTGTTTTTTATATCAAAATAAAGTGTACCTTTGCAGCCATTAAAAATCACAGATGGAAGCTATTAGAAACATTGCAATTATTGCCCACGTCGATCACGGTAAAACCACTTTGGTTGATAAAATTATGTATCATTGTCAGTTATTTCGTGACAACGAAAATACTGGAGATTTGATCCTTGATAATAACGACTTAGAGCGAGAAAGAGGTATTACCATTACTTCTAAAAACGTATCTGTTTCTTACAAAGGAACAAAAATCAATATTATTGATACTCCTGGTCACGCGGATTTTGGAGGTGAAGTAGAACGTGTATTAAACATGGCCGATGGTGTATGTTTGCTTGTTGATGCTTTTGAAGGACCGATGCCACAAACACGTTTTGTATTACAAAAAGCGATTGATTTAGGATTGAAACCTTGCGTGGTTATCAATAAAGTAGATAAGGAAAACTGTACTCCGGAAGAAGTTCACGAAAAAGTTTTCGACCTGATGTTTGAATTAGGAGCAACTGAAGAACAATTGGATTTTCCAACAGTTTACGGTTCTGCTAAAAACAACTGGATGTCTGATGATTGGAAAAATCAAACAGAGAACATTGAGCCTTTATTAGATATGGTAATTGCTAATGTGCCAGCTCCTAAAGTTTCTGAAGGAACTCCACAAATGTTGATTACCTCTTTGGATTTCTCTTCATTTACTGGTCGTATAGCGATTGGTCGTTTAGAAAGAGGTGTTTTAAAAGAAGGAATGCCTATTTCTTTGGTAAAAAGAGACGGAAAAATCATTAAATCTAGAATTAAAGAATTACATACTTTTGAAGGTCTTGGACGTAAAAAAGTAGAAGAAGTTATAGCTGGTGATATTTGTGCAGTTGTAGGTGTTGAAGGTTTTGAAATCGGTGATACTATTGCTGATTATGAAAATCCGGAAGCTTTACAAACAATTGCTATCGATGAGCCTACAATGAGTATGTTGTTTACAATTAACGATTCACCTTTCTTTGGTAAAGAAGGTAAATTTGTAACATCAAGACATATTCGTGAAAGATTAACTAAAGAATTAGAGAAAAACTTAGCGATGAGAGTTGCTGAAACTGATTCTGCCGATAAATTCATGGTATTTGGTCGTGGTGTATTGCACTTGTCTGTTCTTATTGAAACAATGAGAAGGGAAGGTTATGAATTGCAAATTGGTCAGCCACAGGTAATCATCAAAGAAATTGATGGCGTAAAATGTGAGCCAATTGAGGAATTAACTATTGACTTACCTGAAAATCTTTCTGGTAGAGCTGTAGAATTTGTTTCTATCCGTAAAGGAGAAATGCTTTCTATGGAAGGTAAAGGAGAGCGTATGATTGTGAAGTTCAATATTCCATCTCGTGGAATTATCGGACTGAGAAATCAATTGCTTACTGCAACTGCTGGTGAGGCTATTATGTCACACCGTTTCATTGGATATGAGCCTTACAAAGGAGAAATTCCTGGACGTAACAATGGTTCATTGATTTCTATGGAAAATGGTAAAGCAATTCCTTATTCTATTGATAAATTACAAGACAGAGGTAAATTCTTTGTTGATCCCAACGAAGATATTTACGAAGGTCAGGTTATTGGTGAAAATACACGTAGTGATGATATGACTGTGAATGTAACTAAAACTAAAAAGTTATCTAACGTTCGTTCATCTGGAGCTGATGATAAAGCAAGAATTATTCCTGCAATCAAATTTTCATTAGAAGAGGCTTTAGAGTACATTCAAAAAGATGAGTATGTTGAAGTTACACCTAAATCTTTACGTTTAAGAAAGATTTATTTGTCTGAAACTGATAGAAAAAGATATAAAATCTAATAGATTTTAAATTCTAATAAAAAATCCCAAATTCCAGTAGATGGAGTTTGGGATTTTTATTTTAGGTATTTTGAGTTTGGAATTTATGAAATTAGATTTTTTTTGGAGTTTATCTTTTTAAACTAAAATGACCTTTGATTTCTTTGCCATTTTCTAGTTCGGCAGTATACCAGTAATCATCGGCCGGTAATTGTTTCCCATTAAAAGTTCCATCCCAACCTTGACTTTGTGGATTGATGTCTTTAATTAATTTTCCAAAACGATCAAAGATATGAATGACTGTTTTAGAATTAAATTCAGTATTTATTCCTTTAATATTCCAATAGTCATTATATCCATCATTATTTGGGGTAAAATACTTTGGAGCGCCTAAAATAGCAACAGATTGATTGCTAATACCACAACCGTTTTTATCTTTTATAAAAACTTCATGTATGCCTGCAGGTACATTTTCAAAAAGAGCAGCATCTTGATAAAATCCATTTTTATCATCTAAGCTGTATTCGTAATTTCCAACGCCTTCAACCAGAACTAATAGTGTGTTGTTGTCACTTAATTCACTTACTTCAACATTGTTTATTCGGGCAATTTCGGAAGCAGTAACAGTGATTGTTCTGGTTCGGCTACATCCTTTTTGAGAAATTACTTCTACTGTATAAATACCGGCTTTATTGACGGATAAAGTAGGATTGGTTTGGCTGTTTAGGATTTGATTGTCTTTTGACCAAACAAAGCTATAATTGCTTGCAGGACTTCCATCAAGAATTCCGGCATCTAGAGTTACATAATAGTTAGGCAGATTATTGCATATATACACATCGGCAGAATGATTCGCATTTATATCGATATTTGGCTTCGGATTAACTTTAAGAGTAATATGCGAACCTACTCCAAAACAGCTGTTATCCAAGTCATTATCAACCCTAACCCAGATTTTTTGTTCATTAGGTGAGAGTGTATTTCTATAGGTTGTAGTATTCGTAATTTCATTTGTTTCTGATAATGCATCAGCCTCATTTTCATAATATTTGATAGAATAATTGTCCTTTGGTAAAGGCAATATATCTAAAATACTATTTTGGGCACTGCTGAAATCAAACTCGGAAATGCCGTCATAATCATCATTAGAGGCATCGATATAGTCATCACAATTTTCAAATAATACGTTGAAAGAAGACGGAATTTGCGTAGCTGAAACTACTAAATCTATTTTTGCAACAGAGAAACATGCATTGGCATTTTCAACTCTTGACCAAACAGTAGTTCCATTATTTGCAATGTAGGCTAATGGATTTGCAATTTTTTTAGAAGTATCATTTGTATTTGCGGATGTTGCTGTAGTAAAATAACTGAAAGTTTCGCTTTCGTAATTACTTGAAATTTCATTGTTTTTAACCGTAATGTTAAAAGGACTTTTGGCATCTAAGTCATCATCACATTGTTTAATAGAAATGTTATTTACAACAGGTAAATCTAAAACAGTTAATACAACTTCGTTTGAAAGTAAACCACAGGAATTCCCTGTTTTGTTTAGAAAGACACGGTATTGGTAACCATTCATTGTTTGATTTACAGATGTGATATTTAAAATGTTTGAATTTACCCCGTTATAAGTACTGTTGTTTGTTAAGTTAGCCCAATTTATTCCATCAGTAGAAACTTGCCATTGCAAGCTTTCTGCATTTGTAGTAATAGAAATAGTTGCATTTTGATTGAAACATGTTGAAATATTATTTGGCTGATTCGTTATTGTAATTAATCCAGAAATGCTATAATTAGAATTAGGAGTTGTATATCCATTGGTACGGCTGGTTACCACTCCGTTATTATCAACTACTGGAGGAAAAAGTGTGCCTAGAATATGATTTCCATTGGAACTTGTAAATCCGGCTTCAACAACGTCATCGCATAAATCTCCATCACTGTCCAAATCTCTAAAGTTTTTAATACCATCATTATCAGTATCGGTATTATTGCTTCCTGTTTCTACACTATCATAAATACCGTCATTATCACTGTCCCAATCCAAATAATCTGGAATACTATCATTATCAGTATCTCTAGGCGCTAAATTTGTTTCGAAAATATCATATAAACCATTACGGTTTGCATCTGTTGTATTTAAGTTAAAGTTGTCGTTTTGACTTTCTGTTAAATCAGGAATACCATCATTGTCACTATCCAAATCCATTTGATCTTCAACTCCATCACCATCTGAATCTTTTGGTACACAAACAGCAAAGAATTTCAGGGTACTCTTATTTATTTCTGTATCCGAAAGATTTGTATGTGTGAAACTAATCGAATTGGTTAAATGCGTTAAAAACTTAAAATTTGTTGTGCCTGGATTTAATGGTGTAATGCCGTTTATTTGGAATCTGATTTCAAAAGAAGAGTATTCAGTTACGCCACTTTCGTAAATTCCGTCATAATTAGTGTCAATAAGTAACTCGTTATTTGGATTTAAAACAGTAATGGTTTTATCTACATCTGTTGTTAATGTGTATTGAGCAGTTGAGTTTAATAAATCAGTAGGATTAGCTATGTTTATGTATTCTATACCAATACTTATGGGTTTAGTAAAAGTTAATGAGTATTTAGTAAAGTTTTCTTTCCCAGCAGGAATTTCAGAAATAAAACTACCATCTGAATTTCCTACAAAAGGATTGCTGCTAGCTGATGCTGATGTGTTTAGAATTCCTGTAAATGAATTAGAATAGTTTCCAATATTTAGTGTTCCAGAATTTATATTTGAAATGTTGATGTTTTGGTTCCCAAAAGATTCTGTACAATTAGTAATCCCATCATTATCATTATCAAGGTCAATATTATCATTTACTGTATCATTGTCCATATCAGTAGGACAGTTGCTTACAGGGATTATATCGGAAAAAATAGTAGTGCCACAGCCAGAAATACTTCCTTTAACCTGATAATAACCGGGTTGAGTAGGAGTATATGAACTCAGATTTGCATTAGGAATAGGATAATTATTAAAATACCATTGAAAGGTATCGTAATTTAAAACGGAACTTACTTTTAAAACTAGATTAGGGATACAAGAAGAAGTTCCTACATTAATTTTGTCAGAAGTGATTTCGGGTTTGGTATCGAATCCTGAATAATATCCGCCATAAGTTGCTGCATCATTTGTACCAAAATAAGACACATATACTTGTCTGGTTGATTTTATACTAATATTACCAATTAGGTCATTCACAGCATAACGTACATAATTAGGATTTCCTGTAATCTCTACAGGAGTTGAGTTGATTAGAGAATTATTAATTGATACAGACGCCCCTTTTTCGGTGATAATGTTCAAGCCTCCAGTATAAATTGTACTTCCGATGGATTGAATTTGAGGTATATTGTCTACAATATTAGGAGTAGCACAATTTAAAGGAGGTACAAAAAACATATTTTGATTGGCAGGTTTGTCATCGCCACCAATGCTTTGATAAGCAAATACATTTTCAGTTGTTCTAATATATAAATTATTATTAATGTATTGAACTCCATTAATTAAGGCGTATTTTCCTGGTTGTAAGACATAATTAGGAGTTGTGCTGCCATTTAAATAGACTTCTGTTTGTGGTAAGTGAGCTACTAATAAAACACTTTCCATTTCGTCAGTACCTTTACCTTTTACAAAAATGTATTCTTTTCCTGTTTTTTCAAAAGGGACTATTTGGTCAAAACCAATGTCACGTCCATTAGGTTTGCCATTGTTATTAAGTTCGGTGCTATTGCTTCCACCAAAGGATCCTGCATTGACCACAATAGCTTTGTCAGATTCGACTAAAGCTCCAATTAAATTAGCACTATTATTAGGGGTATTTTGAATGTTTTCAAGTGCCAGAATGTAACTCTCATTTTTATTTAAAGTAACAATAATAGGTCCGTTTATAATAGTTCCGTCTGCTAATACAGTTCCACTAGGAATGTTAGATATGGTAACTTTAGTATTGTTCTCAGTAGCAAGTATAGAGGCAAAATTTAGTAAGGTAGGATCATACAAAGGATTGCTCATAGCTCCAAGTCTAAATATCTTTCCAAGTGCACTATTTCCTTTAGATACCAATCCGCCAGCGTGATTGTATCCCCCATTTTGATTTAGAGAAGCATTAATTCTAACACTACAATATATTAAATCATCGGCCTCAATTATATAGCCTTTGTTTTGTATAATTCCTAAAGCAGTTTTTGGAGTTAGTAATTGAGTATTGTCACCAACTCCTATTTTATAAATATAAGGATTGCTATTGTTAATTGTAGCAGTAATAATTTGGCTGCCAATAGGGATAATTCTGATGCTTACATTTTTAGTGCTAGGAGTAGAAATATACAAGTAATGATCTTCAGCGGCTATATTTTCGTTTTGACTTGTTAATGGTGGTATATAGTGTGTTTTGCTAAACTGTGCAAAACAGTTTAACCCCATCATAATAAGGCAGCATAGTAAAAATAACTTTCTCATTTCATAAATATATTAATTATTAGCTATTAACTATCTTTTTAATGAAAAATGACCTTTTATATTTTTGCCATCTTCAAAAATTAGATTAAACCAATAATCATCAGCGGGGAGTAAATATCCATTAAGAGTTCCGTTCCAATTCAGATTTGAGGAGTTGAATTGTTTTATTAATTTACCGAAACGATTAAAAATGGTTATAGTAGCTGGGGGTAATAAATGTAAATTTTTAATAGTCCATGTATCATTGTATCCATCACCATTTGGTGTAAAAAAACGCGGATAATCTAAAATTATGAACGAAAACGGATTGGATAAACCACAGCCGTTTTTATCACGGGCTAGAGCCACGTAGTTTCCTGCTGCAATATTAGTAAATTCAGGACTGTCTTGGTAATAATTTCCATCTAACGAAAACTCATAATTGCCAGTCCCTATATATTCAATAGTCACGGAGTTTTTATTTCCAGCAAAATCATTTACTTTAGTTCCCGTTATTGTTGCAGGTTCTGAGTTTATAATATGAAATGTTTTAGTAGCTTCACAATTATCAACATTAGTTACTGTTACGGAATAATTTCCTGCCGTATTGATTATTATACTATTAGTAGTTGCTCCTGTATTCCATTGATATTTTGAATAAATAGCATCTACTGTTAAACTCAAACTACTATTGTTACACAATGGAATTGTTTCTTCTGCAAAATTGATTGGTTCAAACACTTTTACTTCAAGTGTGATAGGAGTAATATCGTAACAACTAGCTCCATTAATGACTCTTGCATAAATGATTTGCTGATTTTTAGTTGTATTGGTAAACAAATTAGGAAGAGCATTGGTTTGTGTAATGGCATCTGTTTGGGTTAAGTAATATTGGACACTTAGACCATTTGGTAAACTGTTTAGCAGTTGCGGCGAAACATCATTGTTTAAGTCAAATTGGTAAAAACCATCTTTTATACTATCGTCATCACAAACTATTATTGGTGCTTGGTTGGGAATTGTTTCATTAGAAAGAGCTAAGGTTAATTGAGCATAATTTACACAATTATAAGAATTGCTTACTTTAGCAATTAGTATTTGATTAGCCGATTTGTTACTATAATTACTAGCATTAAGAATGGGATTGCTATTTGTTTTGGCATCGCCTATATTTTCATAATAAGTTACGTTACTTAAAGTTGTATTGTTGTTTTTTATTTGAGCATCAGCTTGAGTTAAATCAAAAATAGCTTTACCGTCTTTGTCTAAATCACATTGAGTTAGGATAGTGTTATTTAAAACAATTTCAGGAATATATTCTACTTTTACTTCATTTGTTGCAATACAACTGGATGGGTTTAGTGTTACTTCTACTTTGTAAGTTCCAGGACTTTTTACTGTATATGAGGGATTGTTTTCTGAAGCTAACAATGCACCATCTTTATACCACCTGTAAGTGTTTGTAGGAGGTAAATTGGTGTCTATTATATAGTCATCACCAAAACAAATAGCATTGTTTGTAGCTAATAATCTATCGCTTCCTAAATCAATGGATGAATTGAAACTGGCTGCTTCAAGAAATATTGCCGAATCATAATAATTAAACGTATCATCGCCAATAACTAATTTGATATGATAAGTTGTTCCTGGTACAACACTTGTTTGAGCAGTTAAAACTTTGGTTTGTCCAGCATAGTTTATAGGACTTGTATTGGTTGGACTTGTATTGGTTGGACTTGTATTGAATTGACCAAAATACGATTCGTTTATAGCGACACAAGTGCTGGTGTTATTATAGACGTCTGTAAAACTTATTGCAGGATGAATGTTCATTGACGAAACAGCTGTTGTTGTTCCTGGGATTACTGCTAAGTTCTGGTATGCAGTTGTGCTACCTTTTACTTTAATTAAAAAGGCAAAACCATCCGAATATTTACAAGGATAATCGTCTTGATATTCATTTGAAGCAAAAATATAATTGAAACTGATAAAATTAGTGGCAGGAGTAAAGTCAAATTCAAGTGTGCTTGCATTAATGGAGTTCATGTTTAAGGCTTGGTTCAAATCGGAATCACCTACCCAAGAATTGTTTCCTCCTCCTAAATTTCGAACAAATGGCCCCACTGATTCTGTACTGCTCCAGGTACTTAAAACAATTCCTGATTGAAAAGGAAATGCCCCTGAATTATTAGTAAAAGAACCGTAGCTGTTTTTTCCGGGAGTAAATAAATCTCCTGAAACCGTTTCGTTTGTGGTTGGAATACAGGAACCGTTGTTTGTTAGCAGGTTTACAAGTGTAGTAGCATTTTTAGTGTCGTCAACACTAATGGATTGTGCCCGCAATGGCGAGCTTATAGTATAAAGTAAAAAACAAAGTAAAGTAATTGTTAAGACTTTCATAGTCTTACAAAGTTACTATAATTATCTGTTTTTTATTTAGTTGGATTTTGGGTTTATAAAAGTTTTATTCAAGGTTTTAACAAACTTCATTTTCAATTATAAATGAAGTTAGTTTTAGTTTTTCAGAACTCAAAGGCTTTACAATATAGTTTTTTACGGTTGGATATTTTTTTGCCATTTCTAAATCGGAAGGATCGATGGAAGAAGAAACAATAAAAACCAATATTTTTTTTGCAAATGAAATCAAGTTGAATTCATCTAGAAATTGCCAGCCATCAAGCACAGGCATATTCAAATCTAACAAAATAACATCGGGTAATTTTAAAGCATCATTTGCATTGGTTTTTAATTCGTCTAGAGCTGTTTGAGGATTATGGAATGCTGTTATTTCTTCACAAAAATTATTTTTTGCTATAAGCATACTCATTAATTTTATAGATAATTTATCATCATCTATAATGTATGTCATTTTATTTTTCATTAAAATAGATTTTAAAAGTACTTCCTAATCCTTCTTCACTTTCTACTTCAATTTTTCCTCTCATAGCCTCAATCTGATTTTTAACAATAAACAAACCAATGCCTTTAGCGTCTTCGTTTCCGTGGAATGTTTTGTACATGCCAAATAATTTGTGTTTGTTTTTTTCTAAGTTGATGCCCAGTCCATTGTCTTTGAAAGAAACAATGTGAAAACCGTCTTTAGTTTCGTAACTTATTTCTAATTGCGGATTTCGATTTGGTGATTGGTATTTGATAACATTGGAAATAATGTTCTGTAATATGTTTTCTAAATAAGCAGGAATTACATTAATGCTTAAATGATCTGGAATAGTATGGGTTATTGTAATTTTGTTTTTAAAATGAGCAGCTATTCTTTTTAATTCTGCGGTCAAATAAACGTTTGTTTTTTTGATAGAAATGTTTTTTTGAATGGTAATAACCTCATTTAAATTTTCGATTGTTTCGGATAGTTTTTCAGTTCCTTCTTTAAACATATCGATAAAAGTCAGTTTTTCAGTAGGGTTTTCCGTATTTTCAATTACATTTAAAACCATTTGTAAATTACTGGTGTGCGAACGAATATTGTGTGAAACAATATGTGTAAAATTTAAAAGTTTATTGTTTTGCTGACTCGTAACTTCTAAAATTTTATTGAGTTCAATTTCTTTTTCTTTTGCTATGGTAACATCTCTACCGGTACCAATAATTCTAGTACATTTTCCTTCATTATCAAATACTGGAGAAATATTTAATTCAAGCCAATATTTTTCATTTTGCTTGTTGTAATGTTGAAAAACAGCTTTAATTTCTTTTTTGTTTTCTATTGCTTTATGGATACTCTCAAGACTAATAATAGAATCATTTATTTTTGGACAAAAGGAAAGAAAATTAGGTTGCTGGCCAATAATTTCTTCTAATGATAATCCTGTAAGTTTAGTGTAGGCTTGATTTGCCCAAATGGCTTTTCCTTCGGCATTTGTAATAATAATGCTATCAGTAGTTTCAGAAGCGACTAAGGATAATAGGCTTAGATTATCTTCTATTTGTTTGTTTTTGGTAATGTTTTTAAAAAAACAAACCAAATAACTTTGATTGTCAATTACGAATTTTTTTCCAGAGGATAACTGAATCGGAACAATCGATTTGGTCTTAGTTTTTAGAGTAGTTTCTGTAGAAAAATAAGTATTGAGTTTTATCTTGTTTTTTAAATAAAATTGAATTTCAGCTCTTTTTTCAACAGGAAATAAGATAGAATTATGAAAACCAATTAACTCTGTATCTATATAACCACTGAGTTCACAGCTTCGGTCATTGCAATCAGTTATTATTCCGGTTTTGGTATCTATAATGATAATAGCATCATTGGTACTGGAAAAAACAGAAGCATATTTTTCGGCAGCCAATTCCTGGGCAATTCTTTTTTCTTCTTCAAGAGTAATATCTTTAAAAGTTCCATGAATCCGACTGATTTGGTTATTTTCAAATTCAACCTGACAAATACATTCAAGATGTTTTGTTGTTTGTTGCGCTGTTATGATTTGAAGTTTTCCACAAACAGGCGCTTTTTGAACAGCTGCTTTTTGAATAAGTGTTTTTAAACAAATCAGATTTTTTCGATTTATAAAAGTCAGCGTGTTTTTATAATTGGGTACGAAAAATTCTGAAACTTCAAATATTTTTTTGGTTTTAGCATCCCAAAAAAAAGTATTTGTAAGTAGGTTAATATCCCATTTTCCAATTTCAAAAGCTTCAATACTATAAAATTCCTGTTTAGTTTTCATAATAATTTATTAAAGCGGATAAGGTTTGGTTTTTGGGGGTGTTTTGTTAAAAAATATTTGAACGGCTGTTTTTTGTATGCATTGAAACTAATATGTAAAAAATAAAAATACTTAACAATGTTACGGTACACAAATAAAATCGATGAACAACATCTTTATTTTTAAAGTTTTTTTTAGGTTTTAAACAGTATATAGCTTACTGTTTGGTAATCAGTGGTTAAATAGATTTTCGCTTGAGAAGTTTATTTTTATATTTTAGCTGTTTTTGGCTGTTTGTTTCCAATTAAGCTTTAAAATAATTAGTGTAAATTTGCATAAATATACCTTTTAATGAGCGAGATTTCCCCTTTGTTTAAAAAGCCGAGTTACCCAATAAATCACTTTCTTTTTGATTATCTAGAACGTTTTGATAGAATTTCTAAAGTGGCCATCTGTTATGATGATTTGCTTCGGTTTTCGGGTTCAATTAATGTTTACGATAAATTTGATAATGATACTTTATGGGCTAGAGTTTTTTATAATGAATTTGAAAGAAATGAAATAGATTTGAATTTAAAGAAAATTTATTCGTTGCTACATTCAGATGGAAATTCGGATATTATAAAGTTTCTAAATGTAGATGCAATTGACTATTGTACTTTTGGAAATTCAAAACCTTTTAGAATTAAAGTGCGAAATGTATTGAATGATAATTATGTTCATTTTTACATTAAAAAAGCCGATGCTTCTAGGATTTATGGTTTAGAATTAGAGCATATTCTGTCCCCAGATAAAATTAATTTTTTAGTCTATCAAGACACTTTAATCGAGGAACATATTATAGGAATCCCAGGTGATGTTTTTATGGAAAGCTTGCTACAAAGTTGTTCAGAAACCGAAAAATCTCAGATTGCTAAAGAGTTTGTAAAGTTTAATGAACGCTGTATGATTCGGCTTTTAGGTGATATGCGAGCGTATAATTATGTTATTGTTCCCATCCATGATTTTGACCAAGTTGTATATAAAATTAGAGCTATCGATTTTGATCAGCAATGTTACGAAGGGAATTTTAAGATTTACCGACCGCAATTTTTTAAGGAAAATTTTCCAATGATTCAATTAATCAAAGAAAAATTACAAGATAGTTCTATAGAACAATATAAGAATGAAGAACGTGCAGCTTTAGCCAAAAGAATTCTTTCTGCAGAAACTAGAATTCAAAAAATTCTGCGTATTATGGCTAATGATACGATAGCTCCCGAGGCGCATATTAAACAATTAAAAACCGAATTGTACCGTTATACGAACGATTTGAATTTTAAAAATGCAACTACTATGGGATATGTCTTGAGTGCCGCATTCAAGTATGTTACTAGGAATTTCAAACATCCGGATTTGTTTAAACCTGGTTTTTAATTTTTGCTATGAAAAAGATATTTCAATTACTTTTATTATCATCTGTAGTCGTTTTTTGTCAAAGGAATTCTTCGCTGTTAACAGAATTAGATGCTTTGCCAAAGCATTTAAAAGAAGTTTCAGGAATTGTTTATTCCAATAGTTCTAAGTTAGCTTGGGTACTTGAGGATAGTGGAAATGCCAATAAAATATATGGACTAGACGGTCATGGAAAACTAAAACAAACACTAATTATTGCCGAAACAAAAAATATCGATTGGGAAGATATCACTAAGGATAGTAAAGAAAATTTATACATAGGCGATTTTGGTAATAATACCAATGAACGTAAAGATTTGGCTATTTATAAAATAGCGAAAGATTCTTTAAACAATATATCCGTTATTCCTTCCTATAAAGTAAGTTTTGCTTATCCGGAGCAAATTCATTTTCCGCCCAAGAAAACAAAATTGTTCTATGATGTTGAAGCGTTTATAGAATATAAAAACAATTTTTATTTGTTTACAAAAAACAGAAGTAAAGGTTTTGATGGAACTACATTTTTATACAAAGTGCCTAATAAAGCTGGATTTCACCATGCGCAATTGTTAGGAAAATTTAAAGCAAAAGGAGATTATGAAAATGCAGCTATTACGAGTGCTGCAATAAGCCCTGACGAGAAAAAAGTAGTTTTATTGAGTCACAGTCATCTATGGATTTTTGAAAATTTTAGCTCCGAAAATTTTTTCTCAGGAAAAGTGAATCAAGTAAATTTGAAGCACTTTTCCCAAAAAGAAGCTATTTGTTTTAAAGACAATAAAACGCTTTTAATAGCTGATGAAAAAACTAAAAAAATAGGAGGAAAGCTTTATCAATTGCACTTAAAAGACATTGATTAGAAACCAAATCCGAGACCAAAACTAATACGGGCTTCATTATCTGCACTTTTAAAATAACTTAAACGAGCAGTTATGGTGTTCAGTCCATTAAGCCATAAACCGCCACCAACAGCCTGATGCCAGTTGTTCGAATCTTCGCCATTTAACCAAACCCGGCCATAATCATATCCACCAAAAAAGCCATATGACATTGGGATAATACTACTTTTTATTTTTCCAATGGCTAAACGAAGGTCACTACTTTGAAAGAAAGATTGATTTCCTATAAAACGTTGATTTCTAAATCCTCTTAAATCAAAATCGCCTCCTAAAGCAGCAGCTTGATAAAATTCAAAATTATCATTCAAAATCGTTTTCCCTTTTAATAAGGTTGCAAATACAATTTTGCCTTGAGGATCTATTTTGTGATTGAAATTGATTTTAGATTCTAAAGTTGGAAAATTTTGTTTGCTATTGTTTAAATTCATTTTCCAGTTGGCAGCAATCATAAATCCCATTCCCATTGTTGGGAGCGAGGCGTTGTCATAATTTTCATAGCTGTATTGTACTGTTGCACCTGCAAATTGCTGGTTTTTAAAAACCCCTGGATTTACAATGTTTGGAATCGAAATAAAACGACCGGCTGTATTTTCTACATCAAAGTTTTCATAAGCTATTTGCAAACTTAAACTACTTCCTAAACGTCCTGTTTTTTCTATTTTTGGAGCAAATTTTAACATACTAATATGTACACGGTTGTAGTTCATTCCATTTTCTTCATCTGTATTTTGAGTGTTATTTCCATATCCAAAATAATTAATAGCAAAATTTGGACTTGTAAACTGAGAATCAAAACCAAAGTTCCATTTTCCAATCAATTTAGGGACATCTAAATGATAATCCAATTCGAAACCATCAGTAGCAAAATAATAATTTGCCTTAAAAGTATGTTTTAGAGTGTATGGGTTTTGTTTGAAATGATTAACGGTGTAATTAGCTAGTATGCCTAATTTTACGCCATCATCGGGATTAAAACCAATGGATGGTAAACCTGAAAAAGCATTGTATTTTGGTTTTTCATAATTATAATAATTGGTTTGGTAATCGTCGGTTAATACTTTGTTTGTTTTGGAATCAGTATTAAAAGTATTTTTTTTGGTTTTAAAATCAATGATACTAATGTTTCTGCCATTGGTAATAGTATAATGATCATTATTTTGACCACCAATTAATTTGATTTGAATAGGCGATTTTTTAGACTCTTTTAAATCAAAAGAATCTTCATCATCTAAACCATAAATCCAAATGTTTTTAGTAACATGAGAATTGAAGGTTTTGTTGTAAATTAGTTCATTTTCATCTTTTTTTATTCTAAAAACTGAAATTTCTATTTCATCTTTCGCAATAGGTTTAATGTTAAAAAGGTCTTTTTTATTGGTACCAACTAGAATTGCAGTTTTTTGTAAAACCCGATTGTATGCATTAGCATAATGTGTTAATTGCGCTTTTCGTTGTTTTAATTTCTGCTTTATAGATGTTATTGTTTCGTCTTGAACTTCTTTAGGTAAATTATCGAAAGCACTGTCAATATTAGTGTCGCTTAAGTTTTCTTGAATAAATTTAGCTTGTGCAATCCAGTTTTCGGCTTTTGATTGCTTCAATAAAGCTAAATCCAAAGGATACGGTTCTCTATTGAACCATTTTACATTTTTAATGTCGCTTCTAAAACTTTGCATGTGTCTTAGTGCAGGAATGTTCATTAATAATGATAGTAAAGTACCATCATATTTGGAAAATGCCTGATCACGATCTCTTGGAATAGGTTTGTAGATAATTTTGTCTCCTACTTTATACTCTGCCCAGCGCCATTGATCATAATGTCTATCCCAATCCCCAATGAGCATATCAAATAAGCGTGCTTTGATGTATTCATTTTCATCAACTACATATTTTTCATCTTTCTGTAAATTTCCCAACAGTTCATCAGTTCCAATAATTCCTTTTGAATTTCCAAAACTGGCTAGTTTCTTTTGGCTGTCCGAAGGTCTTTCTTCTACTAAATATAATTCGTCCCCAAAATTGCTATTGAATTCACCCAATCTGTTTTGTTTAGGAATATAAAAAAGCTCTGGATTGCTGTGAAATACGCCAATTTCATCAGCTAAATTTCCAACTGCTAAAGGGGTATAAGGATGTGAAGTGGTATAAAAATCATATAAAAAGTTTTCAGCATAAGTGTTTTCAAATTGATTTTCTACAAATTGGTCTTTGAAGGCTACACTTTGCAAAAATCGACTCACACTCTTTTTTAAAGCACGCATTACATATTCTTTTCCTGATGCATCTTCTAGACGTAAAGATTTAGATTGATGACCGCCACCAGCTCTCATAGGATTAACACCCCCAAAAAGCGTATCCAATGAAACTACAGGAACATTGATTAAAGTGCTGTAATATTTACGATAATGTTTACCAAAAAGAAAATTGTAAAATCCGCTTTTATTTGTCATCTCATTAGTATAAACGGATGATTTTTTATTGTTTGCAAAGGAATTCGGATATTGTTTGGTTTGTTGCCGTTTGGGTTCTAAAACTGTTTTTTCAAAAATGACTTTGGTTTGATTCTTTTCAATTCCATAGCATTTTAATATCGCTTTGCCATCATCATAAATTGTTAATGTAACAAATCCATTTTTGCCATAAGAGAAATCATTAGGATATATGGCTCTTGCTGCCTCAGATTTAGAACCCGCTCCGCTAATGATTTGTTTGATATTTTCGTTTTCTATGTATTGCAAATTATGGTCGTGACCCGAAACTACAATTACGTTGTCTTGCTTTTGCAAAAGAGTTTTAATACGTTTTACTAAGATTTGGTATTGCTTGTTTTGAATGTCTTGCGGACTAATTCCGGATGTTTTTCTTAAGAAATTGACAAAAGAACCAATTATTGGTAAAGGGATTTTTTGTTCTAATGGGAAAAGTTGTTTTTTTAGTGAAAATTGTCCGCCATGTGTTCCATTGCTCATCAACGGATGGTGAAGTGCCAGAATGATGGTTTTGTCCTGGTTTTTATTTATGATGCTTTCTAATTCTTCAAAAAAAGCTTCGCGAGTTTTTATGGTACAATCATCATTCATAGTTGGAGTTTTATCCCAATCTTCTAAAAACCATTGACTATCAATGGTAACCAAACAAATTTGATCGTTTATTTTTTTATCATCAATTGGGCAACCATCTGCTGGTAAAAAAGCTTTTTTATCATCCAGATAATTATTGACTATTTTTTCTTGACTTTTTAGTCCGCTAATGCCAGAATACCAATCGTGATTACCAGGGATAAAAATTGTTTTTCCTTTAAAACCTTTAGAAATAGCCAATTGATCGGTTAATTTTTCTAGAGCTATAGCATACCCTTTTTTATCTTTTTTATCGGGCATTCCTTTAGGATAGATGTTGTCTCCAAGGAATAATAAACTGGCATTTTTATCCGATTGTCGAAGTTGTATTTGCAATGCGTTAAGAATTTTTTGAGCATTTTCCTGATCAGCATTTCCGGCATCCCCAATTAAAAAGAAACGATGTGCAATTTTTGTTGTATCCTTGTCGTTTATAATTGTCTTTTTAGCTGAATCTTTGCCAAATTGCGCATGATAAGTGGTGCAGGATGATAGAAGAAAAAAGTAGATCAGAGAGAATGAAAATATTTTATTTTTGATGAATCGCATAACCGAAAACAATTTCATAATTTAGTAGTATAAAAATTTACTCATGAACTTTTCAAATCAAGTACAAGATTTTGTTTATAATTTACTCAAAGATAAACTTTCTAGTTCATTTATTTATCATAATTTTAACCATACTTCGGATGTAGTTAAGGCTGTAAAAATCCTTTCTGAACAAGAGAAAATTAAGGTGTCTGATATAGAAATCCTTGAAGTTGCTGCTTGGTTTCACGATACCGGTTATGTGCAGGGGTTTGAAGAGCATGAAGAAAAAAGTGTGGCAATTGCTACCGATTTTTTAACTCAACATGAAAAATCTAATGAGTATATCAATCAAGTAAATGCCTTGATTAGAGCAACAAAATACCATTATACACCACAAAATATTCTTGAGAAAATAATTAAAGATGCCGATTTTTATCACTTTACTTTGACTAACTATGCGGAACGATGTGAGCTTTTAAGAGGGGAGTGGGAAAGTATAAAATACAAACATGCTACTGATTTAGAGTGGGCTCAAGAAAATTTGAATCTATTGAAGCAATGTCATCAATATTATACAGATTATGCAATTGCAAATTGGCAACCATTAAAAGAAAAGAATATTAGCTTAATTCAAGAAAAAATAGCCAAAATGGAAGAAGAGAAAGCGATTAAAAAAACAAAGAAAAATAAAGCAGAAAAAGCATTAAAAGTTTCTAAACCGGATCGTGGGATTGATACTTTGTTTAGAGTTACTTTAAGTAATCATACTCGATTAAGTGGTATAGCTGATAGTAAAGCTAATATTTTATTATCAGTAAATGCTATCATTATTTCGATTGCTTTATCTTCAATTGTGCCTAAATTGGATAGCCCAAGCAATGCACATTTGGTAATTCCCACCTTTATTTTGCTAACATTTAGTGTAATTTGTATTGTTTTTGCTATTCTTTCTACGCGGCCTAAGGTAACCAGCGGCACATTTACCAGAAAAGATATCGAAGACCGAAAAGTGAATTTGTTGTTTTTTGGTAATTTCTATAAAATGCCTTTGGATGAGTATGAATGGGCGGTCAATGAAATGATGAAAGACAATACCTATTTGTACAACTCAATGATTAAAGATTTGTACTTTTTAGGAATTGTTTTAGATAGAAAATACAAATTACTTCGAATTACCTATAATATATTCATGTCCGGAATTATAGTTTCATTCTTAGCTTTCTTTTTTGCTTTTTATTCAACCAGAGTTTAATGCAATGTTTCTAGTAATTCTTTGTAGCTGTATTTATTATCGAAATTTTCATCGGTATTCATTACTTTTATTCTAATAGCTTTTAAGCCATAAACTCCTTGTAGTTCTTCTACTTCGAATTGTTCGATTTTGGGTTCCAATATTTTTTTAAACTGTAGAAATTTAATGTATTTTAGATACTCTACTTCTTCGTATTGATGCGAATACACAATGGTAATTTTTTCTTTTTGTGTAATTCTTTCTTTTGTTCCTTTAATATGGGCTTTGTCAATGCGTTTTTTTACCACTTCGTAGCGGGCATTGTAAGTACCATCAACATCAAAACGTTTTTCATCCATTCTAAATCGAATGGAAATGGGAGAACTAAAAACTAAGATTAAGGAACTCACTTCTAGTGTGTATGGCAATACTTTTTTTAGACGATGATGTTCTAATTCCATTTTGCATAAGGTTTGCAGTTGCCACAATCTTAAGTTATTTAGGTACATAAAGTCAAAAGGATGGTTAGGAGCTATTGAGGCGCCAATGTATAAATTATGTTCTACACCATCTGTTTTAAAACGTTCAAAGTAATGCGGAAAGATGCTTTGAGCCTCAATTTGTTCGTTGTCTAATACAGTAGCCATTTTTTTGTTGATAATGCTCATTGCATCGTCAAATTGCTTGCGAGCATGATAAAAAAGCTTCGTTTTAGGATCTAAAAGTTCAAAATAGGAATCAATTAAAGGTTTTTCATCTTTATCAACAAGTGTGTTATTCAGTAAAGGATGAATTTCTTTTTCAATATAATTTTGAATTTGTTGTTCAGTATCTGCTTTTAATTCGTTTTCTAAATCACTAAAAAATGAATGCAATTCAAATTTTCGTTGTTCTAATAAAGCAAATTTGTTGATAGCCTTAGATTTTTCAAAAATAGTCAATATGTGTTGCAATTGATTTTTTAAATCCTCTTTTACCGTATTGTTTCTATGTTCCGATGAACCGTTGATGTCTATTTGTCCATAAAGAGGATATACTTCTTTAAAAACTATTTCTTTAAAACTGTATTCTTTATTACTGTCATTGGTTTGCAAATATTTTTGAGCTTCTGCTTTAAATTTCCAATAAACACTGGAATGAATTGCTGTATATTCACGTTGAATAATAGCTTCAATTTGATTTTGTAAGTCCGTATTATAGCGTTCTAAAGTATCTATAATATTAGGTAATATTAAGTTTAGATTATTAGCATTTATACTGTTTAATTGTCTTGGTGTAGCCGAAACGAGCTCAATAACTCCTAATAATTTGTTGTTTTTTATAATGGGTGTAAAAATGCAACTTTTGATATTTTGTTCTAATAAGACGGTAGCAAATTCTTCGTTTCCAGGGATTTTGGCAAAATTTTCTACATTGGAAATCGAAATGGATTCTTTTTCTTTCAGAAGTTTGTTTAAGGAACATCCTAAAAAAGCATTACAACATTCCATTTCACTTTTGTTTTGAAGAATAAAACTACCAATATTAGTTTTCTCAAAAGGTAATTTGGTGAATTTATTTTCTTCTTCGTTGTAAATGCTGATTCCAATTCTTAAATCGGGAATTTTAAAAAAGGATTTGAAAATACTTTCCGAAGTTTTATTGTCTTCTGGTTCTTTGTTTCTTTTTAAAAGGTTGCTTTTTAAATTAGAAATAGCACTTTCTTTTGTTGCATCAAATAAACTGATAATTCCGAAGCCTTTTAAAACCCAGCTTTCCAGCGGGAATTTTTCTTTCCATAAAGCCACATTATCAAAGTTGTCCATGAGTTCATCAATTTCATCTTGACTTAATGCTAGTGCTTTTTCAGAAGGGTAAATTTCTATAAAATCGGCATTGTAGAGGATGCGATAATGATTGATAACGCCATCAGTATCTGGGATATCATAAAACAAAGGTTTGTTGTAATCAAAATTTTGATGGTAATAGGCGTTTAAAATTAAGATACAACTTAGTACATAAAATTGATCTTCGCTAAAATCGCGTATTATTAAGTCAATATCACCAGCGTTTTTAACTATTTTTTTGAATCGCTTGCTGTAATTGAAAGTAATATTTTGAAACGGAATGGTAACCGCTTTGATTTCGTTGTTAGTTAGTGCTGTAGGAAATAGATCAGCAAGTAAGTTGCGAATGATTTTTTTGTTATTTACAATAATAGAAAAATCTTCAATTCCAGTTCTAAGTTCAGGAATAGACTCAACTTCCTTTAATAGCGACTTGGCATAATGAGAGCGATAATCAACATCTGATAGAGCAATTTCTTCTAGAGACTCAATGAGTTTATGAAAAGAAATTAAGGTTTTAAAAGGACTCTCTTTAAATAAACGATGATTCATTTTACTTTTTTTGTTAGTATACAAAAATAGTGAATTATCTTGATTGATGTTTTTTATTTAAGAGTAGAAATTTGTATTCTTAATTTTAATGCTGTTTAACCAAATGTTTTTTTTGATAAAAATACTTTAAAGCTTGGTTTACCTCTTTTAATTCTGGAGTCAAGTAAGTAATATCTCCTTCTTCATCATTCGTTAATTCCATATTGCATCTTGTGCATTTGTATTCTTTTAAATGGTTGGTTATGTTTCTAGAAGTAACAATTTTATGATCAAAAATGGAGCATAAAATCTTCTTGCTTGTGATAAGCTTTTTTATTGTTGTTATATTCATAATAAAAGCAGGTTAATTTATTTTGGGAAACATAAAAATAAATAAATTATAGATAAAAGTGTATTAAAAATCGATTAAAAGCGTTTTTTAATAATTTCATAAGTATAAACTTTCTTTAAAAAGTATTTAGTTAAAAAAAATCTCCAACTGTTTTAACAGATGGAGATAGAGGAAATAGTGAAATTGAAATTTGAAATAACTAAGATTTTTGTTCTTTATTAAAATATACTAAGTAATAGTACATTTGTTTTTCTTCATCCCAGCCCTTTTCAACAAATTTTTCAGCACTTTCAGGATTGATAAAATCCATTTTAATTTGAATGTTAGTATCGAGATTAATAACGTTTTTAATAGACTTTCTAGCATCGCTTACAGCGGCATTTGCAATGGGGAATGAAGTAACATCTTCAATACTGTATTTTTCACCTTTATCTACTTTGTAGTTTTTAAACTCAGGGATCAAATCCGGATTGTCTAATACTTCGTTTAAGAAATTTTGTTCTTCAAATTGATCGTTTTTTGCAAAGTAATTTACAGAGCGGTTCATGAACATTACTTCTTCTTTTTTGTCCTCGGCAGGGAAAACAACATCTTTTGCAAAACCTTGGCAAAATTTCAAATATTTTTTAGTGATGAAATTCTCGTCTTCAAATGCATCTACTGATAAGAAATGTTCTAGCCAATAGCGTGCATCGTAACGGTTGCTATCAACAGTTAATATTTTGTAGCCTTCTTCTTTTTTATGATTGAAAATCAAACAACCTTTATCTAATTTATTCAAATTGATTCCTTGTTGTAAAATCATTTCTAGATTAGATTCTTTTTCTTCAAATTGTAAAAAGTCGCTTTGCAACTCACTTTTAAAAACGCCAATAGCATCAACTACATTATTATCGATGTTGATGTTGGTTAAATAAGTCACATAAACTTCCCCATTTTTAATGTGTGGGTGATTGGATTGTTCGAATAAGTGTTTGGTGATGTTTTTAGAAACTTCATGCAAATTGCTTGGGTTGTCAAATATTTCAGTGGCATACTTGTACATGTCATTGTAATCCAAATCCACTTCATGGGCAAACTGAAAATAATTTTCTTCCTTTTCTCTAAAAGGTTTGAAAAAGAATTCTTTTATAAGCGGAACAATTTCGTCTTGAAGATTAAAAGGTTGCTCAGATAAAAAGATAGCCTCATTTCGGCTTTTATTTCCTACTCTGTGAATAGAAAGCGTCTCGATGTGCGTGTTGAATAAGTTGATCATGTGTTGTTTTGTTTTTAGATGCGAGAGCCAAGAAAAAAGACAGTTTTTTGAAGTCTTTCATCTTGGCTCTTGATTCTTAGTATCGGGTTATTCTAGTTCCAATTTTCTTCAAAGCCGTAATCTTCGTAGCTGTCGTCTCCTTCAAACATATCCATGTCGTCTTCGTCTAGGCCATCTTCAAATTCGTCATAAAAATCATCTGCATTGTCGGCTTCAAAGTTTTTTTCTAAAGCTTCATCGGGCATTTCGCCGTGAGAGAATAAAGTTTCTGGATAAATAGCTCCTGCACTTTGCTCTTCGATTGCGGCAAGTTCAACTAAAAAAGTCCACATATTAATAAAATCATATACATAAATGATTTTAGTGTTTTCTTCGTCAAGAATGTCCGAAAGTTTATAATCACTCATGATTCGTTGTTCACCAGGAACGTCGCCAGTGTCAAAAAGTGAAATTTCATCTTCTTGATTCCATGTTTCATCACAGGTGTAAAAAGAAGCGACTTCCATACCATCAAATCCAAAGGAGTTGAAGATAGCATTGTGTAAATCTTCTAAAGTATCGTCATCTAGTATAGCGATATCTCTGAAAATATCTTCTTCTGCGTCTAAGATTACTCTAAATTTATAAACCATAATCGTTGTTTTTATAAAAAAGTCAAAGGTACATTTAATCCTTTTTAATCCCAATGCGATTAGTTAATTTTTATAAAAAAAAGAGGAAGACTGTTGGCTTTTAATTAGTTGCCCTTGATGAGTCGTTTTATTGTTTTTAAGTAACGTTTGTGGTAAGTGCTGTGTGCAGGATACTTACGGCTTGAGGTCATATTGTTAAAAATTAAAGCAGTAAACAACAAGATAAGTACTCCGCTTAAAACAGGAGATAGTACGTACCAATAGCCTAAATTTTTGATTTTTTGGGTTCCAATTACGGCAATTAGTGCCGTTGCTCCTCCGGGTGGATGTAGTGTTTTAGTTATTTGCATTAAAACAATAGACAGAGAAACCGCTAGAGGAGCAGCTATGTATAAAGTATCTGGAAATAAATGATGTATGGTAACGCCAATAATAGCTGAAATTAAATGTCCTCCAATAAGATTTCGAGGTTGTGAGAAGGGACTTTCGATGATTCCATACACCAATACGCTGGAGGCACCAAAAGAACCTATTAAATAAACAACATCTTGTTGGGCGAATTGTTGGCTTTGAAAATAAGAAATAAGTCCTATTCCTACGAAAGAGCCTAGAAAAGACCAAAATTGTTCTTTGTAGTCAATTAATGTTTCTTTGTAAAGGATGTAGCGGGTTTTGCGATAACCGCTCTTAATTTTGCGAGTTGGCATGATTTTAAATTTAAATACTAGGAACAAAAGTGTACACCGTGTTTGGGTAAATCATTTTGGCGGTATATTTAGAAATAAAGCAAACAGCTAGTATTGGAAAAAACAAAGTATAATTATTAGTAAGTCCGCAAACTAAAAAGATGGCTGTAAATGGAGCGTGGATGCTAGCGCTTAAAACTGCAGCCATTCCAATGACCATAAAATTAATTGGGATAATTTGAGTGTCAAAAAAAGTATTAAGTACTGAGGCTACTAATAAGCCTAAAAAGGCCCCAATAAATAAACTAGGAGCAAATACACCTCCATCGCCACCTGAAGCTAATGTAATGGAAGTAACGATTGGTTTTAGAAGTAAAATGCCTAGAAAGCTAAGTGCTAGTGTAAGCGTTAAAGGAATCTCGTTATTCGCATTGATAATTGTTTTTATAGCGTGATATCCTTCTCCATACAATTGTGGAAAGATAAAAAGTGAAATGCTTAAGATTGCCGAACCCATAATGATTTTGTAATAGTGTGTTTCAATTTTTGAAAATTGCGATTTGAAAAACATCACACATTTGGTTAAATACACCGAATTGATTCCAGCTAAAATCCCTAATAAAATAAAGTAAGGGATAGCTCTTAGATGCCAGGTCGTGATAGCAACCGAAAACAAAGGGGTTTCTTTTAAAAGTGTCAATAAGCCAAATGCAATACAAACGGCAATTAAGTTTGAAATGACAAAAGCACGGGTTACTTTTCTTGAAATTACTTCTAAGGCAAATAAAATACCAGCGATAGGACTGCTAAATAAAGCAGTAATTCCTGCGGCAACGCCTGCGCAAATCAGTTCTGTTTTGTATTGACGAAAGATATTCTCTTTTTGTTGTGCTACGGAACCTATGGTGGCTGTGGCAACTACGGTAGAAACTTCTATTCCTGTAGAACCTCCAAAAATAACCGTTAGTAACCCATTTATAGTATGAGAAGGAATTTTATAAGATGGAAGATTTTTGCTTTTAGAATTAGTGCTTTCAAAAACCTCTTTGATGCCTTTATTTTCTTTTTTCTTAAAAAGATACTGACGCAAAAAGTAAATAACAGATAAACCAAAAATAGGAAAGAGGATATAAAAAAACGGATTTCCATTGGCTTGATGAAAGAATATCTCCTCGTAATATTCGGTCATTTTTTTTAAACTGATTCCTAAAAATGCTGAAAGAAAACCAATTAGGATAGAAACAATAACTAGTTTTCTAAGTTTGATGTATTGATGATTTTTTTTGATTTGCGCCGTTTTATTCATCAGAACTAATTTTTGTATAACAAATTGTTAAAAAGGATTGTAAAATTAGCTAAAAAGAAATGATATTTAAAAAAACGACCTTGTTTTGTTATAATAAAATTGAGTTAAAAAAAATCAAAGTTCATAAAATTCAATGGGTAAGCTATCAGGATCGGCAATGAAGGTAAATCGTTTTTGAGTAAATTCATCTACTCGAATAGGTTCTACTTCGATATCTTTAGTGTGTAATAATGCAACGGTTTGGTTTAGGTTCTCAACTGCAAATGCCAAATGGCGTAATCCTCTGGCTTCTGGTGCCGAAGGTCTTTCGGGTGGATTAGGGAAGGAAAACAATTCAATGCAGTAATTGTTATTTATTGCTAAATCAAGTTTGTAGGATTTGCGTTCTGCTCGATATACTTCGCGTACTATTTTTAATCCAAGAATTTCGGTGTAGAACATTTTGGATTTTTCATAATCAGAACAAATGATGGCTATGTGATGAATTTTGTTTAGTTGTAGCATTTCTATTTAAGATAAGTCATTTGGGGTAAATTGGCTTCTGGGTTTTGTGCTAAAGCTTCCGAATGTAATTCTTTAATAAGAGCTTTGGTGTTTGCTACCGAATCAATTTTAAACAGAAATAATACTTCATCGCTGTTATCTGCGTTTTGCCAGAGTTCTTCCAGATACATTCCGTTTGATGAATGAAAGGCTTTGTCTTTTTCTAAAACCTCTTTGATAATTTCAAAAGGTACATTGTTGAGTTTTGCTAAAAGGTGTGGCATGATTTATTTATTTAGTTTCCGAATGACTTTTGCGGGATTGCCTACGGCAAGAGAATTTTCTGGGATGTTTTTAGTAACTACTGATCCAGCTCCAATGACGCAGCCGTTTCCAATTGTTACTCCAGGACAAATTACGGTATTGCCACCTATCCAACAATCGTTACCTATAGTTATTGGTAAGGCATTTTCAAGTGTCTTTCTGAGCTCCGCATCGAGTGGGTGAGTAGCGGTATAAAGTTGTACTGCAGGAGCAAAAAATACATTAGAGCCAATGGTCACAGTGCTGCAATCTAGAACCACGCAATTGACATTGAAATACACGTTTTCTCCACATATAATATTGTAGCCATAATCACAATGAAAAGGTGGTTCAATGTACAAATTGGATCCTGCATTTGGAATCAGTTCTTTTAAAATTTCTTTCGCTTTTTTTGTCAATCGGTACTCTGTTACATTAAGTCGGTGTAATAAATTTTTAGCTCTTCTTCGGTCTTTTACAAGGGTAGTATCACCAGCTAAATAGTGCTCTCCATCGATCATTTTTTCTTTCTCTGTTTTCATATTTTAAGAGGCGTTTTTTTAGTGTTTTTTGAGGGTGTTTTTTGAGTGCTTTTTTTGGTTAAAAAAAGCTGTTTTTCTTTTGTTTTTTTAGCGCAAAAAGTCTGGTGAAAAAAGATGAGTGTGGGTTCTGTTTTTTACTCTGATTTTGCTTCTTGTAAATATAGAATAAAAATGCAAATCTGTTCTCATGCTGCGAAGACTATTTCTTTTTATAAATGTAGTGTAAGTGTAAATTGGGGTTTTTAAACTAGAATTTGGTAGCAGAAAACAGGAATGGAAAGAAGGTGTTTTTGAAGAGGAGAAAAGCTTTTTTTGTGTTTAAAGTTTTAGTTTAGGTAAATGTAATTATTTGAATTTAGTAACGAAGTTTTTTTGTGGACTTCTTGTTCTACAGTTTAGTTTTGTGTCTTTGAAGGTTAAAATTGTGTGTGTTGATTTTTTAGTTTAAATGGTTTAACTTAAAAGATTGGAATTTAATTTTTTGAATTATTGGTATAGATTATTTCTATGGTGTTTTTTTCCTGTATTTTAAAGCTTTTTTTAGGATTTTGTTGTTGAATCTGAAAAAAAATAATATTTTTTGAAGAATTAAAATTTTGTTTATATGTAAAGTTATGATTTGTAAAAGTATGTTTTGTTTTTTATAATAGTAAGCTTTTTTATAGTTTAATTCTGAGTGGTTTTTTACTTCAAAAAAATACATTTTTTTTGCGGACTTAAAATGAAATTAGATTTTTAAATTAAGGATTTTTGTTGCTTAAATTTTCGATTTAGTTTTTTGAATTTTAGTTTTAATTCCAATTTTCGAAAATGCTTTCGTTTTTTATTGGATAGAAAATCTAAAAAATCAGGAGTGTTTTTTGGGTATTTTTTTGAAGCTTTTTTGTTTGTTTTTTCGATGTTTTTGGAGTCTATTTTGAGTTAAATTTTAGCTCTAAAATTACTCTGAATTTAAGTTGTTTTTATGGTGTTTTTAGGACTGAATTTGGAGTCTTAAAAGTGTTGTTTTTGACTTCCTAAAAGGACTCTTTTTTTGACTTGAAGAGAAACTTTTTTATGTAAGACTTGGTAATAATTTTATGTTAATTGAATGCGAAAAACAATTTAAAGATTGTAAATTCGTTCGGTTGATAATTAAAAAAAAACAATATATGAAATGGTATATTATAGGAGCTTTTATGTTTCTTTTTTCAGTTCAAATTCAAGCTCAAAAAGTAGCTGTTTTTGATTCTTATTCAGAGTTAGAAAAGGCAGTTTTGAGTGACTCAAATACAACTTATGTGGTTAATTTTTGGGCCACTTGGTGTGCTCCTTGTGTGAAAGAATTACCCCATTTTGAACAACTCAATTCTGAAAATAAAAATGTAAAAGTAGTACTAGTGAGTTTGGATTTTAAGAATCAATATGAAACAAAATTGTTGCCTTTTTTGAAAAAGAAAGCAATCAAATCTGAGGTAGTTTTGCTTACCGATAAGGATTATAATGCATGGCTTCCTACTGTAGATAAAGATTGGTCAGGATCAATTCCGGCCACTTTAGTGATAAAAAATGGTAAAAAGTTTTTCGTAGAAAAGATGTTTTCTAGCTATGAAGAACTTAACGAATATGTGAATTCTATTGTTAACTAATACCTTTGTATTATGAAAATTGTAGCTTCTCTTTTGTTGTTTGTGTCGGTGCTTTGTACGACAGCTTTCACGGTTAGTCCACCAACTCCGTATAAAATAGGTGATACAGCTACCGATTTTAAACTAAAATCAGTAGATGGTAAAATGTACAGTATGGCTGATTATAAGAATGCAAAAGGTTTTATAATTGTTTTTACGTGTAATCACTGTCCGTTTGCTAAAAAATATGAAGATCGTATTAATGATTTGGCTAAAAATTACAAGTCTAAAGGTTATATTTTGTTAGCAATTAATCCAAATGATCCAGCTCTGGTGCCTGCGGATAGTTATGAATTAATGCAAAAAAGAGCCAAAGAGAAAGGTTTCGTTTTTCCTTATTTGTTTGATGAAGGACAGAAAATATTCCCTCAATATGGAGCAACTAAAACGCCTCATGTATTTTTGTTGGACAAAAATAGAGTGGTAAAATACATTGGCGCTATAGATGACAATGTGGATAGTGCTGCTGAAGTAAGAGATAAATATCTTGAAAATGCCATTGCGGCATTAGAAAGCGGAAAAACACCATCGCCAGAAGTTACTAAAGCAATAGGTTGCAGTATTAAGAGTAAATAATAATCTAAGTAATTGCATGCTTTAAATATAAAAGAGTAAACACTTAGTTTACTCTTTTTGTTTTATATATACTTTTCTAATAGCTATTAAAATGGGGATTAATAGAGAATAACAAATGAAGAATGGAATGATGAATTCAATCCAGTTACACGCCAGCATAAGGCAAATTAACAGTAATTGAAAACCTAAACCGTACAAAGAAACTAAGGTCATGAACCAGTTTGGGAATGTTTTTAATTTAGGTGCGCTACTGTCTAACTTTTGAATGATCTTATCAAAGCCACCATATACGATTTTATAACACCAAAACATGATGCTAACCCATTTTTGACTTTCACCAGCCAAAGCTTTGGGGGTTTTATTTTCAAAAATCTTACTGGTTTTATCGCCACCTATTGATTTGGTTCTAAGGATTACATAGTAATAATTGTATAAGGTTCCTTGTAATTGAATACAAAAAAAAGCGACTAAGGTAGCTTGAAAAGAGCTGTCGCTTACACTACAAATGGCGCTTAGAAACAAAAAATTCAAGATAATATCAAAAAGACTGTCTAGATAACGCCCTGTGTAGGAGGGTGTTTTTTTTATCCGAGCCAATTCACCATCGGCAGCATCGATTATGGATTTTAGTATGATAAAGACGCAAGCTAAATAATACTGTTTGGTTAAAATAAAATAAATAGCAAGAAGTCCTGATGCACCAAAAAGCAATGTGACATGTATGGGTGTAAATCCAGTGTTTTTTAATGTATTGGCAATCTTTTTTCCCGCAAATCTTCCGTAATCTGATAAATCTATAAATTTATCTTGTGCAGCAAGTTTTGACATTCATAAACAATGAAATAGAAATGCGACAATATAGTCTTTAGTAAATATAGTTAAAAAATATTATTTAGACAATCGGTGCAAGCTATATGTCATTGCTGATAAAAGGAAAAACGCATTGATTTGGTGAATTAATCCCAGCCATAATGGAACTCCGTATAGCAAAGTGAAAACGCCTAAAGCGAATTGTACAAAAACAAGAAAAACTAATGTTAGAATCCCTCCCTTTTGATTGAAGTCTAAATTGAATTTTCTACTTTTAAAATACAAGAAAAGCATCATTCCAACTACTATATATGCTAAGGTTCTGTGTATGAATTGCACACCACTTTTGCCCTCGGTGAAGCACGAAAATAGACTGTCTTTTTCTATAAAAACACTATCGTGTATAAATTGACCATCACTCATTAAAGGCCAGTGATTGTGAATTAAACCCGCATTTAAACCCGCAACAAAACCTCCGTAAATAATTTGTAACAACAAGAAAAACAACGCATAACGGGCAATATTGCGAAGTGATTTCTCGATATTTCTTTTTACAGGATAAATTAAATCAAGAGCTACCCAAAAAGTGTAAGCAAAAGTTACAAAAGCAGTTGTTAGATGTAAGGCTAGTCTAAAATGGCTAACATCTGGATTGTCAATTAATCCACTTTTTACCATAAACCAACCAAAAAATCCTTGAAGCCCGCCAAGTCCTAGAAGAATTAAACATTTTTTGATGGTGGCATTATCAAGTCTCTTTTTGATTAAAAAGTAAATAAAAGGAATGATAAAAACCATTCCGATAGCACGTCCTATAAAGCGGTGAAACCATTCCCAGAAATAAATGAATTTATAGTCGGAAAGTGTAAAATCATTATGGATGTTGATTTTTTGATACTCAGGAAATTGCTTGTATTGCTCAAAAGCTTGTTGCCATTTAGCTTCGGTAAGTGGAGGTAAGGTATCGGTGATGAGGTGCCAATCGGTCATGGATAAACCTGAATTGGTTAATCTGGTGATTCCACCAACAATAACCATTAAAAAAATTAATACGCAGCCTGAAAGTAGCCAAATTATAACGGATTTATTTTCTTTTCTCATTTTGTATTCTGCATTTTTGGGGCATTATTGTTTGTTATTATTAATAAACGGACATAATGAAGTTTTATTTTTTTGCTACTGAATGAATATTTATTTAGTGACTTTTTCTAATCCTAATTTCTTGGCCCTTTTTATAACAAATTCATAAGCCGCTTCGTATCCGTTAGGGATTTCTCCCTCTAAAATGGCTTCTTTTACCGCTTCTTTTAAAATTCCAATTTCTCTTGAGGGTTTCAAATCAAAAATTTCCATGATTTGTTCGCCTGAAATAGGAGGTTGGAAATTTCGGATAGAATCTTTTTCCTCAACTTCAACAATTTTTTTACGTACAATCTCGAAATTTTTATGGTATTTCTTGAATTTTGCTGGGTTTTTAGTTGTGATATCAGCTTCGCAAAGTGTCATTAAATTTTCGACATCTTCTCCAGCATCAAAAACCAATCTGCGTACCGCCGAATCGGTAACGATATCTTGCGAAAGCACAATTGGTCGCGAACTCATGATTACCATTTTTTGAACAAATTTCATTTTTTGGTTCAATGGCATGTGCAAGCGTTCAAATAGTTTTTTGACCATTTTTCCGCCTAAAAATTCATGTCCGTGGAAAGTCCAACCTTGTTTTTTGTTGAAACGTTTCGTTGGTGCTTTACCAATATCGTGCAAGAGCGCTGCCCAGCGTAGCCAGACATCATCCGTATTAGGGCAGATATTGTCTACTACTTCAAGGGTATGATAAAAATTGTTTTTGTGGGTTTGTCCTTCAATTTCTTCTACTTGGTTTAAAGCAGTTAATTCAGGAATTAAAATATCTAAAAGTCCTGTTTTATATAAATGTAAAAAACCAATGGAAGGTTTGCTTGTGGATAGAATTTTGTTCAGTTCATCAACAATTCGTTCTCCGGAAATGATTTTGATACGTTCAGCATTTTTTGAAATGGCTTGAAGCGAATTTTCTTCAATTTCAAAGTTCAATTGGGTTGCAAATCGGATGGCACGCATCATTCGCAACGGATCATCAGAATAAGTGATATCTGGATCTAAAGGGGTCTTTAGAATTTTGTGTTCGATGTCTTTTAAGCCATCAAAAGGATCTAATAATTCCCCGTAATTAGACTCGTTTAATGATAAAGCCAATGCGTTTATAGTGAAATCACGTCGGTTTTGGTCGTCTTCTAAGGTGCCATTTTCTACAATGGGGTTTCTACTATCGTGGGTGTAAGATTCTTTTCGAGCACCTACGAATTCAATTTCAGTGTCTTCAAAACGGAGCATTGCTGTTCCGTAGGTTTTAAAAACCTGAACTTTAGGTTTTTTAGGAAGTAATTCAGATACTTTTAAGGCTAATTCGATTCCGCTACCTATTGCAACAATATCGATGTCTTTTTTAAAATCACGTCCTAAAATTAAATCTCTCACAAAACCGCCAATGACGTAGCTATCAACATTCAATTCTTTTGAAGCTTGAGAAATGATTTCGAAAATTGGATGATGTAGGTTGTTTTTGTAGTTCATAATGTGTTTGCCACGAATTCACGAATTAAATATTTAATTGTTTTTACTCTAAAGTGGTACAAATTTTTTTATTGATTTTACAAAACAATTCTTTTGTATTCAAGAGATTTGTTGTTAAAATTGACTAAAATTGCTAATTTATTTGATGATACTTTTAAGTAATTAATACATTGAGCAATATGTTTTGAGTCTAGTTTTTTACATGACTTTAATTCTAAAATAATTGTATCATAAACCACGAAATCGGCATAAAATTTATGATTTAAATTATGTCTTTGTAGTGCACTTCATATTCTTTTTCTCTTTCGAAAGGGATATTAAGTTTTTTTAATTCATATTCTAAAGCATTTTTATATACAATTTCTGAAAAACCTCGTCCTAAATTATTATGTACATCAAATAGAATTCCCATAATTTGAAAACTTTCTTCTTTGTAGATAATTTGTGTCATTACAAGGTGTTTTTAGAAAATATAATTAGTGAATTTGTGGCATAATTATTTATTTTCTTATAATTTTTACCTGACTATCATTGGTCAACTTAATGATGGTTGATGGATTCTGGCAAATTTTTTCGCGATGCAAATTTACAACATAGTCTACACCTTTTATAATTTCAGGACTGATTTCTTTAAAGGATTTTGGAGTAGCTTGTCCTGAAATATTAGCCGAAGTGGAAACCAAAGGTTTTTTCATACGCTCTAATAATTTATAACAAAAAGGTTCTTTTACTAAGCGTACTGCCAAGGTATTGTCGGTAGCAATTAGATTTTTAGCAACGTTTCTAGGTTCATCCAGGATTAATGTAGTTGGTTTCTCAGATAAATCTATGATTTGCCAGGCTACTTCAGGAATGTCTTTAAATACATTATAAATCATTCTTTCTCCATTCACTAAAACAATCATGCTTTTAGTTTCTTCGCGTTGTTTTAGTTTGTAGATTTTAGCTATGGCTTCAGGATTGGTTGCATCGCAACCTATTCCCCAAACAGTATCGGTAGGATAGAGAATGATTCCGCCTTCTTTAATAATTTCAAAAGCTTTGTGGACTTCTTCGTTAATGTTTTCCATTGGGTATTTTAGAATTCTAAAAACAATTTTATCTCTGCAAAGGAACAAAAATATTTCTAGAAATGGTATGGATTTTAATAGCTTGTGTTAATGAAATCAAATTAATTTGATTGTGGAAAGTATTGTGAAAATAATTAAGAAAAATGGAATAATATTTTGATTTTTAGATGCTCATTGTTTTGTAAGTTTATTCGATTTGCTTTGTTAGTTTTAAAGCGATTTTAATTTTACCTTTGCAAAAAAAAAAAACAACTTCTATAAAATAATTAGATTTAAATTTAATCTAAAGTCATTCAATGAAAAATTTCAAACGCTTTTTAAAGTATTTAGTACCTCACAAGAAAAATTTAGTAATCAGTATTATTTTTAATGTTTTATACGCACTTTTTTCTGCGATATCGATGCTTTCTCTTTTTCCATTAATGAAAGTGTTGTTTTCAGATGGTGAAAAAGTACATGTTAAACCAGTTTATGAAGGATTAAAAAGTATTGATAAACGATATTTAGAAGAATCATTAAATTATTTTATTACTCATAATACTGAGACTAAAGGTGCTTTAAATACTCTTATATGGATGGTAGTATTTGTATTGACTACCTTTTTATTAAAAAACTTGTTTAATTTCATTTCAATAGTTTACATGACTTATTTGAATAATGGAATTTTAAAAGATTTACGAAATGATGTGTATCAAAAAGTTATTAGTTTACCCGTTTCTTTTTTCTCCAATGAAAGAAAAGGGGATTTGATTTCGAGAATGACTTCGGATATTAATACTATAAAAAGTGCTTTTTTAAGTATTTTAATGATGGTAAGTGAGCCTTTGACAATTGTATTTACATTAGCGTCTATGTTTTTTATTAGTTGGAAACTGACCGTTTTTGTGTTTGTTTTTCTTCCAGTATCAGGGTATTTGATATCAAGAATGAGTAAGTCTATTAAAAGTCAATCGGGAGATATTTTCTCATTAGAAGGTCATTTATTATCAGATATTGAAGAGACTTTAGGGGGAATTAAGGTAATTAAAAACTTTACTTCAGAGAACTTCTTCATTCGTCGTTATTTAAATTCTACAGAATATATTAATAATCTGAATAATAAAATAGGAGTTCGTATGAGTCTTGCGGGACCAATGAGTGAGTTTTTAGGAATTTTTGTTATTTCTATTTTATTAGTTTATGGAGGATCATTAGTTTTAATTGACGGTTCGATGAGTGGAAGTGCCTTTATAGCTTATATGGGTTTAGCTTATCAAATATTAACACCAGCAAAATCGATTACTAAGGCTAATCAGGCTTTAATGGGTGGAAATGCCGCTTATGAGAGAGTTGCTTTTATTCTAGACGCAACCAATCCGTTAAAAGACAATCCTAATGCTATAGAGCTTACTGGTTTTAATAGTGAAATTAAGTTTACAAATGTTTCGTTTAAATACGATTCAGAATATGTTTTGAAAAATTTTAATTTAACTGTACCCAAAGGGAAAAGGATTGCATTAGTAGGTGAATCGGGTAGTGGTAAGTCTACATTGGCTAATTTGGTAACAAGGCTGTATGATGTTACTGAAGGGAGTATCACATTTGATGGTATTAATATCAAAGATGTTGCAGCAGATTCATTAAGAAAACAAATGGGAATAGTTGCTCAAGATTCTATTTTATTTAATGATACTATTGCTAATAATATTTCGTTAAGTATAGATAGTCCTAGTATGGAAGCTATTGTAAACGCTGCAAAAGTGGCTAATGCTCATAATTTTATTTCAGAATTTCCTGGGCAATATAATAGTCCGGTAGGAGATGGAGGAGGAATGCTTTCGGGAGGTCAGCGTCAGCGTGTGGCTATTGCTAGAGCGGTGATGAAAAATCCTCCAATTATGATTTTAGATGAAGCGACATCGGCATTGGATACAGAATCTGAAAAATTAGTACAGGTAGGATTGGAAAATATGATGGAAAACAGAACTTCAATCGTGATTGCCCACCGTTTATCAACGATTCAAAATGCCGATTTGATTGTAGTAATGAGTAAAGGTAGAATTGTAGAACAAGGTACTCATGAGGAGTTGTTAAACATGAATGGTAATTATGCCAATTTGGTTTGTTTACAGTCGTTAGAGGTGAATTAGGAAATGCATGCTATAGTTGATTTTTGAAGTAAAAAGGAAACTGTTGTAGTAGAAAATTATTGTTGTTTTTACTAGAAAGATCTAAAGAAAAATAAAATATCACTAAAAGTGGGTATTGTTAAAAGTGATATGGTTATTTACTTTTGCAAAAATAAATAAAAACTTCTCTTTTGGCTACAATAATGAGGTGTTTTAAAATTTTAATGGATTAGACTCTGAGAATATATAAAATACAAACTGTATAAATGATTAATACAATAATTTGTGTTAATTAGTTTTGTTTTTTTATTCAATGAGTATCTATTAACTATTTTATCACTTGTTTATAAACTATGGTGTTTGATGTTTTCTTTAATGAGTAAGTTAGGAAATAAAAAAAACAATACTATAGTCTAGAGTAGTGGAAATAAATATTACAAAGAATGAAATTAAAAAAACTACTGCGTTCGAATTTCTTTAGAAAAAAAAATACAAATTTAATAGAACATAGGCAACTTGTAAGTTTAGATAGAAGTCCTCTCCAATTTAAGAATTTTCAAAATCCAAAGGTTTCTATAATAATACCTTTTTATAACCAAGAGATTTATACTTGGAATTGTCTAAAATATTTGCATAAAAATTTGACAAGTAAATATTCTTATGAAGTAATTTTAATCGATGATAATAGTTCGGAAAAATATGATTTTAAGAATGCTTCAGGGGTGAAAATTTTAAAGAATGATATAAATCTTGGTTTTTTAAAAAATGTTAATAAAGGTATCCTTGCATCCAAAGGAGAATTTATTTATTTACTTAATAATGATACTGAAGTTTATGAGAATTTTTTAGAGGAACTTTTCTATGTTTTTGAAAACTTTGAAAATGTTGGTGCAGTAGGTTCAATGTTATTGAATTATAATGGATCATTGCAAGAGGCAGGTTCTGTCTTTATGAAAGATTTTAAAATACATCAAATTGTTAGAGATAGGAAACCTTTTTATCCAGAAGTAAATTATATTAGAAAAGTTGATTATTGTTCTGGCTGTAGTCTATTATTTAAGAAAAACAAAGACAATGGTGAGCTAAATTTATTGGATGAACAATTTGCTCCAGCCTATTTTGAAGAGACGGACTTGTGTTTTGATTTACAATATAAACAAAATAAAAGTGTTTATTATACTCCTTTTTCGAAAGTAATGCATTATAACGGTATTACTTATAATGATAAATCCCAAAAAAATCAAAAGAGTAACAATAGAAAAGAAATTCTCTTTAATAATAACAAAGTAAAGTTTTATAAAAAGTGGGAAGAACAAATAAATAATATTCAGGCTAAAACAGTAAATGATAGAATTTTAGAAAAAAATGATAATAAGTCAATTGTTTTTTTTAATGATTGTTTTCCTGAATTTGATAAAGATTCAGGGTCAAACAGATTAAAAGAGATTATGAATATCTTTGTTAAAAAAGAATATTCTGTAACTCTCATTTACAAAAGTACCACTATTAATAATTCATATCTTCAAGCATATCAACATATGGGGATTCAGGTGTATTATCAATATGAAGAGGAAGATTATTTATCTTTTATATCAAATTATTGTACACAGGCTAATTACGTTTGGATTTATGGACCTAATACTTTTGAGCGCTATTTTAGTAAGGTTAAATCTTTGTTTTTTCAGGCTAAATTTATTTATGATATGGTAGATATTCATCATTTAAGATTTAAGAGAGCTTCTGAAATTTATACTGATGATAAAAGTAATTATAAGAATTATTTAAAATATCAAAAAATTGAACTAGAGGCTTCAAAAAAATCAGATTATGTTATTACAATATCTGATAATGAAAAAGATTTTATGAAGTTAATTTGTGACGAAAATAAATTAATTACGATATCTAATATTCACTATACTAAAATTCAAAAAGATGAGATAGTAGATTTTTCTCAAAGAAAGAATATTTTATTTATTGGTTCTACACATCATCCTAATGTAGATGCAATTTATTACTTATATAATGAGATAATGCCAATTTTATGGAAAGCTTTGCCAGATGTTAAGGTTAATGTTATTGGTAATGTAAATACAGTGATTCAGGATATTGATGACGAACGTATTGTTTTTCAGGGATTTGTTTCTGATGTAGAACCTTTTTTTAATGAATCAAAATTAATGATAGCTCCTTTGTTAATTGGAGCAGGGGTTAAAGGCAAAATAGGGCAGGCTTTTGAATATTATTTGCCTGTAGTAACTACAACGATAGGATCTGAAGGGATGTTTTTAAAAAACAATGAAAATGTTTTAGTAGCAGATGATGCAAGTGGATTGGCTAATTCTATTATTAAGCTATATACAGATGAAGAAATATGGCAAAAACTGAGTTTGAATTCTAAAAAAAGTTTACATCCTTTTTCTATAGAAAAGGTAGAAGAAATAATTGAAAAAAGCTTTGTTTAACAAGTCATTATTTGAAAAAAAAGTATAAATTAAAATATTTAGTTTTGTTAGTCTATAGGAAAGTTTGGTTTACAGGGAGCTAAGTAAAATGTCATTATTTGAAAAAATCTGTAATTTGTGTAAAAATATTTTTTCGATTTTCGTATTTATCAATTTTGTTTCTAAGCTTTATGTTTTGAATGATAAGTTCGTTGTTTTTATTATAAATTACATCATTGTTTTCTCTAATATAATTACTTATCTTGTCAAGACGGGAAGACATTAAATTACCTATAAAATTTTCACTAAAGTAATTCTTAATAGTTTGTAGTCCATTGGCTTTTGTGTCTTCGATTTCTTTATAATTATCGCATACAAATTTTAAAGCTCTTTTAGCCTTTTCCATATTTGGTTCAGCATATTGATAACCTTTTTTTATAAAACCAGAATCTTTTTCCATAGTCTTCAATTGATAAGGGATTAAAAAACTATTTTGATTATTCATGAATTCTAGATTCCCAGAGTAAGCAGTTCCTATAACTATTTTTTTTCTCAACATTGCCTCGGCAAGAGTTAACCCAAAGCCTTCTGCACGATGTAAAGAAACATAGCAGTGACAAGAATCAATAAGTTGAATTAATTCTTTTTTAGTATAATTTTCGTTAATGAGAATGATGGAATTGTGCTTTTTCGTTTTTTCAATAAGTCGTTTATGTAATAGTTTGTTTTTTTCTAAGTTGAATGTTTTTAAAACTAAAATAACATTAGGATTGCTAGAAAAGCTTTCTAAAAAACAATCAATAAGACCGTCAGTGTTCTTTCTTTCTGGTGTACTTAATGCATCAAATATGGATAAGAAAACAAATTTATCTTTTATTTTTAATTCTACTTTTGGATTGTTTTCTTCAATTTTAACGGCTTCAATCAAATGTGGTATTTTAATAACCGGTTTGAAAGAGTAGGAAGCAAAAATATTTTGACAAAAGCTGCTGGGAACCCATATTTCATCAAAAAGAGAAATCAAATCAACATAGTCTTCCGGCAGCTTATTAAATTCCCAAGCCCAATAAGCAATGTTATATGTACTAGGCGATTGAGTAATTGTATTATTTAGTAAAAAACAAGAGATATCATTAATATTGATATGATAGATGTTTATTATCTTGCAATGCTTATCTTCTGGTAAAAAAATATATTCTCTAATTAACTCATTATCATTTTCAATATAATTAATTTGATTGAGTGCAGAAAAACGCTTTCTTAAAGCTGAAAAATTAGCTCTTGCAGCTTCAGATATACCAGAAGTTTTAGAAAAAGTAGCATGATAGTTTATAATGATATTTTCCATTTTTTTTATATTTCTTTTAATACAGATTTTAAATTTTCTTTGGAAAACGGGAGTAAACTTTCAGTAGAATTATTTGAGAATTTTGTCCAAATAGTATTATCTAAATAAAGAGACATAATTTGATTAGCAAATTCTTCAGCAGTATCTGCAATATAAGCATGTTTGTTATTTTCTAAAAACATTCCTTCGGCTCCTATAGAAGTGGTAATTACAGGTAGGTAATATTCAAATGCTTGTCCTATTTTACCTTTTACTCCAGCGCCTATTCGTAATGGGGCAACCATAAATTTAGTATTTAAAAAATAAGGTTCAATGTTTTCTATATAACCAGTTAGCTTAAATCTTAAGTCTAACTTAGTTTTGATATGATTTTTTATATTTCCAACAACAGTAACTTTTAACTGAGGCATTTGTTTCCATACCAAAGGCATAATTTTGTCGTGTAAATAATAAATAGCGTCTATATTTGGTTCATGGGTTGAACCAATAAAGAGTAAATCATTACGTTGCTCAAAAAGTGGAATGTTTTTCAGATTTATTTTGTGATAATGAATATTTGAGACCACAATAATTTTTTTAGTTGGTAAATATTGTGACATAAACAGTTTCTCTTTTTCAGATATAGCCACTATAATGTCTGTTTTTTGTGCTAATTGTGTTTCTATTTTATAATATTTATAATATTTTTTTCTTAGAGAAATACGTTTAGAATCTAATTCGATACTACGTTTATAGCGTAAAAAATGAATATCTACCATATCAAAAATACATTTTGAATCAGGTAATATTTTTAATGTTTTTTTTAAGTTGTTTTTTAAAGAATCTGGTCCATAATGCCAAACATAATCTACTTTTGGAATTGATTTTAAAAAAGAAAAATAATTTTTATATTGATTTGTTTCTACAAACACAATGATTCCCAAGTCACTAAAATAATTGACATATTTGTTTGTTCGATAAGCATTTTTCGTGCAGATAATACAATTGTAATTTAGTTCTTTTGCCGATAAAATAATTTCTTTAAGTCTGTTTGAACCAGAATCTTTATCGAAAGTGGGTATGCTATTACTTATAAAGACGATTGTTTTATTAGAAGGGTTGTAATTTTGATAATTAGGAATAGAATGATCGGTTTGATTTTTAATTATATTTCTTTTTTTGAAAAAAGATTTAATGGTTCTAGATATTCCCATATAGTGTTTTTATTTGTTGTTTGGTTTTTAAAGATTTAGATATTGGGGCTCCAACTAATAAAACCTTAAATAAATACCAATATTGCGGTTTAACCAAAGTTTTGAAGAAATAATTAATTCGAAAAAAATTTAATAAAAACAAAAAACTAAAATAACCATGATGCTTTCTAATAATATATAATAATGATATTTTAAGTTCCGTTTTGATTAAAATTCCTTTGGGAGTGCTCGCTCCGTGGTAATGAATGTATTTGGCGTCTGGTATTAAATAATTAAATTTTCCATTTTTTAACAAGCGTATGGCTAAATCTGTTTCTTCATAATATAGAAAAATATTGGTGTCAAACCCTCCAACATTATTAAAATCTATTGTACGCATGAACATAAAGCTTCCCTGGACGAAATTTACTTTTAAAGGAGTTGTATATTTTAATTTCCTTTTTGGATATTTTTTTGGATTAATTTTTTCTAAAAAATCTCTACCCAAAAGTTCTTTTGTAACGGAAGAAAAGTGATTAAAAGCAATCATTTGATTTCCATTTTTAGTAAAAGATTGTCCGCCTACTATTCCAATACTTTCATCTTTCTCGATAGCTTCTTTTAAAATAGAAAAGTTATCATTTAAAAATAAGGTATCATTATTTACAAAAGCAATATATTTTGCATTAGCAGCATGAAAACCAATCATGTTTCCAGCACCAAATCCTGTGTTTATATCGCTTCTTATTAGTTTTAAATTTTTAAAATGATGATTATCACAAAAATGTTTTAGAGCAATATAATCTTCTTTTTCAGAGCAGTTATCTACAATTATAATCTGAAAATTGATTGATGAATCTGTTTTGTCTAAAATGCTTGCAACACATTCTTTAGTTAAATTAGTAGAATTAAAATTGATAATTATTGCGGCAATTTCAAACATTTATTCGAATATATTATTATAAATTATTGGTTTTCTTTTACGTTTATTAAAGCTTTTTATTGAAGATGGATTTGAAATTAAAAAGTTGCTTTTTATAATGTTCAATTGTACTTTTTTAATTAATCACAAAAAAAATGATATGTTTTTTGTGATTTTCTGATGCATCTCTAAGCAAATAATTAAGATTGAGTTGTGTGGCGAAATTAAGAAAAATTCCATAAAATAATTTATTTTATATACAGTATTCTAGTTTTATTATTTAGTTAATTATCAAGTGATAATAATCCTCGGATGTTAATTTAATTGTTTGATATTTAGCTGCTTTTTTATTTTTAGGAAAGTTTGTTTTTTATATTAGCAATAGTTGGTGAAACAGCAATTAGTATTTATAAAGCTGATTATGAATTTCAAATACAATAAAGTTTAAAAAACGAGAGATTAAATTTTGTCATTTTGTTAATGAAAACATAATTATAATTTGAAGTTCAAAATGGTATGTGTATTTTTGTTAATTAGTAAGCCGTAATGGTTAATTAATAAAACGACTGATGAATTTTGAAATAAATCCTCTTTATGAAAATAACAGAAAATCTATTAAGGATGTAATAAATAATTTTGATTCCCAAGGAATTCTTTTTGGAAATGGGAAAAGAAATAAAATAAGGTTATTTAAGTTTGAGGATAAAACAATAAATATAAAATCGTTTAAAATCCCACATTTTATAAACAAAATAGCTTATCACTATTTTAGAAAATCCAAAGCAAGACGATCATTTGAATATGCCATCGTGTTATTAGAAAAAGGAATTGGTACCCCAAAACCTATTGCTTACTGCGAAAACTATGATTATATTGGTTTAAAAGACAGTTATTATGTGAGTGAGCATCTAGAATGTGATTTAACTTTTAGAGAATTAATAAATAATCCTGATTACTTAGATTATGATAATATTCTAAGGCAGTTTACTCAATTTACTTTTAATTTACACCAAAAAGGAATTGAGTTTTTAGATCATTCACCGGGAAATACATTAATCATTCGGAATACTGAGAATACATATGATTTTTTCTTAGTTGATTTGAATCGGATGAATTTTCATGAAAGCATGAGTTTCGAGCAAAGAATGCGTAATTTTAGCCGATTGACACCTCAAAAAGAAATGATTAAGGTTATGAGTAATGAATATGCTAAATTGTATTTTGAGAAAAGTGAAAGTGAAATTTTTGATTTGATGTGGAAACTCACCAATCATTTTCAAGAAGAATTTAATAGAAAGAAAAGATTAAAAAAGAGACTTAAATTCTGGAAGTAATAATGAAAACGGCCAATAATTATAATTACGGGCCGTTTTTTTTTAAAAATATTTTTGAAAATAATAGGATTTTAAATGTTTTCTAATTTTCCATTTTCGTAGAAAATTAAAAGGTTTTTTCTTTAAATAGGAACGATCTTTATTAAAAAAATCGATTGTTGCATTCACAATTCGATTACTTGATTTACCATCAAAATAAGGATGTGTAATTTGAATGTATTTTTCTATTTTCTCTAATAGTTCTTTAGGATAGCTTAATGCATATTCGATGTTTTCTTCCAGATTAATTGCATCGATTGTATCGATAAGGTGAGGCATTTTTTTATTAGTTCTAAAAGTTACTACAGGCTTTTTTTGCAATAAAAATTCAACAATTGCTGATGTAGTATCTGAAAGCATAATATCCGCTTGTTTGAATAAAGGAACTAAATCGGTAGTGTCATAATATTGAAAATTTTCACCGTTTAATGCTTCAAATTTATTTTTAATATCTTGATTTAATTTTGGATGAAGCACACAAATAAATTGATATTTTCCAATTTGAACCATTCTTTTAATTTCATTAAAAACATCATCATTTAATGCTAAACTCAATCGAGTTGTAAATGTTGAAGAAATCATGATAACAGGTTTGTTGTTTTGTTTCCTATTCTCAATAGGAAATAAAGGATCGACTTTAGACCATCCGGTTTCAATAACTTCAAAAAAACCAAGTTTTTGAGAAAGTCCCTTAAATACAGAAGTAGTTGATGGACCTTGGGTTAAATACAAATCAAAAAAACCTCTTATTCTAAAATGTGCTTTCATTTCTTCTCGTTTATTAGAGAGAAAACCATGAAAAATTTGGACTTTAATTCCAGGGAAAAAGTCAGGAACAACATCTGTTGCTGTTAGTACAATATCGGGATTAAAATCCATAACTTCCTTTACTGTATTTAGTATAGGATTATCTTTTTTAAAATATCGTTTTGTCTCTTCTAAGTCAGAAAACCAGTATACTTGATGTTCTTGTTTTTCTATTTCTTTTTGTAAAGGCATCCCTATTGGAATGCTATATGGATAGGAAATATAAATAAGAAATTTATACATATTATTTTTTTATGTGCTGATTAATGAAACGGATCATTTCGTCCTGAAATAGTTCTGGTTTTAGTTTTTGATAGAATTTTTGGTATTCTTTTTTAAGTTCTTTGAATGAATATTTTTCAAAAATTTCAGGTTCAAAGTCTTTTAAATGTACTGCTTTATGAAAAATGTTGTCTTCAAATATGCTCCAGCTATCTTTATCTATCCAAGGAGAGAAAAAGGTAAATGTAGGCTTTTTTAAAGCTTTAGCAATATTAATAGCTCCTCCATCATTTCCTATTAGAATGTGGCAATGATATATAATTTTGATAAGTGAACGCAGATCTTTGCCAAAAATTTCTGGTTTGATTCTTTTTTTTGCTTCAATGCTACACTTAGCGATAATTTTTTCAACTTCAGTTTTTTGATCGGGTAGGTAATTTAATAAAATAACACAATCATTACAGTTTTTAGCAATTTTATTAATTAACCGAACTAAATAAGGTATAGGATAGGTTTTGTTCTTTTTACTGCCAAAAATGCTAATCAGAATAATTTTTGAGTTCTCGATATCTATACTTTGCTTTTTAAAAAATAAAGCGCCTTCAGATATTTCTTTCTCAGTAAGGAAAATATGCGGATACGGATCGATTTTTACTTTTTTCATTAAAAAAGAAAATAAATTTAATCGACGCTCAATTGCTAGTCCTTTATAGGTCTTTTTTTTAGTAGAATGTTCTACTTTTTTATTGTAAGCAAAAAATTTATCTTTTTCACTATAACCAATTCTTTGAGGAGCTCCAGAAAAATATGTAATTAGACAACTATCTAATTTCCCATAGGCATCTATTACAATATCATATTTTTCTTTTCTAATTTGTTGAATAATTTGTAAAAAATAGATTTTATTTTTTTTTTGATCATCTCTAAAGGTAATGATATTACTAATGTTAGGATTATTGATAATAGCAGCTACCGTAAATGAATATACAAGATAATCAATTTGAGCATTTGGATATGCTTTTTTTAGGTTGTTACAAATGATAGAACCAATAAGTACATCGCCAATCATTTTTTGTTGAATTACTAAAATCTTCATATTTATTCCTGTTAGGTATCTATTTTTAGTGCGATTATACTTTAAGATGTATTTTTTGAAAATTATTTAATCTCTTTTTAAGACAGTAGATGCTTTACTAGGATTAAAATAATATTATTAATGGTTAAAAAATAATAGTTTTTATACAGATGGGTGTTTATTATTTTAGTTGCTTGTTTAACCAATTTAAAATGTATAATAGCACTTTATTGTCAGCCATTTCTAGGCTTTGAAACGTCATAAACGTTTTATTTTTACTTGTATTGTACCAAAATAGTTTTAGTTTAACGAGAAAGAAGAATTTGTAAGATCTGAAATAAGTTAGTTTTGTATTTTTTTTATAGTGAAATGTATTGTTTTTTATTTCTAAGTGATTTGCAAGAGTTTCTGTAATAAATTGCTTGTTGTTGTCTCTGAATTTGTAAGAGATATTGTTTTTTAGGGTTTCTTTATTGTTTTCAAAAAAATCTATCAATATCGATTTTCTCATAGAGACAGGAGTATGAAATCGTTTTAAAAACTTTTTATTACCATCATTTGCTAATTTAGCACCAATTTGCATAGATTTTCTCAAAGTACCTTTTTCCCATCTTTTTTTATCTTTTTCGGAACTAAAGTATTGGTAGTATAATTTTTTTATTTTTAAGTTTTCATAATACTCCTCCCATTGACCTCTTAAAACAGGTAGACCATCAATAAAAAAGTCTTCAATGGAGGCTTTTTTCATGATGAAAAAGTCATCATTAAAAAGCACATAATGTTCAGAAAGATTAGGTATTCTGTGTATAAGAGAGATAATTGATGTAGAGTTAAAACAGGGTAAAAATTCTTCATGACCACGGAATATTACTTTATGGTCAATTATTTCTAAATTTACTCCAGATGATTTACCTAATGCTTTTAAAGACTCAAAAGCATCAGGTATTTGTTCATCAGTAACTAGATATATATTTTTAAAAAAAGGAGCATATTTTATAATAGACTTAATACAGATATTAATTTCACCTATAGAGTTAAATCGAACGCTCTCTTTCTTTTTGTTAAAATCTATTTTATCAGTTAAATGTTGATTTATTTTTTCTTGCCACTTTTTGTCGTTACCATTAACCCATGGAATTACTGCATCAATTTGAATGTTCGGTATTGTTTCCTTCATGGATTGTTTTTTAGTATTCTTTCCTTAGCTTGTTAACTTAAAACTATTGGCAAAAAAATAAAATCTAAATATTTATAAGATATTAAACCGCTACATCATACTCTCTCAACGCATTGTTTAGAGATGTTTTCAAATCTGTAGAAGGCTTACGAGTTCCAATGATTAAAGCACAAGGAACTTGGTATTCTCCAGCAGCGAATTTTTTAGTATAACTTCCAGGGATAACTACTGAACGAGCAGGAACAAAACCTTTCATTTCCACTGGCTCATCACCAGTAATATCAATAATTTTAGTTGAAGCAGTCAAACATACGTTAGCTCCTAAAACAGCTTCTTTACCTACGTGAACTCCTTCTACCACAATACAACGAGAACCGATAAAAGCACCATCTTCAATAATAACTGGAGCAGCTTGTAATGGCTCTAAAACACCACCAATACCAACACCACCACTTAAGTGAACGTCTTTACCAATTTGAGCACAGCTACCTACAGTTGCCCAAGTATCCACCATTGTTCCAGCATCTACATATGCACCAATGTTTACATAACTTGGCATCATGATAACACCACTAGAAATAAATGAACCATAACGAGCCGAAGCTCCAGGAACTACACGAACTCCTTTTTCAGCATAGTCTTTTTTCAATTCCATTTTGTCATGGTATTCAAAAATTCCTGCTTCCCAAGTCTCCATTTTTTGAATAGGGAAATACATTACTACCGCTTTCTTTACCCATTCGTTTACTTGCCATCCGTCACCTTTTGGTTCCGCAACACGTAGTTTTCCAGAATCTAATAATTCAATAACTTCTCTAATTGCGTTAGTTGTTGTTTCTTCTTGCAACAAAGCTCTGTTTTCCCAAGCTTGTTCTATAATTGTTTGTAATGCACTCATAATTCTATTAATTTTTGGCAAATATAGACTTTTTAGCCAAATGCTAAAAGTGAAATTTTTCTTAGTGCTTCGTTTTTTTAGGCTATTATTTTGAGAATTTATTTCTATATCTTTGAAAAAAAATATAAAATGGCAAGAATACTTTGTATTGATTACGGTCAAAAGCGTACAGGAATAGCAGTTACGGACGAAATGCAAATTATCGCTTCGGGACTCACTACGATTCCGAGTGCTACAGCCATCGATTTTTTGAAAGATTATTTTGCCAAAGAAAAAGTGGAGCTGGTTCTTATTGGTGAGCCCAAACAAATGAACGGTGAACCTTCTCAAAGTGCATCAATTATAAAAGGCTTTGTCACACATTTTACCAATCACTTTCCTGATATGAAAGTGGTTCGCGTTGACGAACGTTTTACTTCTAAAATGGCATTTCAAACCATGATTGATAGCGGTTTGAATAAAAAACAACGTCAAAACAAAGCCTTGATTGACGAAATTTCGGCAACAATCATGTTACAGGACTATCTGTCTCGTAAAATGTTTTAATAATTCTTTGTTAAAACGGTTAATCTTAGTGATAAATGTAACTTTTTCTATCAGAATCACTCTTTTAATTACAAGAATATTAGAGTATCTTTGCGCCGAATAAAAAAAATATTATGTCTGATACAACCATACGTTCACATTGTGATGTAGTTCTTATTGGAGCTGGAATTATGAGTGCCACTTTAGGCCTAATTCTAAAAGAATTACAACCTGATTTAACTATTGATATTTACGAAAGATTAGATAGTGCTGCAGCCGAAAGTTCTGATGCATGGAATAATGCAGGAACAGGGCACTCTGCTTTTTGTGAATTGAATTACACGCCAGAAGGAAATGATGGAAGCATTGATCCTAAAAAAGCCATCAGCATTGCTGAATCTTTTGAAGTATCTCGTCAATTTTGGGCTTATTTAGTGCAACAAGGAAAAGTATCTGCTCCTGAAAATTTTATCAAAAGAATTCCACACATCAGTTTTGTATGGGGAGATAAAAATGTAGACTATCTAACAAAGCGTTACAAAGCTTTACAAGCGAATCCTCTTTTTGCAGACATGCAATTCAGTACTGATTTTTCTGAATTGAAAAAATGGATGCCATTAGTAATGGAAGGCAGAAAAGAGTCTGAGAAAGTAGCCGGAACTTCTATGGCTATTGGTACCGATGTGAATTTTGGTGAATTAACTCGAAATATGTTTGCTTATTTAACTAAAATGGATGGAGTAAACATGTATTTTCACCATGAAGTTAAAAAGTTAAGACAACGTGAAGATAAATCTTGGAGAATAAAAATTAAGAATTTAAGTGATGATTCAACAAGAAAAGCTTATCCTAAATTTGTATTCATTGGAGCAGGAGGAGGTTCATTACCATTATTAGAAAAAGCCGATATTCCGGAAGGAAAAGGATTTGGAGGTTTCCCGGTAAGTGGACAATGGTTAAGATGTACTAACCCAGATGTAATTGCGCAACACGAATCTAAAGTTTATGGTAAAGCAAGCGTAGGTGCTCCACCGATGTCTGTTCCACATATTGATTCCAGAATGATTAATGGCGAGAAACAATTATTGTTTGGACCTTTTGCAGGATTCTCTACTCGTTTCTTGAAAAACGGTAAATATTCTGATTTACCAAAATCAATTCAATTAGACAATATTGTGCCAATGGTTATGGCAGGTATTAAAAATATTCCTTTGACTAAATACCTTATTGAGCAAGTTCGTCAATCTCCAGCAGATAGAATTAAAGCTTTAAGAGAGTATGTACCAGGTGCAAAATCTAAGGATTGGGTAATAGAACGTGCAGGACAAAGGGTACAGGTGATTAAAAAAGATGAAAAAGAAGGAGGGAAGTTAGAATTTGGTACTGAAGTAATCACTTCTGCTGATGGAACTTTATCCGTTTTATTAGGTGCTTCTCCAGGTGCTTCAACTGCAGTTTCTATTATGATTGATGTAATTAGCAGATGTTATAAAGACCAAATGAAAACACCAGAATGGCAGGCTAAGTTTAAAGAAATGATTCCTTCTTACGGACAAAAATTAAACGAAAATCCAGAGTTGCTAAAAGAAATTAGAAGTAATACTGCTGAGGTTTTAAAATTGCAATAAGTTCTTTATTGCTATAATAACAAAGGATCCCAACATTAAAAATTAGTGTTGGGATTCTTTTTTTCAGCCATTAACAACTGAGTTGTTTTTGAAATATTTTCGGACAAGTTAGTCATCCAGATGAGTTGTTCAATTACAAGTTGTGCTTCCTGCATCTTGATTTGATATGCTTCCTCATCAATCAGTTTTATTTGTTTGAGCTCTTTGGCTCTAATATTTTTTAATTCGGTAAGTCTTTGATCTAAATCTTCGTTAGATGCAAATGAATTTGAATCAGAGTCTTTATTTTCTAATATTTTCATCGCAAATTCTAAATTTTCAATTACCTTATCTACTACCACATTGAAGGCTTGGGAGGCTTCAGTTGTCTTGTGTGATTGAATATAAGTACCTAATGAGGCTATCGAAGATAATAAGGAATGATTTAAAACTGTAAGTTTGTACACTTGTGGGAGCTTGTTTTGTTTAGATTTAGGTTCCTGTAACATTCTTTGGAAAGAAGCCATTAAATTCCCTATTTCAATAAAGGCTTGTTTTCTGGCTAAGCGGTATTCGGTAGGCACTTCTCCTTTTTTATTGTATAAAGTAGAGATTTCCTTTAAATAATTTCGGTTGGCTTCAATAGCATTTTCTATATAAACAGGAAGGTTTAAAAATTCCCATGAAGGCCATAAAAAGTAATTAGCAAGTAGGCACAAGCTTGCTCCCACAATAGTATCTAAAATGCGATATTCAATTACGTTGCCGTTATCAGGAGCTAGAATTCCATAAATAAGAATGACATAAATGGTAATAAAAGTGGCTCCAATTTTATAATTAGTAGGGTTGAATGAAAAACCTAGAAGCATAGCAACAATAGCAATGGTGCTGATAATATAAGAATCATGAACTATTGAAAGGATTCCAAACGCAATTACTCCACCTACTAATGTTCCAAAAATTCTATGGTAAGTTCGTTCATTAGTAAGTCCAAAACCTTGTTTCATAATAACAACAATGGTCAGGATAATCCAATAAACATTTTCTAAAGGAAGGATTTTTCCAATCATATATCCTAATAGAATAGTAATGGTAAGTCGGAGTGAGTGTCTGAAAACAGTAGATGAAAAACTTAAATTCTCAACAAAAGTACTCAACGGATAGTACTGCGGTTTAATGAATTTTTCAATGTCTTTGTCTCTTCCCTTTAGGTCTTTAGGGCTTATATTGTCTGTATAGGCACGCTCTAAAGTGATGATTTTTTCGACCTGTTTTTCAGCATAATGCAACATAGTGATCAACATTAAAACTTCTTCAGAAGAAGATTCGGTTTTGATGTTTTTTTTGTAATCACTAATGGTTAATTCAAATTGATGCAAATCATCAATCAAATTGTGTTTGGATTCATAAGCTTTGCCGTCTTCAATACATTTGGAAAGCATTTTCAAGCTTTTTGCAAGATTGTATGCTAAGTTTTGATAAGTTTCTAAAGCCTTAGGATAGCTGTCAAATTTTTGATGCAATTTATTATGATCAAAAGAGGTAGCCATGGCAAGTTCGAGAATTTCTACTAATGAAATAAAACTCAACAGCATTTTTCTGTTTTGTCCAGATGAACCTGATTTGGTTCGGTTGGTAATCAGTATTTCTCTAATGTTTTCGTGCAAAACATTCAATTCTACCTGAAAATGCAATTGTTTTTTAGTAATGGCTTTTCTATTGGAATTCAATTCCCATAAATCACCTCTTAATTTTAAGTATTTTGCGGTAAGGCGGATGCATTCACCCATTTGTAATTCCACATAACGATTGGGTTTTATGTGGAAGAAAATAATTGATATGAAAGTATAAAAAAGACCTCCAATTAGCAATAATCCTGAGTAACGTAGTATTTCCAAGCCGGTGTTCAAGTGTGCAAAAGCCAGCGAAAGGGCTAATAATGCCGAAAAAGAAACCATCGTAGCTCTTTGTCCGTAGACTAAAATCATGGATACACAAAAAACTAATAATAAGAGTACCGGATAAAACAACCAAGGCAATGGATAGCATAGATTGATGATCAGGTTAACACCGGCAATGATAAAAGAGGTAACGAGTAAACCATTGATTTTATGTTTTAAATTACTGGGAATGTCACTTGGAAAGGTAAAAAAAGCACCTAGAGCAATGGTAAATCCTATTTGAAAATTGTCAAGGTAAGAAAATAATAATACCGGAGATACAGCGGCAATAGTCACTTTTAGGGCATTAGTAAAATCAGTACTCGATATAAATTTCTGAATTTTGGAAATCATAAATTATAGATTATAAGCAAAGGTATGAATTGTACGATTTATCAATGAGATAAATGAAATTGTTTTTTAGATTAAATTTTAAAATACTATTTATTAGCATTCACTTTAAGCATTGTTTAAAATTTACTATTTTTGGCAATCCTAAATTTAGGAATTTAAGCCTTGATAAAGGTTAGTAATATTTAATACAACAACAATGATTTTACCAATTGTAGGATATGGTGATCCGGTTTTGAGAAAAGTAGGTGCAGAAATATCAGCTGAATATCCTAATTTGAAAGAAACAATCGCCGATATGTACGAAACAATGTATAACGCATCTGGAGTAGGACTGGCAGCGCCACAAGTAGGGATTGCAATACGTTTATTTGTAATAGACGCAACTCCTTTTAGCGATGACGAAGATTTGCACGTAGATCAACAAAAACAATTAAAAGGATTCAAACGTACATTTATTAACGCAAAAATCATTAAAGAAGAAGGAAATGATTGGGCTTTTAATGAAGGTTGTTTGAGTATTCCTGATGTTCGTGAAGATGTGTATCGCAAAGAAAAAATTACTATCGAATATTGCGAAGAAGATTTTGTCATGAAAACAGAAGTTTTTGACGGATTGATTGCAAGAGTCATCCAGCACGAATACGATCATATTGAAGGTGTGTTGTTTACCGATAAAATATCATCTCTTAAAAAACGATTAATCAAAGGAAAGCTGAAAAACATCATGGAGGGAAAAACCTTCCAAGATTACAGAATGCGTTTCTTTGGAAAAAAAGGAAGATAAAAATCCTAATTTTGGTATTGTTTTTGACCAGTAATAGCAACAGAAAATAAATTGAATTCTTAATAATAATTAAAAAAGCATGAATTTAGATAAAGTATTAGCGATTTCAGGAAAACCAGGTTTATATGTTTTAAAAGTACAAACACGTACTGGTTTTGTAGCAGAATCATTAGCAGATGGCAAAAAAATTACGGTAAACTTAAAAAGTAATGTGAGTTTGTTATCTGAAATTTCAGTGTACACTTATGAAGGTGAAAAACCATTGAAAGAAGTAATGAGCAGTATCGCTGAAAAAGAAAATAACGGACCAGCTATTTCTCATAAAGAAGATCCTGCAACTTTAGCAGCTTATTTCAAAGAAGTGTTGCCAACTTATGATGAAGAAAGAGTTTATGCTTCAGATATCAAGAAAATTTTAAACTGGTACAACACCTTGCAGGCTAAAGGATTAGTTGTTGAGGAGACTCCGGTAGAAGAGGTAGTAGAAGCAGCAGTTGCAGAGGCAGCTCCAGTAGAAAAACCAAAAAAAGCTAAAAAAGTAACGGAATAATTCTTTTTTAATAGTATAAAAATCCTGTGTTCTAAACGGCTTAGAACACAGGATTTCTTATTTTTACACCAAACTAAATCCAATGAACGCAAGACAAATTCAACTACAGGCTTTTGAAAGATTATTAGACATCATGGACGATTTGCGTGAAAAATGTCCCTGGGATAAAAAACAAACCCTGCAAACTCTAAGGCATTTAACTATCGAAGAAACCTATGAACTAGGCGATGCCATTTTAGATAATGATTTAAACGAAGTCAAAAAGGAATTAGGCGATTTGTTATTGCATATTGTTTTTTATGCTAAAATAGGCAGTGAAACCAACGATTTTGATATTGCGGATGTGTGTAATGAAATTTGTGAAAAACTCATTCACCGTCATCCGCATATTTATAGTGATACCGTTGTAAAAGATGAAGAAGAAGTCAAGCAAAACTGGGAAAAACTTAAGCTCAAAGAAGGGAAAAAATCGGTTTTGGAAGGAGTTCCCAGAAGTTTACCGGCATTGGTAAAAGCCAGCAGAATTCAGGATAAGGTAAAAGGAGTAGGTTTTGATTGGGAAGAACCGCATCAGGTTTGGGACAAAGTGCAGGAAGAATTAGAAGAACTGCAAGTTGAGGTAAAATCAGGGAATCCGGATAAAATAGAAGCCGAATTTGGTGATGTTTTGTTTTCCATGATTAATTATGCCCGTTTTTTAAAGGTTAATCCGGAAGATGCCTTAGAACGAACCAATAAAAAATTCATTAAACGTTTTCAATATCTGGAAAGCAAAGCTGGAGAATTAGGAAAATCACTCTCTGATATGACTTTGGCAGAGATGGATGTTTTTTGGGAAGAAGCCAAAAAGCTTTAAAAAGAATAGATTTCAGAAAATAGAATTTAGATTTTAGCACTTAAATGGTGATAAAATCAAATGAGTCAAGGATTATACTGAGTTTTTTCGGATGAATTTATTCTTAATTTTTCAAAATAACTTATGTGTTTTTGAGGAAAGCCTAATTTTATAAAAGGGATATTATTTACAGATTTCATCTTAAAGAATATTGATTTTTTTAGTAAAAAAAATTAAGCGGTGAATAATTACTAATTTCCTAAGACAGCTTGATTATACTACATCGCTATCACTACTTAAATAAGAGATTGGTGTTTGTTAAATGTAGCATCTTTTTAAGTTTCTCTTGAATAATTGTATTGTTTTTTGCTAATTTTAGTTTTCAAAGTTCCTTTTTAAAGCTAACAATAGCCCGTAAATTCTATAATCAGGTATAAAAAATATTTAAATTAAGTAGCTTTTTTTATATCTAAATACTTTTTTACACACATGAAAAAAATTAGTTGCCTCGTTCTCGTCTTTACAATTATTCCTTTTTTGGCGTTCAGCCAAATTAAAAATCACGTTTTTTTACCTAAATACGAAGCTTTATTGCATACTGCTTTAGAGAAATCTGGAGATAGAAAAGACTCCTTACAATATTTTTTAAACACCGTGCCCAAAAAGCATTACGAAGCAGCTTCTTTTCTTATTGCTTATATGCCCGAACGTGATTTGAAATCCTTGTCCATTCCTTACATAAAAGATCAGATTGATGGCGCTTATAAGGTTAAAAAGGAATTTTCATGGTGTGCTAAATTACCAGATTCTATTTTTTTTAATGAAGTGTTACCTTATTATTGTTTTGACGAAAATAGGGATAACTGGAGAAATGATTTTTATTTAAAGTTTTCGCCACTAGTTAAAGACAGTAAAAACGTTAGGGAAGCAATTAAAGCTGTTGCCACTAACATTCGAAATGTTTTATCAGTTGATTATAATGTAAATCGCAGTATTGTAAATATTAGTCCGTTTCAATCTATAAAGGAAAAAATGGCGACCTGTACCGGACTTTCTTTTTTATTGGTGGATGCTTTCAGGTCGGTTGGAATTCCTGCCCGAATGGCGGGTACTCCTATGTGGACCAATATGAAAGGAAATCACAGCTGGGTAGAAGTGTGGGTGGATGGTCAATGGTATTTTACCGAATATTATCCGGAGGATTTGAATAAATCTTGGTTTTTAGCTGATGCTGGAAGAGCTGATATATCCAATCCAAGACACTGGATTTATGCTTCTTCTTATAAACCAAAAGAAACTTATTTCAGATTAGAGTGGGATACATTGTCTACAGCTATTCATGCCGAAAATGTTACTAAAAGATACATTGATTTGTATGAAAAAGAGAAAGTCTTAGAGAATTTAAAACCCGATGAAGTATGGATTAGCTTACAACTGTATCAGTCGGATAAAGATTTAAAACGTGTGTCAGAGAAAATAGCTATTGAAAAAGACGGAAAAGAATTGGATTTTGGGTTTTCTCCTTCGCCTATAGACGATTTAAATAAGTTTCTAAAGTTTAAAGTAACCAAAAACAGCACCTATCAATTTGTTTATTTAGATAGTAATGGAAAAGAAAAGCACAGTGATATTACTGTAAAAGATAAAGAGCAACTATTTAATTTGTACAAAGAGTAGTTTGAGATAAAAAAAAGCTGTTCGAAAAGTAATTTTCGAACAGCCTCTTTCATTTTTTATACTGATTCAGTTAACGTTTATTTTTCATCACCAACTGTTTCCAAAGCAACCATTTCTTGTTTTGAAGTCTTATTCCAAGGACCATGGTTTTTGTAAGCTGGACCAGTTAATTGTTGTCTTTCAGAACCTGTAGTTTGTACTAAAACCAAGTTTTCTTTTGGAGTGTTGCTTGCAGCTTTTTGATTTTTGTAAGCCGGTCCCTGAAGGGAAACTTTATTGCTTTCTGAATAAATTTTAGTTGGTACTGCTTTGTGCATCCAAGATTTAAAATTTTTATAAGCAGGTCCTTTTAAGTCACTCTGCTTTACATTATTTTTATCTTGTGCCATTGCGTTGAAAGTTATTACTAAGAATCCTAAAATTAATGCTATTTTTTTCATGACTATTACTTTTTTAATGTTTTATACAAATTTACATTCAGTAACAGGCTTTTAGGATTATGTGAATTTACTCAATTTGCATCCGTATAAATACGGATATTGTTGTTTTTAGGGAAGTTATATTAAATTCATTTTGGCTGCTTTTTTAATGAGTTCAGCTGTATTTTTTACTTCCAGTTTTTTCAAAATATTGGCACGATGAGTTTCTATGGTTCGGGAACTCACAAAGAGTTTAGCTGCAATTTCTTTAGTGGTTAATCCTTTGGCGATTAATCCTAAAACTTCATTTTCTTTGTTGGATAAAATATTCTCGCTGATACTTTGTTCCGACATAAAGTTGATCATTTTTTCTGAAATTTCGGCACTGAAATATTTTTTGCCTTTAGCAACGCTTCTTATGGCGAATATTAATTCTGATTCGTCAGTGTTTTTTAGTAAGTAGCCGTAAGCGCCCATTTTGGCACATTTGGCAATGTAATTCCCATCATCATGCATCGAGATCACAATAGGTTTTATGTTGGAATTTAAGTTTTTTAATTCTTTTAAAACTTCAAAACCATCCATAGTTGGCATCGTAATATCCAATAATACTATATCGGCATCAAACGGACTGTTTATGAGTCCTATAAACTCCAAACCATCTCCAACACTTTTTACGATTTGGATGTCGTCATGTTTTCTTAGGAGCTCAGCAAGTCCGTTTCGAAAAAGTTCATGATCATCGGCTATTATTAGTTTGATTGCTGTCATAATTCTATGGGTAATTCAATTTCAAAACTGCTGTTTCCGGGAGTAGCATCGATGGTAATGGTACCATTACAAATTTCTACACGTTCTTTGATATTAGTAATTCCAGAGCCTAATTTAACCGTATTGATGTCAAATCCAATGCCATCATCAAAATAAAAAAGAGAAATAAAATCATCAAATTCTGAAAGTGTAATTCGGATATTTTTTGCTTTCGAATGTTTTAACGAATTATTGATTAATTCCTGGCAAATTCTAAAAAGATTAATCGCCTGTTGGTTCGTAATATTCGAATTTTCGTATTTGGTTAAATCTTCATATTCGATAGCAACTGTTGTCGATTTTTTCAGGTTTTCGATAAAGTTAGTCAATGTAACGCCAATTCCAAAATCATCTATGGAAGCCGGCATTAGGGCATTCGACATTAATCGGATTTCAGAAATGGTTTCATCCACTATTTTTTTCATTTCTGATTTTTTGACTTCGTTTTCGACTCTGTTTTCAATGTAATGTTTCAAAGAAGTTAAATACGGACCTACACCATCATGGAGTTCTCTCGCCAGACGGCGTCTTTCGTTTTCCAATCCGTTTACCAGCATTCGTTTGGATTGTATTCGGCTGTTTTCTTCTTTATTTCTAAATTCAATGAGTTTATCCCTCATCGTTAAAAGACTTTTTCCCAGCAAATCATTCGAACTTTTAGGTTTAAAATCGGTGTTTAAATTCATTTTACCAATATCATCCGAGAATTTTACGGCACCCTGCAAAGAAGCTTTCAAATTGGCCAAGGCATCAAACATTTCCTTGATTTCACTGGAGTTTTTTATAAATTCATTGGTTTGATTGTAATCGCCTTCAGCCATAATTCGGAGGCTTTTTTGCATGTTCTTAATCGGGTTGGTAATAATTCGTGTCAAAAAAAGCGAAAGCATCACCGCCAGTAAAAATATGGCAATTGTCAGGCCTATCAGTCTTTCTTTTAATTCCTGTAGTGGAACGGTAACTTCATCCACATCCATTTCAGAGAGAATAACCAATTTTAAATTATGTACTTTTATGAGACTGTACACACTATACACATCAATGCCCCGGTAATCTTTAAAAACCCCTCTGCCATCAAAACTTTTAAAAGCATTGGTTACCCCTTTCGTTTTAACCGTTATCGTATAAGGAATTTTATTGGGGAAAAAACGGGATTGCGAACGCATTTTAAAATCTTCGCCCACCAGATAGGATTCGCCACTGTCGCCCATACCGGTGCGTTCCAAAAGTATTTTTTTGATTTTGTTGTAATCTAAAATTTTAATTTGCTGCCCTTTTTTCGAATTAGAGATAAAAGCAATGGTTGTTTTTTTGGCTTTATGGTAAGCTGTCAAATCATAAATTCCCTGGCCGTTTTTGATGCTGTCCGGAAGTTGGAGGAGTGAAGTGTCCCTACTTTGGTTTTGTCCATCCGAAGTTTCAAAGCGTTCCCATTCGGATTTTAAAACATGTTCAATCTGGTTTTGCTTGAGGGTTTTAATCGAATTCAATTGCAACAAAATACGATCGTTCAAAACACTAGAAAACTGTTGGTAGGACGAAAAAGACAATAATCCAATGACCAATGCGATTAAACTATTAATGATAATCAGTATTAGTGTTTTGATGTGCATGCTTTTCCGGTTTTTTATTGATGTAAATATACTTCGTTTGTCCTTTTCAAAGCAACTTTCAAGTACTAATACGGTGGTATTTTCCGGAAAATGTTAGTAAAAAATAAGATTTAACCGCAAAGTTGTCCTGCTGACGAAGGAAGCATCTCCGCATGTAATGTTTTTAATTTACCGCATTGCAAATGCTACGATTTGCCTTTTATTGTAAGTAAGCACTCGTTGTAAACGAGCACCAGTGGGAGTTTATTGTTTACGCCTTAACTTTTGATTTCGGTAGTTTACTTATTGCTAGTTTAATATCTCTAATTAATTGTCTAAAAGAACCTTTTTCATCTTTTTCGGTTAAGTCATTAAGAATCAATTCTAAATCACAATTATGGCTAATTTTTAAGTCATTAATTTCTTCTTGACTTAATTTTGGCAAGCAATTTTCTAAAATTGCACTTAAAACCACTTGGAGATTTGAGTATTCTTCACATACTAAATATCTTGTTGCTGCTATCGAAAAATCACTAAGACCTCCAGCATAACGTTCTTCTGCAATTTGTGAATTCCCTTGAAGGTGAAATGTTTTTGCTGTAGTTGAAGCGTTAAGTACTTCGACCTTTTTCTCGAAAGTGATTAATTTTTCGTCCAATTTATTGCTAATGTCTTCAAGTAATTCCGCTTTCAATGTTAGTAATTGATTTTGAATTTCTTTTTTCAGAAGTTCTTCGCTAGTTTTTAAAGTCTTTTTTTGATACCATTGAATAACGAATGGAACAAGGATGCCGATTACTGCAAAAGATACTGTTCCAACAATTACTAGTTTTTCCCAAGCTGAATTATAAAATTGATCTACTTTATTTATCAAGTCAATTCCATTATCAGATTTTAAAATATAATTTATCATTTGTTGTATTTAGTTATTGAACTTACGATTAAGTATTTAATTTATTACCAACGTTTTGCAGCTTGGCGAAGTGGCGGAAATCGAAGCACAAATGTTCAGTTTTGCAAAAAAGTTAAATCGAAGAACTGCTGTTGAATTTAGCACTGAACCCGCCATTTTGCCAAACTGCTGTTACCTGCTGGTGTTTCTGTCATTGTCATACTGGTTCTTGGTAATTGTCGTGAACAATGCTCTTTATTTTGTGGTATAATTGACCTATTGGTTGTTCATAGTTTTCGTGTTGTGGAGCGTTGTTAATGTCGAAATTAAAGTCAACTGTATTCATATATGAGTCAAGCACTCTTTCAAGTTGTCTTTGTTTGTCGGAACCGTCCAAAGTAACCTTAATCGAATAATAAATATCTTTCAGTTCTTGTCGCAGAGTGAAAGTCTTGGAATATTCTTCAATTGCTTCTGTTCTTCTGCCTTCTTCTAAATCTGAATAGATGATGGTCGTTAGTTTGCCATTTAAAACAGTAGCTTTTTGAATGAATTTAGCTACATTTTCTTTTAGTTCCGTTTTGAGTTTGAATGCTAATTCCAAATTTTTCTTTTCTTTCTCTAGGTTACCGGCTGCTTGAAATTGAGCTGTCAAATTCGTGTTAGATGCTGTCAACTGTCGGTTAATATTTTCTGCTGCTGCATTTATTTGTTGCTCGGTATTAATTCTACTTCTTCTGTTATTTAAAATTGCTGTCAACACTGCTCCAAATAATGCTAACAACGCTACAGCTAAAGTCCCGTAAGTCGTAAACCAACTCGGTTCTTTTTTAATAAGGAGTTTTTCAACTCTATCTAAGTCTGTCAGGCTTAGAGAAATGTCTAAAGTGTCAGATTTTGCTGTTATTATTTGATTCTCCTTTTTCGTTGAATCACTTACTTGTCCGAAAACAAAGAGTGCGAACAATGAAAGTGTTAATGTCAATATAAGTTTACTCATTTCTTGGTTGTTTGTCGTTTTTCACTTGCAGGTAACGTCAGTCTGTGAAAAAACTTCCGTTTTTGTTTCAAACAAATATATAAAATAGTTTTATGAAAAAGCAGATT
>NZ_JBZEEN010000014.1:0-82051 GCF_058309975.1 Flavobacterium sp. ST-158 | reverse complement strand
ATTTTGCGGACTTGTTTCATAGGTTAAAATTAAGATTATTTCTTAACTTTCTGTGATGGCTAAGTTAGCATGTCCATGTTTTCATGTATATAAAAATTAATTGCAGTATAACAAAGTCTAAAATTAAAACTTTATTATACTGCAAAGATTAAATAATATTTAAAATTTATTTTTTTAGAGGTTGAATCCCTTCTAAAGTTGGTTTTACCTGAATAATATTTCCTTCTTCGTCAAAATACATGCGGTCAATACACACCTCTCTATTGAATCCGGCAGCGCGTCCCATTTCAATACCTTTAGGAATCGTAAAACGATGGTACACCAAATACCATTCATCTGTACCCGGAATTTGAATCACCGAATTATGTCCGGTTCCATAAATTCCTTGCGAAGGATCTTTGGCAACAACTAAATTGTCTTTCGGTATTGTAAATTTTCCCAATGGAGAATCGGAAGTGGCATAACGTACTCTATAATTTTCACTTCGGGTATCATCCTGCGACCATAGGAAATAATATTTGCCTTTTCGGTAAAAAACCTCTGTCCCTTCTCTAAAAGTTCCATCCGGTTTTAGAACGGTAAGCGTATTTTCTTTCAACGAAATCATATCGTCATTCAATTCGGCTCCTACCATAAAACCATTCCCCCAGTACAAATAACTTTTCCCAGAAACAGGATCGTTAAACACATCTGGATCTATTATTTGTCCTCTGGTAATTCCGTTTGGTTTAGTAGCAACTAATGGTTTTCCAATGTCCGTAAAAGGACCTTGAGGATTATCACTCACTGCTACGCCTATTTTTGCCTCCCCGGTATAATAAAAGAAATATTTATATTGTCCGTTTATTTTTTTCTCGGCTGCTGCAGGTGCCCATGCATTTTTATCAGTCCAGGAGACATCTTTTTTAAAATCCAATATCACGCCATCATCCGTCCAGTCTACCAGATTAGCAGAGGAGAAACTTTTGAAATAATTGCCACTCCAATCCGTAAATCCATCGCTGGTAGGATACATATGAAAACGATTATCTTTATTAGAATACAAAATTTCCGGGTCAGCATAATAGCCTGCTAATGATGGATTGTTGCGAATAACAGCAGTGACATCAAAAGACATCTTACCCAAACCACCCATATCAAAATCATATTTTACAGCTTGTTTTGAAAAATCCTGCGCTCCTGAAGGAATTACTGACGCACCCTGACCAACTTTGAATTCTGGATCAAAATGTGCTAAATTAGTTCCGTTTTTTACAGGAAGTAACATTGTTTTGTTTTTGACATCAACAACAATGTTATTTTGTTTAATAGCTTCCGATTGCGCTCCAGCAATTTCTCCATTTGGAAACCATCCAAAAGCATCAATTAAGGATTGCGCTTCTGATTTCGTAATGGGTAAAACAGTACCATGTCTTGGATGGAAATTCATTGAAACGTTCTCATCAATCACTTTGAAGTTTTTCAAATCAGTTGATGACGTAAATTGATAATTCCCTTTTCGGTACATATCGTACATCAAAATATAAGTATTGGAATTGTTTAGTTTAAAAACTCCCGAACCTTCCACCGATTCATTGGTTTGATCCACATAACCCTCTTGCAACACATATCCAGATGTTAATTTATCAGAAACAGCCACTTTTATACCTTTGTCTTTTTCATCTTCCGTTTTCATAAACAAATGAAATTTTCCGTCTTTTTCTATAATATCGGCATCAATACAAGAACGATTGATAGGACTAACAAACAATTGTGTTGGCACAGTCTCTAAAGCGGTAAAATCCTTATTGGCATAAGCATAATACACAATATCCGTTCCTCCTGGTTGCAACATCGAGAAATAGACCATGTATTTCTTAGCCTTTGTATCGTAAATAGTTTGCGGTGCCCAAACTCTCTTTACGTCCTTGAAATTTTCAAAAGTTTTAGAAATATCTACTTTAGAAGACGTCCAATGAACTAAATCCGTCGATTTTAAAAGTACCATCGCTTGGTTTTCCCAACCATTGGCAGTTTGTAAATCGGTAACTGTCATATAAAAAACGCCGTCAGCACCTCTTAAAATATGTGGATCGCGAACACCTCCGGTTGTACTAATTACTTCCGAAGCAATTACGGGTTTATTGTCATTTAAAGCATAAAAATTATAACCGTCTTTGCTCAATGCAAAACGAATAGCTTCATCTGTTTTGGCATTTCCAGTAAAATACACAAACAAGTATGCGCTTGTATTTTTTTGGTCAACTGCGCTCTTAGTGACTTTACAAGAAGAAAAGAAAACCAGAATCAGACTTATCGAAATTGTTAAAAAAGTGGATTTTATTTGTTTCATAGGTAGTAACTATAACGCCTTGGAGCAATTATTTTTTGATAATCTCGTCCAAGGCGTTAATTATATTATTTATTGGAATTCATCAAACTCAACGTATAACTATAGCTGTATTTAGGAGCTCTAAGTAAATATTGAGAATGTGGATATGCACCCCAACTGTTATCCCCTCCTAAACCACGTTGTGCTAAATCTACATGTACATATACTTTGTCTTGTATTTTTACATCATTAGTATGACGTTGATCTTTCGTTTTTCCTGGATCTAAAGATTCCGTAGAAACATTTAAAGTACTAAAACCTAAGGTTTGTTCTCCTGTGATTTTCAAGCCTAAACCTTTTGCATTTTGCAAAGAAAACCAACGCGTATCCGTTTTATATCCGCATTCCTGTGGACGAATGTATTCCCATACAAATTGATTCGCTACTTTGTCTTCATAAGTCCCAACAAAAGAAGCCGTTTTTCTATCGGAATAATTTTCTAATGGCCCACGACCGTAATAATTCAAGTTCTCAAAAGCTCCTGGAAGTTGCAAACGCATTCCAAAACGTGGAATTTCTGGTAATTTTTTATCGGTCATATCAATGCTGGCAGTTACTTTGATTTCACCGTTATTTTGAATTAAATAATTTACGGTATAAGCTGCATTGGCTCCAGCCAATACATATTGCACATCAATAGGCAATCCTAAATCGGTTTGTTTTCCTACTGTAACCGATTTTACTTCTGGATTTAAATGAGCGTCTTTCCAAACAGCTAATCGTTCTGGCATTTTGTTCCCAAAATCATTATCTGTTGGTGCTCTCCAGAAATAAGGTGTTGGGAAATTAGTAATAACTTCAGCACTTTCGTTTTTAAAATTATAGCTTTTAATTTCTCCTTTAGCTAAATCAAAAGTTCCAGCAATTGCCTTGGTTTCAAAAGACAATTCATTGCCTTTTTTCTTGATTTTTAATTCTTTCTTTTTCGAATTATCAACTACTTTTTCAGCAAAGAAATTTCCTTTCCCAATAGCAAATTGCTCTCTGGCAATTTCATGATTCGCCGGAACCAAATCTGTTGCTGTTTTGGTGTAAGCATAGACATTTAAGAAATATTCTCCTTTTTCAGTTAAGGTTTCAACAGGCAAATCAATAGTTGTGCTTTTCTCGGGAGCGCAATCGACATCGAATGTTTTCTCCTGAACTACAACGCCATTCTTCACTAATTCAAACTTGAATTGGTACTGATTTAAATTGGTATAATGGAAAATATTTTTAATCGTTAATTGGCTTGTCCCTTTTAAACTAAATAAAATATCCTGATATACTTTTTTTACTTCAGCTAATCCCGGATGTGGCATTCTATTAGCACTCACCAATCCATTAGCACAAAAATTATCATCATTTTGCAAATCTTTTCCACCTAAATCACCTCCGTAAGCATAGAAAACCGTTCCGTTTTCGTCTTTGGTTTTAATTCCCTGGTCTACCCAATCCCAGATAAATCCACCTTGCATGTGCGGACTGCTGTTGATGATATCAAAATATTCCTGAAAATTACCGTTACTATTTCCCATTGCATGTGAGTACTCGCACATGATAAAAGGTCTTGGTTTGTCGGCAGCAGCGTATTCTTTCATGTACTTGATACTTGGATACATTGGCGCTACAATATCGGTATCTTCATTTTCTCTGGCTTGTTCAAATTGAACCGGGCGCGAATTATCTCTGGCTTTCAACCATTTGTAAGCTTCATAAAAAATAGGTCCGTTTCCACATTCATTACCCATAGACCAGATAATAATCGAAGGATGATTTTTATCGGTTTCTAACATACGTTGAATTCTGTCCAAATGAGCAGGGAACCACATCGTTACATAAGAAGGATGTTTAGTCTCAGCAGAAATATTTTGTCCATCCACACCCATTCCGTGGGTTTCAATATTAGCCTCGTCGACCAAATACATTCCGTACTCATCGCATAATTCATATAAATACGGATCGTGAGGATAGTGACTCATTCTGATAGCATTGATGTTATTTTGTTTCATCAATTCCAGATCTCTACGCATCGTTGGTCTGTCAGGTGCATGTCCTTTGGTTTCATGATGGTCATGAATATTCACGCCACGAACTAAGATTGCCTTTCCGTTTACCAGAAGTTGAGCGTTTTTAATTTCCACTTTTCTAAAACCTGCTTTGCGATAAATCACCGAGTTTTCAGCAGGATTAGCAGTTTCTAATTTGATAATATAGCTATACAAATAAGGTGTTTCTGAACTCCATTTATTCACGTTATTGATAGTCGAACTAAAAACAACTTCTTTAGTTGCTGCGGTTACTTTTTTAGTTTCACTATATACTTTTTTGCCCTGAGCATCTAATAAAGTCAAACTTAGATTGGCATTTTTGATTTTATTTTGCTGAAAAGCTCTTAATTGTACGGTTGTTTTAAAAAGTCCATTGGTATAATTTTCGTCCAAATCGGCATTTAAAAAATAATCCCAAATGGTCAATTTAGGAGTTGCTTGCAAATACACATCACGCTCAATACCACTCAGCCTCCAGAAATCCTGATCTTCTAAATAACTTCCGTCATGCCAACGAAACACTTGTACTGCCAAAAGATTTTCTCCTTTTTGCAAAAATGAAGTCACATCAAATTCGGCTGCTGTTTTTGAAGCTTTGGTCATCCCCACTTCTTTACCATTCAAAAACACTCTTGCATAACCCGAAATAGAATTAAAATGCAACAACACTTCTTTGCCAGTCCAGTTGCCTGGTACCGTAAATGTTTTTCTGTAGCTTCCCACCGGATTGTATTCATTGTTTACAAAAGGTGGATTCTTAGGAAAAGGATAGACAATATTGGTGTAAATAGGAATATCAAATCCCTGCATTTCCCAGTTAGACGGCACTGCAATAGTATTCCATTTACTTTCATCTAAACCTACTTTGTAAAAATCCTGAGGTCTATCGGCTGGTCTTTTAACAATGTTAAACTTCCAATCTCCATTTAAACTTTTGTAATAAGAGGAAGCTTCCGGTTTATTAGTAGTCGCTATACTTTCATTTTGATACAAAACAAAAGTAGCCCTCCCTGCTTCTTTGTTTCTATCAATTATAGTTGGGTTTTCCCATTCATTTTGTTGTTGCTGTGCTGTTATGAACTGCACGATTAGCAAAAGCGACAAAATCAATCTTCTTTTCATTTTGTTTATTTTAGAGGTTTTTAGTATTCTTTTTGAGTGTTAATTGCTTCGAATTAAAGGTAGCTTTTTCAATTCTAAAACTTGTACAGGTTGTGGATCTACTTTTGCTAATCCTTCGCCATCAGCCTGACTTACATTTTGAGAAAAAATGTGTAATTTCTTTTGTTCCTGCCATAATTCCTTATCAAAATTAGGCTCCCATTGTCCAACGGTAAATCGACTAACATCCTGAAGTTCCCATTGTTTTTTGTCTAAATTAGTATAGGCCAATGTTATTTTATTATCTCGTTCTTCATCGCGATACAACAAATACAACATCGATTTATTAACTAAAATCTCTGGACGCGAAATTGGGATTCTTTTCGTTCCTCCTCCTCCTAATGCAAATGAGTTATGATGAAAATCAGTATTGATCAAATTCCATTTTCCTGCTGCCAAATAAACCACCTTGTATTGTGGTACTCCGTAGTTGTCCCAATAAGAAGCAATAAATGGATTGCCCTGTGCGTCCACGGTCATAGCTGTTTGATTGATTAAGCTACTGTTTTGAGACACTTCCCAGGCAATTTCAGCAGTATCTTTAGTGATAGGTAATTGGTATTTTTCTCCTGTTGATTTTTGCCAAGTTTGTCCACCATCGGCAGAAAAAGCATAACAAATATCATGATTAGTAGATACATCCCAGCTTTCTCTCCATACCCAGGAAATATAGATTCCCTTTTCGCCTACGCAAATTTGCCAATAGGCTGAACGTTGATTTTCGCCATCAATTAAATTATTTTGTAATGCTGTCCATTTTTGAGTTTTTACATCATACAATTTCATGATCATATTTCCTCTTCCTGAAGCTCCGGAACGGTAACAAAACAATAATTTCCCATTGGGTAAATTATAGAATTCCGGATAGGTTACTTTAGCTTCATCCTGACCCGTCATTGCTTGTTCGGCTCCTAATTCCAAACTAAAAGGTTTTTTACTTCTGGCATAACGTAGGCGGGTATCATGATGATCCCAGCTCGCATGTAAATAGCCTTCGCTATCAATGGCGATACTAATATCGTTATGAGCATCTTTTACATTTCCGCTATAAGGCGTAACCACTACTTCCCATTTTTTAGATTTCAGTTTACGCTTTGCCAGAACCATTTTCCCTTCCGGATTATAATAAGCCGTATATTGAATTCCTTTAAAAGTAGTTAGCGTACTGTTCCTAAAAATCACTGTATTAACCGAATTATTACTCCAGCCCAATCCAACTGAACTCAATTTGGTTTTTAATTGTGCATTGGCTACAGCAGCAACTAAGAAAAGTATTAAAAAGTAGTTTTTATAGTTTCTTCTCCCCTTTACCAATCGATTTTTTCTTATCATCTTACGTTTTTACTTTTCTTTACCTTACAACCTTTTGCTAAACAAATTTTAGAAAAAATAGCAAATCTATTTTTTTTCAATACTATTTTTACCAACTAACTAACAAATGTAACTACTACCATCATTAAAACAAACCAGTGCCAACCGGTTTTTAATATTAGCTACCAGATGAACGCTCCATTACACAAACAACTCTCTAAATTAACACTTAAAAGCCTAAGAATACAGTCTTGAAGGTTTTCTTTTTTATAAATCTTATTTACAAGCATACCACTATATACCAGTTATTTTTTATATTTAACAGCTCAAAATTTTCACATGAAGATAATTTCCATCAACAAAAGACAACATCTCCCAAAATACAAACAGATTATTCTGTCTGTTGAAATTGCCATAGCCGAGAAACGTCTTAAAAGAGGAGACAAATTACCTTCGGTAAATAAGGTTTCTCTCGAATTTGGTATATCCAGAGATACAGTACTACTGGCTTATGATGAGCTTAAAAAAAGAGGAATCATTTATGCCATTTTAGGAAAAGGCTACTATGTAAAAAGCGAAGATTTTAGTTTTGAGCAACGCATCTTTTTATTGTTTGACGAATTGAATGCTTTCAAAGAAGATCTTTATAATTCTTTTTTGGAAACCATTAACCGGAAGGCTCAGATAGATACTTTTTTCCATTATTTCAATCCTGAAGTTTTCAAAAAACTCGTTCATGACAATAATGGAAATTATTCCAAATACATTATTATGCCTACCAATTTAGCTAATGTTGCTTCGGTAATTAAAACGCTGCCGCAAGAAGATGTTTTTATTTTAGATCAAACCAATCCTGAACTAAAACATTTACCTTCTATTCATCAAAACCACCATAAGGATATTTTCAATGCGCTAGAATCTGGAAAAACCAAAATTGATAAATACAAAAAACTCATTCTGATTTTTTCCAGTTACAAACAACCTATAGGGATGAGAGATGGTTTTATCGATTTTTGCCAAAAATATCACTTGCATTATGATATCATCACCAATTTTGAAACCAACGAAATTCAAAACGGCGACCTTTATATTATTCCAGACGACCGCCATTTGGTAAACGTAATAGAACAATCCAAAAAACAAGAACTGAACATCGGAACTGATTTCGGCATCATTTCCTATAACGACACCCCTCTTAAAAAAGTAGTCGCTGAAGGAATTACTACTATCTCTACTGATTTTAAAGAAATGGGACGGATTCTTGCCGAATTAATACTCAATCAGAAAAAAGAACAAATAGAAAATAAATGTAGTTTGATTATGAGAAGTTCATTGTAAATAAAAAACGCTAAAACAACAATCCTTTCAGAGATTTTTTTATGGTTTTTTTTCTTCCATCTGTAACGATTTCAAATAATTCTCAAAATCAGATGCATTTCCACCTTCTTTTAGAAAACTTTTTTTAGCCAAAACTAACATTACAGCAGTAACTTTGTTTTCTTTAACACTGAATTCGAAATAATTTTTAGCTTCAGAAATTTTAGCATTACGGATTAGCATTTGATAATAAACTTCATTAAAAAAAGCATTTTCATATCCATATTCCTGTCTAGCTTTTTCTAACAACCTTTGAGATTCCTTATATTTCTGAAGTTTATCTAAAATTTGGGCATACGTAAAATATTCAGGAGCCGCGTTTGTAAGCACCAACTTTCGCCATTGATTTAAAGAAAGTTTTTCTCGATACTCTTTAGGCACATAAAACGCTCTGGTTTCAATTTCAGAAATTATTGAAGATGCAAAAACATTTAAAATTGCAACAGAAGTTTTTTTATTATTAAAAGGAACTGATATTAAATCCCTACTAAAATCAATTAAACTAGCAAACGACAACTCCTTTAAGCTATTCATTACTATCGAAAAGTCGTCATTTTTTTTAATGGCGTAGTTTATAATAGATTTATATATTTTATCATTATACAAATTTTCAGCTTCTGTATTTACATCTTCAAAATTAGGCTTTGGAAATTTAGTTACAAAATCAAAATACTGATTTGCCTTTGAAATCAGATTAGGTTCTAAAAAGATTTTTTTCAATGTTAAGTCTCTAGCTAAAACTCCTTTTGGATAGCTCTTAATTAACACTTTTTGAACAGAATCTACAAAGACTTTGTTCTTTGCAGACTCTAACAGTGCTAAAGTTTTTTGAACATTGTACTGCTGTTGATTATCCAATTGATGCGATAAAACATAACGTAATTCGCTTTTAATACATTCTTGAGCAGTGGTTGGTTCAACTATTTTATGTAGCACTAACAACTGATAAAAAGCATTTAAGCGACTTTGAGAATGATGCACTATTTCGGACTTTAACCATTGAAATGCCACTGAATCTTTAACGTATGATGCAGCATCAACTTTAACTGGAATTTCTTTTTGAAAAGCAGCCGAATGCAACATCGTCCAACCTATATAAGCACCCTTTGATTGTTCTAACAAACAAGAATAGGTGTCTTTCCCTCCATTATCAATTTTAGAATCCGAATTAAAAACACAACAAATTACTGCTGCTTCACTTGAAAGTTGTTCTCTGGTTTCCCAAGTACCTAGCCTAGTTTTTACTAAGGAAAAATCTTTGACAATCCATTTGAAATTATCATAAATATACATGACTCCAGAAATAGCAGTAGCCTCTTTTAAATTAGTTGATGCGGGATTATAAGAAATAGTAAACTGTTCTCCAGGTATTGGAAATTGAGGAATAATTTCAAATGTCTTAATCTGTGCATGTAATACCGCACAGAGATTAAAACTTATAAGAAAAACTAACAATTGTATCTTTTTCATAATACGAATATTTGAAGCCGTTCGCTTTCTATCTCCTTAATGCCAAAAGAAACAACATTTCAAGGCAACTCAAAAAAACAAAAAAACCTTAAAAACACAGATGTTCTTAAGGTTTAAATTTCAATCAGCAGAGAGAAAGGGATTCGAACCCTCGATGCAGTTACCCACATACTAGCTTTCCAGGCTAGCTCCTTCAACCACTCGGACACCTCTCTAATTAGGATTGCAAATAACACAAAAAAAATTGAGTTAGAAAAGTAAATTTCAATAATTATTGTGCCAATTTGATTCAAAAAAAAGCTGCTTTTGATTAAAAATTCTTTTTAAAGGCATCAATAAACAAATTAATTGCTTTTTTTCGATAGGTGTTTCTAACTGTTAAAATAAAAGCATTTCGTTCTACATCAATACCTTGAAGCTGTATCGATTTTATAGTATCCCAATCTTTTATTGCTTTTTCGGTAACAATAGTTGCCCAATGGCTATTTTCAATAATTTTTAATAGCGCATGAATAGCATTTAGTTCTATTGAAATTTTAGGTTTCATATTGAATTTCTGAAATAAATTATCCAAATACTCTCTGGAACTAAAGCCTTTTGAAGGCAGGATAAGCGGAATTTCATCTACTTTTAGAAACGGAATGCTTTCTAGTTTTGCCAACGGATTTGTCTTGGCTACAGCCATAACCAATTTAGAAGTAAACAAAGGAATTTTTTGAATCGGCATTGGTATATCATTAGCCGAAAGCACCAAAACCATATCCAATTCATTGTTGATTAATTTCTGTTTTAAGGGCTCAGTTGAATCGTATTCTACAATAATTTTTAAATCAGGATATCTTTTGGCAAAATCCTGTACCACAGGTAATACCAATAATCCAAAAATATAAGTAACTCCAATTCTTAGTTCGCCACCTATTAATTCATTCAAATCGTCAATAGCTTGTTTTCCAATCTCCACATCATCTAGTATGCGTTTAGCATGTTGCAAGAAAACAAAACCGGCTTCGGTCAATTGTACTTTTTTCCCAGTACGCAAAAACAAAGGCATACCTAGTTCTTCTTCTAACTTTTTTATTTGTTGAGACATGCCTGATTGCGTTACAAAACAAGCCTCAGCAGCCTGCGTAAAATGCAAAACTTCAGCTAATTTTACAAAATAATGCAGTTGAAAAACCTCCATATTGATAAGTTTAAATAATCATATTAAGTAAAATTATTAATTTTTCTAATTATTTCATAATTACGAACTTTGTATCAAAGAAATAAAATCATGTTCAAAGCTTTACAATCCCGAAATTATAAACTTTTTTTCTACGGACAATCAGTATCCGTTATCGGTACTTGGCTGCAAAAAACAGCCGTAAGTTGGATGGTATACAACGTTACTGGATCAGTTTTCTTATTAGGATTGGCTACTTTTTTAAGTATGATTCCTTCTTTATTTCTAGCACCGTTAGCTGGAAGCATTATAGGACGTTACAACAGACACCGCAGTATGATTGTGCTACAAAGCTTAGCGATGCTACAGGCGGGAACTTTGGCTTTATTGATTTATTTAAAAATTTACAACATCACTTTCATATTGGCTTTAAGTCTCATCCAAGGAATTATCAATGCTTTTGATATGACTTGTCGCCAAACCATGATGGTGGATATTGTAGACAACAAAGAGGATTTAGCTAATGCTGTTGCTTTAAACTCTACCATCACCAATTTTGCCCGAATTGCAGGACCTGCTTTTGCTGGTATTATTTTACATCAATATGGTGAAGACATCTGTTTTATTGGTAATTTTTTAAGCTATATTCCCGTATTAATTTCATTGCTTTTAATGCGAATCAAACCTTACACTAAAGCAACCAACAAACTGAGTATGCTTGATGATTTTATAGAAGGACTAGATTATATTAAGAAAGAAAATGAAATGGGTAAAATGCTTTTAATGCTAGCATGTAGCAGTTTATTTGTAATCTCATTTAATACCTTAATGCCTGTTTTTGCCAAAGACATTTTTAATGGAAATGCGCAAACTTTCAGTTGGTTTGAAAGTGCAGCAGGAATTGGTTCCATTGTTTCAGCAATCTATTTAGCCAATTTAAAATCGGCAGAAAAAATAGACAAAACAATGCTTATAGCAAGCGTATTATTAGGTATTAGCATAATCGTTTTAGCCCTTTCTAACAGTCTGATTTTAACACTTATCTGTATGGTTTTTAGCGGCATTGGAATGATGGGACAAACCTCATCCATAAACATTTTTATTCAAACTCACAGTGCCTCACACATGCGATCCAGAAGTATTAGTTATTATTTAATGGCCTATCAAGGGATGATTCCTGTAGGGAGTTTACTAATTGGTTATGTTTCTCATTTCATTGGAACAAGAACTACTGTAGCTATTCAGGGAATTATTTGTTTGCTTTCGGTATTGATCTATTCTTATTATAAAAAACAAAAAACCAGTAGCGAATTACAAACTTGCCCTGTTCATTATAAAAATTAAAGAGATATTTCTCCTCGAAGCGAAGTTTCAAAAACAGTCTTAAAATCTTTAGCAGGAATATTTTGATTCAAAAGAAACATCAATTTAGTTATAGCTGCTTCGGTAGTAATGTCTTTTCCAGATATTACGCCTATTTGCTTCATGGCTGAACTTGTTTCATATTGCCCCATATTCACACTTCCTACAGAACATTGCGTAACATTAATTACTGCCAATCCTTTTTGTATTGCATTTGTTAAAGCTAGAATAAACCAATCTTCGGTAGTAACATTTCCTGCTCCATAGGTTTCTAAAACTATTCCTTTGAGTGACGGAATTGCTAAGATTGCATTAAAAACACTTTCACAAATACCAGGAAACATTTTTATAATAACCACATTACTATCTAAAGATTGATGCACTATTAATGCTTTCTCCCTTGCTGTTGCTAAAAACAATTCGGGTTTGAGATTCAAATACACCCCAGATTCGGCCAATGCTGGGTAATTTGGAGAACAAAAAGCATTGAAATTTTCGGCATTAATTTTTGTGGTTCTATTGCCTCGGTATAATTTATATTCAAAATAAAGACAAACTTCTTGAATTACAGGACCCTTATTTTCTTGCAAAGAAGCGAGTTGAATGGCTGTTATCAAATTTTCCTTGGCATCAGTACGCAAATCACCAATAGGCAGTTGCGAACCAGTTAAAATTACTGGTTTAGCTAAGTTCTCAAGCATAAAACTCAAAGCCGAAGCCGTGTAAGACATAGTGTCTGAACCATGAAGTACCACAAAACCATCAAATTGAGAATAATGGGATTCAATAATCCTAGCAATGGCTGCCCACTGGCTTGGATTCATATTAGAAGAATCAATTGGATTCTGAAATGAAATAGTTTCAATCTCACAATCCAATTGTTTCAACTCAGGAATTCTTTGTAGCAATTTACTGAAATTGAACGCTTTTAATGCTCCGGTTTTTAAGTCCTTTCGCATTCCAATGGTTCCTCCAGTATAAATTAAAAGAATTTTAGTCCTTGAGTTCATGGGTATATTTGAGTTTATTGACTACTGGATTAGCATACATAGCTAAAATTCCTTGTAGCGCAATAGGATTAGCTGCATCGATACGTTTTTCAAGTCGGCGTTCAAAAACTGCTTTTTCAGAATCAGTATATCTATCCGAATACTTATTGGTATTATTCAAAATATCATAAGCAATATAATTGGTTGGCCACAACTTATAGCTACTCAAAATTGAATCGTCAATAGCTTGTGCTAAGGCTTGAATTTGCTTATTTACATTGTCATTTTCTGCAACAATAGTATCAATTTCAGTGTCTAAAACTTTTCCAATATGGATAAAGATACGTTTCTTTTGTCCCAATGCGCCACTTAAAATGGTCATAAAATCTTCATTCTCTTCTTTTACGTAGACTTCATTATTTGCCTCTGCTAATAATTGAGGCATTTTTAAAGCATCAGTAGGATCATATTCATAAGAAATAGAAACTGGAACAATCTTCAATTTTTTGAAATAATCCATTAAATTAGCTTCGTCTGAAGCCATTCCAATCATTTTTAGAACTCCCGGATTAGTAGCATCATTTCCATCTTTAGTTCTTCCTTCACGCTGTGCAATCCAAACCGAACGATTTTCGTGTTGTAACAACTGACTGATATATTCTGACAATGTTTTTGAACTTTGCAACATTTCTCTTGGCCCTAAACCTCTTTTTACCAAGAAATTACGATTTAACTTTGCTAAAACATTCAAAAAAGGTTGTTTGACCAAGTTGTCACCAATAGCCGAAGCTGTCATGACTAAATCATGCTCAAACAAAGTAGCATTAAGCAAGGTTGTATCTAATAAAATATCTCTGTGATTAGAGATAAACAAATAAGACGTATTAGGTTCTAAATGCTCAAAACCAGAAGTCATCAAGCCTTCCGAACTTTTCTCTAATACTTTTTGAACGGATTGGTAGATAAAATTACACTGAAAATCACGAATAGAATGTGTTTTCAACAATTGCTCTTTCCAAGCTTCATCGGCTACATCAGGAAAAGAAAAATTCATCAATGACTTCAACATCGGATGATGAATCACTTTTTTTATGGCTTTATTTATTTCGGAATCATAATAAGGCCGAATCTCGTCAAACTTTTGCATTATTGGTATTATTAGAAAAACAAATGAACAAAAAAAATATTAAATTTTAGCGAATTATGTTTTAAATCCCAAAAATTGCTTTCGAATTTTCAGTTGTTATTTGAGCAATTTCGGTTTCAGAAATTCCGTAAATCTGTGATAATTTATCAATTACGTTTACTAAATAACTACTTTCATTTCTTTTGCCCCTAAAAGGAACAGGAGCCAGATAAGGCGCATCCGTTTCTAAAACGATGTGTTTTAAATCAATTTTATTCAAAAACTGATCGATTTTTCCATTTTTAAAAGTCACTACACCACCAATCCCCAATTTCATATTATAAGACAAAGCCTGCAAAGCTTGTTCGTATGTCCCCGAAAAACAATGAAAAATTCCAAATAAGTCATCTGCTTTTTCTTCTTCCAAAACCGCAAAAACTTCGTCAAAAGCTTCACGACAATGGATCACAATTGGCAATTGGTATTGTTTTGCCAATTGGATTTGCTTTTTAAAAGCCAGTTGTTGTTCTTTCAAATGGGTTTTGTCCCAATACAAGTCAATCCCAATTTCGCCAATAGCATAGAATTTTCTTTTTTGTAATTCTGTTTCTACAAACTGTAATTCGTCCAGATAATTATCCTTAATATGGGTTGGATGCACACCAGTCATTAAAAAAACATTTTCTGGATATTTTTGTTCCAAATCATACATTGCAGCCGTATAAGCCGAATCGATGGCTGGAATAAAAAAACGAGTCACACCAGCCGCTAAGGCGCGTTGCATCATTTCGTCTCTGTCTTCATTAAAATCTTCGCTGTATAAATGCGTGTGGGTATCGGTAATTATGGGTTTTGCTTCCAATGTTGCTGTTTTAAGGATGCAAAATTGCAAAGTTTTTTAAAATTTAAACACAAAAGACACAAAAGTTTTATTTTAATCCCATTAAAAACCAAAGACACAAAGTATAAAATCTTTGTGTCTTTGGTTTTCCTTTGTTTCTTATGTGTTTAAAAACTTAATCCAATTTATCCAACAATTCCTGAACCTGATTGTAATTTTCATAATCAGCAGGAATTGTCAATAGGATTTCCTGACAGCCTTTATAATCTTTTTGTTTTAATTTGGCTAAAGCCAAACTCCAAATAGCTTTGTTTTTATAAATAGAATTACCTGATTTTATTTCGTTAAAAACTACTTCTGCTTTTTCAATTTGGTCGTTTTCTAATAAGGAAATCCCATAAAAATACTGAATCTCTGCCGTTTTATTTTCTTTTAAAACAGACTCAAAAAGCGGAATAGCGGTTTTATAATCCTTAGCATTAAAAGCTATTTCAGCTTGTTTTAAATTCGCAACCTCATCTCCCCTTTCGGTTAAATAAGCGTTTTCGTATTGATTGTAATCCTCAAAACTAGGTTTGGAAGGATTAAACAAAAACAATCCCAATAACAAAACCACTGATGCCGCAACTAAATACGCCCAAGGTTTCAACGAAATCACTTTAGTATTTTTAGGCTTAAAATGTTCGTTAGAAATTCTTTTTAAATTTGCTTCAAATGTATCTCTATCAACTGCAAAATCAAATTTTGTTTCTAACTGTAATTGTACTTCTTTGAAAGTTTCAAATTCAGAAGCCAATTCAGGATTCTCCAAAAGTTGGTTTTCAAAATCCAATCGGGCCTCGTCTGACAATTCGTCCTGAAGATATTGATCGAATAATATGTATTTGTCCTCGTTCATGACTTCTATTTTTTTAATGATTTAAAACGACTACTTTCCTGAATCCACTGCGTCAATTGACCAGTACAAAGCGATTTTTTCTTTCGAACATAACCATAAGTTACATTCAGTTTTTCGGCTACTTCTTCCATTGATTTCAAAGTAAAACTCCACTTTAAAACTTCTTGGCATTTTTCACCTAATCGCTGAAACATGGTATCAAAAAGCTGTTGCTTTTCTTCAAACACCTCTGTTTGTGCCACCATTTCTTCTGTGAGTTCATTAACAGATGTAAAATCATCGGAAATTGTTACCCCTTTATTAGCCGATTTTTTGAGTTCGTTCAACCATTTTCTTTTGCACAACAAAAAAAAGTAGGCATCAAAAGGACAGGTCAATTGCAATTGCTTGGCTTTAGCCTGATTGAACAACAAAATCATGATATCCTGAATTACATCTTGCGCCTGATCTTCATCGCCCGAATTGTTTCTGATATAAGAAACCACCTTGGGAACAAACTTCTTATAAATGGACTGGATTATCGCCGAATCGTTATTCGCCAATCCTTCTATTAAATATTGATCAGGATGCAATAGATTTTTGGACATAGAAAAAATTTTAACTGCTAATGTAAAAAAGAATCTGAAATAAAAACGGATTTCATAGGTAACAATTATAAAATCAAATGGATATAAGACTAATAGCAGAAGAATAATTTCAATTTAGAAACTATGAAAAATAAAGCACACAGTACTAAAAACTTTTCTAAAAAGCTTTCGAATAAAATAAAAGCCGGTTTTAAAATAACCGAATACAACACCAAATTACCCTATGTGGTTTTGACAAAAGAACAAAAAAACATCAACCACAATGTACACTTGGTACTTTTTTGCCTCACCATCGGGATTTGGTCTTTGGTCTGGATTTATGTGACACTAACTCATACTCCTAAAAAAGAAATCCTTATAGCCATTGACGAAGATGGAAATGTTTTTGAAGAAAAATGTTTGCTCAACTAATTGAAAACAGGGTAACACTTTTAATACCTAATTGATATAGCAGTATAAACAAGGAAAATCATTTTAATCATAATTAAAAATCAAGAAATCATGAAAGCAATTAAAACCTTATTATTTTGTTTTACAGCCGCATCAATTATTAGTTGCGACAATGACAACGACCCAACAAATAACGTATGTGATACCGGCTACGTTTCTACCTTAATTACAAATGCTTTTTCTACAGCAAATGGTTATGACGATATGGAAACCATGGATTTAGAAACCCATGAATACACCATTCAAATTAATGCTGACGGAGAAATTTGTAGTGTGGGGTATCAAAATCCTTCAACCTATACAGGCGGTTATACCATGACGATAACTAATACAACCTCTAACACTTCCTATTCCGGAGTCCATACTTTTTCACAAACAGCACTAGATTATCAATCCATTACTCCTGTACTAGTGAATAACGGAGATATTATCAATGTAAAAAGAACCATCCTTCCCGGCTATACCCTGTTAAATCAAACTATTGGCCGATTGCTAAGACCCTCTAATTATAATGACGTTCCGTATCCAATTACTCAGGGAAATGTAGTGTTTTTAAGTTCTAACTTTTACGGCACAGGCGGACCTATTCCTGATTTTGCTCAACCCTATATTGCATTGGGTTTTAAAGTAAATTAAAAATAGGGGTAACAATTTGAAACAAATATTTATATACCAATAGAAACCCGAAGTTTTAAAAATATTTTAAAAACAGGGGTAACAAATTAAAACAAGAATTGATATAACAACAGAGTCAGAAACACAGAAAAAAAATTTAAAAAAAATCAAATACCGGGGTAACAATTTAACAACCTAATTGATATAACGGTATAAAACAAGTAAAATCATTTTAACCATAATTAAAATCAAGAAATCATGAAAAATCTTAAAACCATCGGAATTTTATTTTTAGCAGCCATTTCATTAATAAGCTGTAACAACGACGACAACGAACAAATGCCAGCAACAGCAGCAGAATTTGCAAACGTAAGACAAGCTGCCTTAGACAAAATGGTACAAGAATTTACCATCACAGCCGAAGACGGTGCTACCACACTAACATCCGAAAACGGAGTAAAAATTACCTTAAACGGAAATTGTTTGACTAAAGACGGAAATCCTGTAACTGGAGATGTGAAAATTGAATTCGTAGAAATCTTCAATAAAGGAAATATGTTGGTAACTAACAAACCAACTATGGGAATTATGCCTGATGGAAAACGAAACTTATTAATCTCAGGAGGAGAATTCTTCATCAAAGCCACTCAAAACGGAAAAGAATTAGCCACAACCTGCAACATCAGCTTACAAGTTCCTACTGATTTAACTGGTGGAGTTGACAACACTATGACTTTATGGAACGGAATCATTGACGACGAAGGAAACCTTGCTTGGGAAGATGCTCGTAAAGCCGATGGAAATGGAAAAGGCGGTGTAGAAGCTGGACAAAACAGCTACTATGTAAGTTTTGGAAACTTTGGATGGACTAACGTTGACCGTTTCTATAGCGACCCAAGACCTAAAACAACTATCCTTGCCGATGCTCCGGAAGGATATGACAACACAAACAGTTCTATCTACTTGTCTTATGATGGCGAAGGAACTAACGCTTTAGCAAAATTAGATACTTATACTGCCGAAGGATTATTCAGCGAACACTACGGTCAAATTCCAATTGGTTTAGCTTGTCACGTGATTTTTGTAACCGAAGACAATGGAATGTGGAGATATGCTATCAAAGGTGTAACTGTTCAAGCTAATGATGTTTACACTTTCACAATGGGAGAAACCACTGTAGGAACCGAAGCTCAATTAATTGCCGCAATCAATGCGATTCAATAAAGAACTCCAAATTTAATTTCTGAAAAAAGTGGTGATTTACTCATCACTTTTTTCTATTTTTAAAAGATTTTAACCGTTAACCAACCAAGAATTAGTAGCTTATTCCTGCTGTTCGCTGTATCTTTTATGTCTTAAAGAAAGCCATAAAAGGATGCCGCTGCCATCAGGGCTAAAACCAGATTTGATTATGAAATACTATCTATCTTTTCTCTGTCTTCTTTGTTCTTTCCTCTTGTTTTCACAAAAAAAAGTCAAAGACACCATAACCCGAAGAGCTGCTATCACTTATAATCAAAATGGTAACAGCGTTTCATACAAACCCGAAACACCACCATTAATTCCTATTGCAGGCGCACCTAAACCTAGTTTTTCTTATTTATGGGAATTTGGCGATGGTGCTTACAGCAAACAAGCCGAACCCAAACACACCTATAAAAACAAAGGAACTTACACCACCCGATTAACCGTAACCAATAATTATGACAACGGAAAACCTCCAGCAACCCGTCCCAAAAAAGTGGTTATTAATGAAATCACAGATAAAAATTTTAACGAAATCGCATCAGTTGCAGACCAAAATGGTTTTACCTTACAAAAAAATTGCGACCCTATTCCTAATCAGGAAATGGAAGTCATTCTGAGTTATCAAAACCTAGAAAATTATGTTGCCAATGGTAAAATCTATCTGTTTTATAACGAAACACAATTCAAAGACAATAACTTCGAATTGACTGATTTCCGAACCTATGCAGGCGAAAGAGAAGTCAAAGAAAACACTTTTGCTGTCAGCAACGACATTAATCAATCCAATTTATATTTGGCGTCAACCAACAATTATTTGCCCATTAACAAATACGAAAACACCACTACCGAAGAAGACTTAGAGGCTACACTTGCCGAAGCACATAAAACCTTTAAAAAAGTCTCTATCTTAGAATTTGACGACGCTAATCCGCAGGAAACACGCAATGTTTTTTATACGTTCAAAACTACACCTGAAATGCTAAAAGACACCAGCGCCACCATCACCATGCGTGGTATTTATGTTCCCAACCGCAGTTACAAAAACCATAAAATAAAAAACCTGGAAATGGAAATTGTAACTTCTCATGACCCTAACAAAATGGGGTCTAATGGAAGCTTTATGAATTACAGATTCGTTCGTTATAAAAGAGTGAATTTCAAAACCCGTTTTCAAAACAACGGCGAAGGTCCCGCCCGAATGATTCGCTTAGAAACCGATATTCCGGATATGTTTGACAAAAAAACATTCCAAATTGAAGACATGTACCCCAAATGTCCCATTTGTCCGAAAGACGAAATTCCAACCACAAGTTGTTTAGACACAATAATTAAGCAAAAGCAAATCTTCTTTACTTTCAAAAACATTTATTTGCCTGGAAGCGAACAAAAAAATGTAAAAGAAAAAGACAGTACTAAAGGCTTTGTAAAATACTCGATGAAATTCAACAAGGATTTTCATAAAGTAAATACTAAAAGCAGAACAGCTATTATTTTCGATAAAAACGAACCTATTATCACTAACTACGCCACAACCCGATTCCTACCCGGAATTTCGATTGGTGCTAAAGCAGGTTATAACTATTATCCAAACTTAGATAAATCAACCAGCTATTTTGTGGGTGCTACCATTTCGCCATACAAATCCTATCGTTTCTATTGGCAAGCGGAATTAATCAATAGCAAACATGATTTTAATTCAGAAACTACCGTTAGCAATAGTATAATCTCTTCTGCCAATGGCGTTCGTCAAGCCACCAGAACTACTTCTACGACAAGTTATTCTAATTTCAACAACGAAATTCCTTTACTTATCCGCTACAACATCAACAATTACATCGGAATTGGAGCGGGAGTACAAGCCAATATCAATGCTTCGCAAAAAGAAGAACGCTATACCAAGATAGAGACTTTTGAAACAGAAAAACCAGATACAAACATCATTGACACCCAAGAAAACAGTGAGACCACCAGCAAGACATTTACCAATTTCAAATCAGGTTTATTATTCGATTTAACAGTCGGAGCCGCTCGGATTGGGCCAAGTTTAGGTGTGCGATATGTGATGAATTTCAAAGAAAATTTCAACTATTTCCAAATATATGGAATATGGAAGTTTTAGTTTCATTTTTTAAACCACATAAGTCACAAAAGTTTCTTTTACTTAAATATTAATTATGATGGAGTTAACAAAAAGCTATTTAAAAAATTTGACCTATGAAATCAATGGTGCAGCAATTGAAGTTCACAAAGAACTTGGCCCCGGATTATTAGAAAGTGTCTATCATAAATGTTTAAAAAAAGAATTATCAAATAGAAAGATTTCTTTCCAATCTGAATTTTCTGTTCCATTAAATTTCAAAGGTCTAGATCTTGAAACCGATTTAAGATGTGATTTACTCATTGAAAACTGTTTGGTTGTTGAACTAAAAGCAATCGAAAGTCTTGCTCCTATTCATCATGCACAAATACTAACTTATATGAAATTATTAAAAACACCAAAAGGCATTTTATATAACTTTCATTGCGTAAATTTATTTAATGAAGGTCAAAAAACTTTTGTAAACGAATATTTTAGAAATTTACCAGAATAACTTTGTGACTTTGCAAATCTTATATGTCTTATGTGTTTAAAAAAATATTTTATCTTTCTCCTAATAACTCAAGTCTCTCTTGCACAAAACATTACTTTAGAAGATAAAATCTACGATGCCATTGATCATTTTGTAGCTAATCCAACTGAAGAAAAATTACACGACCTCAGTATTACCGAAAATGCTTTTTGGAAAAATCCAAAACCTAAAACAAAACCGGAACTCCTGGCGATTGTTATTTTAAATTGCAACAAAGCCTATTACGAAAACCAATTCAATCGTACTCAAGATGCAATTAACAGTTACGAAAATGCCTGGAAAATACACAAAAAATATAATCTCAGCAATTATGACATTGTAGAGTTTTGCTTAAAACCATTAGGAAATTTGTACAGTATTATTGGTGATTACGACAATGCCGAAAACACCATCAAACAGTATTATTATATTGCGAACCAAGAAAAAAATCAAGAGAAAAAAATAGCTGCGATACTTAATTTATCGAATGTGTACCAAAACTCGGGCAAGATTGATTTGGCTATTGACTTACTGGAAAAAACCATCCGAAGCGAGAAATTATCTAAAACCCAAAAAGGGATTTTGTTGAATAATTTGGGGAACAGCTATGTTTTGTTTTATAGAAAACCAACTCCGCCTACTCCGCCAATTAGAGAACATTTTTTCGAAAATCTTGAAGATAAATATCTTGATGCCATCAAATTATTACAATCGGATAAAACCCAAACAGAAACGCTGGCTAATTGTTATCGAAATTTAGCATCACTTAATGCGCAATGGCAAAAGTTTGAATTGGCTAATTCTTATTTCGAAAAGGCCAAAAACTATTTCTATGCCACGCCCAATCTTTCTACCCGCAAAATAGCGCAATTCAAATATGAGGAAGCTTCTTTGTTGTTTCAACAACAAAAACTAAAGGAATCTACTGCCGCCATTACTGCTGTATTCAAATTATTAATTCCGAATTATTCTGGTAAAAATAATTCTTTACCGGAACAAAATTCACTTTATACGGAGACAACTTTATTAGATGCTTTAGATTTACAAGCAGCTATTTTCAGCAAACAAAACCAACCCAAAAAAGCACTAGAAAGCTATTATTTGGCATTCCACATAGAAGAATTGTTTGCTAGTTTAATGGTGTATGAAAACTCTAAAATCATCAATCAAACCCGAGTAAGAAACCGCACCGAAAAATGCATTGCTATTTATGATTTGTTGTACCAAAAAGAGCAAAAACAAAGTTATATTGAAGCCGCTTTTCGATTAGCGGAGCAAAGCAAATCGGGTGTTTTAAAAAGTTATTTATCCCAAAATAAAACCGCTTCAAGAAAAGAAAAACTCCACATCGAACAATTGCAAAACTGGAGCAATGTTATCCTGAAAGAACAACAAAAAGGAGAATCGGCAGACATTGCCAAAATAAATGAAGCCATCGAAAAGCAAAATGGATTGATGCTTTCGCTAAAAAAAATTCGTACTGAAAACACCGCTTCCGAAAAACAAACTATCGACTTGAAAGCTTTGTTTGAAAAATTAGAAAAAGACAAAGCCATGATGATTGAGTATTTTTCTGGATATGAAAAAATGTATTTTTTCACCTTGGCTAACAAAAAAATATCTTTAAACCAATTGAGTAATAATGCACATACTTCTGTAAAAATTCTCCAATTTATTGACTATTTCAATAATCCAAATGCTATCATAAACAACATCAAAAGCTATAATCATTATGGAAAAATAGCCTATGATGTTTTGCGTTTACCCCAAAAAACCAATTATAAAAACTGGATAATTGTCCCTGACGGAATTTTAAACTTCCTTCCTTTTGAAGCCTTAATCACTCAAGAATCGAACACTACTAATTTTGCTCAAATGCATTATTTATTGAATGATTACAACATAGGTTATGAGAATTCAGCTCAGTTTTATTTGTCTTTCGACCCAAATAAAAAAAAGCAGGACAAAACAGTTTTAGGCATTTTCCCTGTTTTCGAAAACACAGCTTTCACTTTATCTTATTCTAAAAACGAAATGAATTCGATTCAAAAAAAATTCGAAGGAAAGTATTATAAAAATGCCGAAGCTACTTTCGATAATTTTAAAAACAATGCGGCTAATTATTCTATTTTGCATTTATCCACGCACGCTTCATCGGGAGACATTGACACACCAGCAAGCATTAAATTTTACGATCAGGAAATCTTGTATTCCGAATTGTATCAACTAAATATCAATCCAGATTTAGTAGTATTAAGCGCCTGCGAAACGGGTATTGGCAAACTCTTTAAAGCCGAAGGAGCCATGAGTATTGCCCGCGGATTTCAATTTGCAGGAGCACAAAACTTATTATTTTCGCTGTGGAAAGTCAATGATTACACCACTTCGGTTTTTATGGATTCTTTTTACCACAACATAAAAAAAGGTCAATCTTATTTAGAGGCTAATGCTAATGCCAAACGTGATTTTTTGAAAAACCCAACTATTTCAAATGCTAAAAAATCTCCTTATTACTGGAGTGCTTTTGTCTATTATGGTGATTTAGAAAAAAACAAAGCTCCATTTAATTATATTTATATTATTTTGGGAATTGTACTCGCAATTGCATTAATTTGGCTGTTTATCCGATTTAAAAAATGAAAAACCTGCACGAAATCCTTAAAAAGGAAAAATATAAAAAAGTAAAATTCAAAATTACCAGGACGCAACATTTACTGATAAAAGCCAAGATCAATGGCATTAGAGGCAACTTCATTTTAGATACTGGAGCCTCTAACAGCTGTGTAGGTTTTGAACATATTGCTTTATTTAATTTAAATGCCGAAGACTCAATAACCAAAGCCTCGGGTGCAGGAGCAACAGGAATGCTTACTCAGACCGCTTCAGAAAACAAATTACAGTTAGGTTCCTGGAAAAATCACAGTTTTGATTTGGTTATTTTTGATTTATCTCATGTCAATGAAGCCTTGACAGCCTACAAATCAAAAACTGTTGACGGTATCATTGGTGCTGATGTATTATTGAAGGGAAAAGCAATCATCGATTATTATAATAATTATTTATATTTACGCTAAGCAAACCAAAACATTATGACCAAAAACTACTATAAAGCAGCCTGCGTAGCACTGGGATTTCTTTTATTTTCTTGTTCCAATGAAGATACTACTAACGAAATCCAATCAGGGACAACTACAGAAGAATCCGGCTCCAGCACAATTGATATGTCAAAACCACCTACATCAAAGACACCTACAAGCAGTATAACAACTTGGGACTTTAATGATTTAAACGAATGGGATGATGCCACTCAGGTAGGTGTTCCTAATTACTATCTTGACAATGGAAGTTTACGCATGTTTACCAATGCAAACACCTGGGACAGAACTAAGGTAAAATCGGCAGCCACTTATACTTCAGGAACTTATTCTTGGCGTGTTTATGTACCCACAATGGGAGTTGGCGATTGCGCTAGCATCGGTGCTTTTTTGTATACTGATGATACGCACGAACTTGATTTTGAAATAGGTTATGGGAAAGAAAGCGCTCGTCAAGAATTAAATGCAGCGGCTGACGATCTTATTGTTTATTTCACTTCGCAAGCGAATCCCTATCATTCATTTCAAACTAAAATTAAAAGAGATAATTGGTACACACTTACCATCAATTTAGCTTTAAACGCTAAGAAAAAATATGTAGCTACTTGGAAAATTAACGATGTAGTGATGACTTCTAAAACGCTAAATTATGGAACACAATCTAAATTTAAGATTTTTTGTAGTGTCGAAAACCTCAGTTTCATAGGCGATCATATTCCTACGATTCAAAATTACGCCTTATTTGATTGGGTCACATTTAAATAAAATAAACAAGCTTTCTTTTTGTTCTAAAGAGAAGGCTTTTTCATTTACCATCCGAGCCAAATCATTCCAATTCCGCACACTAAGATTATAGAACCGCTAATTAACTCAATAAATTTTTCAAATCCTTTATAGTTGATGGAATTAGCACCAAAAAAACCAATTAAAACCATGGATAGCATGGTTAAAACAGTTGCTAACGTGTAGACTATAATCAGCATTCCAACCTCAGTTAAGGAATAATCAATAGCGGGATAAATAATAAGTGGAATCATGGGTTCACTTGGACCAGATGCAAAAATGAAGAACATTACCCAAGGCGTTACTTTAAAACGTTGGTTTGGTGCTACCGTTTGTCCATGTTGGTGTTCAAAAACATAAATCTCTCCTTCTTCCGAAGTATCAAAATGTTTGTGAATTTTATTTTTATTCATATTATAAAGGGCGTACAATACATAGCCTAATCCAAAAAGAAACAACATCCAGGAAGCAAATCCACCACGAATAGATTCTATGTTAAAAGTTTTGGCTAAGGTCCAGCCTAAAACTATTCCCACAACCCCTAATAATACGGAACTTAGAACATGAGCCAGCCCACATAAGGAAGTCCAAAGTATTGTTTTCTTTAAGCTCCATTTTTTAGAACGCGATAAAACAATAAACGGTAAATAATGATCCGGCCCACTAAAAGTATGCAAGGCACTTATAGAAATTACCGTTAAGCAAAGTATATTAAAATCCATTTTGTTTGATTATTTTAGTCATTTCTCTCATCCAGGACAATAGTTTTTCGGCTCTGTCATGCAAAATTTTAACAACCAAGCCATTTGTTGGCGTTTCTGAAATTCCGAACACACAATTTTTATCCTCTAAATAAGTGTCTAATTGCTTCTTTAAGTTCTTTACATCGCAAGATTCGTTCAAAAAAACCAAACTCAACTGATGTGTAAAACCTTCATATTGTCCTAAATTCATCGGATTAGATTCCGATGGTTTTAAATATAAATTTTCAAAAAACACCAACTTATTGTCCTGATAAATTTTTGTCACCGATTGAAACTGCTTGAATTCAAAAACTTCTTCTTTTAGTTTTCTTCCACAAGTAAAAATTTCACCCCAAAGTACCGAAGCATTTTTTTCTAAATAAATCGTATTGCTACTCTTAAAACTAGAACCTTTATGAGGTACACAAGGATGTGGCAAATAGCATAAAAAAGAGTTGGTTTTCAAGGTCACATTTGTTTCTTGAAAAGCGCTCTTTTCCATGGTAAACAAGCGTTGAAAAGATTGAGTAGTAAACTCCATTTGACTATTTTCATGCAAAGTAAAATCAAAATACAATTCATCCTCGTCCAAAACTCCAGGTGAAGAACTCATCAAAATAAGTTCCAACAAGGGATTTTTTTTGTCTTCACGAATGTCAACTACTTTAAACGGGGTATTAAAAAAAGCCGATTTCAATTGGGTTAAGCCATTTTTTACTTCAGCTTCTATGCTTACTTTTGAAATCATCTAACTAAATTAGGTTCGTTTACAGCTTCTAACAAGGCGTATTTTTGAATCCAACCAATCACATCATACAAGCCTTCTTTTTTCATTAAATTGGTAAAAACAAAAGGTTTTCCTGTTCTCATTTTTCGGGCATCGCGTTCCATTACACCTAAATCTGCATTAACATAAGGAGCTAAATCAATCTTATTAATCATCAACAAATCGCTACGTGTGATTCCTGGACCACCTTTTCTTGGGATTTTATCTCCTTCGGCAACATCAATTACAAAGATGGTTAAGTCCGCTAAATCAGGACTAAAAGTCGCCGATAGATTATCGCCTCCACTTTCGATAAAAACCAATTCGATATCTGGAAATCGTTCTATCAATTCATCCACTGCTTCAAGGTTCATACTGGCGTCTTCGCGAATAGCAGTATGAGGACAACCTCCTGTTTCCACGCCTATAATTCTATCCGCTGGCAATAAACTGTTTTTTGTTAAAAAGTCGGCATCTTCCTGTGTATAAATATCATTGGTAATTACACCTAGTGAATATTTAGAGGCTAATTCGCGCGTTAAAGCTTCAATCAAAGCTGTTTTTCCTGAACCTACTGGTCCAGCAATTCCTATTTTTATATAATTTCTTTCCATTTTTTATTTTTAAGACATATACAATCTGGAGTATAAATTTTCATGTTCCATAGCCCGAATGTCAAATGCAGTAGCACTCATCCCTAATACTTCAAGATTGGGCTGTAGTGCTTTTTGAGTCAATTTTTCTAAAACAGGTAATAATTCAAACAGCATTATTTGTCCGGAATCCTGACTCAAAGGGATTAATTTGACAGCATTGGTGATGTAACCAATGGTTGTATTATAAAAGAATCCTTCTAAAGCTTCTTGTTTTTCTATTTTTAATTCGTGTGCATATATAGCATATAAAATACAATAATGTCCATAAATACTTTTGTTTTTTAGTGCCAATTTTAATTCTTGGGTTAATTCGGTTTCAATTAAAGGATTGAAAATTTTCGTTAACCGAATTCCAAGTTTCTGACTAGCGGTTCTAATTTCTTTGGGTAATTTTGACGCATGACACAAACCATCAAGTTCTATAATTTTGTCCCAATCTTGTTGCTCGCAAGCATCGTAAACCAAACTAATAAAAGAAGCTTCATTAGGCAAAATACTATGAGTCAATATTTCGGTCAAAAAAACTCGTACACTTTCTACCGATTTTACTATTTCTTTTTGAGTATAGGTTTCCAATCCATAAGAATGTGAAAATCCCCCAATAGGCAAAGTAGGATCAGAAAGATGCAATAAATGCAGCAATGAACTTTTCATTATTTTTGGGTTAGATTCATAATTTTCGAAAACAAAGTACCACTTTCTCCATGTGGCGCCACTGAAGTTCTTAAAGGAGTTAACAACTGTCTTGTTTGCTCATAGACTTCAAATCCCATAGCAGAAAGCTGCCTGAAAAGTGGTTTTTCCAAAGGTACTAATAGGGCTTCTTCTTCATAAAACAACGGCAAATGTTTGTTTCCTATTTCATAACAAATAGAGGCCGTTTCAAAATTATTTTTGGGAATAATAACCAAGCAATCACAAGGAAGAATATTCACTACGTAATTCTTATCTCCTTCCTGACTTAAGATTTCTCCTTGTTCTAAATTAGGATTTTCGTTTAAAAATTTCAATCGGAAATCTTTACCATCTCTTGCTGTTTTATGTTGGATACGCTTATTGGTTTCAAACCATTCAAAATCAATTAAGATTTCAGTTCTCGGTTTAAGACAAAGCGATTCGGCTTGAATTTTAGTGGTAATAATCATTTAAAATAAAAAATATCTTTGCGCCATTGGTACTTCTTTCAAAGGTTCGCAAGTTATGTGCTCTCCATCTACTCTTACTTGATAATTCTCTGGATTGACTTCTATATTTGGGGTTTTATCATTGTGAATTAAATCTTTCTTTCCAATGTTTCGGCAATTTTCTACCGGAAGGATAATTTTGTTTAATTCGTATTTTTCAATCGTTTTGTTTTCAATCGAAATTTTGGAAACAAAAGTAACACAGGTTTTATGCAAAGCTTTTCCATAAGCCCCAAACATAGGACGGTACATTACAGGTTGCGGGGTAGGAATAGAAGCATTAGGATCTCCCATTCGTCCTGCGATAATCATTCCACCTTTGATAATCAATTCGGGTTTTACGCCAAACATAGCTGGTTTCCACAACACTAAATCGGCTAGTTTTCCAGGTTCAATAGAACCTACATGTTTTGAAATTCCGTGAGAAATAGCAGGATTTATCGTGTATTTGGCAATATATCTTTTTACTCTAAAGTTGTCATTTTTATTGGCTTCATCTTCGGGTAAAAAGCCTCTTTGGATTTTCATTTTATGAGCGGTTTGCCAAGTTCTGATTACAACTTCACTCACCCTTCCCATGGCTTGTGAATCACTACTCATCATACTAAAGATACCTAAATCGTGTAAAATATCTTCGGCAGCAATAGTTTCTGGACGAATTCTAGAATCAGCAAAAGATACATCCTCAGGCACGGATTTGTCCAAGTGATGACAAACCATCAACATATCTAAATGTTCGTCAATAGTATTAATAGTAAAAGGACGCGTTGGATTAGTACTGGATGGCAAAACATTTGGATACATGGCTGCCTTAATAATATCAGGTGCATGACCTCCTCCTGCTCCTTCGGTATGGAAAGTATGAATTACTCTGCCATCAATTGCTTTCACAGTATCTTCCAGAAAACCACTTTCGTTAAGTGTATCCGTATGGATAGCAACCTGAATATCGTATTTATCAGCAATAGTTAAGGAAGCATCAATAGTAGCCGGAGTAGCTCCCCAGTCTTCGTGAATTTTTAATCCTAAAGCTCCTGCTTCAATTTGTTCTACAAGTGGATCCAATGTAGAACAGTTTCCTTTTCCAAAAAAGCCTAAGTTCATTGGAAAAGCTTCTGCACTTTCGAGCATTTTTTGAATATTCCAAGCTCCCGGAGTTACCGTTGTAGCATTGGTTCCATCAGCTGGACCTGTTCCGCCACCAATCATAGTGGTCACTCCACTATATAAAGCGTGGTCTATTTGTTGCGGACAAATAAAATGAATATGCGTATCAATTCCTCCAGCGGTAACAATTAATCCTGCTCCCGAATGCACTTCGGTTGAGGCACCAATAATCATATTTTCGGTAATGCCATCCATAGTGTCTGGATTTCCTGCTTTTCCAACGGCAACAATTTTTCCGTCTTTAATACCAATGTCACCTTTCACAATTCCCCAATGGTCAATAATCATGGCATTGGTAATTACAAAATCAAGCACTCCTTCATCTCTGGTGGCTCTAGCGGATTGTGCCATTCCATCGCGAATGGTTTTTCCTCCACCAAATTTAGCTTCTTCCCCATAAACCGAAAAATCTTTTTCAATCTCGATAAACAATTCTGTATCAGCCAATCGTATTTTGTCACCAACTGTTGGCCCAAACATATTGGCATATTTTATTCTATTTATTTCTATACTCATCGCATATTATGGTTTTAGAAATTCGTTTAATTTTTCCTGAATGCTTTCTTTGTCTAAAATATTGACATTTGAATCTATCAAATTATTGAATCCATAAATAGTTTTATCACCACTTATTTCAACTAACTCCACTTCTTTTTCTTCTCCTGGCTCAAAACGCACCGCAGTTCCTGATGCAATATTCAATCGCATTCCAAGAGTTTTCATTCGATCAAAATCCATTTTTTTATTGACTTCAAAAAAATGAAAATGAGAACCAATTTGAATCGGACGATCTCCAGTATTGGTTACTTCAATAGCAACGGTTCGCTTACCAACATTAATTTGAATAGGTTCCTCTTTTAAAATATATTCTCCTGGTATCATTTGATTGGATTATGAACGGTTACTAATTTAGTTCCATCTGGAAAGGTAGCCTCAATTTGGATATCGTGTATCATTTCAGGAACTCCTTCCATTACATCTTCTCTACTCAGAATTGTTGTTCCATAATGCATGAGTTCGGCAACCGTTTTTCCATCTCTAACTGCTTCTAAAAGTTCCGAACTAATTAGAGCAATTGCTTCTGGGTAATTTAACTTAAGACCTCTTTTTCTTCTTTTATGGGCGACTTCTCCAGCAGTATGCAAGAGTAATTTTTCTATTTCCTTAGGAGTTAGGTGCATGGTATCTTATTTGAACTTATTATTACAAAAATATCATTATTTTTTATTGAAATCCGAATCTATAACGGAACATTTTAAATAAAACACCCTAAAATGCCTATTTCTTAAAAAATCAATTTTAAAAAGAAAATACAAAAAAAATAGGGGTATTAAATCTAAAATATAATAATTCTTACATGATACCCCCTATTTTTTAGGGGGTCTTACAAAAATAATCATAATTTTGTCTCAGTAGAAACCAAAAATAAAAATAAAGCATTATGAAAAAAATCATCTTAGCACTTACAACTTTAGCATTATTTGCATCATGCAAAAAAACAACCTCTACTGAAGGTAAAGAAGACGGCGAAACAGTAAAAGTAGGAGTTTTACATTCTTTATCAGGCACAATGGCTATCTCCGAAACAGATTGCAAAAATGCTACTCTTTTAGCTATTGAAGAAATAAATGCCGCTGGTGGGGTTTTAGGTAAAAAAATCGAACCTATTGTAGAAGATGGCGCATCTGACTGGCCAACATTTACTGAAAAAGCAACTAAATTAATTGACCAAGATAATGTAAAAGCAGTTTTTGGATGTTGGACTTCCTCAAGTAGAAAAGCGGTTTTACCTGTTTTTGAATCTAAAAACAACTTATTATTCTACCCAGTACAATATGAAGGAATGGAAGCTTCCAAAAACGTAATTTATACTGGAGCAGCACCTAACCAACAAATCCTTCCAGCTGTTGACTACTTAATTAAAGAAGGAAAGAAAAAATTCTTCTTGGTCGGTTCTGATTACGTTTTCCCAAGAACAGCCAATAAAATCATCAAAGCCAAATTAAAATTAGAAGGTTACGAAGTGGTAGGTGAAGAATATGCTCCACTAGGCCATACTGATTTCACATCTATTGTTCAAAAAATAAAAAGTTCTGGTGCTGATGCCGTATTAAATACCATAAACGGAGACAGCAACATTGGTTTCTTTAAACAAATGAAATCTAACGGATTAGTTGCTCCAGCAGTAACTTGTATGTCATTCTCTATTGCAGAAGTAGAATTGAAAGGAATTGGAATTGACATTATGAAAGATCAATTGACTGCCTGGAATTACTTTATGAGCATGAAAGGTGAAGCTAACGAAAAATTCATCAAAGCATACCAAGCAAAATACGGTGCTGACAAAGTTACTGATGATCCAATTGAGGCAGCATATTTTGGAGTATATATTTGGGCCGAAGCAGTTAAAAAAGCAAATTCATTTGAACCAGCAGATGTACAAAAAGCAATTGGAGGTGTTAGTTTTGACGCTCCAGAAGGAAAAGTTTCAATTGACCCAGTAACAAATCACACTATTAAAAACTTTATGATTGGTAAAGCCAATGATAAAGGACAATTTGATATCATGTACCAATCTCCAGAAATGATTAAAGCCGATCCATTCCCGAGTATTGCTACCAACAAAAAAGTAATTGCTCCAGGAAACATCCAATAACCAAAACCATTTTATAACAATCCCAAATAATAGCCATTTATGAAAAAAATTTTATTGACACTCGTTGCTCTTTTATGCACATCCGTTTTTTTTGCCCAAGATAAAGGAGAATTTGACTTCACAGCTTCCCTACACAATCAATGGTATTGGAGAGGTTATGCAGTAGGACCAGACCCAATAATTGCTGCTCAGGCTAGTTTTAAATACAAAGGACTTGAAGTAGGTACCTGGAACGGATATGGCTTAGCAGGAATTTGGAAAGACGTTGATACCTATATTTCTTATAGTAAAGGCGGGTTTACAATTTCCTTATGGGATGTGTTTAATTACAGTGACTATACAGCCTCCCCAGGTTATGCTGCATACGGAAATCATACACAAGCCAATTATTTTCACTTAGGAAAAGGAACAAGACACTTTTTAGACTTATCTATTGGATATGCAGTTCCAAAAACAAATCTGAAATTATTCCTTGCTACTATAGTTGGAGGAAGAGATAGAAATAGCGATGGATCTCAAACCTATTCTACTTATTTTAAAACCTCTTACGACTTTAGCATGGACAACAACGTAACTGTTACTCCTTATATCTCTTATGGTTTTGCACTAAACAGTGATAATGGCGCCACTTTTTGGCAATGGACAGACAAAGCCGTTGCAGATGCTAAAGACGCAGGATTCAATGAAATTGGAATTAGCATTAGCAAACCAATTAAAATTACCGACAGCTATAGCATCAAAGCAAGCGCAGGTGCAGTTGCCAGCCCAATAAACCATACAATGACAGGTTTACTAGGCGTTACCTTATTTTAAAAATTAATTTTCAGCTTATAGATTACATGAGTGTTAATTAATTCATGTAATCTATTTGCATTTTATACAAAAAAAGTCATGGGAGAATTTCTACCATTTTTATTTAACGGATTAAGTATAAGTTCCATACTTCTACTTACAGCAATTGGATTGAGTATTGTTTTTGGAATGATGGGAGTCATCAATTTCGCACATGGCGAATTTATAATGATAGGCTGTTACAGCACTTACATTGTAAGCTTAGTAATGGGTGGCGAAGGTACATGGCTCACCTTAATAATAGCATTTTTCCTTTCGTTTATACTTTCATTTGGAATCGGATTTCTGGTCGAAAAATTCATTATAAAACGATTATATACCCGACCCTTAGACAGCATTCTCGCTACTTGGGGTGTTAGTTTAATTTTACAACAAGTTGCACGAAACATTTTTGGTTCCAATAATGTGAATGCTCCTATGCCTAAAATTCTCAATAACGGATGGAAAATTTCAGAAGACATTACTTTACCCTACAATAGAATTTTAATTATTTTGATTTCTATTTTGGTTTGTCTTTTTGTCTATTATTTCATGTATAAAACTCCAAAAGGAAGGATTCTACAATCGGTAATGCAAAACCGCCCTATGGCTGCCTGCATTGGTATCAATACAAAAAAAGCAGATTCATTTACTTTTTCATTTGGTTGTGGTCTGGCTGGAATTGCTGGAATTTGCATTTCAATGTTAGGGTCAATTGGCCCATCAACAGGTCAAAATTACATTATCGATACCTTTTTGGTAGTTATTTTAGGAGGAATTGGAGGTTTAAGAGGTTCTATTTTGGGAGCCTTATTAATTGGAATTAGCAGTCCATTTATAGAAAGTTTCACTACATCAAGTATGGCAAAAGTGATTATTTTATGTTTGGTTCTTGTTACCTTACAATACAAACCTCAAGGCTTATCCCCTATGAAGGACAGAACTATTGATTAATCTTTTGAATTATAAAAAATGAAACAAAAAATAATATATATAATATTAATTGCAATACTCATAATTGTTCCCATTTTTGTACTATCGGATTTCCGTCTTTCATTACTTAGTAAATTTTTAGTTTTTTCTATTGTAGCCATCTCTATCAATTTACTATGGGGATACACTGGAATTCTAAGTTTAGGGCATGGCGTTTATTTTGCCCTTGGTGGTTATTCCATGGCTATGTACTTAAAGCTTCAATCCCAACCACTTCCTGATTTCATGGAATGGTCCGGCATAGAAACATTACCTTGGTTTTGGAAACCATTCCAGCATTTACCCTTTGCATTAGCAATGGTAGTAATACTACCCGTAACATTAGCTTTATTAGTAGGTATTCCACTTTTTAAATCAGGAACTAAGGGCGTTTATTTCACAATTATTAGCCAGGCTATAACATTAATTATGTCTATCCTTTTTGTGGGACAACAAGGATTTACAGGTGGTTCAAATGGTATTACCGGTTTTGACGGACTATTTGGCTATTCTTTGAGCGATCCCGATTTAATTAAAATATTATATATCATTGCCGTTTTAATTTTAATTGCCATTTATTTTATTGTCAAATTCATGTTGAATACACATGGTGGAATCATTATTCGAGCAATTAGAGACAGGGAAACAAGACTTCGCTTTTTAGGCTATAAAACAGATTCTTTCAAAATACTTACTCTTGCTACCTCGGCAGCAATTGCAGGAGTTGCAGGTGCTTTATTTGTACCAATTGTCGGCATCATATCTCCATCAATAATGAGTATTTTAATGTCAACTGAATTTGTGATTTGGGTAGCTATTGGCGGTAGAGCCACGTTATTAGGCCCCATCATTGGAGCTTTGGTCATCAATTATGCTAAAACCAGTTTTTCAGAATCTATGCCAGAATACTGGTGGTATTTTTATGGTTTCTTATTTATAGCTGCCACTATAATTGTTCCTAAAGGAATTGTTGGAAGTTTATTAGAAAAAAAATGGTTCAACAACGCATTAAACAAAATTAAAAATGAGTAAATTATATCAGTTAGTACCAAATCCCATTATTAGTTTACGTGATGTTGAAGTAGATTTTGACGGGTACAAAGCATTAAATAAGATAACAATTGATTTTCCGCACAAAGGAGTTCAATTTATAATTGGGCCTAATGGAGCGGGAAAAACTACAATTTTAGATGCCATTTGCGGACGTGTAAAAACCTCAAAAGGAAGTATTACTTATAAATTCGACACTGAAATCCAAAATAAGAAACCCGAAAAAATTGTGCATTTAGGAATTAGTCGAAAGTTTCAAAACCCAACTATTTTCAATACACAAACGGTTTACGAAAACATGAAATTGGCTTTAATTTCAGGAAAACCAACAATTTGGTATCTTTTCAATTATAAAATTACTGGAGAGCAAGAAGCCATTATTGATGAAACTCTAGAAAAATTAAACTTATTAGCATTCAAATATGCCATAAGCGGTTCTTTATCTCACGGACAAAAACAATGGCTAGAAATTGCCATGTCTATCATCAACCAACCCGAATTATTACTGGTAGATGAACCAATTGCTGGAATGTCGCCAAACGAACGCGATAAAACTGGCGAATTATTGACTCAAATTGCCGAAGAAAGAACTGTTTTCGTGGTAGAACACGACATGAAATTCGTGAGTAATTTTTCGACTTCCGTTCTTGTTATGCACGAAGGAATGATTATAGATCGAGGTACTTTTGATCAAATTGTAAACAACCAACAGGTGATTGAAATTTATCTGGGAAGACAAAAATAGATTACATCTAGTATCTTTCCTTAATTTACACCATTATAATTAAATAGCAATGTTAGAAATAAAAAATTTGACCGCAGGATATTCAGATGAAACCGCTGCCATCCACGACATCAATATTAAAGTACCCAAAAATGAAGTTTGTTCTATTATTGGAAGTAATGGAGCTGGAAAAACAACGCTGTTAAAATCCATCATGGGCTTACTACCTTCTTCTAATGGTGAAATTATTTTTGACGAACAAGAAATCTCTAAATTAGATTCAGAAACCATATCCCAAATGGGAATTGGTTATGTTCCTCAAGGACGAATGATCTTCCCGTATTTATCAGTAGAAGAAAATCTATTGTTAGGTTGCGAAGTTCGAAAGATGAATTTAAAAAAAGCGCTTGAAGTAGGCTATGATTATTTTCCTGATTTAAAAGGAATAAGCAAACGAAAAGGTGGAATGCTAAGCGGTGGACAACAACAACAATTAGCCATTGCCAGAATGCTCGTTATAGACCCAAAATTGATTATACTAGACGAACCTGCCGAAGGAATCCAACCTAACGTAGTTCAAGAAATAGGTCGAATATTAACCAAAATTACCACAGAGCTTAATGTAACAGTTCTTTTAGTAGAACAATTTGTAGGCTTTGCACTCGAATTGTCTAACTCTTATTATTTCCTTCAAGGAGGTCAAATAACTAAAGGCGGTGTCATTACTAATGAAAATAAAACGTCAATTATAGAGAGTATCAAACTATAATTGAACGTTAAAACATAAAAGCAAAGCCTTCTTTCAGTTTAAAAAGAAGGCTTTTTTGTATGCTCTATTTATTTTATTTTTTCTTCAAATGAGACTCTTTTGAATTCTTACCCAAAGCCCACAGAAGTCCACCTTCAAGATGTTTTAAAAACACGGGATCAACATAATCTTTACTATCGTGACCTAAAGCGGTATAAAACACTCTGCCTCCCTCAAACTCATGACACCAGGCCAAAGGTAAATAATCCCCAAAAGTACGTCCTGGATAAGCTTCTTTCTCGTTGTCTTTTACGGTTCGCATATCGGCAGCTAAAAGAACATGGTTGTTAGGATTGAATTCGTTCATATAATAACACTCATCTTCTTTTGTCCATTTTTCTCCTAACATTGAAGTAGCTGGATGATTTTTATCAATCACTTTTATTTCAAATTCTTGAAAAGCCGGATGTCTTTTAAACTTCCCTCCCACCATTTGAGCATACCAAGACCAGTCTTTTTCAGAATCTGATGCACTGTGAATTCCCACATAAGCACCACCAGCATGAATATAATCTACTAATGCTTGTTTTTGCTCTTCTGTATCAAAGATGTCATTACAGGTATTAGAGAAAACCAGACAGCTGTATCTAGCCAGATTTTCGGTATTCATCACCTCCGGATTATCAGAAACATCAACAATTAAATTATTTGCTTCGCCAATTTTTTTCCAGGCTTCCACACTTGAGGCAATGTTTTTATGCACATAGCCTTTTCCGTTTTTGGTATACACCAAAATGCGTTTTTTAGCAGGTGGATTAGCAAATACAGAACCTAAGCCAAAAATAATAGTAAGCAGCAGTAATTTGATTTTCATAATTCCTCAATTTATTTCCCGAATATAAAAAGAAAATCCCAAACTCCAATCCCGAAGTATCGGGAGGAATTTGGGATTTTATAAATAAATTCTTTGCTTTCGCTCAGAATGACATTTTCGAATTACAATTCAAATGCTTTTTTAGGATTTCCACCGCAAAGCAATTCTACCGGGTTTTCTAAAGCTTCTTTTACAGCAACTAAAAAGCCAACAGACTCACGTCCATCAATAATTCTGTGGTCATAAGATAAAGCCACATACATCATTGGGTGAATTTCAACCTTACCGTTTACCGCAATTGGACGCTCAATAATGTTGTGCATTCCTAAAATTCCTGATTGCGGAGGGTTGATAATTGGAGTAGACAACATAGAACCAAATACACCACCGTTAGTGATTGTAAAAGTACCACCAGTCATATCGTCAACAGTAATTTGACCGTCACGTGCTTTGATAGCTAATCTTTTGATTTCAGCCTCAATTCCACGGAATGTCAAGTTTTCAGCATTACGAACTACAGGAACCATTAATCCTTTAGGACCGGAAACTGCGATAGAGATATCAGCAAAATCATAAGCTACCTTATAATCACCGTCCATCATTGAGTTTACATCAGGGAACAACTCTAAAGCTCTTGTAACCGCTTTTGTAAAGAATGACATATATCCTAAACCAACACCACCGTGTTTTGCTTTAAAAGCATCTTTGTATTCATTACGCAATTGATTAATTGGTGTCATGTTTACTTCGTTGAAAGTAGTCAACATAGCTGTTTCGTTTTTAGCAGCCACTAATCTTTCGGCTACTTTACGACGCAACATGGATAATTTTGTACGCTCAGCACCACGGTTTCCTCCTGTAGGAGTTCCCATTGACGGTACTGCATTTACGGCATCATCTTTAGTTATTCTTCCTCCTTTTCCAGTTCCGGTAACTGAAGCAGGCTCGATATTTTTTTCGTCTAATATTTTTTTAGCTGCCGGAGATGGAGTTCCGGTTGCATAAGTAGCTGCTGGTGCTGCCGGAGCCGCTGGTGCAGGTGCAGGTGCTGCTTTTGGTGCTTCGGCTACTGGAGCCGCTGCTGCCGGTGCTGATCCTTCTGGTTTAGCCGCTGCAGTATCAATATGGCAAACTACTGCTCCTACTGCTACTGCATCACCTTCTTCTGCTTTTAAGGTAATAATACCACTCGCTTCAGCTGGTAATTCTAATGTAGCTTTGTCTGAATCTACTTCAGCAATTGCTTGATCTTTTTCAACATAATCCCCATCTTTTACTAACCAAGTGGCGATTTCAACTTCTTTAATAGATTCCCCTGGTGATGGAACTTTCATTTCTAAAATCATGTCCTAATATTTTAAATTATGAATTTTATTTTTTAATTATGAATCGTTATTCTTTTGTGTTTGTTTCTAGCCCTGATGGTAGCGGCATCCTTTTTCTTTTTTTCTATAAAAAGAAAAAGATACAGCGGACAGCAGGAAATAGCTTCTGAAAAAAAATATTTTAATGAGATTGCTTCATTCTTCGCAATGACTATCTAAATAAATTTTTATCAAATACCATTCTGATAGCATCCGCATGACGGCGTTTTGCTCTCGTATAACTTCCTGCAGCTGGTGCCGAGTATGCTTTTAACGAAGCTAATCTCCATTTAACCAAATCAAAGTTAGCCAACATATACGTGTAAGCTCCCATGTTTTTAGGTTCTTCCTGTGCCCAAACATAATCATCCGCATTTGGATATTGAGCAATAATTGCTTTTAATTGCTCTACTGGCAATGGGAACAATTGCTCGATACGTACCACCGCTACATCATTACGTCCGTTATTTTCTCTTTCGGCAACAATATCATAATAGAATTTACCCGTACAGAAAACTAATGTTTTCACATCGGCTTTGTTTACAGTAGTATCGTCAATAGTTTCCTGGAACTGCCCATTAGCTAATTCTTCCACTGTAGAAACACATCTTGGGTCACGCAATAAACTTTTTGGAGAGAAAACAACTAATGGCTTACGGAATTTAGTTTTCATTTGTCTTCTCAACAAATGGAAGAAGTTAGCTGGCGTAGTACAGTCTGCTACATACATATTGTGACGGGCACATAATTGTAAATAACGCTCCATACGTGCAGAAGAGTGTTCAGCTCCCTGCCCTTCGTATCCGTGAGGCAATAACATTACTAGTCCGTTTTGATTGTTCCATTTGTCTTCTCCACAAGAAATGTATTGGTCAATCATGATTTGAGCTCCGTTAGAGAAATCCCCAAATTGTGCTTCCCAAATAGTCAATGAGTTTGGATTAGCCAAAGCATATCCATAATCAAATCCTAAAACTCCGTATTCAGACAAGAAAGAGTTGAAGATGCGGAAGTTTCCTTTTTTGTTTTCGATGTGGTCTAATAAAACTACTTCTTCTTCAGAATCTTCTACTTTTACTACTGCATGACGGTGAGAGAAAGTCCCACGCTCTACATCCTGACCTGAGATACGAATATCAAAACCTTCAGTCAACAAAGTACCATAAGCCAAGGTTTCGGCCGTACCCCAATCGATAGTATTATTATCGTATCCTGTTTTTCTATCCGTAACAATTTTTCTAATTTTGTTAATGAACTTTTTATCAGAAGGCAAACTAGATACAGTATCGATGATTGAATCTAAAGTAGATTTGTCAACAGCGGTAGTCACTTTTTGCAACATTACATCATCAGAAACCTGTTCAAATCCTTTCCATTCGTTTTGCATAAATGGAGTGATGATAGTTAGATCTTTTTTGCGAGACGCCTCTAAATTATGATCCAAATCGTCTTTGTATTCTTTTTCTAAAGTTTTAACCAAATTAGTATCGATTACTCCTTCAGACAATAATTTCTCAGCATAAATATCCCTTGGATTTCTGTGCTTAGCAATAATTTTATATAATAATGGCTGTGTAAAACGAGGCTCATCTCCTTCGTTATGACCGTATTTTCTATATCCTAATAAATCAATAAATACATCACGTCCAAACTGCATACGGAAATCCAATGCAAATTGCATAGCATGAACTACAGATTCTGCATCATCAGCATTTACATGTAATACTGGAGACAAAGTTACTTTAGCCACATCTGTACAATAAGTAGAAGAACGAGCATCTAAGTAGTTGGTCGTAAATCCAACCTGGTTATTGATTACAATGTGGATTGTTCCTCCTGTTTTATAACCATCTAATTGTGCCATTTGGATGATTTCATAAAGAATACCTTGTCCTGCAATAGCAGCATCACCGTGAACAGCGATAGGCAATACTTTAGAGAAATTATCTGCAAAATATTTATCCTGTTTTGCTCTAGTAATTCCTTCAATAACTGCTCCTACCGTTTCAAGATGCGAAGGGTTTGGAGCTAAATTGATGTTGATTTTTTTGCCCGATTTAGTGATTTTATCAGCCGTAAGACCTAAGTGGTATTTTACGTCACCGTCAAAATACTCTTGATCGTAGTCTTTTCCGTCAAATTCGCTAAAGATATCTTGAGTAGATTTGCCAAAAATATTAGCCAAAACGTTCAAACGACCACGGTGAGCCATTCCCATTACGAATTGCTCTACTCCTTTTTCGGCAGCTCTTTCGATTAAAGCATCTAAAGCCGGAATGATAGTTTCTCCTCCTTCAAGTGAGAAACGTTTTTGACCTACATATTTAGTATGCAAGAAGTTCTCGAAAGAAACCGCTTGGTTTAATTTATTCAAAATCCCTTTTTTCTCATCTGATGAAAAAGTAGGACGATTTTCATTCACGTTCAGTCTATCTTGAATCCATTCTACAATTTCTGGTCTACGAATATACATGTATTCGATACCAATATGTTGACAATAAACTGTATTTAAATGATTGATGATTTGAGTTAAAGTAGAAGGTTGTAAACCTAATATTTTAGCCGCATCAAAAGTTGTATTTAAATCAGCTGAAGAAAGACCAAAATTCTCAATATCTAAACTTGGAGAAAAAGTTCTACGCTCTCTAACTGGGTTTGTTTTCGTAAACAAATGCCCTCTGGAGCGGTATCCGTCAATCAATTTTACAACTTTAAATTCTTTGTGAAGTTGCTCAGACAACTTACTAGTATCTGCAGAAACTGAAGATACAGAAGAAACCGGAGTAGAAGTTACTTCTTTAGTGTATTGAATTGGATTTTCCTCATTGTAAGTTTCCATTCCAAAATCGAAACCTTGAAAAAAACTTCTCCAGCTAGGCTCTACGCTATCTGGATTTTCTAAATATTGATCGTATAATTGAGCGAAAAATTCGGTATGCGCTGCATTTAAAAATGAAAACCTATCCATAATATTAGTGAATATACTTTTTGTTAAAATAGTTTGGCAAAAGTACAATAATCAACTAAATTTACTTGAAAATTAAAACACTTTTAAGTGTTAAAATGTTAAATACCTAAATACTTATGACAAAAAAACCTGAGTTGGCAGTTGCAAAATGGATTTTGACCGCCTTAATAGTATTTATCTCGGCACATTTATCGGCTCAATATCAAAATTCAAACTTTAAATCAAACAGTGATTTCTGGCAAAAAGTACAATTTGGAGGCGGATTAGGACTAAGTTTTGGCAACAGATATACTGACATTTCAGTTGCTCCAAGTGCTATATACAATGTCAATGAATATTTTGCCGTAGGTCTTGGTGCTCAATATACTTATGTAAAACAAAAAGATGCCTACAATTCTAATTTATACGGAGGAAGCTTAATTACACTTTTCAATCCATTACCTGAAATCCAACTTTCAGCCGAATTAGAACAACTAAGAGTTAACGTAAAAGGAGTAGGCACTAATAATTTTAGTAATAATTTTTGGAATACAGGTCTTTTTTTAGGAGCTGGTTACCGAAATGGTAATGTAACTATTGGCGCTCGCTATAATGTTTTATACAAAGAAGACCAAGGCGCTTACAGCGATGCCTTTATGCCTTTTGTGCGGTTTTACTTTTGATCAAAGTTGCTGAGACACTGAGTTTCTAAGTTAAAACTTATTTTAAAGATAACGATCTAGCAAAATCATGAATAAATTTGCCATTTTCAAAAAATCTAAAAATTTTTATTGGAGTACAAACAAAATATATTATTGCACTTTGTTTTCACTTTTAGGAGCAGGCTTTGTTGCAAAAAAGATTTACGAACCAATTAGTCCTTTATTTTTATGGACCGGATTTATCGCAATAGGAATAGGTTTTTTTTTGAAAATTAAAGGTTTTACAGAAATAGAACCTCTAAGAGGAACTTTAGAAGGAGATTTAATTTTCGAAAAAGATTCAATAATCATAGAAAACAAACATTACCTATTAGATGAAATTAACAAAATCAAGATTTCAAATGATGATTACATTGGGAAATCAATTAATTATTTTAAAGAAAATGTTGGCCCGGCTCTATCCAACGGAACCAACAATTATCTAGTTATTTTTCTCAAATCAAAAGAACCTATAAAAGTCTTTTTCGAACTAATAAACTCTAATGATTTTCAAAAAATAAAACCCATACTAATCGAATATTATTTAAAGAAGAAAATTGATTTTGATGAAATGACTTATGTTCTTGGAGAAAAAAGCAGTTCTGATCTTCAGGAATTAAAAGAAGAAATAAACAAAATTAGAAACCAAAAAAAACTTAGTAACTTAGAAGCTTAGTCACTCAAAAACCTTACTTAAACTTATTCCTAAACCACACTTTTTGCCATTCTCTTTTTAAAATTAAAAAAGCAACTTGTTCCGCCAAAACAACCAAATCAGAACCATCCAATTTTTTAACTTCCTCTTCCGAAACATCAATTACATAAAGAAGATTCAAGTATTCAGCAAATTTATACTGAATCAATCGGTAGATTTTTTCATGCAATTGAATCTTTAATTCATCAGAAGAAATACTCATCGGAAAATCAACTCCTTCGTTAGCCAAATTAAAATCTTTGTTTAATTGCTCTACTAACTTAAGATACAAATTTTCTTTTTCTGCTTCTACAAACAACACCTCGGAATTCACTGGAGCTACAAACATAGTTTTCAATTTTAATACCAATATCAAAGTTCAATTACAATGGTAATCAATATTCAACAGCATTATTGAAATTGATTATTGCAATTGCTTTTGCTATTTTTTAGACTTTTCTACCCATCAAACCTTCACCAAAGACTTTTAAAATTTGCCTTTTTTCTTCAGCAATATCCATTTGATTTAACAACTCAAAGGCTTTAAAAGTATATGCTTCAATCGCTTTTTGAGTTGCTTTTGCCGCACCTGAATTTAAAAATATCTCTTTTACCTGAGCAATTTTAGCTTCGTTTTCAACCATTTGAATAGAAAACAACTCAAGCAATTCCTGTCTATCAATTTCATTTACAAACTCTATCGCTTTGAGATACAAATAGGTTTTTTTATTTTCAATAATATCTCCTCCAACTTGTTTTCCAAAGGTTTTAGGATCGCCAAAAGCATCTAAATAATCGTCTTGCAATTGAAAAGCCAAACCTAAATTTAACCCAAAATCATAAATTAAATTTGCATTCTCAACAGAAGTTTCAGCAATAATAGCTCCCATTTTCATAGCAGCAGCAACCAAAACCGCCGTTTTATACTCAATCATTTTTAAGTATTCCGGAATTGTTACATCCTGACGTACTTCAAAATCAACATCCCATTGCTGTCCTTCGCAAACTTCAAGCGCCGTCTTACTAAACAATTTAGCCAAATCTCTAAAAATAACAGCATCGTATTTTTCAAAATATTGATACGCTAAAATCAACATCGCATCGCCTGAAAGTATTCCAGTATTGATATCCCATTTTTCATGCACCGTGGTATTCCCTCTTCGCAAAGGCGCATCATCCATAATATCATCATGTACTAATGAAAAATTATGAAAAACCTCAACAGCTAAAGCCGCTGGTAATGCTTTTTCATAGGAAACATCAAAAACCTCCGCACTCATCAATGTCAATACTGGACGAATCCTTTTTCCGCCAAGACCTAATATATAATGTATAGGTTCGTATAAATTTCTTGGCTCTTTTATTTCTAATTGCGACTGAAGGTATTCGGCAATAAACTCTTGATATTGACTAATGGCGTGCATAAACTTAATTTTCGGGCTAATTTACAGCATTCGCATTGGAATACAAACTTCGTTTATCATTGAAATGTTAAATTATCATAAATACACTGGAAACTATTTTGGTGTTTAAAGTTTCCTTTCTATATTTGCACAGAATTTAACAATTAAATTCCGAAGCACTTAAAACAAAAAGCTTATGAAAACCAAATGGAAAGTTAATTCGAACCAATCGGACGTATTAATCCGAATGAGACATTCAATAATAGCTTATTTAGGAGGAAGTTTCAACAGTTTTCAGGGTCATGTCGATTTTAATGACAATGAAATTGAAGATGCTACAATAGCATTTTCTTTAGATGTTAAAAACAGAGAATCAAAACTAGAACAGATTAGCAATTACTTAAAACTGAATGATTTTTTTGATGTTAATCAATATCCAACAATCAGTTTTAAATCGACATCTTTTCAAAAAATCAACAAAAACATCAATTTCTTAAAAGGAGATTTAACCATTAAAGATGTTACCAAATCAGTTGAACTAGATGTAGAACTTATTGAAAGCGACTATCTAGACGGAGAAAAAAAACTAGCTTTTGAACTCACTGCCGACATTAACCGAAAGGATTTTGGTCTTGCCTATAATTCTTTTCAAACCAATAACGGTTTAACAACTGGACAAGACATTAAACTAGTTGCAAATGTGGAATTTAATATTTAAAAAAACAATCGTATCAGGATTCAAAAAATAAAATGAAAGACAAAATTATTGCTAAAGCGAGTGAGATGTTTTTAAAACTTGGTTTTAAAAGCATCACGATGGATGATATAGCTGGAGAAATGTGTATTTCTAAAAAAACCATTTACAAATATTTTTGCAACAAAGAGGTTTTAATACAAGAAAGCACTGAACTAGTACACAAACAAGTACACACATTAATCGATTCGATTGTAGCTAAAAACTACAATGCTATCCAAGAGAACTTTGAAATTCGAAAAACTTTTGGAGAATTATTTAACAATGGTGCTGATTCCTCTCCAATTTATCAATTAAAAAAACATTATCCTGAAATCTATCAAAGAGTATTAGAACAGGAAGTCAAAGAATGTGAGAATTGTTTTAGACAAAACATAGAAAAAGGAATTGCCGAAGGTTTGTATAGAAAAGACCTTGACATCGAAACCTATGTAAAATTTTATTACATCTTAATTTTCCATATTAATGAAAACACCAGTTCAGAAAAAGAAGCTAAAAGAATAGAACTAGAAGCGCTGGAATACCATACAAGAGCTATGGCAACAGCAGCAGGAATTATCGAATTAGAAAAAAATTTACTAAATATAACTACATAATGAAGCAATTACTAATACTAACATTTCTATCATTTGTAAGCCTTACAAATGCCCAAGAAAAAACAACGCTGACTCTTAAAGATGCGATCAAGTATGCTCTTGAAAACAAAGCCGATGCTAAAAAAGCACAGTTAAAAGTTGAAAACAGCGAGTACCAAATTCAGGAAGTTCGTTCCAGAGCTTTACCTCAAATTACAGCAAACGGAAACCTGAACTACAACCCTATTTTGCAGCTAAATGCTTTACCCGGAGACTTTTTTGGCGCTCCAGGAACAACAATTTTAGCACCATTAGGACAAAAATGGAATTCAACAGCAGGAGTTAGTTTAACACAAAACTTATTTGATCAGTCGGTTTTTACAGGTTTAAAAGCAGCAAGAACAACACGTGAATTTTACCAAATCAACAATCAATTGACCGAAGAACAAGTGATTGAAAACGTAGCCAACAATTACTATCAGGTATATGTCCTTCGCCAAAAATTAGCCCTAGTGGAAACTAATTTAAAAACAACAACTAAGGTTCGAGATATTGTTAAAGGACAATATGACAATGGTCTAGCTAAAAAAATTGATTTAGACAGAATGAGTGTAAATTTATCAAATATTAATACTCAAAAACAACAAGTTACAAATGCATTGCAATTACAGGAAAATGCTTTGAAATTTTACATAGGTATGTCGATGGACACTCAAATTGAAATTCCTCAAAAAGAATTTGAAGTAACTCCTGCAGCTATTTCCGAAGCTCCTAGCACAAACAATCGTTCCGAATATTTATTGCTGAAAAAACAGGAAGAATTATTGGTTTTACAAAAAAAATCAGTGATTGCGGGTTATTACCCTACCCTTTCACTTTCTGCCAGCTACAATTACATCGGACAAGGACCTGAAATGCCTTGGTTTAAAAAACCTAGCGATGGTGTTTATTGGTCTGATTTCTCATCCATTGGATTAAATTTAAAAGTTCCTCTTTTTACAGGTTTTGGAACAAGAGCCAAAGTAAGACAGGCCGATGTCCAATTAAGAACAATTCAGGAAGACATTAAAGACACCCAACTAGCATTAGATCTGGATTATAAAAATGCGAAAACCCAAATAGAAAACAGCATTATCACTATTCAGAACCAAAAAGAGAATATGCTATTAGCTGATGAAATTTTGAAAAACATCAATAACAATTATTTACAAGGCTTAGCATCATTAACCGATTTACTTGATGCTGAAAATGCTTCTATCGAAGCTCAGAACAATTATACTGCCGCAGTTTTAGATTACAAACTGGCAGAAATCAAACTTATAAAATCAAAAGGCGAACTAAAAACTCTTATAAATAACTAATATGAAAAGAATACTAACTACAGTTGTCATCATTATAGCTGCTCTGGCTCTAATAGGATTTATTTTAACAAAGAACAAACAAGCAAACGAAGAAAAAATTGCAATTGTTGCTGAAAAAAACGCAGCTGTTTCTGTAAAAGTTGCAACCGTAAAAAATGAACAAATAGCATTAGATTTTGTTGCTAACGGTCTTTTTGAACCTATTCAGGAATTAACACTTACCTCTGAAAAGACTGGTAAAGTAGTGCAAATTCTGGTAAAAGAAGGTGATTATGTAACAAAAGGACAAACATTAGCAGTATTAAGAGGCGATGCCATTAATGCTGATGCTCAGGCTGCAGAAGCTGTTTATCAAAATGCTAAAGCAGATTACAGCCGTTTTGACAACGCATTTAAAACAGGTGGTGTAACTAAGCAACAATTGGATCAGGCAAAAGTAGCTTTGAGTAATGCCGAAGCCAATTACAAACAGGCAAAAATCAATGTAGGCGACACCAGAATCAAAGCGCCAATAAACGGATTTATCAATAAAAAATATATTGAGCCAGGAACAATCATCATGGCTATGCCAGCTACTTCATTATTTGACATTGTTAATGTAAGTAAATTGAAATTGAATGTTACTGTTACTGAAGGACAGGTAGCACAATTAAAAGTAGGCAATACAGTTGCTGTAAAATCAAGTGTATACCCAGATAAAGAATTTTCAGGAAAAATCACATTCATAGCTTCTAAAGCTGATACCAGTCTAAACTTTCCGGTTGAAATTGAAATCAACAACAATAGCTCAAATGATTTAAAAGCGGGTATGTATGGAACGGCTCAATTTAAATCGGGTCAACAACAACAAAGCATGACTGTGATTCCAAGAACTGCATTCGTAGGTAGTGTAAGCAGCAACCAGGTTTTTGTAGCTGAAAACGGAATTGCTAAACTGAAAAAAGTTACTGCCGGAAGAATTTTAGGTGATATGGTTGAAATTTTAGATGGATTAGCTGATGGAGAAACTGTAATTACAACAGGACAAATCAACTTACAAGACGGTAATTCAATAGAAATTATTAAATAAAAAGTCATTTAGTACGGAGTACTTAGTCCTTAGAATTAACCTAACTAAGCAGCAACCAAGGACTAATAACTAAAAACTTAATGAAATAAAAGAAATATATGAAATTAGCAGAAATATCCATCAAACGTCCCTCCTTGGTAATCGTATTGTTTACCATACTTACTCTAGGAGGACTATTCAGTTACAGCCAACTGGGCTACGAACTGATACCGAAATTCGAGATGAATGTAATTACTGTTTCTACAGTATATCCTGGAGCCTCTCCTAGTGAAATAGAAAACACGGTTACTAAAAAAATTGAAGATGCAGTAGCATCCTTAGAAAACATCAAAAAAATTGACTCTAAGTCGTATGAAAGTCTTTCGGTGGTTTCCATCACCTTGACTTCTACCGCTAATGTTGATATTTCGATGAACGATGCACAACGAAAAATCAATGCCGTTTTAAGTGACTTACCTGACGACGCTAAAACGCCTTCGTTAAACAAATTCTCTTTAAGTGACATGCCTATTATTTCTATTGCGGCCAATGCCAAAATGGATGAGGCCTCTTTTTATGATTTAATTGACAAAAAAATTGCACCTGTTTTATCCCGTGTTCAGGGTGTTGCTCAAGTTAACATCATTGGTGGTCAGGAAAGAGAAATTCAGGTCAATCTGGATGCCACTAAAATGCAGGGCTATGGTTTATCAATCCCTCAGGTACAGCAAATCATTTTAGCTTCCAACTTGGATTTCCCAACAGGAAATATTCAAACCCGCGAACAAAAAATTCTTATTCGTCTGGCAGGAAAATATAAAAGTGTAAACGAACTAAGAAATTTAGTTGTCTCTTCTAAAGATGGTGTTCAAATTCGTTTACAGGATATTGCTGATGTACAGGACTCTCAAAAAATTGCTGAAAAAATTGCCCGTGTAGATCAAAAAAGTGCCATTCTTTTGCAAATCATTAAGCAATCTGATGCTAATGCGGTGGCTGTAAGTGAGCAGGTAGCACAAACCGTAGCTAAATTAACAAAAGACTATGAGGTCAATGAATTGAAACTAGAAACTGCTAAGGATACAACCATATTCACTCTTGAAGCAGCCGATTCAGTAATTCACGATTTATTAATTGCTGTAATTCTGGTAGCATTAGTAATGCTGTTCTTCCTTCACAGTGTTAGAAACTCATTAATTGTAATGGTTTCTATCCCGGCTTCCCTAATCGCTACTTTTATTGGTATTTATCTGATGGGATATACCTTAAACTTAATGAGTTTATTAGGTTTGTCTCTTGTTGTAGGTATTCTGGTGGATGACGCCATTGTGGTATTGGAAAATATATACAGGCATATGGAAATGGGTAAAGGCCGTATTCGCGCTGCCTTTGACGGAACTGCCGAAATTGGCGGAACGGTAACCTCAATTACCTTAGTAATTGTGGTGGTATTTTTACCTATTGCGATGAGTACGGGATTAGTTTCTAATATCATTACGCAATTCTGTACTACGGTAGTAATTTCGACCTTATTATCTCTTTTGGCTTCGTTTACAATTATTCCTTGGTTATCATCCCGTTTTGGAAAATTAGAGCATATTGAAGGTAAAAATCTTTTTGGAAGAATTATTCTTGGTTTCGAAAGCATGCTAAGCCGTTTCACTCATTGGGTGACTGAAATCTTAGAATGGTGTTTGGATCATTATATCAAAACAATTCTTGTTGTAGTGGTGTTGTTTTTCGCTTCTACCGTTGGATTAATGGGAGGTGGTTTCATTGGAGGGGAATTCTTTGCCTCTTCGGATAGTGGTGAATTCTTGGTACAAATTGAAATGCCAAAAGATGCCTCTTTGGAACAAACCAATTTCATGACTCAAAAAGCAGAAGCTTATTTGAAAAATCAAAAGTATGTTCACAGTCAAATAACTACTGTTGGACAAACTTCTGAAGGTATGGGAGCGACACAAGCTACCGCTTACAAAGCAGAGATTGACGTGAAAATGATTGAACAATCAGAGCGTACCGATGATGCTTCAGTATATGCTGCCAAAATGAAACGCCAATTGGAAAAAGTATTGGTAGGTGCTAAAGTTAAAACCGTTCCTGTAGGAATTATGGGAACTGCAGAGGATGCTAAATTAGGTTTGATTGTAACAGGTCCAAATGTAGAAAGTGCTATGAAATTTGCCAAATTAGCCGAAGCTGAATTACGCAAAATCCCTGGAACTACAGAAATTAAATTAACTGTGGAAGATGGAAACCCAGAAATCAACGTTCAGGTTGACCGTGATAAAATGGCAGCATTAGGATTGAACCTGCAAACTGTGGGGATGACCATGCAAACAGCCTACAGCGGAAATACCGATGGCAAGTTCAGAGCAGGTGAATACGAATACGACATCAATATTAAATACAATGCTTTTGACCGCAAAAACATTGACGACGTAAGTAATTTGATTTTCATCAATGATTTGGGACAACAAATTAAACTATCTCAATTCGCAACAATTACGGAAGGTTCAGGGCCAAGTAAATTGGAACGTAGAGACAAAACTGCTTCGGTTACGGTACAAGGACAAAATATTGGTGTACCGTCAGGAACTATCGTGCAACAATGGGAGGAAAAATTACAAAAACTTGACAAGCCTACCGGAGTTAGTTATATCTGGGGTGGAGATCAGGAAAACCAAAGTGAAGGTTTTGGTACTCTTGGAGTAGCCTTATTAGCAGCTATCATTTTGGTTTATCTGGTAATGGTAGGTTTGTATGACAGTTTTGTTCACCCATTTGTGGTATTATTTGCTATTCCGTTATCGTTCATTGGAGCGATGCTGGCCTTAGCTTTAACGAATAATTCTCTGAACATTTTTACCATTTTAGGAATCATCATGTTGATTGGATTAGTTTGTAAAAATGCAATTATGCTTGTAGATTATACGAATCAGCGAAGAGCAGCTGGCGAAAGTATCCGAACAGCATTAATCCAAGCTAATCATGCCCGTTTACGTCCTATTTTGATGACCACTATTGCGATGGTATTTGGTATGCTTCCTATTGCCCTAGCTTCAGGAGCCGGAGCCGAATGGAAAAACGGTTTGGCATGGGTAATTATTGGTGGATTAATCTCGTCATTATTCTTGACCTTGATTATCGTACCAGTGATTTATGAAATCATGGAAAAAATTATCCATAAATTCTCTAAAGGAGAAAAAATCGATTATGAAGCTGAAATGGTTGCCGATTACGTGCACCAAGAGTTAAGTGAAGATGGTTTTAACCCAAAACACAATATGTAATTTTCAATTTTAGAATTTTAAAAAGCCTGTACAATCAAACGTACAGGCTTTTTTTGTTAAAACATCTCTTTTATAATTTATTTTATTTAGAATAAATAAAAATAATTTGTTTCTTAAATTTACAGCCTTTACTTTTGTACTATTAATAATTAATCTAAATAAAAATGAAGGCGAAATTTATTCTACCCCTTTTGTACTCCTTCTTAATCTTGCTAGTTTCAAATACAATACATGCGCAAGAAAAAGGAAGCATCAAAGGACAAATCACTTTAAACGATAATCAAACACCAGAAAATATTTCTGTAATCTTAAAAGGAACACGATTAGGAACAGTAACAGATGCTAAAGGAAATTATAAAATAAAAAATGTTAAGGCAGGATATTATACTTTAAAAATATCAGCCATAGGTTATTTTACAAAGGAATTAAAAATCAATCTAACAGATGGACAAGAACTAACACAAAATGCAACAATCAATACCGATTCAGAAGAACTAACTGAAGTAGTAATTAATAGTGGTAAAAAAAACCATTTTGCCAGAAAAGAGAACATACAAGTTTCCAGATTACCTCTTAAAAATCTTGAAAACCCACAAGTATACACCACGGTAACAAGTGAATTATTAAAAGAACAAGTAGTCACGACATTTGATGATGCTTTAAAAAATGTTCCTGGAATCACGCCTTTATGGGCTTCAACAGGTCGTGGTGGCGATGGAGCTGCATATTACTCCCTTAGAGGTTTTGCAGTTCAATCTACAATTGTAAATGGATTACCTGGTTTAACTAATGGAAGCTTAGACCCCGCAAACATAGACCGAATTGAAGTTATTAAAGGACCGTCGGGAACATTATTTGGAAGTAGCTTAATATCTTATGGAGGCCTAATTAATACTACTACTAAAAGACCCTATAAAACTTTTGGTGGTGAAGTCAATTATACTGTTGGAAGTTATGGATTAAACAGAGTGACTGTAGACCTGAATACCCCTTTAAATGAGCAAAAAAACATCAATTTTAGAGTAAACTCGGCTTATAACAAACAAAATAGTTTTCAAGATGCCGGATTTAAAGAGTCGTTTTTTATAGCTCCTTCTATATCTTATGAGGTAAATGATCGTCTGTCTTTTCTAATCAACACTGAATTTATGAATAATGAAACAACAAACCCTACTATGTTGTTTCTGGATAGAGGAACCGCCTTAAGAGTTCATAACATTGACGAATTAAATTATGACAACAATCGTTCGTACACCAGCAATGAACTAACCATCAAAACACCTTCATACAACATCCAAGCACAGATGAATTACAAACTGTCTGACCAATGGACTTCGCAAACAGTATTTTCAAATAGTTCAGCAAAATCAAAAGGGTATTATTCTTATTTATATGAAGGGACACAATTTTTCCCTTCTATAACCGAAGGAATTGTTTTAGCCCGTTATTTTACAGAACTAGATAGTCAAGATATCACTACGGATATTCAACAAAACTTTATTGGAGATTTTAAAATTGGAAACCTAAGAAACCGCATTGTTGCAGGTTTAGATTATTTTAAAAGAACTACTTCTGACCATGGGACAGGATATTTTGGCAACGGTTATATCTATATTGGTAATGATTTGGATTCTTTTAATACAACTGTGGGCACTACAACAAATGGAGATAGTGGTGACTTAACAAAAGCTGGAGCGGAAGCAATCATTGGCGATAGCCCAAGGAACAATAACAACACCAAACAAGAAGTTTATAGCGCTTATGTATCTAACGTAATCAACATCTTACCAGAATTATCAGCAATGGCTAGTGTACGCGTGGACCGTTTTATGAATGCCGATAATGGTGCTTATAATCAAACTGCTTTTTCACCAAAATTTGGAATAGTTTACCAACCTGTTATTGATAAGGTTTCCATTTTTGCCAATTATATGGATGGGTTTTCAAATGTAGCACCTTCAGAAGATGTTACTGGAACCACAAGAACTCCAAGGGTTTTTAATCCTGAACATGCTAATCAAATTGAAGCAGGAACCAAATTGAATCTATTTTCAGATAAATTATACGCTACTTTAAGTTATTACGACATTAAGGTTACGGACAAGGTTTACAGCATAAAACCTAATGCCACTGATGTACAATATTTCCAAAATGGAGGTCAAAGAAACAAAGGTTTCGAAGCTGAATTTGTTGCCAACCCAATAAATGGTTTAAATATTGTTTTAGGATACAGTTACAACGATGCTAGCTTAACGCAAGGCGACCCAGATTTTGTAGGTTTCCGTCCTGAAAGTGCAGGAGCTTATAATTTAGCTAATCTATGGGCTAGTTATAAATTTACTAAAGGAATCTTTAGAGGATTTGGATTAGGTTTTGGAGGAAATTATGTTGGCGATAACAAAATCATGAATAGAGCTACCTCTGGAACATTTACCATTCCAGAATACACTGAAATAAATGGTTCCTTATTTTACAATGCTGAAAAATTTAATATTAATCTAAAAGTAAACAATATTACAAATGCCGAAATTTATGATGGATGGTCAACCATTCATCCTAAAGAGCCAAGAACAATAGCCGCAAGCTTTACCTATAGATTATAATACAAACTAAAAACAGCTTTCTTAAGAACAAGAAAGCTGTTTCTTACATCCAATATTTATGATTTCATTTGTCAGCCTAAGTATTTTTATAGGTTTTTATGTTTTGTACAACACTTCTAAAAAAGCAACATTATCCAATGATTTATTAATAGAAAGCTGGATTCAACAAAATACAAAACTTTCTAAATACATTGGATTAGGAATTTTTCTCTTTGCCTATAGCTGTTTGAGCACAACCAAATCCTTAGGAGCTACTAGCCTACTATTTATAATTCAACTTATGACTATAGGAGGACTCGTTGTGATTTTAGCACCATTAAAAGTCATTAATTACAAATTGATTTTAGGAATATTTTTCCTCGCTGTTTTTTTCGAATACTATTTATAAACGCATCAATCTATGCCTGCAAATCCAAAATATTTAACACAATCCAAAACACAACGTTTTGCCAAAATAACAGCTGCAATTTTAGGCGGGTATTTAGTATCTATAAATTTTCATTTGGCTTTAGCGAGCTGGTTTCACAAAGCCAATGTAATAATTACAATGGCTTTTAGTGGCTTTATCCTTTGGGTAGCTTTAATGGTAGTTGCCTTCTTAGCTAAGAACGGTTGGAAAATCTGGTTGATTTATTTAGCTTTGAGTCTGCTCTTTTTAGGAATAATGCTCTTAGGACAAACCTATAATACCACAGCACAATAATCATGAGCAATAGAAATTACAATATCTTTTTTCACACGCATACCATAAGTGGTATTGTCATTAGCGTAGGCTTGTTTATTATCTTTTTTGCTGGTTCATTTTCATTTTTTAGAGATGACATCGCCAGTTGGGAACGAGGAGAATCTGCTAGTTCTTCTAAAGAAATACAACTAAATTACAACCAAGCCTTGCATGTACTTGACAGTATTTACGATTTAAACGGAAGAAAAATAACTATTTCACAACCTCATAATGAGAATAGTGTAGCTGTTTTTTTAGAAGCTTCTAAAGACAGCTTAGCCTCTACAAAAGCAAAAGAACAACAATTTCTTTACCTGAATAATGCCACTTACACAACCACAACTTATGTTGAATCCTATAATTTGGGGGAATTCATTTATCGTCTTCACTTTTTAGCACAAATTCCTTACCCTGTTGGCTATTATCTTTCTGGGTTCATTGCTTTATTCTTTTTGTTCGCTATTGTAACAGGGGTATTATTACATTGGAAAAAAATAGTTTCTAATTTTTATGTTTTTAGACCAAAAGAAAAGCTAAAAACTTGGTGGACTGATGCCCACACTTCATTAGGAATACTCGGTTTACCTTTTCAATTTGTATATGCTGTTACGGGCGCTTTTTTTATGATTAAATTGCTCCTTGTTGCACCAAGTGTTCAATTGCTTTACCGAGGTGATCAAGCCAAAATGTATCAAGAATTAGAATACACAAGTCCCGACTTTCCATTTAAAAATGAAAAATCAAACGCATCCTTTAATATCAACAATATGGTTGATGCAACTAAGAAAAACTGGAAAAATTTTGACATTACAAAAATTGAGATTCAGAATTATGGTGATAAAAACATGCATCTAATTGTTGAAGGCAAATTAGATTATGGCAAAAAATTTACAGGAATAGGAAAAGTTGTGTACCAAGTTGCTTCTAATAAAGTAATTGCTAAGAAAGATCCCTATACCCAAAACAAGTATTTGGATTATGTAAAAAACATTTTATATCGCATCCATTTTGGTGATTATGGTGGTTATGGATTAAAAATCATCAGTTTTGTGTTAGGAATATTATCCTGTTTTGTAATCATTTCGGGAGTTATGATCTGGCTTGTTGCAAGAGACAAGAAAAACATTCCTGAGAAAAAAAGACGTTTTAATGAAAGAGTAGTTCGTTTTTACTTAGCCATTTGCTTAAGCATGTTTCCCGTTACAGCTTTCACCTTTATAATTGCCAAAGTTTTTTATCCATTAGGACAGGATAATCTATATGCTGTTTATTTTATAAGTTGGCTTTTACTCAGTATTTTTTTCATTGTAAAAAAAGACAATGGTTTTACCAATCGTTTTTGTCTTTTTTCAGGAAGTATTTTAGGGTTTTTAATTCCAATTTCTAACGGAATCACTACTGGAAATTGGTTTTGGAACAGTTACAGTAATAATCTATTTCAATTGTTTTTTATAGATGTATTTTGGATTCTCCTTTCGTGTATTACATTATATGCTAGTTTTAAATTAAAAAGAAGACAAAATGCAGCATTACAAATTAAATAAATCAAAAAAGGCTTTCCTAAATTACTTAGGAAAGCCTTTTTCTTAATTAACAATTGTAAATTTAATCAATATTAACTACTGCTTCTTTTTTCCAATTTTTCACAGAGGCAATTTTATTATTAGAATAATCCACTTCACTTAAAGAAGATTGATTCCAGTGGAACCATTTCCCTACTTTCTCTCCTTTTTTGTACTCTGCAATAGCTAATTTATTTCCGTCTTGATCATAGGAAACCCATTTTCCATCCAATTTTCCGTTTTTATAGAATCCTTCTTGCTGTACTTGACCATTTTCATAAAAATAAGTCACTTTTACTTTGCTTCCTACGGCTTCTAATTGTGGTTTTGGTGTTTGAGCAAAAATCATCCCTGTGATTAAAACTGCTGAGATAACTATATATTTTTTCATTATGTAAAATTTTAAGTGGTTTCTTTTATCAAAATTACATATTAATTTACATTTAAAAAACAATTTGGTAACAATTTAGTAACATTGGGTAAAAACTTAACATTGGAAATTAAAAACACTATTTTCAACAGGAAGCAAAAAATCAATTTTTCTCAATTCATTGTTCATAATTAGTTCTAAATTTGCAGCCGAGTCTTTTTTTAGACTTATAAACCAATTAATTAAATTTTTCGATAATGTACAGAAGTCATAACTGTGGCGAGTTAAACGCCTCACATATAAACACCGAAGTAACACTTGCGGGTTGGGTTCAAAAATCACGTGATAAAGGATTCATGAATTGGGTAGATTTAAGAGACCGTTATGGAATAACACAATTAATTTTTGACGAAAGTCGTACTAATAAAACAGTATTTGAATTAGCAAAAACCCTAGGAAGAGAATTTGTAATTCAAGTAAAAGGAACTGTTATTGAACGTGAAGCCAAAAACAAAAACATCCCAACGGGTGAAATCGAAATTTTAGTTTCTGAGTTAAACATTCTAAACAGCGCTTTAACACCTCCTTTCACTATAGAAGACGAAACAGATGGTGGCGAAGACATCCGAATGAAATACCGTTATCTTGATATTAGAAGAAATCCGGTAAAAAACAGTTTATTATTCCGTCACAAAGTAGCGATGGAAGTGCGTAAATATCTATCTGATTTGGATTTCTGCGAAGTCGAAACACCTTATTTAATCAAATCGACGCCTGAAGGAGCTCGTGATTTTGTGGTGCCTTCTCGCATGAATGAAGGACAATTCTACGCTTTACCTCAATCGCCACAAACCTTCAAGCAATTACTGATGGTAGGCGGAATGGACAAATATTTCCAGATTGTGAAATGTTTCCGTGACGAAGATTTGCGGGCCGACCGTCAACCTGAGTTTACACAAATCGATTGTGAAATGGCATTTGTAGAACAAGAAGACATTTTAAATATTTTTGAAGGTTTAACGCGTCATTTACTTAAAGAATTAAAAGGAGTTGAAGTGGACAAATTCCCTCGTATGACTTACGATCACGCGATGAAAACTTATGGAAACGATAAACCAGATATCCGTTTTGGAATGGAATTCGGTGAGTTAAACGAATTTGCACAACACAAAGAATTCCCAGTTTTCAATGCTGCGGAATTAGTTGTAGGAATTGCTGTTCCAGGAGCTGGAAATTACACTAGAAAAGAAATTGATGCTTTGATTGACTGGGTAAAACGTCCTCAAGTAGGTGCATCAGGAATGGTGTATGCAAAATGCAATGAAGATGGAAGCTTTAAATCATCTGTAGATAAATTCTATGACCAGGAAGATTTAGGAAATTGGGCAAAAGTTACTGGTGCAAAAGCTGGAGATATGATTTTTGTACTTTCAGGACCAGCTAACAAAACCAGAGCACAATTAAGTGCTCTAAGAATGGAATTAGCTACTCGTTTAGGATTGCGTAATCCAGATGTTTTTGCACCACTTTGGGTTGTTGATTTCCCATTATTAGAATTTGACGAAGAAAGTGGTCGTTACCACGCTATGCACCACCCATTTACTTCTCCAAAACCAGAAGACATAGCCTTATTAGAAACAAATCCTGGCGATGTTCGTGCTAATGCTTATGACATGGTTTTAAACGGAAACGAAATTGGAGGTGGTTCAATTCGTATTCACGATAAAGCTACGCAACAATTGATGTTTAAATATTTAGGTTTCTCTGAAGAAGAAGCTAAAGCTCAATTTGGATTCCTGATGGATGCATTCCAATTTGGAGCACCACCACATGGAGGATTAGCTTTTGGATTAGACCGATTAGTGGCTATTTTAGGAGGACAAGAAACCATTAGAGATTTTATTGCTTTCCCTAAAAACAACTCAGGAAGAGACGTAATGATTGACGCTCCATCAGCTATTGACAGCATGCAATTACAGGAATTACACATTCAATTAGATTTATAGTAAATACCTTTCGAAACGCACTGAATAGACTGAATATCAATTATTTTATGAAAAATTTTGATATTAATCATTTTCGTATGTAATTAAACATTACATTTGCCTTATTATAAATTATTATTACTATTACAATGCGTACAGGTACAGTTAAATTTTTCAATGAATCAAAAGGTTACGGATTCATTACAGACGAAGAAACAGGAAAAGACATTTTTGTTCACGCTTCAGGAATCAACGCGGAAGAATTACGCGAAGGTGACAGAGTTAGCTACGAAGAAGAAGAAGGAAGAAAAGGAAAAGTTGCTGCTAAAGTTGCAGTAATCTAAACAAAATATTTTTTTTGTTACGAATGCTTAAAACGTCCCAATAATATTGGGACGTTTTTTTTATAATTAAAAGTTAAATTTTTAGTTTTTTTTAAGAAACACAGAAAACCTTATTTATAATCATTAAAAACTACTAAAAAACCCCTTCAAAACCAATACGATTTTACATTCACTACTTGTGATTTATAACATTGAAGCATATCTTTGTGACTTATTTTAGCACAAATTTCATTATCATGCAATCAGGACAATTCAATTACCTTCCGATTCTTATGCAAGCCTTACTTGCAATCGGTTTTGTTGTAGCTACTATCATCATTTCGGGAAAATTAGGTCCCAAAAGAAAATCGGCTTCAAAAGATAAAAACTTTGAATGTGGAATTGAATCAGTAGGAAATGCTCGTATTCCTTTCTCCGTAAAATATTTCCTTGTTGCCATTTTGTTTGTTTTGTTTGATGTTGAAGTAATTTTCCTTTATCCATGGGCTATTAATTTTAAAGAACTTGGAATGGAAGGAATGATAAAAATGATTGTATTCATGGCTTTGCTTTTAGTTGGTTTTTTCTACATCATCAAAAAGAAAGCTTTGCAATGGGAATAAACCCCTAACCCCTAAAGGGTAAAAGAAGGTTTTGAAATTAAAAATATTTTTAAATGTAAGTTATGAACTCATAACTCATAACTCATAACTTTTATAAAATGAGTGATTCAAATGTAAATATGGTTGCCCCTCCAGAAGGTGTTGTAGGAGAAGGCTTTTTTGCTACAAAACTAAATGACGTAGTAGGATTGGCTCGTGCCAATTCACTTTGGCCATTACCTTTTGCAACTTCTTGTTGTGGTATTGAATTTATGGCTACTATGGCCTCTCATTATGACTTAGCACGTTTTGGTTCTGAGCGTGTGAGTTTCTCTCCCCGACAAGCTGATATGTTGATGGTAATGGGTACTATTTCTAAAAAAATGGCTCCTATTTTACGTCAAGTTTACGAACAAATGTCAGAACCTAGATGGGTAATTGCAGTAGGTGCCTGTGCTTCTTCAGGTGGAATTTTTGACACATACTCTGTTCTTCAGGGAATAGACAAAGTAATTCCAGTAGATGTTTATGTGCCAGGTTGCCCTCCAAGACCAGAACAAATTGTAGATGGTGTAATGAAATTGCAAGAACTTGTAAAATCAGAATCAGTAAGAAGAAGAAGTTCGCCAGAGTATCAAGAATTATTAGCTTCTTATAATATCAAATAAAATGGCATTAGAAAACACAGCTATTCAAGAAAAACTAGTAGCAACTTTCGCAGGAGATGTTTTTAATTTCCAACAGGAAAGAGATATTTTTTCCTTTGAAATGAATGCTAACAACAATACTGCTATTATTTTATTCTTAAAAAATGATCCTGAATTGCGTTTTCATTTCTTAACTGATTTATGCGGAATTCATTATCCAGACAATCCTGTTGAAAAACAATTTGCAGTGGTTTACCACTTACACAATTGGTACGAAAACAAACGCATTAGAATAAAAGCTTTCCTAAACGGTGAAAATCCGGAAATAAAAACAGTTTCAAATATTTTCTTAACAGCAAACTGGATGGAAAGAGAAACTTACGATTTCTTTGGGTTTAACTTTATTGGTCATCCACAATTGAAACGTATTTTAAACATGGATGAAATGATTTCTTTCCCGATGCGTAAAGAATTCCCAATGGAAGATGGCGGAAGAACCGATAAAGACGACCGTTTCTTCGGTAGAACAATAGACAATTGCTAAAAAAACAATATATAATTTTTCACATTCTATAAATGTCAGAACTATTATTACCACCAGAGCATCGCTATGCTAAAATAATAAAGGAGCAACTAAACGAAGACGGAAACGAGCTTTCTATCCTGAATTTAGGTCCTACTCACCCAGCTACTCACGGAATTTTCCAAAATATTCTGTTGATGGATGGAGAACGAATTTTAGATGCCGAACCAACTATTGGTTACATCCACAGAGCTTTTGAAAAAATTGCTGAAAATCGTCCTTTCTATCAAATTACTCCTCTTACAGACCGTATGAACTATTGCTCCTCTCCTATCAACAATATGGGATGGTGGATGACTTTAGAAAAATTACTAAATATTGAAGTGCCTAAACGCGCTCAGTATTTAAGAGTTATTGTAATGGAATTGGCCAGAATTACCGATCACCTGATTTGTAATTCTATTTTGGGAGTCGATACGGGGGCTTATTCGGGTTTCTTATATGTTTTTCAATTTAGAGAAAAAGTTTACGAAATCTATGAAGAAATTTGTGGTGCTCGTTTAACTACTAATATGGGACGAATAGGTGGTTTTGAAAGAGACTGGTCGCCAAAAGCATTTGAATTATTAAATACATTTTTAGAAGAGTTTCCAGTTGCTTGGAAAGAATTTGAAAACCTTTTTGAAAGAAACAGAATTTTCATTGACAGAACCGTAAATGTAGGTGCAATTTCGGCCGAAAAAGCCATGGCTTACGGATTTACAGGTCCTAACTTACGTGCTGCCGGAGTTGATTATGATGTACGTGTTGCACAACCTTATAGTTCTTACGAAGATTTTGATTTCCAAGTTCCTGTAGGAAAATCAGGAGATACATACGATCGTTTTTGTGTTCGTAATGCCGAAGTTTGGGAAAGTTTGAGTATCATCCGTCAAGCATTGGATAAAATGCCAGAAGGAAATGAATACCACGCCGAAGTTCCTGACTATTATTTGCCTCCTAAAGAAGATGTATACAACAATATGGAATCTTTAATCTATCATTTCAAAATTGTAATGGGTGAAGTTCCTGTTCCAGTTGCTGAAATTTACCATCCGGTAGAAGGAGGAAATGGAGAATTAGGTTTCTACTTAGTAACTGATGGTAGTCGTACTCCATACAGATTGCATTTTAGAAGACCTTGTTTTATATACTACCAAGCTTATCCAGAAATGATTAAAGGGGCATTATTATCGGATGCCATTGTTATTTTATCCAGTTTAAATGTAATTGCTGGAGAATTAGACGCATAAATTATGGAACGTACACATTACAAACAAGAAATAAATATGACTGAAGCATTGATGACTCGCATCAATGAATTGCTAAGTCATTATCCTGAAGACAAGAAAAAATCGGCTTTATTGCCTGTTTTGCATGAAGTACAAGATGCACACGACAACTGGCTGAGCATTGAGTTAATGGATAAGGTTGCTGAAATTCTTGAAATATTACCTATTGAAGTTTACGAAGTAGCTACTTTCTATACCATGTACAACCTAAAACCTATTGGAAAATACATGTTTGAATTTTGCCAAACATCCTGCTGCTGCCTAAGAGGAACCGAAGATTTAATGGATTATACCTGCGAAAAACTAGGGGTTGGCATTGGCGAAACTACTGCTGACGGACTTTTTGAAGTAAGAGGTGTAGAATGTTTAGGGGCTTGTGGTTATGCTCCAATGATGCAATTGGGGGATTTCTATAAAGAGCACTTAACCAAAGAAAAAATCGATCAGATTATTGCTGATTGCCGAGATAATAAAATAATATTACACGATAAATAAGATGTCAAAAAAAATATTATTAGACAAAATCAACATTCCGGGAATTAAAACCTACGAAGTTTACCGCCAAAATGGAGGTTATGCTTCTGTAGAAAAAGCTATGAAATCAATGACTCCTGATGAAGTGGTTGAGGAAGTAAAAAAATCAGGACTTAGAGGTCGTGGTGGAGCAGGTTTCCCAGCTGGAATGAAATGGAGTTTTATTGATAAAAAATCAGGAAAACCAAGACATTTGGTTTGTAATGCTGACGAATCAGAGCCGGGAACTTTCAAAGATCGTTATTTGATGGAATTTATTCCTCACTTATTGATTGAAGGAATGATTACTTCTAGTTTTGCTTTAGGCGCAAACCGTTCTTATATCTACATTCGCGGAGAGTATATGTGGGTTTTTAAAATATTAGAAAGAGCCATTGCCGAAGCAAAAGCTGCAGGTTGGTTAGGAAAAAATATTTTAGGAACAGGTTACGATTTAGAATTACACGTTCACTGCGGAGCTGGAGCTTATATTTGCGGAGAAGAAACCGCTTTAATTGAATCTTTAGAAGGTAAAAGAGGGAATCCACGTATTAAGCCACCTTTCCCTGCTGTTTCAGGTCTTTGGGCTAATCCAACAGTGGTGAACAACGTAGAAACGATTGCAGCAGTGCCATGGATTGTAAACAATTCTGGTGATGATTATGCAAAAATAGGTATTGGAAGATCTACAGGAACTAAATTAATATCAGCTTCTGGACATGTTAAAAATCCTGGAGTTTACGAGATAGAATTAGGTTTAAGTGTTGATGAATTCATGAATTCTGACGAATATTTAGGTGGAATGAGTTCTAGTCGTCCTCTAAAAGCCTTAGTTCCGGGAGGTTCATCAGTACCGATTTTACCAGCCGATTTGATTTTCAAAACAGCCAACGGTGAAGATCGCTTAATGACTTACGAATCCTTGAGTGATGGTGGGTTTGCAACAGGATCTATGTTAGGTTCAGGAGGATTTATCGTCTATGATGACACCGCTTGTATAGTACGTAATACTTGGAATTTCTCTCGTTTTTACCACCATGAATCCTGCGGTCAATGTACACCATGCCGTGAAGGAACAGGCTGGTTAGAAAAAGTATTATGGCGTATTGAAAACGGTCAGGGACGTGAAGAAGATATTGATTTGTTATGGAGTATTCAAAGTAAAATTGAAGGAAACACGATTTGTCCTTTAGGTGACGCGGCTTCATGGCCAGTGGCAGCTGCTATCCGTCATTTTAGAGATGAATTTGAATACCATGTACGTTTTCCAGAAAGAATAAAAAACAGAAATCACTTTGTTGCTGAGCCTTTTTCTAGCGTAAAGCATTTGGTTTCTAAAGAAATGATTTAAGATTGAAGATTAACAATTTTTGATTTCAGAAATAAAAACTCCCAAGGAGTTAAATATTTGTAGATAATGAAAGTAACAATAGACGGTCAAGAAATTGAAGTTGAAGCAGGAACAACCATCTTGCAAGCGGCTCGTATGATAGGAGGAGAATCTGTTCCGCCTGCTATGTGCTATTATTCTAAACTAAAAGGAAGCGGTGGAAAATGCCGTTGTTGTTTAGTCGAAGTTGCCAAAGGTAGTGATGCCGATCCGAGACCAATGCCAAAATTAATGGCATCTTGTGTAACAGGATGTATGGATGGTATGGAAGTGAATAGTAAAAATTCGGACCGAGTGCGTGAAGCGCGTCAATCAGTAACCGAATTTTTATTAATCAATCACCCATTGGATTGCCCAATTTGTGATCAGGCTGGAGAATGCGATTTACAGGATCTAAGCTTTGAACATGGAAAATCCAAAACCCGTTTTATTGAAGAAAAAAGAACATTTGAACCAGAAGATATTGGCCCAAATATTCAATTGCACATGAATCGTTGCATTTTATGCCAACGTTGTGTGCAAGTAGCCGATCAATTAACAGACAACAGAGTTCATGGGGTTTTAGACCGTGGCGATCATGCTAATATTTCAACTTGTATTTCTAAAGCTATTGACAATGAATTTTCAGGAAATATGATTGATGTATGTCCTGTAGGTGCATTGACGGATAAAACGTTCCGATTCAAATCAAGAGTTTGGTTTAACAAACCGTACAACGCTCATAGAGAATGTACAACTCCGGGTTGTTGTGGAAAAACTACGGTTTGGATGTTTGGAGACGAAATTCAAAGAGTTACGGGGCGTAAAGATCAATACCATGAAGTAGAAGATTTTATTTGTAACGAATGTCGTTTTGACCACAAAGACCCAGCTGATTGGGTAATTGAAGGACCAAGAAAATTCGACAAAGATTCGGTTATCAATCAAAACAATTATACCCGTAAACTGGAAACAGTTCATATAGCAACTGAAGAAGGTATTTTAAAAGGAAGAGCAGAAGACCGTAAAAAAATCAGTATGCCAGCAATTCCTTTAGACAAAAAAGAGCAGGAAGAATTTAAAAATGGTAATCTATAAAAAATGGATAGTACAATTATTATAGAAAAAAGTGTTATCATTCTAGTTGTCTTTGCCATCACAATGGTAATGGCAATGTATTCTACACTTGCAGAGCGTAAAATTGCTGCTTGGCTACAAGACCGTATTGGTCCTAACAGAGCAGGAAAAGGAGGATTATTACAACCTCTTGCTGATGGTTTAAAATTATTTTCGAAAGAAGAATTTGAACCAGACACACCTAATAGATTTTTATTTTTTGTAGGCCCGGCAGTGGCTATGAGTACAGCATTAATGACTAGTGCAGTAATTCCTTGGGGAGATCATTTTCATCTTTTTGGAAGAGATATTATTCTACAAGCAGCTGATATTGATGTAGCATTATTATATGTTTTTGGAGTAATTTCAGTAGGAGTTTACGGTATCATGATCGGTGGATGGGCTTCTAACAATAAGTTCTCATTAATGGGAGCGGTTCGTGCTGCTTCGCAAATGGTCTCTTATGAAGTTGCGATGGGATTGTCCATGATTGCTTTGTTAATGATGACAGGTTCATTGAGCTTAAGAGAAATTTCATTGCAACAACATGGTATGCATTGGAATGTATTTTACCAACCGTTATCTTTCTTAATCTTCTTAATTTGTGCTTTTGCAGAAACAAACAGAACCCCTTTTGACTTAGCAGAATGCGAGAGTGAATTAATTGGAGGTTATCATACAGAATATTCTTCTATGAAAATGGGATTCTATTTATTTGCTGAATATGCTAATATGTTTATCTCATCAACCATCCTTGCTGTATTATTCTTTGGCGGTTATAACTATCCTGGGATGAGCTGGGCAGTAGAAAACTGGGGAGTAAATTTAGCTAACGTAATAGGAATCGGAGTATTATTTGCCAAAATATGTTTCTTTATTTTCTTTTACATGTGGGTAAGATGGACCATTCCAAGATTTAGATACGATCAATTGATGAATTTAGGATGGCGAATATTAATTCCGTTATCCATAGCCAATATCATGATTACAGGAATTGTAATTTTGAGACATGAAATTATAGCATTTCTAGGATTTTAAATTATAGCAAAGAGTAGCATTAGCCCCGATAGCAGTGAAAATCCTTTTAAGTTTTTCTTTAAAACTTAAAAGATTGAAACGGATAGCGGGATTAGCTTCAAATAAAAATAAAAAAGATGTCAATAGAAACCATATCCTTATCGGGAAGAAAAAAACAAGTCTCTAATAAAGAGATGAGTTTTTTAGAGCGTTTATATCTTGTTGCGATAGTAAAAGGATTAATTATTACTTTGAAACACTTGTTTTCTAGAAAAGTTACCATTCAGTATCCAGAACAGGTACGTACCATGAGTCCGGTGTATCGTGGTCAACACATGTTGAAACGTGATGAACAAGGTAGAGAAAATTGTACGGCTTGTGGATTATGTGCTTTGTCTTGTCCTGCTGAAGCAATCACCATGAAAGCTGCTGAACGCAAAGCCAATGAAAAACATTTGTATCGCGAGGAAAAATATGCGGAGATATATGAAATTAATATGTTACGTTGTATTTTTTGTGGATTGTGCGAAGAGGCTTGTCCAAAAGACGCCATTTACTTGACCACTTCAAAAGTATTAGTTCCTTCCAGCTATGAAAGAGAAGATTTTATTTTTGGAAAAGACAGATTAGTGATGCCTTTAGAAATGGCTATCAAGAATACTCAACTTAATAATGCTAACTAAATGATACATATTCCTGACTTTGCTAACGCATCTACTGTACAAATTGTATTTTGTTTCTTAGCGTTTATCACGGTAATTACTGCTTTCTTAGCAATATTTAGTAGAAACCCAATTCATAGTGCGCTTTATTTAGTGATTTGCTTTTTCTCAATTGCAGGTCATTATTTACTATTGAATTCACAGTTTTTAGCTATCGTTCACGTAATTGTCTACTCGGGTGCTATCATGATTTTATTCCTATTCACGATCATGTTAATGAATTTGAATAAGCAAAATGAAGTACACAAACCCCGAATTACGAGATTAGGAGCAATTGTTTCCTTTTTCTTAATCTGTGTAGTTTTGATTTTGGTCTTTATCAATTCAAAACCTATTGAGGGCGAATATATTGCTACAGGAGAAGATTATCAATCTATAAAAGTTTTAGGACATGTTTTATTAAACGAATACATGGTTCCTTTTGAATTTGCTTCTATCTTGCTTTTAACAGCCATGATTGGAGTTGTACTATTGTCTAAAAAAGAAAAAACGGAGAAATAAAATGACTAATATTTTAAATGAAATAGGCATTGAGAATTATATCTTCTTATCAGTAATACTTTTTTGTATTGGGGTATTTGGAGTTTTATACAGACGAAATGCTATCATCGTATTTATGTCGATTGAAATTATGCTAAACGCAGTAAACCTTTTATTCGTGGCTTTTTCTACCTATCATCAAGATGCACAAGGACAGGTTTTTGTGTTTTTCTCTATGGCTGTAGCTGCTGCCGAAGTAGCGGTAGGTTTGGCAATTTTAGTATCGATTTTTAGAAATTTAGGTTCGATTGACATTAATAATTTAAAAAACTTAAAAGGATAAACGATAATGAATACGAATTTAGCTTTACTCTTATTATTAGCTCCTTTTTTAGGATTTTTATTTAATATCTTCTTTGGAAAAAAGATTGGCAAAACAGCTTCGGGGATTATAGGTACACTTACTGTAGTTTTATCGTTTGCGCTTACACTTTGTTTCTTTTCAAAAATAAATATCGATCAACAACCGATAAACATTAAACTATTTGATTGGATTGAAATTAGTAATTTCAGAGTGGATTTTGGTTTCTTATTAGACCAATTATCCGTTTTATGGTTGCTTTTTGTAACCGGAATTGGTTCTTTAATTCACCTCTACTCTATCAGCTATATGCATGATGATGAGAATATGCATAAGTTTTTTGCTTACTTGAATTTGTTTATCTTTTTTATGATAACTTTGGTAGTAGGAAGTAATCTATTAGTGTTGTTCATAGGATGGGAAGGCGTTGGACTTTGCTCTTACTTACTTATCGGATTTTGGCACAAAAACCAAGAATATAATGATGCAGCTAAAAAAGCGTTCATCATGAACCGAATTGGGGATTTAGGATTATTGATTGGTATTTTTATTATCGGATCTTTATTCTCCACTTTAGATTACACCACATTAAAAACAGCGATTGCTACTTCTAGCAATTTAGATTTGTCTATGATTTCTTTAGCTGCTTTTGCTTTATTTATTGGAGCTTGTGGAAAATCGGCTCAAATTCCATTATACACTTGGTTACCTGATGCGATGGCGGGACCAACACCTGTATCGGCATTGATTCACGCAGCTACAATGGTTACTGCTGGTATTTTCATGATTACAAGATTGAACTTTGTATTTGATTTGGCACCAGAAGTTCAAAACATTATTGCTATAGTTGGTGCTGTAACTTCATTAGTTGCTGCAACGATTGCTTTGGTTCAAACGGATATCAAAAAAGTATTGGCTTACTCTACAGTATCTCAATTGGGATTAATGTTCTTAGCCTTGGGATTTGGAGCTTATGAAGTTGCCGTTTTCCACGTAATCACACACGCTTTCTTCAAAGCTTGTTTGTTCTTAGGTTCAGGATCAGTAATTCATGCTTTGCACGGAGAACAAGACATGCGCAAAATGGGTGGTTTAAAAAAAGTAATGGGAATCACTTTTATTACTTTCTTACTTTCTTCATTAGCTATTTCTGGAATTCCACCTTTTTCAGGGTTTTTCTCTAAAGATGAAATCTTAATGACTGCTTTTGAGCACAACAAAGTATTATGGTTTATTGCTTCGCTAGCTTCATTAATGACTGCATTTTATATGTTCCGTTTGCTATACTTGACTTTCTTTAAAGAATTTAGAGGTACCGAAAAACAAAAAAGCCATTTACACGAAAGTCCGGCATTAATTACTTTTCCACTAATTGTATTAGCCGTTTTAGCTACTATCGGAGGGTTGATTAGTTTGCCAACAAACAGCTGGTTAAGCGGATATTTAGCGCCATTATTTGCTAAAGAAGCGCACGAAACACACCATTTTGGTTCATTGGAATATACTTTGATGGCAATAGCCGTAATTGGTGGTTTAGTGGGAATAGGAATTGCTTTTGTAAAATACATCAAACAAAATCAAGTTCCTGCTGAAGATGCTGAAATTACAGGATTTTCAAAAGTGCTTTACAACAAATATTATGTAGATGAAATTTACGATGCAATTTTTGTAAAACCAATTAATGTACTATCCAGTTTCTTTAGAGATTATATCGAAACCGCTTTATCTGCTTTTGTATTTGGATTAGGAAAAGTAACCAACGAAATAAGTTACCAAGGAAAGAAATTACAAACAGGAAGTATTGGATTTTACCTATTTGTATTTGTTTTAGGGCTTAGCGCCATTGTAACCTATTTATTTTTAGCTCAATAATTTTATATCATGAACGTATCACTACTATTAATTATACTTCTTGTTGGCGCATTTGCTACTTACTTTTCTGGCGATAAACTGGCATCTAAAGTCGCATTATTATTCAGCTTAGTCGCTTTTGGTGTTTCAATTGCTTTATTGAATGGCTACAATGCAGGAGAAAATATTAGTTTCTTCAAATTTTGGATTAACAAACCGGCTATTTCATATTCGCTAACCGCTGATGGTTTGTCGTTGATTATGTTATTATTGACTTCGGCATTGACTCCTTTGATTATCTATTCTTCTTTTGGAACCGAATTTAAAAATGCTAAATCACTTTATGCTTTGATTTTGTTCATGTCCTTTGCTATGACAGGAACTTTCTTAGCATCTGATGGTCTTTTATATTACATTTTCTGGGAATTATCTTTGATTCCTATTTATTTCATTGCTTTAATTTGGGGTAATGGAGATACTGAAGAACGCAAAAAAGCAGTAGTTAAATTTTTTATCTATACTCTTGCAGGATCTTTATTCATGTTACTTGCTTTTGTGTATTTGTACCAAAAAGCAGGAAGCTTCTTAATTCAAGATTTATACAATGTAGAATTAAGCAGAATGGAGCAATTCTGGATTTTCTGGGCTTTCTTCTTAGCGTATGCCATTAAAATTCCAATTATTCCTTTCCATACTTGGCAAGCAAAAGTATACCAAAAAGCACCCACAGTAGGAACTATGCTTTTATCAGGGATTATGTTAAAAATGGGATTGTATAGTGTTATTCGTTGGCAAATTCCAATTACACCTATTGCATCTAAAACCTATTTACCAATATTAATTGGATTTGGAATTGCAGGTGTTATTTACGGTTCAATTGTAGCTTTAAGACAAAAAGATTTGAAAAAATTATTGGCTTATTCTTCATTGGCACACGTAGGCTTAATTGCTGCTGGATGTTATACCTTAAACATTGATGGATTACGCGGAGCTGTTTTACAAATGTTGGCTCACGGTTTTGTAGTAGTTGGGTTATTCTTTGCTGCCGAAATCATCTTTAGAAGATACAAAACTAGAGTCATTAGTGAAATGGGCGGTATTCGATCACAAGCACCAAAATTTGCTTCTTTATTCATGATTTTAGTTTTAGCTTCTGTAGCATTACCTACAACCTTTAACTTTGTTGGAGAGTTTACCGTTTTATACAGTCTTGCAAAAATTAATCTTTGGTTTGCATTAGCAGGTGGAACAACTATTATTCTAGGAGCTTATTATATGTTGAAAATGTACCAACACGTAATGCTTGGAGAAACAAATACCAAAGCATTTGCAGACGTGAGTTTTCATGAAACTTTAGTATTGGTCATCATCATTGCAGTATTATTCATTTTTGGTTTGTATCCAAAACCAATCAATGAATTAATCACTCCTGCATTAGATCAAATACTAAGAAACTTGTACAAAATTCAATAATAAACGGACTATTTTTAATATCAGGTTGCAAGCCTGAATCACAATATAAAATATGAATACATTAATAGCTATAATAGGATTAGGTGTTTTAAGCCTTATATTTGAAATTTTTGATGCTAGAAAAGCCATCATTCCAATAGTCGTTATTGGATTACTAGCTATACTAGGTTTGGATATTTCCGAATACAATAGTCCTCTAGGTTTTTATTACAACAATATGATTGTTGTGGGTAAATTTTCTACAGCATTTTCAGCTTTATTTATCATACTTACTATTTTCTTGGTGAGTTTAGGACATAAATTTTATGAAAATCACCAAACTAAAATTTCCGATTTTATTGCTATAAAAATATTTTTATTAGCTGGTGCTGTAGCTATGGTTTCATTTGGAAATTTAGCTATGTTCTTCTTAGGAATTGAAGTATTGTCTATTGCGCTTTACGTATTAGCCTCTAGTAATAGATTAAGCATTAAAAGTAATGAAGCAGGTTTGAAATATTTCTTAATGGGCTCTTTTGCTTCAGGAATTATTCTTTTTGGAATTTGTTTAATTTATGGTGCAATGGGAAGTTTTGACATCATTGAAATTAGCGAATTATCACATTCTGCCGAATTACCTATTTGGTTTCCAATAGGGATTGTATTAATATTTATTGGAATGCTTTTCAAAATTGCTGCTGTTCCTTTTCATTTTTGGGCACCAGATGTTTACGAAGGTTCTCCAGCCTTAACAACAGCTTTGATGAGTACTTTAGCTAAAGTAGTAGCCATTGCAACCTTATACAAACTAGTAACAACAATGAATGCTGATATTTCTCCTGCATTCCAATTGGTAATTATTATTGTTTCAATGGCGTCTATGACCGTTGGTAATATTATGGCTTTACGCCAAATTAACGTAAAACGTATGCTGGCTTTCTCTGGAATTTCTCATGCCGGTTTTATGTTGATGACACTATTGAGCACAACAAAATCTTCAGGAACTTTATTATACTATACTTCTGCTTATGCATTAGCTGGTATTGCTGCATTTACTGTAATATTATATGTATGTAAAACCAGAGAAAACGAAGATCTTACTAATTTCCACGGATTAGCAAAAAATAATCCATTAATGGCAGCCATACTAACAGCGTCTTTATTATCAATGGCTGGTATTCCTATTTTTGGAGGTTTCTTTGCCAAATTATTTTTATTTACACAAACTATCCAAGCAGGATTTATAGCTTTAGTAATTGTAGCTGTAATCAACTCTATCATCAGTGTCGGTTATTATTTCAAATTAATATTAGCCATGTACACTAAAGAACCTAATGAAGCTAAAGTTCCAACTTCAAAAATTTATTATGTAGTAGCAATAATAGCAATTGCTTTAAATATTGCCTTAGGATTTTTCCCTTCTGTTGTTTTAGACTTGTTGTAATCAATCTTTGAAAATATACTTTAAGCCATCAAGATTCGTTTTGATGGCTTTTATATTAGCTTATTTGTATATTTGATTTGGGTTCTACTAGAAATTATGCAGTGGTGAAAATGAATTGGAACTGCGCTATTGTTGGACTTATTCTAAATTTCGTTGCAGTTATAAACATATACTACAAACTATCCAAAATAGACTTTTCTAAATAATCTAAATAGCTTTTAGAAGAATACCCCAATAAATGCATATAGAAAAAAGCATATTTTTTTAGTTTTTCGAAATATTCTTTTGAATATACCATCTTCATTGTTTCTTCATTAACCTGTATGTAATCTCGAATCTTTTTAGGTTTTTTGTTATCTGGGTAAAAATTACCATAATGGTATAATTCAATTGTTCCAAACAAACTCAATGGATAACATGGATGATAGAAAAAAGGATTTGCTACTATTCCCAGACTCATTATATCATTATCATACTTAATGACATATTCCTTCCTCTCTTTGGGATTAAAACTTTTGTTAATAATAATAGCATTAAAATAGTACGGTAACTGAAGTTTATTTCTGGTTTTCCTATTAATTTCTTTTTTTAGTTCTGTATTGTCATATTCAAAACCAAATTGGATATCATCATTTAAAGATTTCAAAAATCGAACTTTTCTATTTGATTTGGATTTTTCATATTTAAAATCAGGGAAATTAATTTCGACAAGTTTAAAAACATATTGACTCCAGGCTTCAACATTATATGTACCCCCGCTATTAGTAACTAATTCCAATTTACTGGCTGGAAATTCAAAGTCTTCAATACAGGAAAAATCACTTATTTCATAATACTTGCTATTATTTTTTTTATCCTTCCAAAATTCATCCAGACATTCATATAAAAGATCCTCAGTGTCAACACGTAATTGTAATTCCTCTTTGCTGTGCAGTTCGGGTTCATCATTAGTGATAACTTTAAACTCTATTTCATTATTTCTAAAAACTTCCCAGCTGTCAAACCGTAATTTTAATTTTGGCACACCAGAACTCTCTAAAGTTCTATTAATATTATAAATAGCTCTTTCGTGGCTTATCTTAAATGGATAGAATTCATCAGAAATAATGTTCAAAATAATTTTACGATAATCATCTTTTACTTCGTTAACTATATCTATACTGCTTTCTTTCAAAAAAAGAATATTGTTGATTAAACTTGTTTGAAGTTTTAATCTGAAATTTTCATTAAAATTCATATGTTATTCGTTATAAACTAACCATAAAAATATTATTTATTTTATTAGAAAAATAGATTTTCTATTTAAATAAATAGTTTCGGAATTCAAAATCATTTAAAATATGTATCACATCGTTCTAAAATAAGTGTCGGTTATTATTTCAAATTAATATTAACCATGTACACTAAAGAACCAAATGAAGCTAAAGTTCCAACTCCAACAATATATTACGCAGTTGCTGTTATTGCCATTGTTTTGAACATTGCGTTAGGATTATTTCCATCATTTGTTTTGGATTTATTATAGTCAAAAATTCAACAAAATACACAAACCATCAAGATTCGTTTTGATGGTTTTTTCATTTAAAACACCTTATACTTTCCTAATAAAAACATAAAAAAGAAGTAGTTGCCAAAGCATTTCTATACATTTGTATATACAAACGTAATACGTATTTAAAATGGAAAATAAATTAAACATACAAATCTGGTCTGATATCATGTGCCCTTTTTGCTACATAGGTAAAAGAAGATTGGAAAATGCTATCCAAAAATTTGGCCATCAAGATAAAATTGAAATAGAATGGAAGAGTTTTCAACTAGACCCAAACTTTATTGCTGATAAAGATGATAATCTGGTCGATCATCTTGCTGAAAAATATAGAAAAGACAAAGATTGGGCTATTGAAGCTTTAGAAAATATGACTCAAAATGCGGCTAATTCTGGATTGGAATATCATTTTGAAAAAGCAATAATGGCCAATTCGTATAATGCCCATCGTTTACTCCATTTGGCCAAAGAATACCAATTAGCCAATGAATTAAAAGAATTGCTATTTAAAGCCTATTTAACGGACGGAAAAGACATTAACGCTAATGATACCCTAAAGGAATTAGCTTTACAAGTTGGCTTAGATATTGAAGCTGTAAACGCCGTTTTAAGTTCTAATTCATATGGAGAACAAGTACAGCAAGACATGTTAATGGCCCAAAAAATAGGAATACAAGGCGTGCCATTTTTTGTTTTTGATAATAAATATGCTATTTCAGGAGCTCAACATGAAGAAACATTTGTAAAAACCTTAGAAAAAGTGTGGGAAGAAGGTCAATTTGAATCAAAAATTACTATCTTGAACTCAGAAGACACTAACAGCTGTGGCATAGATGGCTGTAATTAAAGAATAAAATGAGCGAAACGAAAGAAGTAAAAGTAATCCGTTGGGGAATCATCGGATGTGGAAATGTAACCGAGAAAAAAAGTGGTCCTGCATACCAAAAAACAGCAGGATTTGAAATTGTTGCCGTAATGCGTAGAGATGCTGAAAAAGCAGCTGATTATGCTAAAAGACATGGTATTAAAAAACACTATTCAGATGCCGATGCTCTTATCAATGACCCTGAAGTAGATGCTGTATACATTGCAACTCCACCCGATTCTCATAAATTATATGGACTAAAAGTAGCCGAAGCAGGAAAAATTTGTTGTATAGAAAAACCTCTGGCACCTAGCTATGAAGATAGTAAAGCAATTTACGAAGCTTTTGAAGCAAAAAGAATCCCGCTCTTTACGGCTTATTACAGACGCTCCTTACCAAGATTCAAACAAATAAAAAAATGGCTCGAGGCTAATAGTATTGGACAAATCAGGCATATAAACTGGCATCTAAGCAAGCCTGCTTCACCTCAGGATTTATCAGGCTTATACAATTGGCGTACCGATTACAATATTGCTAAAGGAGGTTATTTTGACGATTTAGCAAGCCATGGATTAGACTTATTTAATTACCTACTGGGAGATATTAAAGAAGTAACAGGTATGAGTTTAAATCAACAAAATTTATATTCGGCAAAGGATGCATTAGTTGCTTGCTGGTTGCATGAAGGTGGTATTACAGGTACAGGAAGTTGGAATTTTGGCTGTTCCAATAGAGAGGATAAAGTAATTATTTATGGAAGTCAAGGTACCATTGAATTTTCAATATTTGATGAAAACCCAGTAATCCTTTCCAATGAAAACGGAATAGTTCCACTTACTATAGAACATCCAGAAAACGTACAGTTAAATCATGTTGAGAATATAAGAGAAGATTTATTAAGAAGCAGATCACATCCTTCAAATGGGAAAACTGCTACTCACACCAGTTGGGTTATGGACCGAATAATGGGTGAGATTTAAAACAAAAAAAAGCTTCATTACTTGAAGCTTTCTTTTTTCACTACACAAACTAATTAATTACTAACAAATAGCAAATTTCTAACCATTGATTCTATTATCATAATTCGTGCCAAAATTTAATTTTAAAATCTTTTTATTAAAATAAATTAAACAAATCTTATAAAGCAGTCTTAACAACTTCAGAAATAGGATCAGACATTATTGTAGCTGAGTCATTTAGAACTAAAACTTCATATTTTGTAATTTTAGATTTAGATTCTTCTACCACATAATAAACTCCTTCCTTAAAGTTATTCAAATCATAACTCCTCACCAATTTTCCATTTACCATCAAATCTTCGGTGTGTATTAACTTATCATTGGCATCATAAATACTTATCTTAATTTGATCTTTGTCATTTAATCCAAATGAAATCATTTTCTCTTGTCGAAAATTATTATGTAATGATAAATTAACCGCCACCGCATACACATTCATAGCCAATAAAACTATTCCTACTACTAAACTAATTTTTAAAATCTTTTTCATAATACATGTTTTTAGATTTATAATCATTTAACTATGTAAAGTTATCTCAAGCTTGGAAGTAAAATAAACAGTAAATGTTCCAATTAATATGCTATTTTACCTTTTACTACAACGTTTTCGTATAATACAGATAATATTACACATTAATTTGTTAACTTAGTATAGCCAACCAAATTGAATAAAAAAATGAAATCAACCTTACCAACGCTTAAAATCATCGAACCTTCCTTTGGAAGTTCGTTTACATTAACCAAATACGACATTAATTATAATTCTCATTTCTGGCATTATCATCCAGAAATTGAATTAATTTATGTAAATGGCGGAGCTGGAAAACGCCAGGTAGGAAGCCATATTTCTTATTACACCAACGGCGATTTGACTTTAATAGGAAGTAATTTGCCCCATTGTGGTTTTACAGATGAACTAACGGGAAATAAAAATGAAATTGTCATCCAGATGAAACCCGATTTTCTAGGAGAACATTTTTTTGAAATTCCCGAAATGCGAAACATTAAAGACTTACTCAAACAAGCTAAATCTGGAATTACTTTTGGCGGAAAAACAAAGAGAAAAATTGGAAAAAAAATAGGCAAAATGGAAGATCAATCTCCTTTTGAACGCTTATTAAGTATTATAGAAATACTAAACGAACTTGAATTAGCTACTGAAGATGCAACAGTATTAAATGCCGAAGGTTTTAGCATGGAAATGCACGTTCAAGATAATGAAAGAATTAATTTAATCTTTAATTATGTAAAAGACAATTTTAAAGAAGCCATACGCCTAGAAGATATAGCAGAAAAAGTAAGTATGACTGTTCCATCTTTTTGTCGTTATTTTAAAAAAATAACCCATAAAACCTTTACCAAATTTGTAAATGATTATCGATTGGTGCATGCTTGTAAATTATTAGCCGAAAAACCCATTAGTATTGCAGCTATTGCTTATGAAAGTGGTTTTAACAACTTTAGTCATTTTAATAAAACATTCAAAGAATTTACCGGAAAAAATGCCTCCGATTATCGACACGAACTAAGATCATTTTTGGAATAACTATTTAATAAAAAAGAAAGCCCCTAAAAAGGGGCCTTCCAACTACTAACCAATCTTAATTATTTAACAGCAACCGTTTTATAAACTACTGAATAAGGATCTGACATGATTGTTGCAGTTTCATTCACTACAAGAATTTCATATTTCACCACTTTTGTTTTTGATTCGGCAACCAAGTAATAAACCCCATCAGCTAAAGGATTCAAATCGTAAGTTTTAACGATTTTCTCATCTGATTTTAGCGGATTCAAATTCAAGGTATAAACATGCTCCGTATGCAACAATTTATCATTTGCATCATAAATAGAAACATTAGCTTTATTTACATCATTTAGAGCAAAAGTTACCATCTTTTTTGGACTAGCTTTTTCAACTTTAGAAAATTTTACGCCAGTTGCGTGTGTATTCATTGCTAATAAAACAACTACTAATACAATACTAAGTTTTAAAATCTTTTTCATAACTAGAAATTTTAGATTTATATTTCTTTTAACTGGTTCAAAGGTAGTATGCTTGCATAGAATTAAACTACAGTAGTTTTTCATATATATATGCTATATTACCATTTACGAAAACGTTTTAGCTAAAAAATGATAATTCCACATATTTAAAGGTTAATATAGCATAGTTTTTAAGAATATCACAATACAAGACCTTTTTAGAAAATAAAAAAACAATTTGTCCCTTTTTAAAAAATAATAATGAAATCTAATTTCAAAACAGCACTATTGTGTAATTTTGTATCATGTATGCTTTAGTTGATTGTAATAATTTCTATGCTTCCTGTGAACGTGTTTTCCAACCGGATCTCAACGGAAAGGCTATTGCGATTTTATCTAACAATGATGGCTGTGTCATTTCCAGAAGTTATGAAGCAAAAGCTGCTGGAATTCCTATGGGTGCGCCTGCATTCCAAATTAAAGATTTGGTAAAAGAAAAAAACGTTCAACTATTTTCATCCAATTATCCACTGTATGGTGATTTAAGTCGTCGTGTAATGGCAATCCTTAATCAGTTTACACCAAATATTGAAATTTACAGTATTGACGAAGCCTTCCTGAATTTTGACGGACTCAACATTGAAGATTACCATAATTATGGACTTCAAATGAAAAGGCGTGTTCAAAAATGGCTTGGACTACCCATATGCATTGGATTTGCAGAAACCAAAGGCTTATCCAAAGTTGCTAATAAAATTGCTAAAAAATTCCAAGACAGAACCCAAGGTATTTATGTTATTGACTCCGAAGAAAAGCGCATCAAAGCCTTGAAATGGACTAAAATTGAAGATGTTTGGGGCATTGGTTATCGCATGACTAAAAAAGCAAAACTGCGCAACATCAACACCGCTTTCGACTTTATTCAGCCACAACACGAAGTCTGGATAAAAAATACCATGGGCGTAACTGGTCTTCGATTAAAAGCCGAACTGGAAGGAAAATCTGTTTTAGACTTAGAACCTATTGTGGAGCAAAAGAAAAGCATAGCCATTACCCGAAGCTTCCCAAAACAGATTGCTGATTTTGATTTATTAAGAGAACGCATCACTACTTTTACCTCTGTCTGTGCCGAAAAATTACGCAAACAAAAATCCTGTTGTCACACCATAATAGTAATGCTCGTAGTGGATAAACACTCTGTAATTAGCTCACAATACTATTTCAACAAAGCAATCACATTACCTTATGCAACTAATTCAACATTAACTATTGCTAATGTTGCTGTCGATTTATTCAAACAATTACATCTGGGAAATGAAGGTTTAAAATTCAAAAAAGCAGGAGTGATTGTTAGTGAACTTATTGATGAAAACCAGAAACAATTTCAATTATTTGAAGAAGAAAATCCAAAACATTTGGCACTAATGAAAACTATGGATCGTCTCAATCTTAAAATTGGCGATACCAAAGTAAAATTGGCCAGCCAAAATTTAAAACTCACCTGGGACATGAACCAGAAACATTTATCAAATAAATACACTACTAATTTCAAAGAGATTCTCGAAATACGATGTCAATAAAAAAAGATCAAAAACTCAGTTTTTACAAACCGGATTTTGAAAGCGAACTGCGAATTCCTTTCATTCCTGATGGTGTTTCGGCAGGATTCCCCTCACCGGCGGCTGATTTCATGGAAAACAATATTGATTTGAATAAAGAGTTAAGCGAAAATCCGCTCGCCACTTTTTACATTAAAGTAAAAGGCAATTCGATGATTGATGCTGGTATTAATGACAAAGATGTACTGATTGTAGACCGAAGCATTGAACCACAGGACAACAAAATTGCCATTTGCTATATTGACGGAGAATTTACCGTAAAACGCATTAAACTGCAAAAAGACTGCCTCTACCTGATGCCCGAAAACAGCAACTATACTCCGATAAAAGTTACTGAAGAAAACCAACTCATCATTTGGGGAATTGTGACTTATGTGATAAAAAAAATGTGAAATCAAACGAATTCGATTTCACATTTTTTATAATTAAAATTTAGGAGGTACAGGCAAAGGGACAAACCCAGTTTCTCCTGGAATCTTAGGAAAAACCTGTTTGGTCCATCTTTCTTTCGCTTCTTCAATCATAGCCTTATCAGTAGCTACAAAATTCCAATAAATAAAACGCTCTTCAGGAAAAGCTTCCCCTCCAAAAATATAAACGCTACTATTTTCTCCCATTTCAAATTCACAAAGTGTACTTTCTTTAGCAACCAAAATTTGTTTTGGCTCAAAAATAGTATCTTCACTTTTAACACTTCCTTCAAGAATATACAGAGCACTTTCTCCAAATAAATCCTTACCAATATTGACTTTTTGAGGTTTTATATTCTTAATTTCAATAAAATATAACGGACTGTAAGTAGGCACACCTGATTTTCTCCCGAAAGCTTCTCCAGCAATCAATTTAAACGAAAGACCATTTTCTGTCCAATACGGAATTTCATCTGCTTCAATATGTACAAAAGAAGGTTCCATCTTCTCTAACTCTTTTGGCAATGCCACCCAAATTTGAAAACCATGAAGCATTTTCTCAGAACTACGCAAATATTCAGGAGTCCTTTCAGAATGTACAATACCTTTTCCGGCAGTCATCCAGTTTACGGCTCCGGGTTTTATTTCAATCTCACTTCCAAGACTGTCACGATGCATGATACTACCTGCAAAAAGATAAGTCAGTGTGGAAAGTCCAATATGCGGATGCGGTCCTACATCCAGATTCTGATAATTCGACAAATGCGTTGGTCCCATATGATCTAGAAAAACAAATGGCCCAACAGCTCTTTTTTGACGAAACGGCAGCAAACGTCCTACGAGAAAATTACCGATATCAGCTGCGCGTTCTTCAATTATTTGTTCAATATTTGACATAAAAAGTAAAATTGATTAATTATAAAAATTTGATTCCGTGAAAACTATCATCAACGATGCGTTTCCATTCCGGATGTCTCTTGATATAAGCAAACACTAACGGACAAAGCGGTATAAGTTTGTAATTGTTGTCTTCAATATATGCCAATGTTTTTTCAATTACAGCTGTAGCCGCGCCTTTCCCTTCCAATTCAGGCTCTACTTCTGTATGAATTAAAGAGATAACATTGGAGTGTTCTTTGTAAACGATGAAAGCTTTATGTCCCTCCACAGTGATTTCAAACTGCTGCTCTTCTTGATTTTTAACAAGAGGAATATTTTCAAATTCTGGTTTCATATTCAGATAATTAAATTAATAAAAAAACAATAATCTTGACAAGAAAAGCTAATTATCAATTGCTTTCGTCTGCTCTACTTTGCTTAACAAATTTACGATTTTATAAAAGTAGATCTCTTAATCTATGTTAAGAAGATAAAACAATTCGGACTTTAATCTTATCCAAATAAAAAAATGTGAAATCAAACGAATTCGATTTCACATTTTTTTATTTAAAACTATTATTTTCTTTTACCAGAACTTCACGTATAAAGCAGCGATAATTAATAAAGTAATGATGATTAATACTGTAGTTTGTGGTTTAACCTTAAACATTTCAGTATCCAATTCGAATGCTTTTGGATTCACTTTTGGTCCTGCAAAACTCACTCCAAT
>NZ_JBZEEN010000013.1:0-83297 GCF_058309975.1 Flavobacterium sp. ST-158 | reverse complement strand
TTTAAAAATTTCTTCTTAAAATCTCTTTCGCTTTTCAGTATGTTTCTTAGAACGTTTTCGCTGTTGCGGGTGCAAAAATACCACCTTTATTCAATTACACAATAGCTTTTCTAAACTATTTTTCAAATTATTTTTTAATAGCCTGATAACAAAGCTTTTGTTTTTTAAAGTTTTTTTAGTTTTGTAGGAATTTAGAGTTTTTAAACACAAATAACACTAAGAAGTCGCGAAGTACACTAAGATTATTTACTATACAGAGGCAACTTCCACCAAGTAAGTCACACAGAAAAAATCAAGACAACAAAGAACCCATACTATATATAACAGTACAAATCCCAACTTTAAACCAACTCCCTAGCCCTGATAGCAGCGGAAATCCTTACTTGCCGGGGTTCGGCGAGTAAGATTGAAGCGGATAGCAGGAGAATGCTACATAAAAAAAGCTCGCACTATATTACAGTACGAGCTTTATAGATTAAACTGTCTTTCTAATTATTTAGCAGAAAATTTAAATACAGTTTTAGTTTTATATGTTTCTCCAGGATTTAAAACCGTAGTTGGAAAATCTTTTTGATTTGGAGAATCTGGATAATGCTCCGTTTCTAAACAAAGTCCTGTTCGGTGCGCATAGGTTTTACCATCTCTTGTTGGCAAGGTTCCATCTAAGAAGTTCCCTGTGTACAACTGAATTCCTGGTTCATCAGTAAACACTTCCATCACTCTTCCGCTGGTTGGCTCATAAACTGAAGCCGCAAAACGGAATCCTTTATCCTGATTATTTAACACCCAGCAATGGTCATATCCTTTACCTCTTTTTAACTGTTCATTAGCTACTTCTATTTCTTTACCAATAGCTTTTGGAGTTCTGAAATCAAATGGTGTATTAGCCACATCTTCTAATTTCCCAGTTGGAATCAATGTTTCATCAACTGGAACTAATTTATCAGCATCAATTGTTACTACATTATCCAAAATAGTTTTTGTAAAATCACCTGAAAGATTGAAATAAGAATGTTGAGTCAAATTCACTATCGTTTTCTTATCTGTAGTTGCTTCATACAACACTTCTAAATTATTACCAGCAGTTAATGTATAAGTAACAAAAACAGTTAAGTTTCCTGGAAATCCTTCTTCCATATCCTTGCTAAGATATTTCAATTTTAAGGTAGCATTTTCTCCTCCTTTAGCTTCTTCAGCAGTCCAAACAACCTTATCAAATCCCATTGGCCCACCATGCAAGCTGTTTGGTCCATCATTAGCTGTTAATTTATACTCAACTCCATCTAAAGAAAATTTAGCTTTTCCGATACGATTCCCGTATCTTCCAATTAAGGCTCCAAAAAATGGATTATCTTTTGTATATTGCTCAAAATTATTAAACCCTATCACAACATCTTCTGAAACTCCAGCTTTATTAGGCACTTTTAAAGAAGTAATTCTTCCTCCGTAAGTCATAATATCCACTTCCATCCCTTTTTGATTTTTCAGTTTGTAGCTGTAAATCTTTTCTCCTTGAGCAGTAGTAGCGTACTCTGATTTCTCAATAGTAACACTGTCTTTTTGAGTTACATTTTGTTCCTGGTTTTCTTTTTTATCCCCTTTGCACTGAACAGAAAGTCCCGCAGTAGTAATAACCGTCAATCCGAGAACACAACTTTTTAATAGATTCATAATTTTTATTTTTATTGGTTAATAGCGAAGTCATAAAGCCAAAAGTAACATTAACTTCCGACTTTATGACTTAGTAAATTTGTTCTAAAAAAGATTACAATCCAGTTTGAAATAAATGGTAGTAAGCTTCATTTGCATTCAAAGTATCTTTGAAATTACGGATTCTAGTATCGTTATCAATAACAACTAATTCGATTCCAGCAATATCAGCAAAATCTTCCATGAACTCAGTAGTTACTGCTTGACTGTAAACAGTATGGTGCGCTCCACCAGCTAAAATCCAAGCTGTAGCAGCAATGTCTAAATTAGGTTTACAATCCCAAAGTACACGTGCAACTGGTAATTTTGGTAAATCAGCCATTGGTTTTACAGCAGTTACTTCGTTTACGATTAAACGGAAACGAGTTCCCATGTCTACTAAAGATACGTTGATAGCATCTCCTGCAGGAGAATTAAATACTAAACGAACAGGATCTTCTTTTCCACCAATTCCTAATGGATGAATTTCGCAAGATGGTTTTCCTTCAGTAATAGAAGGGCAGATTTCCAACATATGAGAACCTAATACATAAGATTTTTCAGGTGTAAAGTGGTATGTATAATCTTCCATGAAAGAAGTTCCTCCTTCAAGACCGATGTTCATTACTTTCATAACACGAACCATAGCAGCTGTTTTCCAGTCACCTTCTCCACCAAAACCGTAACCATCAGCCATTAAACGTTGTGTAGCAATACCCGGTAATTGTTTTAATTCTCCTAAGTTTTCAAAAGTATCCGTAAAAGCACCAAAACCGCCTTCTTCTAAAAATGCTCTCAAACCTAATTCGATTTTAGCAGCATCTAATAAGGATTGTCTTTGTTCTCCTCCTTTTTGTAATTTTGGGGCTAAATTATATGATTCTTCATAAACTGCTACTAAAGCATCTACTTGCGCATCAGTAACCAATTTCATTTTATTAACAATATCAGAAGAGTCGTATCCGTTTACAGACATTCCAAAACGAATTTGAGCCTCCACTTTATCCCCACATGTTACAGCTACTTCACGCATGTTATCTCCAAAACGCGCTACTTTCAGGTTTTGCATTTCGTCCCAACCTAAAGCTACTCTGGACCAGTTTCCTAATTTTTGCTGAACACGAACATCTTCCCAGTGACCTACAACCACTTTACGTTTTTTACGCATTCTCGACATGATGTAACCAAACTCTCTGTCTCCATGAGCTGATTGATTCAAGTTCATGAAATCCATATCGATTGAAGCCCATGGAATTTCAGCATTGTATTGTGTATGTAAGTGACATAATGGTTTTTTAAGAATACTTAAACCATTAATCCACATTTTAGCTGGCGAGAAAGTATGCATCCAAGCGATAATACCAATACAGTTTTTATTGGTATTAGCTTCCAAACAAATATCAGTGATTTCGCTAGGTGATTTTGCCACCGACTTGTAAACTACTTTTACAGGAACATGAGAAGAAGCATCAATTCCTTTTGCAATTTCCTGAGAATGCACAGCAACCTGTCTTAAAGTTTCTTCTCCATATAGGTTTTGGCTTCCAACTACAAACCAAACTTCTTTTTTTGAAATATCTATCATTTTTATTTATTTTATTATTTATTGCTATTTATTGTCCGTAATACGAATCTTTACCGTGTTTACGTTCGTAATGTTTTTTAATCAAAGAATCCTTCAATCTTGGAGCAGCCGGATTAATTTGCAACGTTAAGTATGCCATTTCAGCACAAACCTCTAATACTTTAGAGTTATAAACTGCTTTCGCTGCATTTTTTCCCCAGGCAAACGGACCATGATTTCCTAACAAAACCATTTCTACTTCTTCGTATGAAAGATTTTTCTCTTTGAAACAATCCAAGATTTGGATTCCAGTATTGTGCTCGTAGTTCCCTTCGATTAAGTTATCAGCCATTGGAGCAGCACAAGGAATATCAGCAGTTAAGTGATCTGCATGAGTAGTTCCAAAAATAGGTATATCTCTTTGTGCCTGAGACCATGCTACAGAGTAAGTGGCGTGTGTATGCGCAATTCCTCCAATATTTGGCCAATGCTTGTACAAATAAGCATGTGTTTTTGTATCAGAAGAAGGACGTTTGTCTCCTTCAATAATGTTATTATCAAAGTCAACAATTACGATATCTTCTGCTTTTAATTCTTCGTAAGGCACTCCACTAGGTTTAATAGCGAAAACTCCATTCTCTCTATCAACAGCACTTACATTTCCAAAAGTATATACCACTAAATTCAATTCGTTTAGTTGCATATTTGCTTCGTAACATTCTTGTTTTAACGCTTGGTATTTTGACATACTACTTAATTATTTTGTTATAGATTCTACAAATTGAGCCAATTCAGAATAGGAATCCATCAATTCCTCGTATTTCTCAATTTTATCAGCCTGAGGGAAATATTCACTTTCAAAATCACTTCCCATTTTCTTAGCAGCTTCAATTACATTCGGATAAATTCCGGCAGCAACAGCAGCATAAATCGCAGCTCCTAAAGCCGGTGCTTGATCTGAAGCGCAAACTTTAATTGGTTTATTCAATACATTTGCTAAAGTCTGCATGATAAAAGGTGATTTTCTAGCCACACCACCAATTCCAATCACGCTATCAATACGAACACCTTCTTCTTCAAAACGGTCTACAATTTTCTTAGAACCAAAACAAATTGAGTTGATTAAAGCTTTGAAAATATGTGGCGCTTTAGTTCCTAAAGAAAGATTTGTCATCGCACTTTTCAATCCTTGGTTAGCATCCGGAGTTCTGCGACCGTTAACCCAGTCCAAAGCCGTTGGAATACTTTCAGACAATGGAATAGCTTCGGCTTGTTCGGTTAAAGTTTTGATGAAATTAGATTCAACCTCATCTTTTAATTGGGCTTTTTGCTCATCAGATAAAATAGCTGAATTGTACACCAAATTATCTAATGGCCAAGACAAAGTATCTTTAAACCAGGCTAAAACATCTCCAAAAGCAGATTGTCCAGCTTCAAGACCAATGTATCCTGGAATTACAGAACCATCCACTTGTCCGCAAATTCCTTTAACGGTTTTGCTTCCTACATTTTCTTTAGCTGAAACAATAATATCACAAGTGGAAGTTCCCATTACGCGAACCAAAGCATATTCGTCAATTTTTGCACCTACAGCTCCTGAGTGTGCATCAAAAGTACCAACAGCAATAATGGTATCAGTAGTTAATCCTAATCTTGTTGCCCATTCTTGATTTAGAGTTCCTGCAACAAGGTCAGAAGTATAAGTTTCATCATATAATTTTCCTCTAAGCTCTGCTAAGTAAGGGTGTAATTTTTCTAAAAATTCTACTGACGGTAAACCGTTCCAGTCTTCGTGCCACATGGCTTTATGTCCTGCTGCACAACGGCTTCTTTTAAATGTTTTTAAATCCTTATCATCAATCAACAAATAAGTCATTAAATCACAATGCTCTAACCAAGTGTAAGCTGCATTTCTAACGGCTTCGTCTTCGCGGGCAATGTGTAAAATTTTTGCCCAAAACCACTCCGAAGAATAAATTCCTCCTTCGTATTTAGTGAAATCTTCACCTCCCCAAGTAGCGGCAAGTTCATTGATTTCATTCGCTTCATTAATAGCAGTGTGATCTTTCCACAAAACCATCATCGCATTTGGGTTTTCTGCAAATTCAGCTGTTAATGCTAATGGTGTTCCATCTGCTGTAACAGGTACAGGTGAAGATCCTGTAGTATCTATACAGATACTTTTTATTAAAGAAGGATCAACCTTACTTGCTGTTACAATATTTTTAATTGTGGATTCCAATCCTTCGATATGATCCAAAGGATGCTGACGGAATTGATTGATGGATGGATTACAATACTGTTTGTTTTTCCATCTCCTGTAATGACAAACATCTGAGGCTAATTCTTGCCCATTTTCGGTATCAATTAATACGGCACGAACTGAATCCGATCCGTAATCTAAACCTATTACATAATTTTTCATCTTCATTTTTTAAAATATGGCTACAAATATATAATAAAAAAACATTAAGTGTTTCACTTACACTTAATGTTTTTTCATAAAATTTAGAACAATTAAGTTAAAATTCATTAAACTAAAGTTTCTCTAAAAACTAAAACTACTTCATTTTAACTTTTAATACTACAAAAGAGTAAGCTGGTACGTTTACCGAAGCTTTTTTTCCACTCCATTTGAAATCTTTTTCAAGAGGGCTAATTTTTGTTGGTTCGGTTAACGTATTGTAAATCTCTAAATCCTGACTTCTTAACACAATCATTTTCCCTTTAGAAGTAACACTTTTTCCATTCAAATTAATAGCTAAATCTTGTGCTTTTGCAGAAGTATTAACCAATTTTAAAATCAACTCATTTGTATTTACATCTGTTGCTGCAGTGGCATACAAATCATTTTGTCCCGTAATCGCTTTTCCATTCTTAGTGATTGCAACCACATCTGTTCCTTTATTGTTAGAATACATTTTTTGAACATAGTAATTTGCTGTTCCAAAAGATTTTAAATTATCAAACCAAATCATATCCGGAGCCCATTGAAAAGCGTCCACATGAGCCATTAAAGGCGCATAAGAAGTTAAATGAACAATATCAGCATTGCGTTCTAAACCAGTCATAAATGCCGACTCAGACAAAGCTGCTAACCAATTATTTTCTTTCATGCCGTCTTCTACACCTTTAGGATGTGCTGCATATTCTCCGGCAAAAATCTTAGGTCCTTTTCTATCGTAATTATCATATCGCGTTACATTTTCTTTAAACCATTCCGGATTTTTATAATAATGTTCATCAACAATATCAGCATTTAATTTTTTCAATTCTTCCCATCCATAATCAAACATTGCTCCATCAGGAGATGGTCCTGCACCTGAAACTATAGTTATATTTGGGTATTTTGATTTTATCGCATTTGCAAAAACAGTATATCTTTCAATATATTGTGGCCCCCATTGTTCGTTACCTACTCCTATGAATTTCAGATTAAACGGATTAGGATGCCCCATATCAGCACGTAATTTTCCCCATTTAGTAGTTACAGCACCATTAGCAAATTCGATTAAGTCCAAAGCATCCTGAACATAAGGATCCAATTCTGCCATCGGAACTAATTCTCCTGTGTTATACTGACAAGCAATTCCACAACTTAAAATAGGCAATGGCTGAGCACCAACATCTTCTGAAAGTTGGAAATATTCGAAAAAGCCTAAACCAAAAGACTGGAAATAATCAGGAGCTTGTTTATTCTTGAACTCCACATTCCATCTGTTAATCATGGTTTCTCTGTTTTCAACAGCACCAACGGTTTTTTTCCATTGGTATCTGTTTTCTAAGGTTCTTCCCTCAACGATACATCCTCCAGGAAACCTTAAAAAACCAGGTTTTAAATCGTATAATAATTGAACAATATCTTTACGCAATCCGTTTTTTCTATTTTTCCAGGTCTCTTGAGGAAACAACGAAATCATATCTAAATCTATTGTTCCTGTTCCTTCAAAAGTAATTTTTAACTGTGCCTTCGCTTCAGTTGCAGTAGCAATCAATTCAGACGAGTACTCTTTCCAGCTTGTAGAAGAAGGAACAATTGAAGTTTCTCCTAAAACCTTTTTATCGGTATCAATAAATTGTATGATTATTTTTTTAATAGCATTGTCATGATTGGCCGCCATTAGCGAAAGATTGTATTTCGCATCTTTCTTAATTCCCATTCCTCTAAAGCCTTCATTTATTATCTGGTAGCCTTTATCATTATTGATGATAATTCTACAAAAATCAGGATTGTTTTTATTTTCCGAAGTACGCATCGGAGTCGCTATACCAGACTCTTTATTAAAAGAATGTACATTACTATTGGGTTGCAACCATCCCATAAGTGGAGCATCGAACCCAAAAGTTCTATTCTTAACCATTTCGGCATACAAACCTCCATCGGCAGCAAAATTGATATCTTCGAAAAAGATACCATACATAGTCGGTTGAATTTTTGCGATTGATTTTGTCAAATCCACTTCAAGGTTGTTTTTTTGAGCTGTTGCTAAAAACCCACTCAATAATAAACCGCAAAATGTACTTTTGGTAATTATATTTATTTTCATTTTTTAATTTTTCTTTTTATTCGTCGGTAATTAAGACAGAAAACTTTACTTGATATTTTTAATTAAATTCAAATATTGGTCTACCGCTTTCATCAAATTGTAATTTCATCATTCTCGCATGACGATTAGGATCATAGAGCGGGTCTGCAATAATTTCTTTCAAGGATCTTTTGTCTGTCGCTGGCACTACTTTTGGATCACCAACCGCTTTTTCGTAATCCCTTGCATGATATATTACTAAAGGTTCACCATTTTCATCAACTGTAAAAGAGTTATGTCCAGGACCATAGATTTTTTTTGCTTCATTGGTTTTTAATACTGGATATCTGGATTTTTCCCATGAATTCCTATCTAATAAATCAGCATTTTCATCTGCTTCCATCATACCCATAGCGTAACAGGCACCTGTAGCGCTTGCCGAATAAGTAATATAAATTTTTCCTTTATTTTTAATTACTGCCGGACCTTCATTTACCCAAAATCCAATGCGTTCCCAATCATAATCGGGAGTCGTAAGCATAAATTGAACTGTTTTTAGTTTTACGGGTGATTCCATTTCGGCTAAATACAAATTAGAAGCAGCAAACTGTCCTCCCGTTTTTTCTGCCCAACAGAAATAACGTTTATTGTTATGCTCAAAAACAGTACCGTCCAGAGAAAAATCGGTAAAGCTTTTTGGATCGGCATCAGCTGCCTGCATTTGTCCCAGCTCAATCCATTTGTCATGCAAAGGATCTTGCCCTGTACATTCCAAAACATAAGGTCTTAATTTCCAAATATTTTCTTCTTCACTTGCTGCAAAATACACGTACCATTTCCCATCCAGATAATGAATTTCCGGAGCCCATACATGTCGACTCATTGGCCCGCTTTTATGTTTTTCCCAAACTCTAAAAGTTTCCGCATTTTGAAGTTCATCAATAGATTTTGCACGTCTTAACTCTATGGCATCATAGGTAGGTATTGATCCTGTAAAATAGTAATAGCCATCAGTATGCTTGTAGATAAATGGATCTGCTCTTTGCAATACAATCGGTTTGTTAGATAAGCTTATTTTTGAATGAGTAACCTCATTATTTGTTGGTTTATCATTTTGCACTTTTTTGTCGTTACAAGAAGTGACACTAGCCAAAACTAGAGCTGATAATGCCAGGTTGATTAATCTGTTTGTTTGCATCTTATACTTTGTTAATGTGAATAAAATTTATAGGGGAAGAATTAGGCAGTCGCTCCTTTATAACTTTTTGGCTTTATTAAATCAGAAACAAGTATTACAAATAGGGCCAGAAATCAGCATCCCATTTCAATTCTTTGATGACCAAAACAGATTTCCCATTCTGTTTTGCATCATAGCCATGATAAACTAAATAATCTATTCCGTCAAAAGTGTAAGCACTATTATGGCCTACGCCATAAAAATTCTCATCGCCCTTTGCCAAAATAGTTCCGCCACCCTGACTCAATAAATTACCATCCCTATCAACATAAGGACCCGTAACAGAAGTAGCTCTTCCCACGGCAATCTTATAAGTACTATCCTTGCCTTTGCAACACAAATCCCAAGAGGTAAACAAATAATAAAAGCCATTTTTCTTAAAAATAAAAGGCGCTTCTATTGCCGAACTTCTGCCCGACAAAGTAGTATTTTTTCGCTTAGCGATAGCGTACCATTCTTCTGGTTGAGCAATGGACAGCAAATCCGAATTCAATTTTACCATTTTGATTCCATCCCAAAAGGAACCAAAGGATAACCAAGGCGTATTATTTTCGTCAATTATTAAATTAGGATCAATAGCATTCCATTCGTCTCTGTTGGGATAAGATTGAACTACAATACCATGATCTATCCATTTATAATTCGGATCGTTGGCATTTAAAGTAACATTGGTTACAACCCCTATTGCAGAAGTATTTTTTCCAAAAGCCGAAATCGAATAATACAAATAGTATTGATTATTATGAAAAATAATATCTGGAGCCCAAATATGATTTCCAAATTCTGGAACTACCTTGTCTGTCCAAATTGGTTTTTCAGGAAAAACAGCAGGTTCAGCTTTCCAATTTTTCAAATCAACAGAACTAAGACATTTTATTCCTTTACCCGTGCAAAAAAGGTAATAAGTATCTTTTTCTTTAATAAGTACTGGATCATGTACAGAAATACCTTGCGCAATTGATTCAAAAAAAACCAAAAGCAGCAATAGTAGAAATTGATATTTAGCTTTAAAAATCATCATCTTATTCCTGAATTCCCTCTGAAGTCATTACTACACGTTTCATTGTTCCATCTGGATTGTAATACAAACGGTCTACACAAACCGAACGTCTGAAACTTCCTCCGTCAGTTGGGATAACTCCATTATGATAAATGAAATATGATTTGCCTTTAAAATCAATAATAGATTGATGATTGGTGTTCGAATTACCTGCCACTTCGTTCAAAATGCCTTTATATTCCCAAGACCCATTGATTGATTTACTCATGGCATAGGCAATTTTTTCAGGAAATTGGTAGGCATAGGACAAGTAGTACCAGTCTTTACGTTTATGAATCCAAGGTGCTTCGGTAAAATTTGGCAAATCAACTGTTTGCATCGGCCCATCCATTTCAATCATGTTTTCTTTTAATTTCACATAATTACAAACGGTATTTCCCCAAAATAAATAAGCTTGACCATCATCATCAATCCAAACTGTTGGATCAATATCGTCCCAACTGATTTTTGTTTTGGTAGTCATATCATTGGTAATTAATGCTTTGCCTAAAGCATCTTTAAAAGGACCTGTTGGACTATCTGAAACCGCAATTCCTATCGCCTTTCCGTGAATTTCACCATGCGAAATAGCTACATACCAATAAAATTTTCCGTTTCTTTCAATAACTTGTCCAGCCCAAGCATCTCCTTTTGCCCAAGCAAAATCGGAAGTTTTTAATGGCACCGGATGTTCTTTCCAGTTAACCATATCCGAAGATGAATAAACCAACCAATCGTTCATTCGATACGTATTGACTCCTTTTTCAGGTACATCATGACCGGTATAGAGATAAACCTTGTCTTTATAAACTAAAGCAGCAGGATCGGCAGTATACTTATCGGTAATAATAGGATTATTCATTTTCAGCGATTGCTGATTATTTTTGGTCGAAGCCGTATTTTTAACAGCAGCCGTTTTACAAGAAGCAACTGCTGTTAAAATACTTACACTATATAATAATGAGGTGATTTTCATTTAAAAAAAATATTATTTTCCTTCTAACATTACAACTGAAAATGGTGGCAATGTAATTTCTAATTTTCCTTTTGCATTTTTAAAACCTTTAAATTCTTTAGGCTCGATTGCATTAGGTTTCTCAAATGAATTGTAATCCTGTAATTTTTTAGAAGTCAAAATAGTTCCTGTTACGTTTTTTAAACCAAGTTCAGCCAAATCAATTTCGATTTTATTTTCTTTCTTTGAATCAACGTTTACTAATGAAATATGTACTAAACCGCTTTTATCTTTTGAAGCCGAAGCAGAAATAGCTGGCAAACTTTTACCTTCAAAAGTATATAATGGAGAAGTAAAGTTAACTGGTAACAACTCAGCATCCTGATGCACGCGATACATTTTCATAACATGATACGTTGGAGTCAAAATCATTTTAGCTTTATCCGTTAAGATAACTGCCTGCAATACATTCACACATTGCGCTAAGTTTGCCATACGCACTCTGTCGGCATGATTGTTAAAAGTATTCAAGGTAGTACCTGCAATCATAGCATCACGCATGGTATTTTGTTGGTACAAAAATCCGGGATTAGTTCCTTTTTCCACTTCATACCAGCCACCCCATTCATCCACAGCCATAGTTACTTTTTTGGCAGGATCATATTTATCCATAATAGCGGCGTGTTTAGTAACCAATTCTTCCATTTTTAAAGCCGATTTCATGGTTTCAAAATATTGGTCTTCACTAAAATTTACTGCATCTCCTTTTTTGTTCCAATTAATAACCGCATAATGATGTACGCCTAATCCTCCTAACATATTAGTTGGAATATTTTTCATCAAAACTTCAGTCCAATTGTAATCGGCACCATTCGATCCGGAAGCAATACGAGTGATTCCTCCTGTATTTTCCCAATCTGACATAAATGTGGCATATTTGCGATACTCTCCTGCATAATATTCAGCCGTCATATTTCCACCGCATCCCCAGGCTTCATTACCAACACCCCAGAATTTCACTTTCCAAGGTTCATTTCTTCCGTTTTTTTTACGCAAATCACTCATCGGACTTTTCCCTGCAAAGTTCACATACTGAACCCAGTCGGCCAGTTCCTGAACTGTTCCGCTACCAATATTACCAGCCAAATAAGGTTCAGCTCCTAATACTTCGCATAAATTTAAAAAATCGTGAGTTCCAAAACTGTTATCTTCAGTTGTTCCTCCCCACCATTGATTTACAATTGTTGGTCTGTTTTCTTTTGGTCCAATACCGTCTTTCCAATGATAGGTATCCGCAAAACAACCACCCGGCCATCTTAAATTTGGAATTTTCAATTCTTTTAAAGCGGCAATAATATCGTTTCTGACTCCGGCTGTATTTGGAATTTTAGAAGTATCTCCCACAAAAAAACCTCCGTAGATACATCTCCCCAAATGTTCTGCAAAGTGACCATAAATGTTTTTGTTAATAGTAATTGGATTTTCGGCCTTTTTAATACTCAACATTGTAGTTTCTTTTTGTGAAAAAATAAGTTGACTACAAAAAGAAAAAGCCAACAATAAGAACAGATTTTTTTTCATTCTAATTACGTTTTGAATTGGTTATAAGTGTATTATTAACATTTGTAAATATAGACAAAATAAAAAGATCTAAACAAAATATTTTATAAAATATAATCTCTTTCTCACTAACATAAAAAAGATTTGTCTATCACTAATTAATTTTCTTTCCCCAAATAGGCACTCCAGAAGAAGTTAGCCCTGAATAAGTGATTGTAACTTTCCGAGTTGATGATTCCCAATCCCAAGCATCGCTTACTTTACATTTAATTCCATTTACATTTAAAGTTTTGTTTACACTATCATACGACCAAGTTCCTGTAATGGCTCCGCTAACCTTTTTGTCTGCAGTTAAGGTAATCACAACTGATTTTTGAATAGTTCTGAATTGGTAATTCATGGTAATTTGTTCCCAAGTTCCTATAAAAGATGCTTCTGAAATTGATGTTTCCGGAACTGCAGCGTAACGTTCAGGATCAATTACCGGCCAGCCATCTTCAGTCCATTTAATAGCTCTTACATGTCCCATCATAATGGCATTTGACACTGCAATTCCTGGAACATTTTCCGGTAAACGTCCTTGCGATGAATAAAACCATTGTTTGGTATCTGGATTTTGAAAAACAGCACAATGCGAAATTCCAACCCATCCCGTATGATTATTAAAACCATATGGATGTGTTAACATTGGCCAACACTCAGCACCATTAGTCACATTAGCACCATTTATTCCTAAATAAGGTCCTGTTACACTTCTGGAACGAGCCACTCTGGTATTATAAGCTACAGCAAGTTCATCATAAGCCATAAACAAATAATAATATTGTGTATCCGGATTATAAATTATTTCAGCTCCTTCTGAAGCTTGCCATCGACTACTTGCATTACGGGTTGCTATACGAGTTCCATAATCATTTAAAGTTTTTAATTGGTCTGGTTTACCTGTAGTAGGATTCAATTTTAATGCTACAATGCCAGAATGCCAAGAACCATAAATAAGATAATGTTCACCTTCAGGAGTAACTATAAAACTAGGGTCAATCGCATTGTATTTAAAATAAGCATCTTCCCAATTTCTAGTTCCTGTAAACGAATAAGGTTTTAATCCATCTGGTTCAGAACATACTACCATTCCCTTATCAGTCCATACATTAGAAGCTAAATCATCCGTTTCGGCTAAACCAATAAAAGCCCGCTCTGACCAAGAGGTATTAAAATCAGTTCCAGTAATAGGGTTATCTACTACAATACTATAATACATACGGTATTTATTACCTACTTTTCGCACACAAGGAGCCCAATATCCATAATTAGGATTATCAATTGGTGGTAAAGCCGGACTCATTCGGGCTCTTTTATTATTCAAAGAATCTTTAACCCAAGTAGGCGCTGTAGTCATTGTTGATCCCATAAATTGCCAATTTACTAAATCTTTTGAACGACGATAAAAAAAGTGTCCATGCCCCTCATGCGCATTTCCATAAGAAGCATCTGTTTGATACATATAATAATATTCTCCAGATTTTTCAACAGAAGGATCGTGTACATTAGCTAAATTCCATTGAGACTTATAATTCCAAGAAGCAATAGAAGAATAATTATCAGCATAGGTTGGCCCAGCAAATGTTGCAGGTGGATCAACAGGAGGGGTCACCTCTGGCGGATTTGTAGTTTCTTGAGTTGAATCATCACTGGTAGAACAACTTAAAGCAGTAAGTAGTAAGCTTAGAACAGTTATATAAGTTCCTAATTTCACCATAGCATTTTTCTTTTTCATTTATTTTAAATTTAATTTTCCCTCAATCATAGTCATTGAAAAAACAGGAATTATTAGTCCTTTAATTAATATCACATGGCACTATGACCATGTGATATTATAGATTTCATTATTTTATAAAGTTGGAATCAATATCCTTCATTTTGACTTGTTCCAGGATTATTATCCTTTTCTAATTGTGGAATAGGGAAAAACTCTCTCCCTTTTGCATAAGAATTAAACTCTGGATCTCTAGATTTCAACCAAGCTAATTTGACTGGATCTTGTAACCAACCCCAACGACGGATATCATCAAAACGATGTCCTTCTAACGGGAACTCAAGGAATCTCTCATGTCCTATTTGCTCTCTCATTTGCTCTTTTGTCATATTGGGTTTAACAATTGCTAAATCAGCTAAACCAACACGGTCTCTTACTTTTTGAATATAAACATAAGCTCCAGGTGTATCGCCTGTTTCATTTAAACATTCGGCATACATTAATAATATATCAGCATAGCGCAATAAACGTTCGTTAATACCAGAACGCCAGTCAAATTCATCCACTCTATTACCATCTGAATTTTGGTATTTTCTACAAAACAAATCATTTAAGTCAGCCGTATTTGAAGCATACTTTGTTGCAAAATCTTGTCCATACAACTGCATACCTCCCGGTTTGTTATAGAACATAGTTGCATCTAAACGTGGGTCTACTGTACCTGAAGTCGTTAATTCATCATGGTATTCATTATATAATACCCAAGTAGGTTGAACATCAGTAAAACCAAATCCTCTAGGTCCATAAGTGATGGCTCTGGCAGAAGTTTTTCCCCATCCCGAAGCAGGAGCACCTCCCCAGCCTAAATCAACTCCTCCAGCTTCTCTACTAAATTGTACTTCAAATAAAGATTCTGAATTGTTTTCATTAGTTTCTGTAAAATTATCACGGTAATTAGATACTAATGAATAAACACCTAAGTCAATAACGGCCTTAAAAGTATCTCTTGCATTTGTAAAATCTTTAGTGAACAAATAGGCTTTTCCTAAATATCCTAAAGCAGCACCTTTAGTAGCACGTCCTTTTTGGCCAGCATCTAAACCAGAAACCGAAGTATATGAATTAGGCAAAAGCTCGGCTGCCATTTTAAAATCGGTAATAACCTGAGCCCAACCTTCGGCTTCTGTTTTTTGAGGATAAATAGCCGCTAACTCTGTTGGAACTGGTACATTCTTGAACATGTTCACTGCATGAAACAAATACAATCCTCTTAAAAAATAAGCCTGACCAAGAATTCTATTTTTTAATCCGGCATCTTCAAAATTAATAGAAGGAACGTTAGTCAAAACTTGGTTTGCTCTAAAGATACCTTGATAATAGGTTTCATAGGCCCAGCCATAAATTGCAGCATCACTAACATTAGAATTGAACTTTCCAACATTTGCCATCGCAGGCCAAGGGCTATTACTGCGTGCATCATCTCCTTTTAAATCTAATAACAACGGAGTACTTCTCATGTAAGTTCCATCTGTTAGTAAACTTCCATAAGCCGCATTTACTCCTAAAAGGGCATCATTGTCTGTTTTCCAAAAAGAATCTACCGCTTTATTATTAGGGTCAACTTGAATTAAATCTTCATCATTAACACAACTTGTTGTTATTATTGCTAGCGAAAAGAAACCAGCCAAATAATTATATATTTTATATTTCATTTTGATTCGTTTTAAATTGATTTACAGCTAATTAAAAGTTAATCTCAAGACCTAAGGAAATAGTTCGCGGATTTGGGAAAGAACCACCATCATAACCTCTTGAAAATAAACCATCACTCATAAAGTCAGGGTCATACCCTCTGTATTTAGATATAATCCATAAGTTTTGTCCATTAACATACACTCTGGCTTTTTGGATATAATTATTTTTAGTAAGTGGTATATCATAACCAATTTCTGCTGTTTGCAGTTTGATATAGTTTCCACTTTCAATAAAACGATTAGAATCTCTGGAATTTCCATTACCATCTTCAATAGTTGGACGCGGAACATTGGTATCTGTATTTGTTGGAGTCCAATAATTTAACATATCGGTATGATGGTTTCCGTATTTCCCAACCATTAAATCACGATACAATCCATTAAATACTTTATTACCGCCACTTCCCTGCCAAAACATGGTAGCATTCCAGTTTTTATAAGAGGCACTCAAATTTACCCCGTAATTGTATTTAGGTATTGTTACTCCTTGATATACTCTGTCACTATCATTTATAATTCCATCAGCTGCGTCAAACACTCCATCGCCATCAGTATCAACCGTCAATTGATCTTTAAATTTGATATCTCCTACTTGCACATTAGTCTGCGAAGCTGCTGCATTGATTTCTTCCTGAGATTGAAAGATTCCATCTGTTTCATAAGCATATATTTCACCAATAGATCTTCCTACCTCTGTTTTAGAAGCAAGGCCTGGTATAGGATTTCCACTTTCTGAAAAGCCAATTTGAGTTACTTTATTTTTTAAAGTACCAATATTAGCTGCAATGCTGTATTTGAACGCGTTTTTATTGTTATTATAAATCAATGAGAATTCAAGTCCTCGGTTTTCTACAGCACCTGCATTAGTGGTAATGTCTGCTGGGAAAGCACCTGAAGAATAAGGTAACGGAACTCTAATCAATAAATCATTTGATTTTTTAAAATAATACTCAGCTGTAAACTGCAAGTCATTATTAAACATAGCTAATTCAAGAGCCACATTAGTTGTTTTAGTTTCTTCCCAATGTACATTTGGATCTAAGGCGTTCACAACTGTTGACCCAGGAGCCAATTCGTCATTGAAATCATAGCTGGCAAAACTGTTCATTGTAGTAGCAAAGAAATACTGTGGAATCGTATTATTTCCTATAATTCCATATCCTCCTCTTAACTTCGCATTGCTAATCCATTCCGGTAAATGAATAAATTTTTCATTACTTAATTTCCAGGCTCCTGAAAAGGAATAAAAGTTAGCTGAATTATTTTTTTGACTAAATAAAGAAGTTTTATCTTGTCTAAAGTTGGCCGTAAGCAAATAACGATCGTCATAACTGTAATTCAATCTGCTGATATATGATTTTGCAGTTGTGGTATATTCATATTCATTAGTATTTGTATTATCAGCATATTGCAATTTTTTAATATCGGCAGCATCAAATCCTACACCAGAAGAAAAATGATTGTAATGCTCATTTCTCTCTTGAATAGAACCTCCCAAAACATCAATAGTATGTTTGCCTAAAACTAGATTATACGTAAGTATATTATTAACAAAGGTTTTTACTTGATTTCCAGTAGCTATGTTAAGTGTTGCTCTATCACTTGGTACTTTATAATACCATCCTAATTCAAATTCCGGTGTATACTTTTTATCAAACCAATGTACTTTATCATAACTAACATCTAATTTGTATTTTAACCCTTTAACTATTTCCAATTCTCCCCAGATATCTCCAATAAAATGGTTTCTTTTTCCTGTATTTGAAATTAAATTATTGTATCCAATAACATTAAGGGAAATAGCTTTTTGAGTATCGCTATAAGTTCCACCATATCCGCCTTTCCAATGATCATCATATACTGGCATTGTAGGAATAGCAGTTACTAAAGCCTGAATAGCTGATTCTCCCACCCAGCTATTAAATGCTTCTTTGTCTGAGTCTGTATAGGCAATTTTGGAACCATATTTGAATTTTCCTTTTTTTCCATGTAAGTTCAAATTCATAGAATACCTTTCATAATCTTGAGGCGTTTCTAAATAAGAAGTGTTTTTGAAATAATCAACATTCATATTATATCCAAGAGATTCTGCTCCTCCACTGAAAGTAAGCGAATGATTTTGAATCGTACCCGTTCTGTAGGCTTCTTTTTGCCAATTGGTATTTACATTATTAATGTAATATGGACTTGTAGGATCATTCCCCGGAGCGATACTTTTTCCATCGTTTACTTCGGCAGCAGTAGTAATTTTTTGGTAACCTACTCTATCTGTTACTGACCATTCTTTGGCTACATTTTGAACACCAAAAAGCGATTTGTATTTGATTTCCATTTCACCTGCCTTACCTTTTTTAGTGGTAATAATAACTACTCCATTGGCTCCACGAACCCCATAAATAGCTGCTGAAGAAGCGTCTTTTAAAACCTGCATTGATTCAATATCACCCGGAGCAAAATCAAATGGAGCATCAACAATTACTCCATCAATTACAAATAATGGATTATTGTTGCTAAAGGAATTTACCCCTCGGATTTTAATATTTACAAATCCACCTGGTTCTCCCGAAGATTGCACACTAACTCCCGGAGCCTGACCTTGTAACATTTTAGCAACATCAAAAGTCACCGCTTTTTTAGCGCTTTCTACATTTACAACAGAAACAGAACCTGTTAAATCTGATTTCTTTTGTGTTCCGTAACCAACTACGACAACTTCATCCAATTTAGCATAATCTTCTAGCAGTTTGACCACAATATTGGTTTGATTACCCACTTTGATTTCCTGATTTACAAAACCTATATAAGAAATTACAAGTACAGAATTTGGTCCATCTACGTCAATAGAAAACTTACCATCAAAATCTGATTGCACTCCAGTTGTTGTCCCTTTTATCAGAATATTTACTCCAGGAATGGGCATTCCTTCTAAATTATATATAATACCTGAAAGTTTTATTTTTTGCTGCGCTTTAACTTCGGCTTTAGCTTTAGTGATGATAATTTTATTCTTATCCGTAAGTTCAAAGTTAAAACCTCCGTTTTCTAAATATTCGCTTAGCAACTTATTAGCACTAATAGTTCCTTTTTTAAGTTTTACTTTAGGAACATCTTTAAACATATCTTCTTGATAGATAAATATAAAATCCGTTTGCTGCCTCAAAAGATCAAAGACTTCATCAATAGTTACAATCTTGTCTTTATCTACTGTAATTTTTACATTTTGTGTAAAAACAGTATTAGGAGAAAAACTAAAAACGGTCGTACAAAAAAGCAATATAAAAGTTTTCATACAGGTTAGCAAAAATTTTCTCTTGGATAAGAAAAAATGGTTAATAAATTCAATTTTCATATATTTGGTGTTTATTGGTTAAGTAATTAATTAATAAGCTTGATGGGGAAAAAGTAGCGTACTGTCCAGGTATTACTTTCTTCCCCTTTTTTTTATTTTATTGTAATTTTTCGGTCTTTTATCTCATAGTCATTTATAAAATTAGTTTTCTTAATTATTGATAATATTTCTCTTATTTCATCATTTTTACTTAGTACTCCATTAAATTTTTCTTTTTCAAGTTTTACATTTTTAAATGTTACATCAACATCATACCAACGTGACATTACGGTCATAATTTCTTTTAAAGTTTTTCCTTTAAAACTAAAGATACCTTTGGTCCATAGCACTTCATTATAAGCGTCAATAGTATTAATTGTAATATCTGTATTAGTATGATTTATAATTGCTTGTTGGTTAGGACTCAAGTATTTTTTAGAATTAAAATTACTTATGCTTACCTTGCCCTCAACTAAAGTGGTGTATATATTATCTTCATCTTTATAGGCTTTTATATTAAACTCTGTACCTAAAACCTCTACTTCTTGATCTTTATTTAATACTTTAAATTTTGCTCCTTTATGTTCAGTACTAGGTGACACATCAAAAAAAGCTTCTCCATAAATTAGTTCCACTTCTCGAGGTGCACCTTCTGCAAAAGCAACTGGAAATTTTAGCTTAGTTTCTGAATTCAACCAAACTTCTGTTCCATCAGCTAACTTTATTTGGAACTGGCCTCCTCTAGGTATTGTCAAATAATTGTATACTAATCCTGATTTGGTTTTGTTTCCATTATTATAAACCAATTCTTTACCATTACTAACAACATTATTTTTCTTGTATATTTTATTTTTCTCTAGGGTAACATCTGATCCATCCTCTAGGGTCAAAATTGCTTTTTCTGTTCCAATAGAAATGGTATTGTTTACAACCACAGGAACTTCAGCTGGATTGTCAAAAAAATGGATAGTATATAAATAAGTAGTAGTTAACATTCCCAAAACAACAGCGGCCGCTGCTGAGTAGTACATTATTTTACGCACCTTATTACGCTTCTTTTCCTTCTTTTCTCCTGCAAAAGCGTCCAGAAGCATCATCTTTAATTTTTGCGAATCAAATTCCTTCATATTGTATTCAACTGCATAATTTATTTTAACATACTCCTTAAACAACTCTTTATTCTTTGCATCTTCAACCCATAACTCTAATGCTTCTAATTCAGAAGCTGTTGCCTGATTGGTTAAAAATTTTATAATTATATTTTCAGTTTTAGCACTTATCATTTCAATACTGTTTTTTTTATTAATACGTGTAGTTTTTACACTACCCTAACTTTTTTTTATATATTTTTTATACATTGCATAAAAATTAAGCTAATTATTTCTGTTTCACACAATGCAAGAGATATATTCTGACAATACTCAACTTATTCAGGCTTTAAAATCGGGAAATCCTAAAGCTTATACTTTTCTGGTAAACACCTACCATCATAAACTGTGCGTTTATGCTTATAGTTTTACTCATGATCATAATTTATCTGAAGATATTGTGCAGAATGTTTTTATGCGTATCTGGAAAAAAAGAGAAAACTTAAAAGACGATTTTGCTATTACAAGTTTTCTTTACAAATCAGTTTATAATGAATTTATTGATCAATATAGAAGCCAAAAATCCGTTTATCCGTTAGAGAAAAAATACATTGATGCATTGAATGAAATTGTAGAAAATGAAGAGGATCATTCTCTGGAACGCATAATCTCATTGGTAAAAAAAGAAATTCAAAATCTTCCACCTAAATGCAAGGAAATTTTTCTTTTAAGTAAAGAAGAAGGTTTGACCAATATTGAAATTGCTGAGTATAAAAATCTTTCTATTAAATCAGTAGAAGCCCATATTACAAAAGCTTTTTCTATTTTACGAAATTCTCTAGGAGAAAAATCCAATATCTATTTATTTTTAATGTATGGAAAACTAACTTGACCAATCATTAAAACTAAAGTACTCTTACCTTAATTTTTTTGGATTACTAAACAATTTCAATTACTTGAAACTAAATTTGAGTTATTGTCTAAAAAAATCACTTAGTGTACACTCTACACTAATAAATTATGATACTTTTAAGGAAGTAACTATATTTACACCAAAATAAACAATTAAGAATGTTAAATAATTATAGCACTGAAGACAAAGTCTTATTATCTGTCGATTGTATCATTTTTGGTTTTGACAGTGAAGGCTTAAAAATACTATTAATTAAAAGAGATTTTGCTCCAGAAAAAGGCAAATGGTCTTTAATGGGGGGATTTTTAAAGAAAAGTGAGTCTTTAAATGATGCTGCTATAAGGGTTTTAAATCATTATACAGGATTGCAAAACATCTATATGGAGCAATTTTATGCTTATAGTGAAGTAGATAGAGATCCCGAAGAACGAACGATTTCGGTAGCTTATTATGCACTCATCAACATTGAAAACCACAATACCGAACTAATTAGAAACTATCATGCAGAATGGTTTAACATCTCAAACATGCCCAAATTAATTTTTGACCATAACGAAATGGTAACCCATGCTATAAGAAGATTGCGTTATAGAACCTCAACAAAACCTGTGGGATTTGAACTTTTACCAGAAAAATTCACCATGCGTCAATTGCTTGAATTGTACGAAGCTATTTTAGACAAAGAATTAGATAAAAGGAATTTTATTAGTAAAATCAATTCTTTAGATATTTTAGTTAAACTGAACGAAAAAGACATGTTATCTTCTAGAAAAGGTTCTTTCTTGTACAAGTTTGACAAAGAAAAATACGATGCCAAATTACTGAATAACTTCGCTTTGAATCTTTAATTTTAGATACAAAAAACAAATAAAAAAAACCGTTCCGAGTAAATCAGAACGGTTTTTTCGTTTTTAGTTTTTGTTTTTAGTTAAGTACTACAAGATATAATCGGTATTAATAAAGTTTGATTCTTTACTATTCAATAATTCTTGTAATATTTCGTTATTGTAAGCATTGTCTTTAGAAGCTACAAAAGTTCTAATAGAGAATGAACGTAAGGCGTCAAATACACTTAAAGTTCCTACTGCTGAGTCTTTACGACCTGTAAATGGATACACGTCTGGTCCTCGTTGACAAGAACTATTCAAGTTTACTCTACATACTAAATTTACTAAAGCATCAATAAGCGGCGCAATAGTTTTAATATTTTTTCCAAATAAACTTACTTGTTGTCCATAGTTAGATTCAGCCATATCATTTAAAGGCTCCTGAATGTCTTTGAAAGTCATAATTGGCACTACTGGTCCAAATTGCTCTTCATGATACACACGCATTTCTTTGTTTACAGGGAATAAAACTGCTGGAAAAATATAATTTTCAGAAATTTGTCCTCCTTTAGTATTAATGATTGAAGCTCCTTTGGATGTAGCATCTTCAATTAAACCTTGAATGTAAGCTGGTTTTTCTACTTCTGGAAGTGGCGTCAATGAAACTGACTTGTCCCAAGGGTTACCAAAAATTAACTCATCTACCTTTTGAGAGAATCTTTTATTAAATTCTTCAGCAATAGATTCATGAACATACAAAACTTTTAAAGCCGTACAACGTTGCCCATTGAAAGATAAAGTTCCTGTAATACATTCAGAGATAGCCAAATCTAAATCGGCATCCGGTAAAATAATAGCTGGATTTTTAGCTTCTAATCCTAATACTAAACGCAATCTGTTTTTATTAGGATGTTGGTCCTGCAAAGCAATTGCTGATTTACTATTTCCAATTAAAGCCAAGATATCAATTTTTCCCGATTTCATAATTGGAGAAGCAATTTCTCTACCTCTACCGTAAACGATATTAATAGCACCTTTAGGAAAACTATCCCTAAAAGCTTCTAATAATGGAGAAATTAATAATACTCCATTTTTAGCAGGTTTAAATATCACAGGATTCCCCATAATTAATGCTGGAATCAACAATGAAAAGGTTTCATTTAAAGGATAATTATATGGTCCTAAACACAATACGACTCCTATAGGTCCTCTTCTAATCATTGCATTTACGCCTTGACTTTTGGTAAAATGAGCATTACTTCTGTCTAATTCTTTGTAATGTTCAATAGTGTCATAAATATAATCTACCGTTCTGTCGAATTCTTTTTCTGAATCACCTAATGATTTTCCAATTTCCCACATCAATAATTTCACAACTTCTTGACGTGTTGTTTTCATTTGTGAAACGAAATTTTCCATACACTTAATACGGTCTGCAACTTTCATGGTTGGCCATAAACCTTGACCGTTATTAAAAGCATTACTTGCTGAATCCACCACTTCTTTAGCTTCGGCTTCTCCCATAAAAGGAATACTTCCTAACAAAGTAGGAGCATATTCTTCGGTAGAAGAAATAGTAGAAAAAACTTCAGTAGTTTTTCCTGTCCATTTTTTTAATTCTCCGTCAACTAAATAAGTATCTTGGTGTAATAATGTTTTAATCTTAAATTCTTCTGGAATTGAATTCATCTAATTGTAATATTTTAGTTAGTGTTAATGATGTAATTAGCGATTAGGGAGCAACTACTTCTCCATCCCAATCTAACATACCTCCCAATAAGTTATAGGCATTATCAAATCCTAATTCATTCATAATCTCGCAAGCCTTTGCGCTTCTAGCACCTGAACGACAATAGACATAGTAATTTTTACTTTTATCTAATTTTTCTATTTCAGCAATAAAACCTTGACCTTGATGAATATCAATATTTATGGCATTAGGAATAATCCCTTCGTCACATTCGTCTTCTGTTCTTACGTCTAAAATTACTGCATTGTCATCTTCTTCGAGTTGAGCAATCCAATCTTCTTGTGTTAAATTCATAATACTATTGTGTTTTTTGTAAAATTACGATGTTTTTATAAAAAATCAGCCCTTCAAATTTGAATTAGCAAATATTTTAAAGAAAACGTTTTAGTGAGAATACAATAATCAGCAAAACTTAAATTCCTCTACAATTTTATTAAAAATTACTTCAATATTATCATCATAAATAAAATATCTGTAATTTAACTTCTCAAAATTACTTCTTAAATCCTTATCAAAATCACCAATAACTATTGTCTTTTTTAATTACTTTTACAAAAGTCTTATAATTTTACCCAAAAAATCGATATATTAATAAGATATAGACTTTAAGAACAAACAACTATGTCAGAAGATCTCATCACATTAAAAAAAGCCTTTCCTAACTTCTCCAATGAGCTCCTTCAGGAAATTGAAACCAACTCCAGTTTTCAAACTTTCAAAACCGGTGAGGTAATTATGCGAACTGGTCAATATATTAAAAACACCATTTTGATTCTGAAAGGCCAATTGAAAATTTACCGTGAAGGTGATGATGGTGAAGAATTTTTGCTCTATTATCTAGAACCTGGACAAGCCTGTGCTATTTCGTTAATTTGTTCTACAAAAAACCAAACCAGCCAAATTACTGCTAAAGTTGTTGAAGAAGTCGAGGCGGTAACTATCCCATTGGCTTTAATGGATAAATGGATGATGAACCACCGCTCATGGTACGAATTTGTTATTTATACCTATCGCACCCGTTTTGAAGAAGTGTTGGAAGTAGTAGATAATATTGCTTTCAGAGCTATGGACGAACGTTTAGAGTTTTATTTAAAACGTCACGCTAAAGCCTGTGGTTGTAAAGAAATAAACTTATCTCATCAAGAAATCGCAACCGAATTAAATACCTCTAGAGAAGTAGTTTCTCGTTTATTAAAAAAGATGGAACAACGTGGATTAGTAAACTTACACCGAAACCAAATTGAATTAATACTATAAAAAAACTGTCCGTGTGACAAATGTTACTGTGGCTAGTCGAAATACTTCCAACCTTTGTAAAAAATTACAACATGGAATATATCGGATTTTTAGCTTCAATCATCATTGGACTCTCTTTAGGATTAATTGGCGGTGGTGGCTCTATACTTACCATCCCCATTTTAGTATATTTATTCAAAGTCGATCCAGAATTAGCAACTAGTTATTCCCTTTTTATTGTTGGAATAACGGCTTTATATGGTGGCTACAGTCATTACAAATTGGGTAATTTAAAATTAAAAACCGCATTGTACTTTGCTATACCATCTATTTTTGCCATATTAATTATTAGAGAAGTAATTTTTCCAAAAATTGCCTCTACTCTTTTTACTATTGCTTCTTATGCCGTTTCCAAAGATTTATTAATCATGATTGTTTTTGCCATTCTGATGATTAGTGCTTCGATTTCGATGATAAAAAAGAATAAAACTGAAATAACAGTTCATAAAACCAATTACCCAAGACTCGCTTTTATTGGGTTTCTGGTTGGAATTGTAACCGGATTTTTAGGCGCTGGAGGAGGCTTTTTAATTATTCCTGCCTTATTATTCTTTGCTAATTTACCTATGAAACAAGCAGTAGGGACTTCATTATTGATTATTTTCATCAACTCCACAATAGGTTTTGCTGGCGATTTATACCTCAATACCCCTATCGATTATGAGTTTTTACTTTTAATATCTACCATGGCATTTATCGGAATGTTTATTGGAGTCTTCCTTTCTAAAAAAATTGATGGAAACAAACTAAAACCTATTTTTGGATGGTTTGTATTGGTAATGGGAATTTATATTATCATCAAAGAAGTTATGATGTAGTAACTCCAACTAATTAATAAATTTCTTAATATTCAAACCCTATTTTTACAAAAAGAGCCAATTTCAAATTTATCGAAATTGGCTCTTTTTATTTTTTATACACAAATCAATGCTCACCATAACCCACATCATCCATTTTTCCATTAAACACTTTGTATTGAATAATAAAATACCCAATTACCAAAACCAAAGCAATAGCAAACCAATAGACACCAACAGACAAAGCATATTCACCATTGGCCACATTATAAATAGTCAAAGAAGGATTAACAGCATTGGTTGATGGCAAAACTTCAGGAAAAATAGAAGCAGTTGTTGAAGTAAATCCACCTACAAGAAAAAGACTAGAAAACAGAAATCCTGTACCGTCTTTCTTAAAAGTTCTGACTTTGAAAAGACCAAACAAACCAATAAAAGTTATCAATGGAAATACAAAAAGTATTGGATTATCAATAAAGTTATGAAATGGTTTTTTCTCGATAATATGCCAAACCGATAACGAGACAATGACCAATGCTAACAACACAAAATTCATTTTATAAACCATTTCTTTTAATTGGGCATTCAACGATGAATTAGTTTTGTAAATAATCCAATTAGCTCCGTGAATCATCAAAGCAACCACACTTACCACTCCCAGAAAAAGCGTAAACCAATCGATAATTCCGAGTTCGCTAGCTACTGGACTCAAAGTAGGATTCCACAATGGTAAGAAGAAAAAATGAGGTTCTTGAGTAGCAACACCATTAACGACCATACCTAGATTGACACCTCGAACAACATTTCCTAAAGCCATTCCGAAAAACAAAGCCAACAATAAACTCGCTATTCCAAAAGCTTTGTCCCAAACGGCTTCCCACATCCTATTGTGAATTTGTCCACGCAATTCTAATCCTACCGCTCTAAAAATAAGCAACCACAAAATCATCATTAAAGGCAAATAAAAACCACTGAAAGAAGCGGCATACAAGGTAGGAAATGCATAGAACAAAACACCTCCCGCAGCAATAAGCCATACTTCATTAGCATCCCAAAAAGGACCAATAGCATTGGTGATTGCTTTCTTGTCTTTTTCTGTTTTGGCAAAAAACAAATGAATGATTCCTGCTCCAAAATCGTAACCATCTAAAACCAGATAAGTGGCTAAAATGCCTATTAATACTATATACCAAAAGAATTCCATACTTTATTTTTTTACTGGTTCTGGACCGTGATAAATAATTTTTCCAACTAAAATGGCAAACAACATTCCTAACAAAGCATACAAACCTACAAATCCCATTAGGGTAAATAAAGTATTCCCTGAGGAAACTGTTGGCGAAGCACCATCAGCTGTTCGCAATAAATCATATACTAACCAAGGTTGTCTTCCTAATTCCGAAGTATACCATCCTGTAATGTTTGCGATATAAGGAAATGGCATCAGGAACATAAATGCCCACAAAAGCCATTTGGTTCCAAACAATTTATTTCGAGTGAGCTGAAAAGCTGCCAGCACCATTACTCCTATAAATAAGGTTCCTAAACCTACCATAATGTGATAGGCATAATACAATCCAGAAATATTGGTTGGATGTACATCTTCAGGATATTGGTCTAATCCTTTTACTTCAGTATCCCAATTGCCATAGGTTAAAAAGCTCAAAACATTAGGTACTGCAATCTTATTATCTAACTTCTTGTCTTTTACATCAGGTTGCCCAATAAGAACAATTTCAGCACCTTTTTTCTCCGTATGAAAAATCCCTTCCATTGCTGCAAACGTCACAGGTTGATGTTTTACTACATTTTTAGCCAATAAATCACCTGTTGGCATCGCCACAATAATACTCGAAATCAATCCAAAAACAACCCCTGTTTTCAAAAACAATTTTCCGTAAGACACATTTTTATTTAGCAAAATATAAAAAGCACCAATTCCTGCAACCACAAAAGAACTAGTCACCATAGAAGCAGCCTGATTATGCAAATAAGAAGGCCACAACCAAACATTAGTAAACAAAGCCGAGAAATTAGTCAGTACAAACTTTCCGTTTTCCAATACTTCATAGCCCACAGGATGCTGCATCCAGGAATGTGTTGCAATGATTAAAAATCCACTGGCCCAAGATCCTAAACAAATCAATAATCCGGTTACAAAATGCCATCGATGACCAAGAATTTTTTCTCCAAAAATAAACATTCCTAAAAAAGAGGATTCAAGAAAAAACGAAAACATTCCTTCCATAGCTAAAGTTTGCCCGATAATTCCTCCAGTAAGTTCCGAAAATTTAGCCCAATTGGTTCCAAATTGAAATTCCATCGGAATTCCGGTTACCACACCCATTGCAAAATTGAGCGCAAATATTCGCATCCAAAAATGAGTGGCTTTGTTATAATGCGGGTCGTTGGTTTTTAGAAATTTCCATTTGAAATAAACAACTATTAACGAAAGTCCCATTGTCAATTGCGGAAATAAATAATGAAAGGTGATAGTAAATGCAAATTGCATTCGGTCATAAAAGAGCATTTCTTCCATAGAAAGGAGTTTTTTTGATAGCACAAATTTAACTCAAATGCTTCGAAAAGCCTTATAAAAAGTACTGTTTTAATTCGCTTTTTTACTATTTTAAACAAAAAACACAATTAGAATTCTTTATGTAACTTTAGTCACTATATACCCCTGATGTAAGCTTTATCTTTGCTATATTAAATTAAAAAAAGTGATTATGAAAATAGAACAAATATATACTGGATGTCTAGCTCAGGGAGCTTATTATATTACTTCTAATGGAGAAGCAGCTATTATCGACCCATTGCGTGAAGTTCAGCCTTACCTTGTGCGTTTAGAGCGTGACAATGTAAAACTAAAATACATTTTTGAAACACATTTCCATGCCGATTTCGTTTCGGGACACATAGATTTAAGTAAAGAAACAGGAGCACCAATTGTTTACGGACCGACGGCTAAACCTGAATTTGAAGCCATAATTGCCACTGACGGTCAGGAATTCAAAATTGGAAATGTAACAATAAAAGCTTTACACACTCCTGGACACACCATGGAAAGTACTACTTATTTACTAATTGATAAAAATGGCAAGGAACACGCTATTTTCTCAGGAGACACTTTGTTTATTGGCGATGTTGGACGACCAGATTTGGCTCAAAAAGCAGCTCATATGACACAAGAACAGCTGGCAGCAACCTTATTCCATTCGCTAAGAGATAAAATTATGACTTTGCCAGATGACGTAATTGTATATCCAGCGCACGGAGCCGGTAGTGCCTGCGGTAAAAACATGAGTAAAGAAACCGTTTCTACTATTGGAAATCAAAAAGCAACAAATTATGCGTTAAGAGCCAATATGACTGAAGCTGAATTCATTAAGGAAGTAACGGATGGTTTATTACCTCCTCCGGCTTATTTTGGAATGAACGTTGCTATGAACAAACAAGGTTATGAAAGCTTTGAAAGCGTTTTAAACCATGGAATGCTTGCTATTTCAGCTGAAGAATTTGAAGCTGTTGCTGATGAAAGTGGAGCCTTAATTTTAGATACCCGAAAAAACTCAGATTTCGCTAAAGGTTTTATTCCGCAATCTATTAATATTGGAATCGAAGGTGACTTTGCTCCATGGGTTGGAGCTTTAATTGCTGATGTAAAACAGCCTATTATTTTAGTAACCGAAATCGACCAAGAAGAAGAATCAGTAACTCGATTGAGTCGTGTAGGTTTTGATAACATCCTTGGACATTTAGAAGGAGGCTTTGAAGCTTGGAAAAAAGCAGGAAAAGAAATTGATACTATTCATAGAATTACAACTGATGATTTTGCTAAAGAAGTAAAAATTGGCGAAAGTAAAATCATTGATGTTCGTAAAGAAAGTGAATATGCTGCTGAACATATAGAAGAGGCATATTCAAAACCATTAGCTTATATCAATGATTGGATAAAAGACATTAATCCGCAAGAACCTTTTTATCTGCACTGTGCCGGTGGTTACCGAAGCATGATTGCTGCTTCAATATTACAAGCCAGAGGTTTTAGAAATTTCAGCGAAATAGAAGGAGGATTTAATGCCATTGCAAAAACAGCAGTTCCAAAAACTAATTTTGTATGCCAAAGCAAAACCCTAAACACTTGATTTTAAACAGATTTATCCGTAAATTTATATCTAATTATCAACTGTTTTAGTAACTTTAAAATTGTAAAAATCATGAAACATAATATGGGAAAAACAGACAAGACAATCCGTGTAATTGTCGCTATTACATTTGCAACATTATATTTTACAAATGTTATTACAGGAAATTTAGGTATCTTCTTCTTAGCAATGGCAGCAATCCTCTTAATTACTGTTTCTATTAATTTTTGTCCAATGTATACACCTTGGGGAATTAACACAAACAAAAAGAAAATAAGTCATTAAAATGATTGCAAATAAAGAACAATGCTGTACCATAGCCTGCGAGAGTCCTTTGGATCAAAATTATTGGGATGCACAATATAAATCTGAAACTACTGGATGGGATCTAGGGCAAATTGCTCCTCCCATCAGTAGTTATATCGAAACTTTAACAAACAAGGATTTTCGGGTATTAATTCCAGGTTGCGGAAACACTTATGAAGCAGAATATCTTTTAGACAAAGGATTTACCAACATTACTGTAATTGATATTGCACCTACTTTGGTCTCTTTATTGCAATCAAAATTTACAGATAATCCTAATATCAAAATTCTATTAAGTGATTTTTTTGAACATCAGGGTCAATATGATTTGATTATCGAACAAACCTTTTTATGTGCACTTCCACCTTTTATGCGTCAAAAATACGCTTGGAAAATGCATCAGCTTTTAGCCCCAAACGGCACATTAAGCGGTTTGCTTTTTAATCGTGATTTTGAAGTAAGCCCCCCTTTTGGTGGCAATAAAAAGGAGTATAAAATGCTTTTCAAAGAAGCTTTTTATATTGAAAAAATGGAAACAGCCCAAGATTCAGTAGAACCAAGAAAAAACACTGAATTGTTTTTTGAACTGAGAAAGAACAATGCAGTTGCCGTTCAACTTTACCATTTTGAAGGAATCACTTGTAGTGGTTGTATGGAAACCGTTTCTTCAAAATTTGCTGCTTTAGACAATGTTCTAAATGTAAGCATGAATACTAACTTTAGCGAAATACTGATAGTAAGTAAAAAGACCATCCCGCTAGAGTTGCTTCAGCAAATAGTTTCATACGATGAAAAATATAAAATCACTCCGGTAGCACCATGAAACAATTATTATTTACAAACTGGCACATCATGCGTTGGATTCGATTAGCATTTGGGTTATTTTCCCTGCAACAGGCTTTTCAGTATCGCGAAATCCTATTTGGAGTAATGGCTGCGTTTTTTCTTTTTCAAGCCATTTTTAATACCGGATGTAGTTTAAACGGATGCACAATTCCAACAAATAAAAATTCTAAACATGAACACTAGATTTGATCAACTCATACAATCTGAAAAACCTATTTTAGTCGATTTCTTTGCAACTTGGTGCGGACCATGCAAAATGCTAAGTCCTATTTTAAAAGAAGTAAAAGATCAATTAGGCGAACAAATTTCGATAATAAAAATTGATGTAGATAAAAATCAACAAATAGCAGCGCAATACCAAGTGCGTGGCGTTCCAACCATGATTTTGTTTCAAAAAGGAAAACAATTATGGAGACAATCAGGTGTAGTTGATAAAAACACTATCGTTAATGTTGTCAAAGAAAAAAGTATAAAATGAACAAAAAATCCATCATAATCACACGCATAGGGATATTAATAGGTGCAGTAGCCGGATATTTGTATTACCGCTATGTAGGTTGCATCACAGGAACTTGTATGATTACTTCAAGACCTATAAATGCTACAATTTATGGAGCTATTCTGGGCGGATTAGTTTCTAACTCATTGATAAAAAAAGAAAAAAAGTAATACCGATTACTTTTTTTTTATACCTTTACTAACCAAATGGTTAAACCAAACAGTTAAAACAAAATGTCCACCGAAGAAAAAATATTTAATGCCGCTCGAATTGTTTTCCAAAAAAAAGGTTTTGCAGGTGCGCGAATGCAGGAAATCGCAGATGAAGCTGGTATTAATAAAGCCATGTTGCATTATTGTTTCAAGAATAAACAACTCCTTTTTGAAGCTGTCTTTATGAAAGCTTTCAGTCAACTGGCACCTCAAATCAATACTATTTTTAATTCGGAAAAAACGGTTTTTGAAAAAATTAAGCAGTTTACAAAGGAATACATCACTTTTGTAATCGAAAATCCTTATTTACCGCCTTTTATAATCCAGGAAATGAATAACAATCCGGAATTTGTAATGGCTATTTTGAACCATGAAAACAAACCTCATCCGGCTGTTTTAATAACTCAAATTGAAAAAGAAATTCAGCAAGGAATCATCAAACCGATTGATCCCAAACAATTATTACTAAACATCTTTTCGATGACAGTTTTCCCATTTGCAGCACAAACAATGGTCAAAGGCATATTGCATATTAATGACTCTGAATTCAGTAATATGATGGAAGAACGAAAAACCAGTATCGCACAAGACATCATAAATTTGATAAAAAAATGAGATCAACCCGCTTTATATTGCTATTCTTAGTTCCTTTTGTCGCACTAGCGCAACAAAAGGTATCTTTAGAAGAATGCTACAATCTTGTGGATAAAAACTATCCTTTGGCCAAACAAAATGATTTATTGGCTAAAAAATCGAGTTTAGAAATTCAAAATTTGGATAAAGAGTACCTCCCAAAAATAGATTTGAATGCGCAAGCTACTTATCAATCGGAGGTCACTCAAGTACCCATTAAAATTCCAAATTCTACCATTGATCCGCTAAATAAAGACCAGTATCGCGCTACACTTGATGTCAATCAAATCATCTACAATGGTGGTTTGCACAACCTAAATACCCAACTAAAGACAACTCAAAATAAAGTACAGCAACAACAAATAGCGGTTTCTTTGTACCAATTAAAATTGAAAATCAACCAACTCTATTTTTCTGTTTTTCTATTACAAGAACGAAAAGCGATTTTATTAGCCAAACAAGAACAATTAAAAACGAAAATTACGGAAGTAAAATCAGCGGTGAAATTTGGGGCAATACTTCCATCATCAGAGAAAGTACTGGAAGCTGAAAATTTAAAAATCCAGCAACAACTCAGCGAAATAAAATTTGACAAAAAAAGAGCTTTAGAAAGCCTTTCGTTACTAACCAATAGCCGTTTTGAAGAAAACACCTCATTCTTAAAACCAGAATCTAATTGGGCTCCAGATAATAATGGTAATCGCCCTGAACTCAAACTTTACGATTTACAAAACGAACAAATTGAAATTTCTAAAAATGTGATTGTAAAAAATAAATTGCCAAAAGTAAAGGCTTTTGGTCAGGCGGGATATGGAAATCCAGGGTTGAACATGCTGGATAATTCCTTTCAAACCTTTTATATGGTGGGATTAAAAGCCAATTGGAATGTATTCGATTGGAACAAATCAAAAACAGACAAAGAAATACTCGCTATTTCAGAAAATATGGTTTCTAGCGAAAAAGAAACTTTTTTACTTAATAACAATTTGCAATTACAGGAAATCAATCATGAGATTCAAAAATTGGAAGAAATTATGACAAGCGATTCGGAAATTATTGATTTAAGAAATTCTGTTTTAAAATCTTCGGATGCGCAATTGAAAAACGGAGTAATCACAGCTTCAGATTATCTTGTAGAATTTACACAATTGTATGAAGCAAAAATCAATTATAAATTACATGAAATTCAATTGCTTTTGGCGCAAGCCAATTATAAAACCATTCAGGGAAATTAAAGAAAATAGCATGAAAAAAATAATCACACTTTTAATTTTAAGTAGTTTCATTTCTTGTAACAAAGACAATGAAAAAGCAGATGGTTACGGGAATTTTGAAGCTACAGAAGTAACAATTTCGGCGGAAGCCAATGGAAAATTACTTTCTTTTACTGTTGAAGAAGGAAATCTACTGGAAACCAACACTCAAATTGGCTTAATAGATACTACCCAACTCTATTTAAGCAAACTACAATTACTAGCAACAAAAAATACAATTGCTTCAAAATCGGAAAATGTGCTTTCGCAAAACAGCATCTTGCAAGAACAGTTAAAAACTGCTTTGATTGAGCAAAAAAGGATTCAAAATATGTTTGCCGAAAATGCCGCTACTCAACGACAACTTGACGAAATAAACGGAAAAGTAAATGTATTGAAACAGCAAATAAATAGTGTAGAAACACAAAATGCTCCCATTATAAACGAAGCCAAATCTATTGATGCACAAATTGAAAAAATTGACGACCAAATTAAAAAAAGTCATATCATCAATCCTATAAAAGGAACTGTTTTGGCCAAATATGCTGAACCCAATGAGATTACAGCTTTTGGAAAACCTTTGTATAAAATTGCCGATATTTCTGAAATGACTTTGCGTGTTTATGTAAGCGAAACCCAATTGCCGCAAATAAAAATAGGTCAAAAAGTCAACGTGAAAATTGATTCCAATGCTGAAATGAAAAATTATGAAGGAACAATTTCGTGGATTTCATCTTCGGCAGAATTTACTCCAAAAGTGATTCAAACTAAAGAAGAACGTGTGAATCTGGTTTATGCCGTAAAAGTGACCATAAAAAATGATGGTGCTCTTAAAATAGGAATGCCTGCCGAAATGTGGATTAGATGAAGTTAAAGGTCAGAAGTTAGAAGGCAGTTAGATAACTATAAGCTACAAACCATAAACTCCTAACAAAAATATGAGTATTCAGGTTCAAAATATATCCAAGTCCTACCAAAATACCTTGGCGGTTTCTGATATTACCTTTGAAGTACAGGAAGGAGAATTATTTGGACTCATAGGCCCTGATGGAGCTGGAAAAACAACGCTTTTCAGAATTCTAACCACTGTTTTATTGGCAAATGAAGGAACAGCAACAGTAGCTGGATTTGATGTGATAAAAGACTATAAAGACATTCGAAAACACATTGGTTATATGCCGGGCAAATTCTCTTTGTATCAGGATTTGACCATCTCCGAAAACTTAAACTTTTTTGCCACTATTTTTGGAACGACACTCGAAGAAAACTACGAATTAATTAAAGAGATTTACATTCAGATTGAACCTTTTAAAGATAGAAAAGCTGGCGCACTTTCGGGCGGAATGAAACAAAAATTGGCTTTATGCTGCGCTTTAATTCACAAACCAAAAGTATTATTTCTGGACGAACCTACCACAGGAGTTGATCCGGTTTCCAGAAAAGAATTTTGGGAAATGCTGAAACGCCTGCAAAAAAAAGGAATAACCATATTAGTTTCGACTCCTTACATGGATGAAGCGGCTTTATGCGACCGAATTGCGTTGATTCAAAAAGGACGAATTTTAAAAATTGACACGCCTGAAACTATTGTTGCCACTTATAACAAGAAAATCTATAATGTTAAAACCAAAAACACTCACCGATTGATTCTGGATTTAAAAGCATACAGCAGTCAATACAGTGTTTATGCTTTTGGAGAATACATTCATTATATTGATAAAAAAGAGGATTTTAATCCTATAGCATTAGAAAATTATCTCAAAGAACGTCATCATAGCGAAATTACGATTGCACAATCCCAAATCAGCATTGAAGATATTTTTATGGATTTAACAACACTAAATCAATAAGTTTTGAGTCAGGAAAAAATCATTTCGGTACAGAACCTCAGCAAGAAATTTGATTCTTTTACAGCTGTAAACAACATTTCATTTGAAGTTTACAAGGGAGAAATATTTGGTTTCCTGGGAGCTAATGGAGCCGGAAAAACCACCGCCATGAAAATGCTAATTGGTATTTCAAAACCTACTTCTGGCGAAGCTTTAGTAGCTGGTTTTGATGTCAAAAAAAATACCGAAATGGTTAAAAAAAGTATTGGCTATATGAGTCAGAAATTCTCCATGTATGATGATTTGACCATCAAAGAAAACATTACTTTTTTTGGTGGAATTTATGGTTTAAGCAGAACTCAAATCAAAGAAAAAACAGAGCAATTAGTTCGTGAATTAGGATTGGAAGATGCTTTAAACAAACTCGTGGGCGATTTGCCTTTAGGCTGGAAACAAAAACTTTCCTTTTCGGTAGCCTTGTTGCACGAACCCAAAATTGTTTTTCTGGATGAACCCACCGGAGGCGTTGATCCTATTACGAGAAGACAATTCTGGGAAATGATTTATGCCCAAGCCGATAAAGGAACCACCATTTTTGTAACCACACATTATATGGACGAAGCCGAATATTGTGACCGTGTTTCCATCATGGTGGAAGGAAAAATTGAAGCACTTGACGCTCCAAAAAATCTAAAACGACATTACAAGGTTGCCTCTATGAACGAGGTATTCTTGAAATTAGCTCGAAACATTGAATAAAAAGTATGAAACGATTTCTAGGTTTTGTAAAAAAAGAATTTTATCACATCTTTAGAGATAAACGCTCGATGTTTATTCTTTTTGGGATGCCGATAGTTCAAATTATGCTGTTTGGTTTTGCCATTACAAACGAAATCAACAATGTAAAAATTGCTATTTTGGATAAATCAAAAGACAAAGAAACTCAACAAATTATTAACAAAATCAGTACTTCAAAGTACTTTCAAATCAAACAGGAAATTAGCAGTGAAAACCAAATACAATCCATTTTTGAAAAAGGAAAAGTAAAAGCCATATTGATTTTTGAAAATAATTTTATCAAAAACCTACAAACGACAAGTTTTGCAAAAGTACAAGTAATTACTGATGCCACCGACCCTAATATTGCAAATACGATTACAAATTATATCAATGCCATTTTACAAAATCATATTCAAGAAAAGAACACAATTAATGGTCAAAATTTTCAAATTGACACTCAAACTCAGCTGTACTACAACCCTGAATTAAAAGGTGTTTTTACTTTTGTTCCGGGTGTAATGACGGTTATTTTAATGTTAGTTTCCGCAATGATGACTTCGATTTCCATTACAAGAGAAAAAGAATTAGGTACTATGGAAGTTTTATTAGTTTCACCGCTGAATCCTTTGCAAGTTATTTTGGGAAAAGTGTTTCCGTATGTATTTCTATCCATTATCAATGCCTCTGTAATTATTGTTTTAGGAGTTTTCGTTTTTAGAATGCCTATACAGGGAAGTCTATTTTTATTAGCCTTAGAAAGCATTCTTTTTATCATAACCGCTTTGTCGCTTGGAATTTTAATTTCAACCGTAGCTCAGTCGCAACAAACTGCTATGATGATGTCATTAATGGGGCTGATGCTTCCTGTAATTATTTTATCCGGATTTATTTTCCCAATATCCAGTATGCCCCTACCCTTGCAAATTATCAGCAATATAATCCCGGCTAAATGGTTCATTATTATTATCAAAGCCATCATGCTCAAAGGTGCCAGTTTCTCTATTATTTGGAAAGAAACTTTGATTCTCATCGGAATGACATTATTTTTCATTTTGCTGAGTATCAAAAACTATAAAATCAGATTAGAATAATTTTAAAATTAAAGATTTTGAAAACCATTTTATTCATCATACAAAAAGAGTTCCGACAAATTTTTAGAAACAAAACCATGTTGCCTATTCTCTTTGTGATGCCTTTTATTCAACTGCTCATTTTATCCAATGCTGCCAGTTTTGAAGTCAAAAATATTCGGTTTTCATACATTGATAATGATCATTCAAAATCTTCAAGAGAACTAATTAATAAGTTCCAATCTTCAAATTATTTCATTAGTTTCGAAAGTTTTTCATCTAAAAAAGAAGCTGATTTGCAAATGCAAAAAGGAAAAGTAGATGTGATTCTGGAAATCCCTAACCATTTTGAGCGTAATCTTTTGACCGAAAAAAGAACCAATTTATCAGTTAGTATCAATGCTATTGATGGCGCAGCAGCTGGAGTTGAAAACGTGTATATTTCTCAAATCATCAACAGTTACAATCAAAAAATACGAAGCCAACTTTATCAATACAATGACGCTTCTTTTGTTCCTGCTCAAAACATAGTTACAATACCTTCTTTTTGGTACAATAATACTTTAAATTACAAAACACTAATGGTTCCCGGAATATTAGTATTACTAGTAACTATGATTACTCTGTTTCTTTCTTCAATGAATATTGTTCGGGAAAAAGAAATAGGAACTTTGGAACAAATTAATGTCACTCCCATCAAAAAATACCAATTTATCATTGGAAAATTATTTCCTTTTTGGATCTTGGGATTAGTTATTTTAACAATAGGTTTAGCAATTGCAAAACTGGTTTTTAGTATTCCAATTTTAGGCAGTGTGCTTCTTATTTACTTTTTTACTTCAGTCTATTTACTTGTGGTTTTAGGAATTGGCTTGTTTATTTCTAATTTTACCGAAACTCAACAACAAGCCATGTTCATAGCCTGGTTTTTTATGGTTATTTTTATCCTAATGAGCGGTTTATTTACGCCTATTGAAAGTATGCCCAATTGGGCTCAAAAAATTACTTTATTCAATCCTATCCGTTATTTTGTAGAAATTATTAGAATGGTGATGCTCAAAGGAGCCCGGCTTGAAGATATAACCAAACCTTTTTGCGTCATTTGTTTTTATGCGGTTTTGATAAATTCTTTGGCGGTGTGGAGTTATAAAAAAACCAATTAATCCGTAAGCCACTTATACATGATTGACTCTAAATCATTTACATTTATTGGTTTTGCAAGATAATCATTCATCCCAGACTTTAGACATTCTTCTTTTTCTTCCACAAAAATTCCTGCTGTTAAAGCTATAATTGGAGTAAATCTATTTTGTTCTATTTTCCTAATTTCATAGGTAGCCTCAAATCCGTTTTTATTAGGCATTTGGATATCCATCAAAATGATATCCGGCTGATGCATTTTGTATTGTGTTACCGCCTCATCGCCATCAATTGCTTCCACAATGATACTCTCTGGCATTATTTTTTTTATTAAAGTTTTAGCTAAAAACATATTAATCTTATTGTCCTCAACAATTAAAATCTTCTTAGTTCCAAAAATATTTTTCTTTATGATTTCTCCATTCATAGGATGTTCTCGTTTAATTTTAATTTCTGATTTTTTCAATCTAACAGTAAAATAAAAATTACTTCCTTTTCCAAAAGTACTCTCTAATTCTAACGAAGAATTCATTAATCCTAAAAGCTGATTCGAAATAGCCAATCCTAATCCTGTACCTCCAAACTGACGACTAGTTGATGTATCTTCCTGGACAAAAGAATGAAATATTTTGGCCTGATTTTGTTCTTTGATACCAATTCCGGTATCTTTTACAGAAAAAATGAGATATACATAATCCGCTTCAAGCGACATAAGATTTTTAACTTCCAATTGAACCTTACCTTTTTGAGTAAATTTAATAGCATTCCCTACCAAATTGATAACAATCTGTTTCAATCGCAAAGGATCTGCATAAAGAAACTGAGGAACATCTGGCTCTATATACAACTCTAGTTTTATTTGTTTCTGACTGGCTTGGTATTTAAACAAAGTAATAACCTGATTGACCAGTGCTAAAAGATCGATTTCTTCTATTTTTAATTCCAATTTTCCTGCTTCAATTTTAGAAAAATCCAAAATATCATTTACAATATCCATCAAAGTGGCAGCCGATTCATTAATGGTATGAATGTATTCTTTCTGGGGTTCTTTCAATCCCGATTCCATTAATAAAGAACTAAAACCAATAATTCCATTCAAAGGTGTTCGTATTTCGTGACTCATATTGGCCAAAAAATCTGTTTTGGATTTATTAGCTTTTTCTGCAATTTCTTTCGACTTCTGAATTTCAAAATTCATCTGTTTTTGTTCACTGATATCGATAAAACTAATCACGACTTCTAGTATTTCTCCATCTTCGGAAAACATTGGAAAACCATTAACTAAAACCCAAACGACCTCATCCTGATCTCTTTTTTTTATGCCTAAGGGATAATTTTTAATGGGCTTTTTGGTAAACAAAATTTGACTAATTGGAAAATCTTCCATAAGCATTTCTGAAAAATCTTCGTTTAAAAAATTCCACTGTAACAATGCTTCATTTCCAGACATTAATTCCTCAACTGAATAGTCTAATAATTCAGCCGATTTACTATTACACATAATAATTTTCCCTTTATCATCGTGTACAACGATTCCTGCCTCTAAATTTTCTAATAAGCCTCGATACCTTTCTTTATTTTTTACCAAAGCTTCATCGGCCAATTTTTGTTCGGTTATATCTCTAGAAATCACAATAAAATGTTGTTCCCTTTTTTCAGATTCTTTCATGGGAGCTAATGATAATTCGAACCAAAATTTTCCAGAAAGTAAATCTAACGAATATTGTTTTCCTCTAGAAAAACCTTTTTGGTTTGCCTCATTCAAAGCAGAATGACAAACCAAAACCGCATCTGGAGGCAATACTTCATCGATTTTTTTCCCAATAAACATGTATGGTGGCATTAATAACAAATCATTATTAGGAGAATGATAATTATATATTTTGCCTTCCAAATCAATTTCAAACATCATATCTGGAATGGCCTCTATAATGGCTTCCATTTTTTTACTAGTCTTAAAAAACTTGTTTTCGGCCTTTTTCCTTTCCGTAATATCAGTAATAGTACCTATGAATCCTATAATCTTATTCTCGGCATCGGTCTCGGGTGTTGCCTGCCCTATTACCCAAATAATACTTCCGTCAGGTTTTATAAAACGATATTCTAATATGGATCGAATGCGCTCTGCGGTTACTTTTTTCCATTCATTATACAATTTAATCTGATCTTCAGGATGTATGGCCAAATACCATCCATTACCTAATGATTCCTGGTAACCAATACCTACTATTTGAGTCCAACGCTGATTGACATAAGTAGTAGCTCCCGTCAAATCGGTTCTAAAAATACCTACTGGAGAAACTTCAGTAAGTGTATGAAATCTTTTTTCGCTTTGCGCCACAGCTTCTATTGCTTGTTTACGCATTGTTTCTTTTTCAAAAACTTCTAATGCAAAAGTAACATCACTGGCAGCCTTATCTAATAATTGAATTTCTTCCTCGTCAAAGTAATTTTTCTCAACTGAATAAATTACAAAAACACCTATTGTCTTTTCGAAGGTTTTAATAGGAATTGCTATTAGAGACTGAAATCCTCTTTTTAATGCGGCATCCCTCCATGGTTCCATTAAAGGTTCATCTTCAACAGAATTACAAACCTGATACTTTCCTTGCCTAATAGCTGTTCCCGCAGGGCCTTTTCCTGCTTTTTTGTCTAGATTAATCGAAATATTTGTTATTTCTTTCAAATACTCTTCAGCATCACCAGACATACCAACAGGAATCACATTTCGCGTTTCAAAATCAATTAGTCCTACCCAAGCCATTTTAAATTTCCCAACCTCCACGGCTACATCACAAACTTCCTCAAAAAGCTGTCCTTTATTTTTAGTACGAACAATAAGTTGATTTATTTTACTAATAAAAAGGTACAAGCGTTTGGCTTTATTGATTTTCTGCTCAAACAAAACCCTATCTGTAATTTCTGAAACCACACCATAGCATACAATAGTTCCTTCGTTATCAATACTAGAACTAATATGCATGTCGTGCCAAATCATACCTTTTACAGGATGAAGATATCGGTATTCTATGTCTATTGGTGTTAAATCTGATTTAGCATTATTAATAGTGTCTAATAAATACTTCTTATCCTTTTCATGAACTTTATCAAAAAATAAAGCAACAGTATTGTCTTTCTCTGAAAAATCCAAACCATAAACGGCATCAACAGCCCCACAGATGTAGTTGTAAAATAAACTTCCATCTTTTTTTATTGACAACGAATAAATGGACACAGAAGATGCTGTAATATTATTCTTAAGCTCGTTTACAATATTTTTTTGAGCAGCTAAATCCTTTTCAATTGCTTGTATTTTCAACTCCTGAACTTGTACCATAGCTTGTAATTCTTCATAGCTAGGTTTAATATCTTTCATTTGATCCTGCATAAGTCCACCTATTTGATAGCTAAAAATACACAATTCCATTTAGAAAACTATCCTTGCACTATTGAAATAAGACTCTTGAAATACATTTTTATTCCTAAATTTGAGAAAAACTAAAAATCATGCTAGTAAGATTTAGAACACATCTCGAAAAATTCATCACAGTAAATGATGAAGAGTTCCTTACTATTACTACATTTTTCAAAACAAAAAAAGTTTCAAAAAAAGATAACATACTATTAGAAGGTACCATTTGTAGGCAACATTTTTTTGTATTAGAAGGATGCTTGAGAAAATTTTTTATCAACGATAAAGGAATCGAACAAACCACCGAATTTGCTATCGAAAACTGGTGGATTACGGATAATATAGCCTATGAACATGGATTAGCAACTTCATTTTACATCCAAGCCGTAGAAAACTCAGAAATACTTATAATTGACAGAGAAAATCAAGAAAAATTACTAGAACAGTTTCCTAAAATGGAACGCTATTTTAGATTTATCTATCAACGAGCTTATGCCGCTTCGCAAATGAGAATCAAATATTTATATGATTTTACAAAAGAAGAATTTTACGAACACCTTTGTAAAAATCATCCCGAATTTGTACAACGTATTCCACAATACCTGATAGCATCTTTTCTAGGTTTTTCTCCCGAATATCTAAGCGAAATCAGAAAAAAAAGACGTTCTTAAACCAGTTTAAGTTTTTACCGTTTCTTATTGCAGAACTTTGTTCTATTAAAATATAAAAACAATAATCATGCGAGTAAACATTAACGAAACAGAACCACAAGCTTTTAAAGCAATGTATGCATTAGAAGGTTATTTAGCCACAATTCAATTGTCTAAAATCCAAAAAGAACTTATTAAAATTCGTGCTTCTCAAATCAATGGCTGTGCTTTTTGCATTGACATGCACACTAAAGACGCCCTTAAATATGGCGAAACTACCCAACGTATTTTTCTTTTAAATGCTTGGCGCGAAACCCAGTTATTCTCTGAAGAAGAAAAAATAATTTTAGCCATTACTGAAGAAATCACCTTAATTTCTAATAAAGGACTGTCTGATGAAACCTATGCTAAAGCCGAACAATTTTTTGACAAAAATCAAATTGCACAAATTATTATGGCAGTAGTGACCATCAATGCTTGGAACAGAATAGCCATCAGCACCCATTTAGAACCAGCCGCTTAAACTCATTTATTTTTTTTTAAAACAGCTCGATTAAACAACTTTAGTCGAGCTGTCTGTTTTAAAATCAGGATACTTGAATAAACTTGCTTTTATATATTTGCTATTCATTCAAAATTTATTTTTCTATTAACCTAAAAAACGATTCATGAAAAATTTAATATTTTGTGCTACTTTAATGCTTTCTTTTAGCCTTTTTGCATTTACAATTGAACCTTCTAAAGTAACCATAAAAACCATAAAAGTAAAAGCTCCATTTGGAACTACAAAAATTAATATTCCTGATTTTAGCAAATGTAAAAAACTATCTATCGTTGATTTTGGAGCCGTAATAGGCAACAAAGAAAAAACGACTCTAGCCATTGCTAAGGCCATAGACGAAGCGAACAAAATAGGTGGAGGAATTGTAATTATTCCAGAAGGAGAATGGCTAACAGGAAAAATTCATTTTAAAAGCTCTGTGAATTTACATCTAAACAAAGATGCCTTATTACTCTTTTCTGAAGACCCGAATGATTATTTGCCAGCAGTTCACACCACTTGGGAAGGTATGGAATGTTACAATTATTCGCCACTAATTTATGCCTATCAATGTCAAAATATTGCCATTAGCGGGGAAGGAGAAATTAAGGCCAAAATGGATGTCTGGAAAAAATGGTTTTCCAGACCGAAAGAGCACATGGAAAATTTAAAAAATTTATACATGATGGCATCCTACTACAAACCGGTGGAAGACCGCCAAATGGTAAACGGAAGCGCTAATTTTCGTCCGCAATTTGTTCAATTTAACCGTTGCGAAAATATTTTAGTGGAAGATATCACTATTACCAACAGTCCTTTTTGGACCGTTCATCCTTACCTGTCAAAAGACATTGTCATAAGAGGAATTAAAGTTTTTGCACATGGCCATAACAATGACGGAATTGACCCGGAAATGTCACAAAACGTATTAATAGAAAATTGTATTTTAGATCAAGGTGACGATGCTATTTCAATCAAATCAGGTCGAAATCAGGATGCTTGGAGATTGAAAACTCCTTCAAAAAACATTATTATCAGAAACCTTACCGTAAAAAACGGACATCAGCTGGTAGCGCTAGGAAGTGAGTTGTCCGGTGGTATCGAAAATGTATTTATTAAAAATTGTAATGTTATAGATGGTGCCAAATTAAACCATCTTTTGTTTATAAAAACAAACGAACGCAGAGGCGGATTTGTCAATAATATCTATGTCCAAAATGTCACTTCAGGAAAAATAGACTTAGGCATTTTGGGAATCGAAACAGATGTATTGTACCAATGGAAAGATTTAGTCCCAACCATTGAACGGAAATTAACACCAATATCCAATGTTTTTCTTAAAAATGTAAAAGCCAAAGATGTTCAATTTATTTCTAGAATAAAAGGTGAAAAAGAATTACCAGTCAGCAACATTTTTCTAAAAAATGTAACCGCCGAAAAAGTGGAGGGAAAAGAAAAATACATTAAAGAAAATGTTTTGAATTTTAATGTTAGTCCAAACAAAAATTAATTCTAAAAAAAAAGAGAAATCCCGTTTTGATAGCTGTCAAAACGGGATTTCTCTTTCTTAATAAAGCAGTATACTATTCTTCCTCTTCTGCCTGATGCGATTTCGAATAATTGCGCCATTTTTCAATACAATCCTGAAAATCCTGTGGCAATTCGGTGTCAAAGCGCATCATTTCACCCGTATTAGGATGCACAAAACCTAATGTTTTAGCATGAAGAGCTTGTCTTGGCAATGCTTTAAAACAATTTTCTATAAACTGCTTGTATTTGGTAAACGTTGTTCCTTTTAGAATCAAATGACCGCCATAACGTTCATCATTAAATAACGGATGTCCTATGTGCTTCATGTGGGCTCTAATCTGGTGTGTTCTTCCTGTTTCTAAAATACAAGAAACCAAAGTTACATAACCAAAACGCTCTAAAACCTTATAATGTGTAATCGCTGGCTTCCCAATTTCTGGATCAGCAAAAACAGCCATTTGCATACGATCTTTCAAGTGACGCGCTAGGTTTCCTTCAATCGTTCCACTCTCTTCAGCCACATTTCCCCAAACCAAAGCTACATATTCCCTTTCGGTTGTTTTGGCTTCAAATTGTTTCGCTAAATGCGTCATCGCCGCTTCAGTCTTAGCAATTACTAATAATCCTGAAGTATCCTTATCAATACGATGTACTAATCCTGGACGCTCGCTGCTGTTCATTGGTAAATTCTCAAAATGAAAAGCCAAAGCATTTACTAAAGTTCCCGTGTAATTTCCATGCCCAGGATGCACTACTAATCCTGGCTCTTTGTTCACTAACAACAAAGCCTCATCTTCATACACAATATTCAACGGAATATTCTCAGGAAGCACATGATTTTCAAACGGCGGATGCGACAGCATTACCGTTACAATATCAAAAGGTTTTACTTTATAATTGGGTTTTACCGTAGCATTATTTACAAAAATATTGCCTTCGCTAGCGGCATTTTGTATTTTATTTCGGGTAGCATTGGGAATCAATCCCATCAAATATTTGTCTATTCGCAACAAAGCCTGCCCTTTTGGAACTTCAAATTTAAAATGTTCAAATAATTCCTCTTCGTCTAGATCAATCTGCTCAATATTATTGTTCATTTGGCAATTCTTCTTCTGTAGGGTTAGCTATTGTATCTGTTGCAAAATCTTCTTCATAACTCGCTTTTCCATCTCCTAAAACCAAGTCAATTTTAGAGGATTTCAAAACTTTATCACCCGGTTTTATATTTCTTCCTTTATAACGCATTTCTAAAACCATATCTTTTCCAAGATTTGGAATATAAGTAATAGTTCCTTCTTCTAGACCTAAGGCTTTTAAAGTAGGTACCGCTTCACGATAGGTTTTCTCAATCAAATCAGGTACTCTAACCGATGAAAAACCAGAACTATTAATCTTAATATATACTTTTCTTCCTTCCTTCACTTTTTCGCCAGGCAAAGGGTCCTGCTGAATTACACTGTATTTTGGATAATCACTTCTGTAATCCATACTGTCCAGCAATACATAAGCCAAATCCAATCCATCCAACTTTTCTTCTACCTGTTCTTCCGTCAATTTACTCAAATCAGGCACCGTAATTTCATGTCCGTGATCGGTTGTAAAAGTCAACCAATGCATAAAAAGATACCCCAAAACAGCTATGATTAAAGCAGCAAGAAAAAGCTGTGTAAAAAACACACGACTAGTAAGATATTTACGTAAACTCATATATTAATTTTTATAGGTGGCAAAGATAAAGCTATTTCGTTTCAAAAAAAATGATAATTTTGTTTAATGCAACTTAGCCATTAGTCATTACTAGAATAAGGAGCTTTTTCCTGTTATCCGCTCTATCTTTTTCCCTGTAAAGAACAGGAAAAAAGGATGCCGCTACTACCAGGGCTAAATAAAAAAATCGATTTTTACAATACAAACGCAACTAAATGAAAAACATTGCCATTATCATGGGCGGCTATTCTAGTGAATATAAAATTTCACTAATCAGCGGTAACGTAGTTTACAATTTTTTAGACAAAAACCAATTTAACGGTTTCCGCATTCACATTTTCAAAGAAAAATGGGTGTATGTGGATGATACCGACAACGAATTCCCAATCGACAAAAACGATTTTTCAGTAACTGTAAACGGTAGTAAAATAAGTTTTGATTGTGTATTCAACGCCATTCATGGAACTCCTGGAGAAGATGGTTTAATGCAAGCTTATTTTGAATTATTAGGGATTCCACAAACTTCTTGCGATTATTACCAAGCTGCTTTAACTTTCAATAAAAGAGATTTATTGTCGGTTTTAAAACCATACGGAATCAAAACAGCGATTTCTTATTACTTAAATAATGGCGATATTGTCAACACTACCGAAATTATCAACAAAGTTGGTTTGCCTTGTTTTGTAAAACCCAACAAAGCCGGATCGAGTTTTGGAATCTCAAAAGTAAAAACCGAAGCCGAATTACCAATTGCTATCGAAACCGCTTACAAAGAAGACAACGAAATTATCATTGAAAGTTTCCTGGACGGAACAGAAGTATCTGTTGGTGTTATCAATTACAAAGGAGAAATTATCGTATTGCCAATTACCGAAATTGTTTCTGAAAATGATTTCTTTGACTACGAAGCCAAATACCAAGGAAAATCTCAGGAAATCACTCCTGCCCGACTTTCGGACGAAATGACGCAAAAAGTAGGTGCTGTTGCCAAACGTGCTTATGAAGTTTTAAAAATGAAAGGTTTCTCTCGTTCCGAATTCATCATTGTTAACGATGAACCACACATGCTCGAGATGAATACCATTCCAGGATTAACTACCGAAAGTTTGATTCCGCAACAAGCTGCAGCAGCTGGAATTTCTTTGACTGATTTATTTACTAATGCTATTGAGTTGGCGCTAACTTAATACAATTTCAAAATATTTAAGCCACAGATTTAAAAGATGAATTTGAATCTGTGGCTAATAATAAACTTCAATCCTTCAATTCAGAATAAATTATGATGGTACTTGTTGGAAATCAAACAATTCTAATTCAGGAAGGACAACTTTCTGAACTTAATTGTACAAACTGTTCAAGCAAAAACTCACTATCTTTCCAAATTTATTCTAAATATGTCCAAATCACTTTTGTTCCTCTATTTGCAGTTGGGAAAATTTTTGAATGCGAATGTTCTAATTGTAATAAAGAATTTGATTTTGAAGATTTTTCAGAAAATGAAAAACAAAAAATACTCAATCAAAAAGAAATAAAAGAAGCCAAAACACCTTGGTGGACTTATATTGGAATTATAATTCTAACAGGATTTATCATTTTTAGTATCAACTCTTATTTTGACAATAACAAACTAACAAAAGAGAGAATCAATAATCCAACAGCTGGCGATATTTATGTTTTAAAATTGGATACTGGTTATTATTCGACTTTAAAAATTGATTCAATAACCCATAATAAGATTTATACAACGGAAAATGATTTTGAATCCTATTTATCTTCCAATATTGATGAAATAGACAATCCAGACAACTATACGACCAAAAAAGAAACCTATTCCAAAAAGGAACTACTAGAATTATTTAAAAAAGATATAATTACCTCAATACTAAGGAAAGAATAAATATGGGTAAAGTTCATTCCTAAAAAATCTTTGTAACTTAGCCTCTCAGAATCTTAGTAACTCAAAAAATGAGAAAAGCCATATTTCCGGGATCTTTTGATCCTATTACTCGAGGTCATGAAGACATTATCAAAAGAGGAATTCCGCTATTTGATGAAATCGTGATTGCTATTGGGATTAATGCAGAAAAAAAATACATGTTCCCACTGGAAGAACGCAAACGCTTTATTGAAGAAACTTTTAAAGATGAACCTAAGGTTTCAGTTATTACTTATGAAGGCTTAACCATTGATTTATGTAAAAAAATAGGTGCTAATTTCATTCTTCGTGGTTTGCGTAATCCCGCCGATTTTGAATTCGAAAAAGCCATTGCACACACTAATAGACATTTGTCCAAAATAGAAACCGTATTCTTATTAACTGCTGCCAGTACTTCATATATCAGTTCGAGTATTGTTCGTGATGTATTGCGTCATGGTGGTGAGTATGAATTATTAGTTCCAAAGGCGGTAAGAGTGAAGTAGTTTTCGGTTGTGAGTTGTGAGTTATGAGTTGACAAATAGTAGACGGAACACTAAGGACTAAAAACTAAGGACTAAGGACTAATATCTAGAAACTAAACTTGCAAAAAGTACTCAATAAGTGTACATTCGCCAAAAAAATAAAAAATGAGCTTAGACAGAGAATTAAATAAACGCAGTGGAGGAAAATGTGAACTTTGCGGCGCAACGGAGAACCTTAAAGTTTACGAAGTACTTCCTACCAAAAAAGGTGGAATTGATGAAGCTATTTTAGCTTGTCCAACTTGCAAAGATCAAATTGAAAACCCAGATAACGAAGATTTAAATCACTGGAGATGCTTAAACGACAGTATGTGGAGCGAGCACACTGCAGTTCAGGTGGTGGCTTGGAGAATGTTGAGCCGTTTACGTTCCGCTGGCTGGCCACAGGAATTATTAGATATGATGTATCTGGAAGACGATGTGCTGGAATGGGCAAAAGCAACCGGAGAAGGCGATGATGATGAAAACAAAATCATTCACCGTGATAGTAATGGCGTGATTTTGGAACATGGTGACTCAGTAGTTTTGATTAAAGACTTAAAAGTAAAAGGTTCTAGCATGGTGGCCAAACAGGGAACTGCTGTTAGAAACATCCGTTTAGACCACGAAAACGCCGAATATATTGAAGGAAAAGTAGATGGTCAGCAAATTGTAATTATTACGCAATACGTGAAGAAAATATAATTTCTAGTACCTAGTAATTAGTGATTAGTAACTAGTTTCTTTTTAAGAGCAATAAAAAAACAAATCGTCAACAGCTAGCTGTTGACGATTTATTTTTTTTAAAAGCTAATCACTGATTACTAAAAAACTACTCCTCTACTTTCTTAATCACGTTTCGAGCTACTTGAATTTTATATTTCTTGCCTTTCATTTTTTCGTCCTTGATATTGTGCAGTAAATCCTTTACTTTACTAAATTTCACTGCGGCAAACGAAATAAAATCTTTTACTTCTATTAATCCCAAATCGCCTTTTTCGAGTTTTCCTTTTTGAGAAAAGAAGCCCACAATATCAATTTTATTCAATTTATTTTTCTTTCCACCACTGATATAAATGGTTTGAAATTGAGGTGCTTTTGGTAAAGACTTCGCATTTTCAACCGATAAAACAGCGGTATTTTCATAATCCAAATACTCCATTTTTTTCTCGGATTCGTGTGCAATAATATACGCTGTTCCCGTAGCTGTCATACGCGCCGTACGTCCATTTCTATGGGTGAATTCGTCTTCTTTTAATGGTAAATGATAATGAATTACATGATTCATTTCAGGAATATCCAGTCCACGAGCGGCCAAATCAGTCGTGATTAAATAGCTGACGCTTCCATTTCGAAACTGAATTAAAGCCCGTTCTCGTTCTTCCTGATCCATTCCTCCGTGATAATAAGTAGAATAAATTCCTTTTTCGTTTAAAGTATCGCTAATACGCTCAGCCGCATCACGGTGATTGCAAAAAACAATTGCCGATTCGGATTGCAACGAACAAAGCAATTGGAACAAAGTATTTAGTTTGTCTTTTTCTTTAGAAATAACCAGTTTGGTAGAAAGATTTGACTCATCTTCGGTTTCTGGAATAAAATCCAATACGGTCGGATTTACTACTCTGGTGTATTTTGGAATTTCAATATCAGAAGTCGCCGAAACTAAAACACGTTTATTTACCTTGGATAATTTTCCAATGATAAAAGACATTTGCTCATGGAAACCCAATTGCAAGGATTTATCAAATTCATCCAAAATTAAGGTTTGAATTTTATCCAAACGAAAACTTCCTCTGTCAATATGATCGGCAATTCTACCTGGAGTTCCTATTAAAACGGCTGGCGGATTGCTTAAATTTTTAATTTCAGTATCAATGGAATGTCCACCGTAGCAGACATTTACTTTATATGGCGTTCCCATTTTTTTCCAAACCTGCTCAATTTGTAATCCTAATTCGCGGGATGGAACTAAAATTAAACATTGAACCGATAGGATTTCAGGCTGTAACATTTCTAAAACAGGCATCAGGAAAGCCAAAGTTTTTCCTGAACCTGTAGGTGATAACAACAGCACATTATTTTCATTCAAAATGGTTTCTTGTGCTGCTTCTTGCATTTCATTTAGGTTCTCGATGCCTAAATTCAAAAGTATATTGTTGGAATGCTGATTTTTATTCATTTTGCAAATGTAGTGAAAAAGTTGGCAGTGTTTAGAATCCAGAAAACAGTCGGCAAAATTTAGAAATCAGAAGACAAAAAAAGATTCCAGATTAGATGTTTAGTTTTCTAAATCTGAAATCTTCTTTCTAAATTCTGCCGACTGAACAGTGTCGACTGCATTCTAGTTTCTAACTTCGAATAATATTTTCTTCTTCAAATAATAATTTGATGTTCTCATAAGAGTTTTTCAACACTTCTGGAATGTCATTAGGATGAATCCAAGCTACTTTTTCAATTCCTTCTTCCAATTGTCCTTGAGGAGTTCCTTCAAAGTCAGAAAACATTTCAAACCAATGGGTTATTTTTAACTTATAAACGCCATTTCGCTTGAATACATGGTACGTTTTCTGGAGTTTATTGATAATTCTCAATTGATTTACTCCTGTTTCTTCTTCCACTTCTCGCATGGCAGTATGCTCTATTTCTTCCTTTTTTTCGACACCTCCTTTTGGTAAGTCCCATTTCCCATTTCGAAAAATAAATAACACTTCTCCTTTTTTGTTATAAACCAGTCCTCCACCGGCTTTATTCACAGGAATTTTAGCCTTCAAGGTTTTCATAATCTCCTTTTCATCAGGATGATAGAGATAGGCTTTTTGAATTTTATTTTGAAAAATTTTAACTATAATTTGCTTAATATCAACACTTTCCAATAAAAACAACTGAAAATCTGTCTCTTTAGAGATTTTATTTGTCAAAAAAAGTGGTTTGTCGTTCACAAAAACTTTATACATTTGTACTATGATTTTTAATAAAGATACAGCCGAAAAAACAGCCGAATTGCTTTTACAAATAAATGCAATTAAATTGAATCCTGAAAATTCTTTTACATGGGCTTCTGGATGGAAATCACCTATTTATTGTGATAACCGCCTAATACTATCATTTCCAACCATAAGAAATTATGTTAGAGATGAATTTGCAAAAAATATTGAGAAACAATTTGGTAAACCAGATGTCATTGCCGGAGTAGCTACTGGAGCTATAGGTATAGGTATGCTTGTTGCCGAAAGCATGGGATTGCCTTTTGTTTATGTACGTCCTGAACCTAAAAAACACGGTCGACAAAACCAAGTAGAAGGTTTCTTGCAAAAAGGTCAAAATGTAGTTGTTGTTGAAGATTTAATTAGTACGGGAAACAGTAGTTTACTAGCCGTTGAAGCATTGCGTGCTGCAGGTGCTAATATTAAAGGTATGGCAGCTATATTTACCTATGGATTTGATGTTGCTGAAGCAAACTTTAAAAATGCAAAATTAGATCTATATACATTAAGTAATTACCAAAACCTTTTAAATTTAGCGGTTACTAAAAATTACATTACCGAAAAAGAAGAAAGCACCTTAAGAGAATGGAGCGTTACTCCATCTACTTGGGGACAAGAAGCTACCAAATAAACAAACTATATCATGAACTTAGAAAGTCCAAAGGTTAACGTTGAAAAATCAGCACAAGAATTATTCGATTTATTGACTGATATGAAAAATTTCGAAAAATTAATGCCTGAAAACATTGCTAAGTTTGAAGTTATTAGTGAAGATTCTTTTCTTTTTGGTCTAAAAGGAATGCCGGAAATTCAATTAAAAGTAACCGAAAAAACCGCACCTAACAAAATTGTTTTTAGCGCTGCAAATGACAAAGTTCCTTTTACATTAATCACAAATATTGATTCCGTTTCAGCAACTTCCAGTGCTGTTCAATTTGATTTTGAAGGCAGCTTCAATCCTATGATGGCTATGATGGTAAAAGGTCCAATAGGTAAATTTATTGAAACACTAGCTTCAAATATGTCAAAATTATAATAAGAACTTTCAAACTTATAACAGAACCCTTTTAGTATTCAAACTAAAAGGGTTTTTCTTTTTAATAAAAAATAAAATCGATTATTCTTATCGATAGTATCTTATACCGATTTGTGCTTTCCTATCAAAAACTAAAGAAGACTATTTTAAAGAACTCTTTATTCAAAACTACATACAAATACTTTGTTTTGTTATTTATCCTCTAAATGAATTATTAGCTCTTTATAGAAAATAAATTAAGATTATTAATTCTAATCAATCTCGCCCTCCATTTATTGTATTCCTTTTCGAAATAATTAATAACATATAGTTGTTTCATGTTTAACATTTCAATTGTAAAAATGAGATAAAAAAGAACAAATCTATTTTTTTATAATTAAATCAGCAGTTTTAGTTTTTTTCAACCAACAATTAATTCAAAAAACACAAAAAATTACACATACCCCCTGTTTTTTAGATACCAATAACAAAATATCTATAAAAATTTAACCAAAAAAGGCATTTAAATAACAAAAAACGAAACATACCCCTATTTTAAACATACATATCCCTAAAATAATTTTGTGAATAAATCAAAATATAAGAGTTGAAATTAAAGAATATCTATTATTTTGATTTGATTTTCGGTAATTGACAATTCTTTATCCTTTTTAGCAAAAAATACTAATTCTTTAGCTTTTTTAAAGCAAAAGTTAATAAATTCGCCATTATCAATAACAAAACAAAGAAATATTAATAATCCTTAAAAAACAGCAAGGATAAAAAAACAAAAAAAAAGTCCACGACCTAATTATTAATATAACAGAATCAAAGATGAGAAAACAAATTACCCTAAAACAAATTTCAAAAGCAATTACTTAATTAACCAAAGAGATTCTCTTAAATAACAAACAAAATAACTTTTACCATAAATCAATTTAAATCTAATTATTATGAAAAAAATCGAAGCAGTGATACGAAAATCCAAATTTGATGATGTAAAAAAAGCATTACACCAAATTGAGGTTAACTTTTTCACCTATTGGGATGTTACTGGAGTTGGTAACGAAAAAGAAGGACACGTATACAGAGGAATCACTTACAGTACTACTGACATTCAAAGAAGATACATTTCTATCGTAGTTTCTGATCCTTTTTTAGAAAGAACTGTTGACGCAATCTTAAATGCTGCAGGTACAGGAATGGTAGGAGATGGAAAAATATTTGTTTACGACATTATCGAAACTTACCGAATCAGAACTAAAGAAAAAGGAACAGACGCTGTTAACTAAAACATTTTTTTAAAATTAACTTATAAAATATATATTATGGATACGAATGCTGTATTAGACTTAATGTGGGTATTGATCTGCGGAATTTTAGTGTTTTTCATGCAAGCTGGTTTTACCTTAGTAGAAGCTGGTTTTACAAGATCAAAAAACACAGGAAATATTATAATGAAAAACTTAATGGATTTCTGTATTGGGAGTGTTGCTTTCTGGGCAATAGGTTACTCTTTAATGTATGGAGATTCAATTAGCGGCTTTATTGGGACACCAAGTTTGTTTTTTGATACTGCTGCTGATATGCATAGCTTATTCTTCCAAACTGTATTTGCTGCTACTGCTGCAACTATCGTTTCTGGAGCTATTGCTGAAAGAACAAAATTTACAACTTACTTATTCTTCTCTTTATTGATGACTTTAGTTATCTACCCTATCTCAGGAAGCTGGGTATGGAACGGAGGCGGATGGTTAGCTCAAATGGGCTTTACTGATTTTGCTGGTTCAACTGTAGTACACTCTGTAGGAGGATGGGCTTCTTTAGTAGCTGCTGCAATGGTAGGACCTAGAATTGGAAAATACAATGCTGATGGAACTTCAAATGCGATTCCTGGACACAACATTATGTTAGGAGCTTTAGGGGTATTCATCTTATGGATGGGTTGGTTTGGATTTAATCCAGGTTCTCAATTAGCTATCTCAGGAGACAACGCTATTGCTGTAGCTGGAATCTTCATCACAACAAACTTAGCTGGAGCTGCTGGAGCATTAGCTGCAATGTTTGTAACTTGGATTACTTACAAAAAACCAGATATCTCAATGACATTAAACGGTGTATTAGCTGGACTTGTAGGTGTAACTGCTGGTTGTGCTGCCGTTAGCCCAATGGGAGCATTTTGGATTGGATTAATTTGTGGTATCGCTGTAGTTTTCTCTATCGAATTCATCGACAAAAAACTTAAAATTGACGATCCAGTTGGAGCAGTTTCTGTACACGGTGTATGTGGTGCTTTAGGTACTATATTAGTAGGTGTATTTGCTACTGACGGAGGTTTACTTTACGGAGGTGGATTTGAAAAATTAGGAGTTCAAGTTACTGGAGTAGTTGCAATTGGTGCATGGGCTATGGCAACAACATTTGTGGTACTTTTCATCCTTAAGAAAATAATGGGATTAAGAGTAAACAAAGAAGAAGAAATTGACGGATTAGATATTCACGAACATGGTTCAAATGTTTATAACGACTAAATAAAAAATTACTTCAAAGTAAAAATAGCCACAACAATGTTGTGGCTATTTTTTTTTTAAAACAAATAACTTTACACCTCCTTTATTTAACTGTTAATTTTCTAAAAACCCTAAACTTTAATAAATATTCACAAAAATTTGAGACTTTGTTTAAAGTAAATTCGAAGAGAATTGTTTAAATTTAACATATAAAAAGCTATTTAAAAATAGCTATAACAGTATTAATTTAAATACATATACATTATGAGCTTATTGACAGAAAATATTATTCCAGGAGAACACGGTAAAGTTTTTGGCACGAATGCTAATGAAGAACCTGAACTTTTAGAAATAAAAAACAAACTCCTAAAAATAAATGGCATCACCCAAATTCAGTTAAACAACGCTGTTTTCCCCAAAGAATTTACTGTATTCACAAACAAAGTAATCAGTATTGAAGAAATCGAGAAAGCAGTAAAATCCATTGGCTTCCACGCAATACCTAAAGCCGTTATATAAACCATAAAGAACATAAAAAACTCCACTTGAGAAAAGATATTTTCAAGTGGAGTTTTTTTTTATTGCAAATACCAATAGACTTTTGATTAATTATCGTAATATTGCAATATAAATATATAACGATGGGGACAACTAAAACGGAATACTTTACAGAAGAACAAAATGAATTAGCTACCCTAGCTAAAGCTATTGGACATCCAGCTCGAATAGCCATAATCCAACACCTGATTAAAGTAAACAGTTGCATTTGCGGCGATATTGTAAACGAACTCCCACTAGCGCAGCCAACGGTTTCACAACATCTGAAAGAATTAAAAAATGCAGGGTTGATTAAAGGAAATTTTGAAGGAAATGCCATTTGTTATTGTTTGGATGAAAATGGATTTGAAAAAATAAAACATTTTTTTCAGCACATCCATTCCTATCTAGACAGCAAGAAAAACCAATGTTGTTAATTTAAAAAAATAGAATCATGAAATTATCAGAACTAAAAACCATATTAAGTGCAATAGAAAATGTTGCTTTCACCTTAGAAGACGGAACTTATGTTCCAGAACATTTCCATGTTACTGAAGTGGGACTAATCACCAAAAACTTTATTGATTGTGGTGGAACTGTTAGAAATGAAAAAGTAGTCAACTTTCAGTTATGGAATGCCAACGATCTTGAACACCGTTTGAAGCCTAAAAAACTTTTAGACATTATCACGCTTTCTGAAAAAGTTTTAGCGATTGAAGATTACGAAATTGAAGTAGAATACCAGTCTGACACCATAGGGAAATACGATTTAGGTTTTAATGGTATCCATTTTATTTTACTAAATAAAAAAACAGCTTGCCTAGCAGAAGACCATTGTGGAATTCCTGCTCAAAAACCAAAAATAAAACTATCTGAAATAAAAAACCAATCTAATAACTGCACTCCTGGAAGCGGTTGTTGTTAAAACTTTAAGCATCTGAAATGAAAACGACTCAAACAGTATTATTCGAAGCCATCGAAAATAAAATGCAATCTTTACAAACAAACTCAATTTCAGAGGAACGCAAAATCACCTTACAACCTCTAATTGATTTTATACAACAAAAACACACTAATCAACAAGAAATTAGACTTAATTTTATCTGCACCCACAATTCCAGAAGAAGTCATTTATCTCAGGTCTGGGCACAAACGATGGCCGCTTATTTTGATATTAAATCTGTTTTTTGTTATTCTGGAGGAACTGAAGCTACTGCCTTATTCCCTATGGCAGCACAAACTTTAACAAATACCGGTTTTCAAATTAAAACTATTGCAGGAGGAAAAAATCCAATTTACAGCATTAAATATTCCGAAAACGCACATCCAATTATAGGATTTTCTAAAACGTATGACGATACCTTTAATCCGCAATCTGAATTCGCGGCTATTCTAACCTGTTCAAGTGCCGACGAAGGCTGCCCATTTATTGCTGGTACCGAAAAAAGAATTCCAATTACGTTTGAAGACCCAAAAGCTTTTGATAACACCAACCAACAAGCCGAAAAATACGAAGAACGAAGCACGCAAATTGCTACCGAATTGTTTTATGTCTTTTCTCAAATAACAAAATAATATGTCAGCAAATCATTGTGCTCCGGCTGTTTCTAGAAAAAAATTAAGTTTTTTAGATCGCTATCTCACTCTTTGGATATTCCTCGCAATGGTAATTGGAGTTGCTATTGGAAGTTTCATACCATCTAGTGGCACCTTTATCAATTCATTTTCAAACGGAACAACTAATATTCCTCTTGCTATAGGACTTATATTAATGATGTATCCGCCACTTGCCAAAGTAAAATACGAACAAATGGGCGAAGTATTTAAAAATACTAAAGTTTTAAGCGCTTCACTTTTATTAAATTGGGTTGTAGGTCCAATATTAATGTTCTTTTTAGCATTACTATTCCTGAACGATTATCCAGAATACATGATTGGAGTAATTTTAATTGGTCTTGCTAGATGCATAGCTATGGTAGTGGTATGGAACGATCTAGCTGATGGAAACAGAGAATATGCAGCTGGACTGATTGCGCTAAATAGCATTTTCCAAGTACTTTTATATAGTGTTTATGCATATTTCTTTATAACCATCCTACCACCCTATTTTGGATATACTGGATTTGAAGTCAATATAAGTATTGGACAAATAGCCGAAAGTGTGGGTATTTATTTAGGAATTCCTTTTGCCCTAGGAATCATAAGTCGTTACAGTTTAATAGCTTTAAACGGAGAAAACTGGTTTCTAAATAAGTTTGTACCATTCATTTCTCCCATAACCTTAACTGCTTTACTATTTACTATCGTAATTATGTTTAGTTTAAAAGGAGCACTTATTGTCCAAATTCCCATGGATGTCATCCGAATAGCGATTCCATTAGTAATTTATTTCACACTAATGTTTATTAGCAGTTTCTTCATCGGAAAATATTTTGGTGCCGATTATTCTAAAAGTACAGCCATTGCATTTACGGCTACTGGAAATAATTTCGAATTAGCCATTGCTGTTGCTATTGGTGTTTTTGGAATCAATAGCGGACAAGCTTTTGCTGGAGTAATAGGCCCATTAGTAGAAGTTCCTGCCCTAATAGCATTAGTAAATATAGCTTTTAGCTTCCAAAAGAAATACTTCAACACACTTAAGTAATCTTACTTAAAAACAACTTTTCCCCAATTTTATCAAAGCATCAGAATAAGTATCAAAGAAGAGAGATATTCTGGTGCTTTTTTTGCTAAATCTATCTTCTATGAATAATTTGAGCACAATTTAGCTTCTAAAAAAAGTAAAAATAGCTTCCCAAAAGCCTTATCAACCAATATTTGATTAAAAATTAAAAAAAACAAACCTCATTTTTTACACATTATCCATTTTATTAGACTCCTTTTCATAATATCTCAATTAACTACGAAAATTAAAAATTAAGTATTACATATAAGTATTTATACGTATATTTGCTTCGTAATACTTAATAATGATATTATGATTAAAATAATTGTAGTCGGAAACGGCATGGTAGGTTTCAAATTTTGTGAAAAATTCATATCGAAACAAGGACAAGAAAAATATCAAATTACCGTATTTGGAGAAGAGCCAAGACGCGCTTATGATCGCGTTCACCTGAGTGAATACTTTGCAGGAAAATCAGCTGACGACTTATCTATGTCAACAGCTTCATGGTACGAAGAAAACAATATCATATTAAACACTTCTGAACTAGTTACTGATATTCATAAAGAAAACAAAACAATAACTACTCACTTAGAAAAAACACATGCTTACGATTACTTAGTTTTAGCTACAGGTTCAGCAGCTTTTGTTCCACCAATTGAAGGTGTTGAAAAAGAAGGTGTTTTTGTATACAGAACCATTGAAGACTTAGATGCTATCATGGCTTATGCTGCTAAAATAAAACAAAATGGTGCTACTGAAGCAGCAGTTCTAGGAGGAGGATTATTAGGACTAGAAGCAGCAAAAGCAGTACGCGATTTAGGATTAAATCCACATGTAGTTGAATTTGCACCGCGCTTAATGCCTAGGCAGCTGGACAAAGGAGCTAGTAATATGCTTCGTTCAAAAATCGAAGAATTAAACATTAAAATTCACCTAAGCAAATCAACACAATTCATTGACGGTGACAAAGCCATCACAGGAATGATGTTTGAAGAAGAAGAATTGCTTAAAGTAGATATGCTAGTTATTTCTGCAGGTATCAAACCTAGAGACGAGTTAGGAAAAGGCGCGGGTCTTGAAGTAGGTGTTCGTGGAGGAATTGTAGTAAACAACCAAATGCAAACTTCTGATCCATCCATTTTTGCCATCGGTGAAGTGGCCTTATACAACCACATGATTTATGGGTTAGTTGCTCCCGGTTATGAAATGGCCGATGTGGCTGCTGAGCAAATTTTGCAAGGCGAAAAAACCATGAGAGAAACCATTGATATGTCAACCCAATTGAAATTGATTGGTGTTGAAGTAGCTAGTTTTGGCGATCCATTTATAGAACACCAAGATGGGACTCCTATTGTTTATGAAAACAAGCTAAGTGGAATTTACAAAAGAATCAATATTTCTAAAGATGGTACTAAACTATTAGGAGGTATTCTTGTTGGAGATTCTAGCGATTACAATACTTTATTCCAAATTTACAGCAACGGAATGGCTATTCCTAAAAACCCTGAGGATTTAATTTTAGGTTCTAGAGGAGGAGAGTCTTCTAGTATGGGTAGCGCAATGGATTTACCAGATACTGCTGTTATTTGTTCTTGCGAAAATGTAACCAAAGGCAGCATCTGTTGCTCAATTACTGATGGTAGCTGCGAAACATTCTCTGATGTAGTAAAAGCTACTAAAGCAACTTCAGGTTGTGGTGGTTGTAAACCAATGGTAGTTGACTTGGTAAAAGAGGCTCAAAAATCATTAGGAAAAGAAGTGAAAGATGTGGTTTGTGAGCATTTTGCTTATACGCGTCAAGAATTATTTGATATTGTAAAAATCAACAAATTCACAAATCATAATGAAGTATTAGGAACGGTAGGTAAAGGAGATGGTTGCGAAATTTGTAGACCTGTGCTCTCTTCTATTTTCTCCAGTATTTACAATGACACAGCTAATAAACATGTTACTTCTCAAGATTCTAACGATAGGTTCTTAGCTAACATTCAACGTAACGGAACCTATTCCGTAGTACCTAGAATGGCCGGTGGTGAAGTTACTGCCGAAAAACTAATCGCTATTGGAGAAGTTGCTAAAGAATACAATTTATACACTAAAATCACAGGTGCACAACGTGTGGATTTATTTGGTGCTGAATTGAACGATTTGCCAGCAATTTGGAAAAAACTTATTGATAATGGTTTTGAAAGCGGACATGCTTATGGAAAATCATTAAGAGCAGTAAAAAGCTGCGTAGGTAATGCTTGGTGTCGTTACGGGATGGATGACAGTACCACATTAGCCATCGAATTAGAAAACCGTTACAGAGGTATTCGTTCTCCACACAAATTAAAAGGAGGAGTTTCGGCTTGTATCCGTGAATGTGCCGAAGCAAGAGGAAAAGATTTTGGCGTTATAGCCGTTGAAGGCGGTTGGAATCTTTACGTATGTGGTAACGGAGGTGCAAATCCTAAACACGCAGTTCTTTTAGCAGAGCAAATTGACAAAGAAACTGTTTTTAAATACATGGATCGTTTCTTAATGTATTACATCCGTACAGCAGGACCATTAGTAAGAACTTCTACTTGGTTAGAAAAACTGGAAGGCGGACTTGACTACTTGAAAAATGTAGTAATTAATGATAGCCTAGGAATCAACGCAACTCTTGAAGAAGAAATGCAACAACTAGTAGACACCTTTGAATGCGAATGGAAACAAGCCATTGAAGATCCAGAAATGATGAAACGTTTCAGTCATTTTACCAACTCTGATGAACGTGATGACAACCTAGTGTACATTCCGCTTAGAGAGCAAAAAATGCCTAAAGCCTGGTAATCCTATCGCTTATTTCCTAAAAGCATAGCATTACAACTTATAGAATTACAAAAATAGACTAAAAACAGAAGCTTCCCCACCTCCATCCCTCTCGCATTGAGAGGGATGGAATTAAGGAAAATAAAATCAAAGATCATGGAAAACTTACTAACTCAATACGAATCAGTTGCTCTTAATGATGTAAAAATATGGTTCAAAGCAGGAAAAATTGCTGATTTCCCTGCAGATGGAGGCGGATGTATTAAATACAAAAACAAACAAATCGCAGTTATTAATTTTGAAAGAAGAAACGAATGGTATGCCTGTCAAAATGTATGCCCACACAAAATGGAAATGGTACTTTCCAGAGGAATGATTGGTTCAGTTGAAGACACTCCAAAAATTGCCTGTCCAATCCACAAAAAAACTTTTTCTCTTAAAGATGGAAGCAACTTAAGCGGTGACGATTTAAAAATTGCCACTTATCCCGTAAAAGTTGTCGAAGGCGAAGTATTGATTGGCTTTATAGATTAAATATGTATCTTTGAAGTATTAAAAATACTGCAAATGACAACTACAGCATTCCAAAAAGCAAGCGAGTGGATTGATGCCGAAAACGCGCAAGACCCGAATATAGAAATACATGAATCCGTAAGTTTTCCTAAAGAACTATTATATTCTAACAGAATGTATGCAAAACTTATGGATTTTTACCCAACTGCTTCGGAAGCAGTTCAAATAGCTGCCAAAGCACAACACATTTGTCGCTGGAAAATAGCTCGCGAATCCTACCCAATGGACCGAGTAGGCTATTTAAAATGGCGTGAAGAATTGAAAAAATTTCATGCTAAAACCACCGCAAACATTTTAGAAAAAGCAGGTTACGATGCCGAATTTATCGCCAGAGTTTCCTTCTTAATCGAAAAAAAATTACTTAAAAAAGACGAAGAAACACAACTTTTAGAAGATGTTATTTGTTTGGTATTCTTAGAGTATTATTTAGAACCTTTTGTTGAAAAACACGATACTGAAAAACTAAAAAACATCATTCTAAAAACTTGGAATAAAATGTCTGAAAAAGGACATCAAGCAGCACTACAAATCAACTATAGTCCTGCTAACCTTCAACTTATAAAAGACGCTCTCGGATTGTAATTAAATGCCATTATGATAAAAGAAGCCAAAGCGTTTTCTGAAAATCTTAATTTTAAAAAGCTAAAGCAAATGTACCTGTTTGCTTTAGTTACTATTGCTATTACCATCCTATTAAGTCAGTTGCTTATTCAGCACAACATTAGTAGTCAATTGAATGATTCCCGACTGATTAATATTTCGGGAAAACAACGAATGCTGAGCCAAAAGTTAGCTAAAGAGGTGCTTATTCTGAATGCTGCTGCTGAAAATTCTCAAAATAAAGAGGCTATTTCCAATATTAAAAACACATTAGAATTCTGGAAATACACCCATCTAGCTTTAGAAAAAGGAAGTGATTCTCTTAATTTTCCTTATGAAAAAAGCACCATGCTCTATGCTTTATATAAGGATATCAAACCTAATGTAGAAAATATAGACAAAGCAACCCGAAGTTATTTAAACGACAGAAGCAACGGAATTTCGAATACTTCTAACCAAGTTGAAGTACAAACAATTCTGGACAATGTTGCCGTATTTTTAACCAAAATGAATCGTATTGTTGGTCAGTACGAACACGAAGCCTTAGAAAAAGTAACCCGTCAGCGCAACATTGAGTACGGCATTTTAAGCTTTACCCTTATTGTTTTACTGATTGAATTTTTATATATTTTTAAACCTACAAATAAAAAGATTGAACAACTGATTACCAAGTTGTTGATTTCTGAAAAAAGAGCCATCAAATTAGCTCGTGACACTGAAGCCATTAGCATCATCAAAGAAAATTCAGTAAAAGAATTAAAGTCATTGAATTATGCTATGGAAAATACCTTATTGTATTGCCGCATCAGTCCGCAAGGAAAAATCATCCACATGGGCGAAAAATTTGCCAAACTATTGCAATACAATCCTTCATTTGATGTTGATAAAAGTTTTTCAAAAGCCTTAACTAAGGTTGAAAAAGAACAGCTGGAAATAGATCGAATTATTGGCGATAAACAGCGAAGTGGCTGGCAAGGCGAAATGAACACAACTGATAGAAATGGTGACAAATTGTGGCTTGATATGTCGATGATTCCTGTCCGCATTCGCAAAGAAGAATCAGAATTACTAGTGATTTGCTTTAACATTACCGTTCGTAAAAATGCCGAATTAGAAGTCGAGCGATTGAACCGGGAAAATATTATAGAAAAAATCAACCAACAAAAAATTATTTCGAGCAAAATAGTTGAAAATCAAGAAAATGAACAAAACCGAATTGCGCGAGAAATTCACGACGGTATTGGACAAATGCTTACCGGACTTAAATTTAGCCTGGAAAGTATTAATTTAGACGACAAAGAAAAATCAGCTCAAAAAATAGAATACCTTAAAAAATTATCACTAGACATCATTAAGGGAGTTCGTACAGCAACTTTTAACCTGATGCCTCCTGAATTAAGTGATCATGGAATTGTTTCATCTATTGCAAAACTTACTTTAGAACTAGCTAAACTGACGGGTAAAAACGTGCAATTTTACAATAAAACCGATTTTGACCAAAGACTAGATTCTTTAATTGAAATCAATATTTACCGTCTTACACAGGAAGCCATTAACAATGCCATAAAATATGCCAATTCTTCGCATATTATAGTGCAATTGTCGCACAGCAACAAAATACTTAGTATTACAGTGGATGATAATGGAAAAGGATTTGACGTTACTACAGTAGAAAAAAAGCGCAATAGTGAATCTGGAATGGGATTATTATTCATGAAAGAACGCGTGCAATATATCAACGGAAGAGTCTTTATCAACTCAATTCCAGGCGAAGGAACCCGAATCACTTTTAATATTCCAATATAAACGAACAATAAATTACGTAAAAAATACGTATATTGCACTACTTTTGATTAAATACGTAAATTTTATATTCTTAAAAATAAGTAAGTTATGAACCAAACGATTAAAGTTGTCCTTGCTGATGATCATTTTTTTGTGAGAGATGGTATAAAATCACTTTTAGAAAGCGAAAATAACATTACTGTTGTTGGAGAAGCAACTGATGGACTAGAAGCATTAGAAGTGGTTACCACTACTAAACCTGACTTATTAATTGTTGATATTAGAATGCCACACCATACTGGTATAGAAGTGGTTGAAAAATTACGCAGCCAGCACAATAATGTAAAAATTATTGTGCTGTCTATGCACGAATCAGAAGAATATGTTTTAAAATCGATTAAAGCAGGTGCCGATGGTTACTTACTAAAAGGTTCCAGTAAAGAAGAATTCTTGAAAGCTTTACATGCCGTAGCTAATGGTGGTAAATATTTTACAGGAGATATTTCGTCTATTTTAATCAATCAATTGACAAACACAAATGCTCCGCTAGAACCTAAACCAACTTTAGCCGAAGATTTGACAATTACCAAAAGAGAAAAAGAAATCCTAACCTTATTGCTTTCTGGTAAAGGAAACAAAGAAATTGCCGAAGCTTTAGAAATTAGTAAACGTACTGCCGAAGTACACCGTTTTAATTTAATGAAAAAACTGAAAGTCAAAAATTTAATGGAACTTTCTAATAAAGCTACCGAATATTCGTTGATATAAAGGCTTATAAATAGCTATTTTTAAAATCCTGTTTTTAGTTGCGGCTAAAACAGGATTTTTATTTATGTTTTTTTTTAACACAAAGGACATACAGTTTTCCAAAAATCTAAAAGAAGCATCTAATACTTTTATTTCGATGAACCGCTGAGTAATCAACACTTAGAAAACAACTTTTAAAAATACGTATTAAAATAAGTATTTTTACTTAATTACTTTCTAAAAACTGCGTTTTCGCAGCTTTTTACTAGTTTATACTACTTAAATTTGTAGAAAAATAATAAGTAGTATGAAAAACACAAACTCCCTATCAAAATCACACCGAATGTTATTTCTAAATACATTGGCCTTTACAGTATGCTTTGCCTGCTGGACGCTAAACGGTGTATTAGTAACTTACTTAGTAGACAAAGGTATTTTTAACTGGAATGTCGTACAAGTTGGATGGTTACTTGGAATCCCTATTTTAACTGGTGCCGTAATGCGTTTACCAATGGGAATTTTAACCGATAAATTTGGTGGAAAATACGTTTTCTCACTACTATTATTACTGTGTTCTATTCCGTTGTTTTTACTTCCCTTTGCCGATAGCTTCTTTATGTTTGCTCTTTTAAGTTTCTTATTTGGAATGGTAGGAACCAGTTTTGCTGTGGGTGTGGGTTACACTTCTATTTTGTACCCAAAAGAGTGGCAAGGTAGAGCTTTAGGAATTTTTGGAATGGGAAATGCTGGTGCAGCTATTACTACTTTTATTGCCCCTTCCCTATTGAATCAATTTGCCATTGACGATCCCGAAAACGGTTGGAAAATACTTCCGGTAATCTATGGAGCTAGTCTGTTAATTATTGGAGTATTGTTCCTTGTATTTGCAGAAAATAAAAAATTAGAAAAGTCAACCAAGAGTATTCCTCAAATGCTTTCTACCTTAAAAAATGTACGTGTATGGCGTTTTGGAGCTTACTATTTCTTAGTATTTGGTAGTTTTGTGGCCTATTCCCAATGGTTGTTGCCTAACTTTATGAATGTGTACCAAACCAGCCTGGTTATGGGCGGAATGTTTGCCACGCTATTCAGTTTACCATCAGGAGTTATTCGTGCCTTTGGAGGCTATTTATCGGATAAATATGGTGCCCGAAAAGTAATGTACTGGGTATTGGGTTCTTCTGTACTACTGAGTGCTTTATTGATGGTACCTAGAATGGAAATTACTACAGCAGGATCGGGAGTTATGGCTAAAAAAGCAGGAGTTATAACTGAAATTTCTGCTACCAATGTAAAAGTAGGAGATGTTGATTTTCCAGTAACAGCCAAACAAGAAATAACATCGGATGGAAACGGAATTTTCCCAACCAAATCTACTTGGCAGGAAGTGATTGTAGCACAAAACCAAAGTGTGGCTAAAAAAGAACTTTTGGCACGTGGTATCACCAAAATTAAATTTGATGCTAACATGTGGGTGTACTTAGTTTTAGTAGTGCTCATTGGTATTTCATGGGGAATAGGAAAGGCAGCCGTTTACAAACACATCCCTGAATATTTCCCTAACGAGGTAGGAGTTGTAGGCGGAATGGTAGGTTTACTGGGCGGACTAGGAGGATTCTTTTGCCCAATCATCTTTAGTTACCTCCTTAATTTCACAGGACTTTGGTCTAGTTCATGGATATTTGTATTGCTGTTCTCTGCCATCTGTTTGATTTGGATGCACATTACCATTACTAAAATGATGAACAAAAACGAGCCCGCACTTTCTAAACTAATAGAAATAAAAAGCTAAATTCAACAATTGTATATACTACCTTAAAGCCATCCTTTTTAAAAAGGATGGCTTTTTTTGTGGAGCTATTAGAGCCAATTGTAGTTGGATAAAATACAGCTAGACTTATCTTATATTTTTTGGATACAAAATAAAAAATACTACAAATAAAACATACATTTACAAGTATAATCGTTCAATAATTACCCTGCTTGCACTAGCTGTGATTGCTGAGAAATTCAATACAGCTATTTTAATGAAATAAAAGAAGGATTTAAATAAAAAAAAATGGCACTTGTTTATAACGCCGCTCATTAAAAAATAAATGTTTGCCAGCATTCCCATGAGTAACATGATTACATTTAACAAAAACTATTTTGCAGTAACCATTTTGATTTTCTGTATCGAAATCATAATTGCACTTTTTGTCCATGATGCTTTTGTTAGACCTTACCTTGGCGATGTATTGGTTGTTATTTTGATTTATGTTTTTTTGAAATCTTTTCTAAAACTACCCGTGTTAACAACTGCTCTATTTGTATTGATTTTTTCTTTTGTTGTAGAATTTCTTCAGTATTTAAATATTGTCCAAAAACTCCATCTTGAACAATCAAAAATAGCAAGAACAGTTATCGGGACTTCATTCTCCTGGATTGATTTGTTAACTTATATCATCGGGATTAGTATTGTACTCCTTGTTGAAAAATACGGGTTTAAAAAATCAATACAATCAACTTCTAACTATTAAAAAAACATTGAATTATCAATGTGGGTTGCATCAACTTTGTTTGGAGAGAAATTCAATTCAGTAATTTTAATGAATTAAAAGAAATTTTTAAATAAAAAAACAGGCACTTGTTTATAACGTAGTTCACTAAAAAATAAATGTTTACCAGCACCTCCATAATTAATCTTGCACTAAATCAGTTATATTTACATTTTGTTTTTTGTCGCCAAGACAATAGAATACCATAACAATTAATATAACTATGGAAAAACTAAATAAAGTTGCTCAAATAACTTTGCTCTTCTGGTTGATGAAAATTGTGGCTACCACACTGGGAGAAACGCTGGGAGATTATTTATCAATGACTTTAAATTTGGGGTATTTAACCGGTATTATAGTTACACTGCTTTTCTTTTTAGTAGTATTGACAATACAATTGGTCTCCAAAAAATACATTCCTATTTTTTATTGGTTGGTTATCATTGCTACCACAACGTTAGGAACTGAAATATCTGATTTCATGGACCGAAGTTTGCATTTGGGGTATACTATGGGAAGTATTGTTTTGTTTCTGGGCTTGCTACTTACTTTATTGCTTTGGTACAAAAAATTCAATTCACTAAGTGTCTTTCCTGTTTTTGATAGAAATCAAGAAATCTATTACTGGATTGCTATTTTATTCTCTAATAGTTTAGGAACAGCTTTTGGTGATTATTTGAGTGATGAAATTGGTTTAAGTTACCTAAATGGTGCGATGCTAACAGCAGGAATCATTCTGATTGTGGTGCTGTTGCATTATTTTTCTAAAATCAATCACATCATTCTTTTTTGGATTGCTTTTGTTTTTACAAGACCTTTTGGTGCGACTTTTGGTGATTTTTTAACCAAACCCATTGCTAAAGGCGGCTTGGATTTAGGAACTCTAAATGCTTCGATAGTATCCATTACACTTATGAGCATTATGATTGCATTAGCTCATCAATCGATTAAAAAACAAAGCAATGCATAGATTTATTCTCTTCCTCTTTTTATGTTGCTCTTGCTCTATTTTTGCCCAAGATTTGAACCAAAAAGAGTTCGATGCTCTAAATCAATCCAGCCAATGGCAGTTGCAACTTAAGGACAGCGGAACTAAAAACTGGCAATCCAATTGGTTCTTAGACGGACTTCATGCTACAGTAACAAATAGTAAAAAAGGAATGCATTTTAGCGCGGGTAAAGTTGAAAGAGACGACGCTTATCATGCGGTTTTATGGACTAAAGCCTCGTTTAAAGGTGATTTAAAAATAAGCTACCAATTTACCCGAACCGACGAAAAAACTACTTGGGCAACAATCTTATACCTTCAAGCTACCGGAATTGGGATTGCGCCTTATGAAACGGATATTTCCAAATGGAATTCGCTAAGAGAAATTCCCGCCATGAAAACCTATTTCAACAACATGAAAGCACTGCACATTAGCTATGCTTCGTTTGACAACAGCAATACTGATAAAAACAAAGATTACATTAGAGTGCGCCAATATCCTGTAGAGAAAGGACAAAACTTCAATACCACAACCGAAATTCCGAATCCCTATTTTGAAACGGGACTTTTTAAAACCGGAAAAAGCTACCAGATTACGGTAATTAAAACTAAAAACAAACTGTTTTTTAAAGTTACTGGAAAAGATATTTCAAAGCTTTTTTCTTGGGATCTCAGTAATTATGCACCACTTGACGAAGGTCGTATTGGGCTGAGACAAATGTTTAGCCGAGCAGCAATTTATAAAGATTTTTCCATTTACACCATGCAATAACTACCCCATTGCTTTTGCAAAACCTACCGTTTCGCGATACATTTGTGGAGAAACTGCTGCATTATTCTTGAAAAATCGGCTAAAATAATGTTCGTCATCATATCCTAATTCATAAGCAATCTCTTTTACTGCTTTGTTAGTCAGGTACAATTCTCTTTTGGCTTCAATGATAATTCGTTCTGAAATTAAATGTGTTAGGGTTTTATTGAAATGGTTTTTGGTGATTCTAGCCAATGCTTTTGGAGTAATATTTAACATTTCGGCATAATCGCTGGCAGAATGTTTGGTTTTAAAATGCAACTCAATATAATTCTTTAAATTCTGAAGAATAAACGGTTCTTTCGCATCGGTTGTTTCTACAAATTCTTCATCAGGTTGTTGCTGGTTTTTAAGCCTTGTTGCGGTAATCAAAAAGATTTTGAGATAGGAAACCAATAATTCGTACTGCGCCAATTCAGGATTTTGCATTTCAGTTTTTATCTGCTCAATGACCATTTCAAAAACAGCTTTTGAGGCTTCATCAACGCTTACATAAGGCGGTTTAAAGATGTTATTAAAAAGAATTCCGTTACAGGCAATCTCAGGTTGGTGTTTGTAGATACAAAAAAACTCGGGATGAAAATTCAAAATAATTCCTTCCAAATTTTCTTCAGCATTTAGCATAAAAGGTTGGTAAGGCGAAAACGCAAAAAGATTTCCCGCTTCGAATGGGTTTTCCGAAAAATCAGCCGTTACTGTTCCACTTCCTTTTTTTATCCAAATCAACGAGAAATAATTCAATCTTTGGATTTCCTGAAACTCACATTTGCTATCAAATGCGGCTAATTTAAAAGCTAAATTTCCGTTTTGTGGATTGATTAATGTAAAAGTGGTTTGGTCCAGCATCTATTTTATTTTTTTCAGTTAATTTTATACTTACTGTCACATTGAGCTTGTCGAAATGCATCTTATGTAAAGTCTTCGACAGGCTCAGACTGACATTATTGGTTCCATTTTACTTTTGGTTAAATTTAGAATCCCCTTTTTTTTAAAAAAATTTTGATTAATTACACCCAACGGATTAATCTAATGAAATTTAATTAATTCCCGCTTCTTTTAATTTGTCGGTCAGTCTTTTATTTTCTTCTTCTAATTTTGCAATATAATCTTGCTGCGGTTGCAACGCAATTTTAATTTCCTCGGCGGTATAACGCGGTGTAATGTGTTGCGGACAGTTCCAATCGTAAGCTTCGATATGAAAAACCAGCATTCGTTCTGGGCGAAATTTATAATCCCCTAAATCAAGTGTCGCTAGTAATTCGGGATTGTCATTGAGTTCCACAATCTCCGTTTTCGCATAGATTTTCAATCGGGATTGTGACGGATAATCGACCATTATTAAAGCAACATTATGGTTTGTTGCCATATTCCCAACCGTGATGTATTGCTTATTTCCGGTGAAATCAATAAAGCCAATTCGGTGTTTATCCAGAACTTTCAAAAAACCGGTTGGTCCACCACGATGTTGTACATAAGGAAAATCATTTGCACCATAGGAAGCCAAATAAAAACTATTTCGATTGGCAATAAAAACCATTTCGTTTTCCGACAAACCATCAACAACATTGAACTTTTCCATTCGTTCGTAGCTATTACGACTGCCGTGTACCGTCTGCAAGGCTTTAACCCCATCGGTAAAAGCGATTTGGTGAAAATTTTGTGCCATAGTAATCCGAATTAATTAGTTGTCTAAAAGTCGTCTGTGATAATTAATTTGTCCCAAATGATAAGCCAAATGTGTCGTTAAATGAATCAGCATATATTCCGTTGAAGTCGGTTTATCGAACACAACTATGGGGAATTCTTGCCCTAAATCACTAATTTCTAGATTTGACAAACTCGTTTGAACTAGTTTTTGAGTAGCTTCAATTTGAGAAAGCAACTCTTCTTTCGGTATGTATGGACAAGAAAATTCGAATTCTCGATTTCGAACATACTCGACTTTACCCAAAGCTAATCCAACAAAAGTGTTGAGATTCCCTATCAAATGCAAGCAAAGATTTCCAGCGGAATTACTGATTCCTTTATCAATTGCCCATATTTTACTTTCGTCTTTGTAAGACTCTATTTCCACTTTCAACTTCTTTAAATCACGATCAAAAAGTGCGATGATATTTTGAATATTCATACTTTATTGGTTTAACGATACTAATTACTTAAACTTTCTGTCTTTTTCCTCGATTGCCAAATCATTAATACTGGCAAAACGTTTTTGCATCAAGCCATTTTCGTCAAATTCCCAGTTTTCGTTGCCATAAGCTCTAAACCATTCTCCTGCGGCATTGCGGTATTCGTATTCAAAACGAACGGCAATACGGTTTTCATTAAAACTCCATAACTCTTTTTTAAGTTTATAATCGAGTTCTTTTTCCCATTTTCCTTTTAGGAAAGCTTTTACTGCTTCCCTACCGTTAATAAACTCATTGCGATTACGCCATTCAGAATCAATGGTGTACGCCAAGGCAATGCGCTCTGGATCTTTGCTGTTCCAGGCATCTTCTGCCAATTGCACTTTTTGCAAAGCAGTTTCCAAAGTAAAAGGCGGAAGTGGTAATTTTTGTTCCATACAAGCTGTTTTAAGGATTATAATGTATTGCTACCATACAAAGATGCAAAAAATTGAGATTGAAACAATTGGAGCATTGACGCAAAAGCATGGACAATTTTCCCTTGCTATTTATTTTTTCAAATTATTTGTTTTCTGTAAGTAAAATCACTAGGTTTGATTAACGTATAAAAAGCATAAGAATTGCTGCAATCTAGATTAATTTGGGTGTATAAGTGCAACTTTTAGGTGAGTATATAACAAGTTCGGCACAATTTAACCACAAAATCAAATAATTCAGAATTATGGAAGAAAATATGAAAGAAAAATATTTTTGTAGAAATTGTAAAGGTTTAAGAAATCATAAAGAGCTTTTCAAAAAAGAATTAAGAGGTAGCGATGAAAATGACTTTTTTATGTGGATTGAAAATTATTGTGTAATAGAGTGCTTAGGTTGTGAAAATATATCTTTCTTAAAAGTATACGGAGACACAGATATGGTGGTGCATGATGAAGAAGGTAAGCCTGATTACTATTTTGACAAAATGATTTTTCCTTTTTATTTAAAAAAAAGTAATGAATTGGAATATCAAAATTACATTCCTGAAAATATTAGAATTATATATATTGAAACCATAATGGCTTTTAAAGCCGACCTGTCAATTCTGACGGCAGGAGGTTTAAGAGCGATAATTGAAGCATTATGCAATCACTTAAAAATAAAGAATGATAATCTTTCTATTAGAATTGATTTACTAAATAAAAAAGGACATCTTACGTTAAGTGAATCCAAAAGATTACATTCAATAAGATTCATGGGAAATGATGCTTTACATGAAATTGTAAAACCTAAAAAAGAGCATTTGTATTTATTACTTGAAATTATTAATCATTTATTAGCAAATCTATTCATAAACGATAAAATAATAAAAGGGCAAGTAGAGACTTTAGTTGACAACTATGATGAATTTTTTAGACTAGTAAAAGCTAAAATAACTAAAGAAAATGTTGGAAATAAATTGTCTCTTTTACAAATTTTAGACAAATCAAAAAAATTACTATCTAAAGAAAATATAGTTGAATACGAGAAAAAACTCATTGAAGAAATAAATGATAGCAAGTACGATTTCATAAAATTTGAAATTCATGAAGGAGTAAATCTTTATGAAATAATAAAAGTGCCATCTCGTTATAATTTTAAATCATTGTAAATAAACAAACTGTACCTAAACCCGATAGCTCGGAAATGTTTTCCGTGCCCATTCCAATTGTTACTCCTTTTTAATACAAAACTAAATTAAAAAATGAAATTGATTGTGAGATTGCTTCGTTCCTCGCAATGACACCAATTGCTGCTCGAGTGCATCGATTATCTATAGAAACAAAATTCCAAAAGCCCCACAATCCATGTGGGGCTTTTGGAATAAAAAACCTATTGTAATTAAGCAACTTCCAACTCTAAAGCGGGAGCCAAAGGAAAATCTACAGGAACTTGAGTTAAATTGTGCAAAAAGTTCATAGCAGTTTTGTCGCTAATGAGCAGGATTAAATCCACCAAATTTTCATGGGTATAGCCATTTTTAAAAAAGGCATCTACGGTTGCGGCACTTGCATTTCCTTTGTTGGCTGCAATATCAGCAGCAAGTTGTACTAAGGCATGGAGTTTAGCATCGGTGCTTTTTCCTTTTCTAATGTCTAACAATTGCTCGTCGGAGAAACCATTCATTTTTCCAATAACGAGATGCGCACTTTGGCAATAGACACAACCATTTACTTGGCTTACAATTAGGCTTACGGCTTCTTTTTCTTTGTTATTCAGCGATGTTTTGGCATTTTGGTACGCTAAAAATCGAGACAAACCATTTTTGGAATACCCAATTGTAGCGTACAAATTAGGAACAAAGCCTAAGGCTTTTTGTAAGTTATCAAAAATTTCCTGATTAGCAGGAGCTACTTCTTCTCTGGTAGGTACGTTAAATGTTTTCATTTTTATATTGTTTTAAATTGCTTGTCTTTATTGACTTTACAAAGATGCGACAGTTCTAAAACAGTTAAAATGGAGGATCAACGCCAGCACATGGACAATTTTCCCTGGCACAAAACAAGCCCATTCCGATCCCAATTTTTATGGATATGCATCAGATTATACGCATTTAAAAGTTTTCGCTACGAATTCACGAATTGTCAGTAACATTCAAAAATTCAGAAAATTAAATTACACGAATTTATCTGCTTTCAGTTTATCCGTTTAATACTAAGCTTCCTAATTTGTATTAATTCGTGAATTCGTAGCTATTTTGATTTTTCCTGACAAATAAGTGAGAAAATTACACTTTATATCTAAAAAAACTTAGATTTGTAATTATCTATTTCCAAACCATTTCATTATGAACCAAAAAACAACCCAATACTTTCTGGCATTACTACTGTTGTGGAGCGCAGCGACTTTTGCTCAAAAATTAGAAAATTTCTTCCCTTCCAAGGATTTAACTTCCGTAGGAGTGTATTATTATCCTGAACATTGGGATCCGGCGCAATGGGAACGCGATTTTCAGAATATGGGAAAAATGGGTTTTGAATTCACACATTTTGGCGAATTTGCCTGGGCACAACTTGAACCCGAAGAAGGCAAATACGATTTTAAATGGTTGGATAAATCCTTAGAATTGGCTAAAAAATACCATCTCAAAGTAATTATGTGTACTTCGACCGCTACGCCTCCGGTTTGGTTGGTTCGCAAGCATCCTGATGTATTGGCCACTATGGAAGATGGTTCTAAAATGGATCATGGAACGCGTCAACATGCTACTTTTTCAAGTAATTATTACCGTTCGTATTCAATGAAAATGATTGCCGAATTAGCTAAAAGATATGGAAATGACAAAAATGTAATCGGCTGGCAGTTAGACAATGAACCACGTCGTTTTCTGGATTATGGAAAAGATGCGCCACAACGATTTCGCAATTGGTTAAAAGAAAAATACAAAACCATCGATGCCTTGAATGAATCTTGGGGTAATAATTTCTGGAGTGGAACGTATAGTAATTTTGATGAAATCAATATTCCGCTACACGCCCTTTGGGGAATGAACTTGCACGCTCAACTGGATCATTACCGTTTTGCCGATAACGAAACTGCTACTTTCCTAGATGAACAGGCTAAAGTGATTCGTCAATATTCGAACCCAAATCAATGGATTACTTCTAACTATATTCCGATGTACGATGTGGGTTATGTAGGAGCAAGCAAAGAATTGGACTTTGTTTCCTATACCCGTTATATGGTTTATGGAAGTGATTTAGGAATTGGACCAAAAGGGTATCGTGTGGGCGAATATTCTAGAATTGCGATGTCGAATGATTTTTTCCGTCCCATGAAAGGCGCTTATGGTGTTATGGAATTACAACCTGGTCAAGTGAATTGGGGAAGCATTAATCCGCAACCTTTACCAGGAGCTATGAGACTTTGGTTGTGGCATGTTTTTGCTGGCGGAAGTAAGTTTACTTGTACCTATCGCTATCGCGCACCCTTGTATGGCTACGAGCAATTTCATTACGGAATTGTGGGTCCTGATGGCGTTACGCCAACAACTGGCGGATTAGAATTCAGCCAATTTATCAAAGACATCAATACTTTGCGTAAAAAACACAATCCTAAATCCCAATTGCCAAAGGAATATGCACAACGCAAAACGGGAATTCTATTCAATGCCGATAATGTAATGGGAATTGATTTGAACAAACAAACCAATCAATGGAATACCGAAAAACATTTTTTAAAGTATTACAAAGCGGTGAAATCCTTTGGCGCTCCAGTAGATTTTGTTCGTGATACGACTGATTTTTCTAAATATCCCGTTTTAATTGTTCCTGCTTACCAAATGATCGATCAACAAATGATTGACAAATTAACGGCTTACGCCCAAAACGGAGGAAACTTAATATTGAGTTGTCGTTCAGGAATTCAAAATCGTGAAGGACATCTTTGGGAAGCCAAATTCTACGAACCGATGTGGCAATTAATTGGTTCCGAAATAGAATCTTATGATTTATTGATGCCGCAATCTCCCGATAAAATTAAATTCAACAATCAGGATTTTGAATGGGTTTCTTGGGGCGATTTGTTAAAACCAAACAAAGGAACTGAAATCTGGGGAACCTATCAGGGCGATTTCTATGCTGGAACTCCCGCTGTAATTTCACGTAAATTAGGTAAAGGAACGGTGACTTATATTGGTGCGGATTCTAAAAAAGGAGATTTGGAAAAACAAGTCTTGACTAAATTATACCAACAACAAAATATCCAAATTGAAAATTATCCTGAAGGAATTATGGTGGAATACCGTGATGGTTTTGGGATTGCCGTAAACTATTCGGATAAAGTGTACGAAATGAAATTGCCTGCCAATGCCGAAATTATCATTGGAACAAAAGCCATGAAAACGGCTGATGTGTTGGTGTGGAAATACAAAAAAATATAGAACACGGATGAAACTGATGTAAACAGATAAACACTGATTTTTTTTAATTAAAATTGAATAGAATTGGGCTAAAGCCCAATTACAAATTAAAGCTTTCAAAAGGCTTTAGCCGAAATCTAAATTTAAAGATTAGGCTGAAGCCTTTTTTTTACAATCAACCCTGTCAGAGTTTAAACTCTGACAGGGTTCTAAGACAGCAATCAACATTGAATACAATAAAAAAGCCCGTCCGAAGCATCTATCAACCTGACGGAAGACCGTATCAGATCATTATTTTTGCTTCGGACGCCTTATTTTACTGGACTTAGCGTAAAAACAGCACAAATAATCATAAAAAATAAAATTCCACTTTGTAAGTATTATTTTCTATATTTGAAAAAAGAATAAACGCTTATGTTTTTCAGACTTAACAATCAAATTCAAATAATAATAAGTCTGACAACATAAGTGTATATATAAATTGTTAGCAAGAATAGAAACAAAAGTTTATAAGTCAATTTTTATTAAAGCATACATGAGTCATTTGTATAAAATTTTTATTTCACGTCTTAAAGCTCTCAATTCAATCGTAAAATATATATTCATAATATGTTTTATTTCAATTGTTTTCACAGAATTATACTTTATAAAAATTGAGTCCTTTAACGAATTACAATATAGTATAGGAATTATTTATATTAAATTATGTTACTCGTATTTTTCTGCTTTTATCTTTTATTACTTAATTGTTTTCAATCCTAAAGAGAATCGAAAAGTCATTAGTTTTATGCATATAACTAATAAAATAAGGTTCCTTGCAATTTTGTTAAATAAAATATTCGTCATCGTTTTAAAAAATGATATCGAATTTACCAATGAAGTTACAAGAGAAAACCTAGATATTCAGATTGACCTTTATATTAAAAGTAAATGGCCAAAGGAAGATGCCAATAGAGGTAGAACATTTCAAAATATTTCTTTCAATCAAGAAAACAACTATCTCTTAAATTCTATTATTGATAAATCAATTCAAATCATTGATGAAATTCTACTGATAAATGATTTAATTGATAGTAAAACCCTTTATTTTCTATTACGCATTAAAAATGACTTACAATTAATTAAAGACATGAAATTTTTTCATATCCCAGATTATAATTCTATGATGTCAGAAATAAATATTTCACTATTAGAGCTTAGTGAAATTAAAGATTTAAGGAAACAATTAATAGATAATTATAAAAACAAAATGGAAAATATCTATGGCTATGAATCAAGAATTCAATACCATAAAAATAAAAAGGATATTTTTAATTCAAATATTATCAAATCCGATAGCCCAGATAACGTGGATTTGTAATCCGTGCCCACAAAGAGGAACAACTTTGTCAAGTTCCTTCCTTCGTCAAGATTAGAAATATGCGGTAAAAGTCCTTTTATAGTAATGGCTGTTATATGAAATTTTTCAAAAATCTTAGGTTAGTAAGATTGTCAAATTACCAAAAATTGGTAACTTTACTTAAAATTGTAGCAATCATGGGAAGAAACACATCAATATCATTAGGTCATCATTTTGAGAATTTTATAGAACAGAGTGTAAATGATGGAAGATTTAATAACGCAAGTGAAGTGGTGAGAGCCGGCCTTCGTCTTTTAGAAGATGAGGAAAATAAAATTATGGCTTTAAGAAAAGCGATCAATGATGGAATAGAAAGTGGACGTGCAGTAGATTTTGATGCTAAAAAACATCTTGCTGTTTTAAAAGCAAAAAAGAAATCAAATGGCTAAATATTATTTAACAAATAAAGCTGTTGATGACTTATCGGATATTTGGGATTATACAGTCGAAACCTGGTCTGAATTACAAGCTGAAAAGTATTATAATTTGCTTTTGGCATCCTGTGATGATTTAGCAAATAATCCGGAATTTGGTAGAAACTATGATATAGTGACTAAAGGGATGTTAGGTTTTAAATCAGGTGAACATATTATCTTTTATTCGATTGTATCAAAGAATGAAATAGAAATTGCAAGAATACTTCATGGAATGATGGATTTAAAAACTAAACTTTAAGTAACCACACATAATCGAGTAACTTCAATTAAGGATTGAGTTCTATTAATTCATTCCAAACTCAAAAAAGCTTCACCAAGATGTCCAATAATATCCGAAGCAATAAAGGATTGAATTCCGGTTGTGGGCAAAGCTAAATCAGCTGTTAATCCGTGTAAATACACTCCTAATTTTGCCGCCTCTATTGCATCATAAGATTGCGCTAACAAACTCGTAATTATTCCTGTCAACACATCACCACTTCCGGCTGTAGCAAGAGCTGGATTTCCTGTTGTATTTTTATAAATCGTTTCTCCGTCGATAATATGTGTCGGAGCACCTTTCATTACAATTATCACATTGTATTGCAGGGAAAAAGAAATCGTTTTTTCGAATTTCTCTTCTTCTGAATTCCATTTCCCTATCAAGCGTTCTAATTCTTTGGGATGCGGAGTCAAGATGGTTCTGGATGGCAAAAGCAGAAACCATGATTTATTTTGAGATAAAATATTCAAAGCATCGGCATCAATAACTAAAGGAATGGTATTAGTTTTTAAAAATTTCAAAAAAGCTTTTTGAGTCACTTCGTCCTTTCCTATTCCTGGGCCAATTCCAATAGCATTGGGTTGAAATTCAAAACTGATGTTAGATATGCATTTTTTCTTTACATCCGTCAAAACCATCACTTCGGGAATAAATGTTTGAACTATTTCATAACCGCATTTTGGAACAAAAGCAGTCACTAATCCGCAACCTGTTTTCAAAGCGGCTTTGGAAGACAAACACACAGCACCTATTTTTCCATAACTTCCCCCAATAACTAAAGCATGCCCTTGAATTCCTTTGTGCGCATCCACAGCAATCTTTTGGTAGTGTTTTAGAATTTCACTTTTATCAATTGGAATAGAAGTTATCATAAATTTCGCTTTGAATAGTTTCCTCTAATTTAACTTTATTTCAGCGAATAGAAAATGAGTTTAGAAAATAATTTTTCTTCAGAAGAAACTTCAGCTTATTCACTACAAACTTTGACTCTCACGCCTTTGTCACTCAAAATAAAAGCAATAAATTAGCGCCATCAAAATTTACACAAAAATCATAATGAAAAATACTGCGCTAACGCACATACACGAAGCTTTGGGAGCAAAAATGCTACCGTTTGCTGGATACAATATGCCTATTACTTATGAAGGAATTAATGCAGAACATGAAACAGTTCGTACTGCTGTTGGTGTTTTTGATGTATCGCACATGGGAGAATTTCTTCTTTCTGGTCCAAATGCATTAGCGTTGATTCAAAAAGTGACTTCTAATGATGCTGCAACTTTAACCGACGGAAGAGTGCAATATTCTTGTTTACCAAATAATGACGGAGGAATTGTAGATGATTTATTGGTTTATAAAATCAAAGACGAAAAGTATTTATTAGTGGTTAATGCATCTAACATAGATAAAGATTGGGATTGGATTTCAGCTCAAAATGATTTAGGCGTTGACATGAAAAACCTTTCGGATGATTATTCCTTATTGGCTATCCAAGGACCTAAAGCGGTAGAAGCATTACAATCTTTAACATCAGTCGATTTATCATCTATAAAATATTATCATTTTGAAGTGGGTGATTTTGCAGGAATCGAAAATGTAATTATTTCGGCTACGGGATACACAGGTGCTGGTGGTTTTGAAATTTATTGTAAAAATGAAGAAGTAGAACAAATCTGGAACAAAGTTTTTGAAGCGGGAGCTCCCTTTGGAATTCAACCAATTGGTTTAGCTGCTCGTGATACTTTGCGTCTGGAAATGGGATTCTGTTTGTATGGAAATGACATCAACGATACTACTTCACCAATCGAAGCCGGATTAGGATGGATTACAAAATTCAACAAAGAATTTACCAATTCAGATAATTTGAAAAAACAAAAAGAAGTTGGTGTTACTAAAAAATTAGTCGGTTTTGAAATGCAGGAACGTGCTATTCCAAGACACGATTACGAAATTGTAGATACCAATGGAAATCCTATCGGTATTGTAACATCAGGAACCATGGCTCCTTCTTTAAATAAAGGAATCGGAATGGGGTATGTTACAACCGAAAACAGTACTGTTGACAGTGAAATCTTTATCCGAATAAGAAAAAAAGATGTTCCTGCCAAAGTGGTAAAAATGCCATTTTATAAAAACTAAAACTTAGAAAAAAACAAAATATTTATATTTTTGCATCGTTAAAAAAATAATCAGAAATGGGAAGAGCATTCGAATTTAGAAAAGGAAGAAAAATGAAACGTTGGGCTGCAATGGCAAAAACGTTTACTAGAATTGGTAAAGACATTGTAATGGCCGTAAAAGAAGGCGGACCAAATCCTGACACTAATTCTAGATTGAGAGCCGTAATCCAAAATGCTAAGGCAGCTAACATGCCTAAAGACAACGTAGAACGTGCTATAAAAAATGCATCTAACAAAGATACTGCTAACTACAAAGAAATTTTATTTGAAGGATATGCACCTCATGGAATTGCCATTTTAATCGAAACAGCTTCTGATAACAACAACAGAACTGTAGCTAACATCCGTAGCTATTTCAACAAATGCAATGGTACTATGGGAACTCAGGGTTCTGTAGAATTCATGTTTGACCACACTTGTAACTTCCGCATCCCAAAAGACGGACTTGATGCCGAAGAATTAGAATTAGAGTTTATTGATTTTGGTGCTGAAGAAGTTTTTGAAGACGAAGACGGAATCTTAATCTATGCTCCTTTCAATAGTTTTGGAACCATCCAAAAGGAATTAGAAAATAGAAGTATCGAAATTCTATCTTCTGGTTTCGAAAGAATTCCACAAATCACAAAACAATTAACTCCTGCTCAAGTAGCCGATGTTGAAAAACTAATCGAGAAAATTGAAGAGGATGATGACGTAATGAACGTATACCACACTATGGAAGAAGCTGAAGAGTAATCTTCATCAGAATATCATATCCAGAAAGAGTTTAGCAATTATGTTAAACTCTTTTTTTATGGCGTTACCTTATTGCAGAACTTTTCGTAAAACAGCCTATTTTTATCAGCAACAAGGTCGGGCTGTACGCTGTATCTTTTGTTCGGGTACTATTAATTTAAACCTGAAAATTACCACTCTCACAAAAGGATGCCCTACCATCCCTAACGCAACCCCGAATAAACACAACTATTTAATTTGCTTCCACGACTTGTAAAACAAAGGAGTTTCATAAGACAACATACAAATCCAGCCCACTAAGCATGCTAAAGCAATTCCTTCTATTCCAAAATAAGGAGCCAAAACATAGGCAGCAATAACCCTACCTAACATCTGCGAAAAAGTAGAATTCAAAGTGATTTTCATCTTCCCTAATCCTCTAAAATAACCTTGAATTACATTTGTTATTCCTGGAAGTAAATAAAGCAACATCATTATCTTAAGGTATTTTTCACCTGCATTAATAACAGCTAATTCACCTTTACCTAAAAATAGAGCGATCAATTCTCTAGAAAAAAACAATACAACTACCGAGGTTACTAAAGTATACACAATTTCCATTTTGAGTCCAGTTAAAAACCCTTTCTTGATTCGGGAAAAATTCCCCTTACCATTATTTTGTGCAATAAATCCAGTGGTTCCATGCGCAATATTCTGCTGAACAATCATTACAAAATCATCAATTCTACCCACTGCATTAAAAGCTGCTATTGCAACAACACCTAATGGATTTACTGCACCTTGAATTAAAAACTTCCCCAAATGCAGTGTAATTTGCTGCATAGCAGCCACAGAACTATAATTTACAATCGTGCGTAATAAACTCCTATCAAAAACAAAATCATTGCTAGAAAATCTTAAAATAGGAATACGAAATCTAACATATAAAACACAAAACAAAGCTGCAATAGCCTCAGCTAACACAGTAGCCCATGCAGCACCTTCTACACCTTTTTTCCAAACCACCACAAAAAGAAAGTCCATAACTACATTTAATAAGGCCGAAGCGATCAAAAAATAAAGTGATGCTTTAGAATTCCCCATGCTTCTTAAAGTAGACGCATAAATATGATATATAAAAGTAAAAATAAGACCTATAAAAATAATTTGAAGATAAGAAGTAGCATCATTCAAAATTGCTTCAGGAGTATTCAAAAAAACAAGAATCAACCGAGAGCAAAAAAAGCCAAAAAGTACTAATCCAACTGTAAAAACTCCTCCTGAGATTAATGACGTTGAGATAACGCGTTTAAGTTTGTCAAAATTTTGCTCACCAAAATACTGCCCCATCAATACCGACATCCCCAAACAGATCCCAATGATTAAAAAAAGAAGTACATTCATCACAGGACTCGCCGCGCCCAAAGCTGCTAAAGCTCCAGCACCAATAAAACGTCCTACAATCACAGAATCAGCTGCATTGTACGTTAAAACAAAAAAATTACCTATTATTAATGGTAAAGTAAAATGAATAATTTGTGGAACAATAGGTCCACGGGTCATATCCACTAGTTTTTGTTTTTCCATAATAAAATAATAATCTTTACAAAAATAGTATAAAACAAAAAACCCTGTTCGTTTAGAACAGGGTTTATAGAATCTGAAAGAA
>NZ_JBZEEN010000012.1:0-87615 GCF_058309975.1 Flavobacterium sp. ST-158 | reverse complement strand
TATTGAAGAATTTAACAATCAAATTAATTACAAAAATGTAGCTTAACTTTTTCTCCAGTTTTTGTTTGCATATCCACTTTTCAATTTTATAAATCCCTTTAAACCTTTACTAATCTATGATATAATAAACTGTAACTTTTATTTCAACAGCTATTTCCAAAAGAAACTCGACAATATTTTAATTTAGATTTCGAGTTTTTTTTATATGATAACCATTTTTTACTTTACTATAATAGCATTTTGACAAAACACACTATTTTTATTTTTTTTTAATAGGATTTTAATTCTAAAAAAAATACTTTTAAAGAGTAAATTTTAAAATTAAAAATCATGAAATCATTTACTCTAAAAAGATCCTTGTTTTTTGTTCTCTTTTTTTTTAATATAATAACTCTATCTGCACAAGATAAAGTAGATACGGTAATTATGTCCAATGGCGAAAAAAGAGCGGGTAAAATTACAGCAGTAAAAGAAGATGCTATCAAATTCATCTACAAAGGAGAAACACTAGAATATGAATTTAAAAAGTCTGAAATAAACAAAATTGAATTTGCCAGCGGTAGAACAGAAATAATAAATAATTCCAATAGCCATGAAATGGCACCTACTTCTACTGTAGCAGATAGAAAAGGGCAAATTGCCATTTTACCATTTGAATTCATAACAAATGATCCCGCTCTTAATCCTGATACTATGGCGGAGCAATTACAAAACGATAGTTATCTTTCTATAAAAGAAAACACCCGTGGATTGCAGTTACAGGATCCTATTACTACCAATAGTATTTTAGCCAAAAATGGAATCTCTCACAACAATATTAAATCAAAAACGCCAAAAGAAATGGCTATTCTTCTAGGAGTGGAAAACGTAGTATACGGAATGGCAAATATCACTAACAAAGGAACTTCTTCTTATGGAAGTGACATATCCACATATAAAGGTAAAGAAAATGAAAAGAAGGATAGTAAAAAAACATCTGGTACGGTTTACAATTCTAATAATTCAACAACAACTATTAATTATGATACTAAAATTGGATTGAATTTTTATAATGATCAAGGAACAAACTTGTATTCAGAATCAAGAAATTCTTTTGGAAATTCTTTCGATGCTTATCATGGTACTATTAATTATCTTATCAAACGATGTCCTTTTGGTTCTAAAGTAAAAAACTAAGCCTTAATAAAAGTCATGAAAAAGTACTGTTTCTTTTTTCTGCTGCTATCTTCTGCAATAAGCTGGTGTCAACATCATAATCTGGATGCTTCTGTCAAAGATACCTTAGCAAATGAGTACATTCAGTTGTATGATGATCATATTAAAACAAGATTAGGTTTGAGTAACAGCTTTAATTCATTTCACATTAAGGACAAAAATAGCAATCTTGATTTTACCCTGTCTCCTAATCAAAGGCTAAAATCTACTTTTACTTTTATGTATAAATTCATAGAGTTTGACTTAGGTTACACCCCTGAATTTATCCGTTTTAATAAAGACAATGAAAGTAATGGTAAAACAACATTCTATAATTTTAGTACCCGACTTTACCTGGGTAAATGGATGCAGAGTATTGATTATATTAAAACAAAAGGATTTTATATACACAAAGACGATATAGGAATAAACGAAAACTTATTGTTTTCAGATTTTCAGGTTCGAAAATTTGGCGGAAGCACTTCATACATCTTTAATCCAAATTTTTCGTTTAGAGCCGTCTTTTTGCAAAGTGAATGGCAAAAGAAAAGTGCCGGAAGTTTTGTACCCAGCATTAGTTATTATTTTACCAAGATAAAAAACAATGGTCCCAGCGAAGATCATAGTATTGATGTAGCAGTAGGTCCAGGTTATTATTACAATTGGGTTATTAGCAAAAAAATATTACTTTCAATGGGCGCTTATGGAGGCGTAGGATACAATAATACCAAAACAACCTATACTGATGGCACTGCCAATGAAACCGTAGATGGACTTTCTCTTCAAGTGCAATTAGGACTTACTTTAGGTTATAATTCTGAAAAGTTTTATACAGGAGTAAGCAGTCGCTTGAATACTTTTTATTATGATGCCGATCCTACAATTCATATACAAGACCAACAGCAGTTTTTTGAATTTTATATAGGCTATCGTTTTAAAGCATCTGAAAAATTAAGTAATCTCGTAAACAAACCTCAAAACATTCTCAAAAAAAGTAAGTAACCTCGCTTAAAAAAAGCCACGAATTCACGAATTAAAATATCATAATTCGTGAATTCGTGGCTTTTTATTTTTATTAATTGAATTACACTACCTCTTTCAATCTTTCCGCATCAATATCCGAATGTGAAGCATCATAAACCGATTGACCGTCCTTAATTACTAAAATCTGAGGAGATTGATGTTGTACCTGAAAACGATGCGCTATTTCATTAGAAATTTCGCGATAATTCAATAAATCTAAAAAATACGGCGTAACTTTATTCTCTAAAGCAAATTCGTTTTCAAATTGCTTCAGCGCCATTCTACTGATACTGCATCGGGTACTGTGTTTAAAAATGACCGCCGGTTTTTCATTTGAATTAAAAATAATTTCAGCTAACTGATTAACATCTGTTAGTTGTTCCCAATTCATTTTACTTTCTGGCTGTTTTGGAGCTTCATCGCTCCCGAAGATATTTTTAAAAAAACTCATATTTTGACTGATTTTCTGACTTTTTGACATTAAAAACTGATAATAATCATAGTTTTTAAGCCGTTTTGTCGTTAATTTTGGTATGGAATACAATTTGTCCAAACGCTTGCAAAGATAATTAATAAGTTTAAACCAAATCTATAAAACAATATGAACATTAATAAATTCACCATTAAATCGCAGGAAGCTATTCAGCTTTCACAACAACTGGCCCAACGTTTTGGCCAACAACAAATTGAAAACGAGCACATTTTCAAAGCTATTTTTGAAACAGATGAAAATGTGGCGCCTTTCATTTTGAAAAAACTCAACGTAAATGTACCGCTGTTTTTACAGGTCTTAGACAGTACCATTCAAAGTTTTCCAAAAGTTTCTGGTGGCGAAGTAATGCTTTCCAGAGAAGCTAATAAAACCTTAAACGAAGCTGAAATTATTGCGCAAAAAATGAACGATGAATACGTTTCCATCGAACATTTAATTCTGGGTATTTTTGGATCCAAATCTAAAGTTGCCCAAATCTTAAAAGATCAGGGAGTTACCGAAAAAGGATTAAAAGCAGCTATTGAAGAATTGCGAAAAGGAGAAAGAGTAACCTCAGCCTCAGCCGAAGAAACCTATAATTCACTGAATAAATACGCTAAGAACCTGAACGAATTGGCGCGTAGCGGTAAACTAGATCCAGTAATTGGCCGTGACGAAGAAATTCGTAGAGTATTGCAAATTTTGACTCGAAGAACCAAAAATAACCCGATGCTTGTGGGAGAACCCGGTGTGGGTAAAACCGCCATTGCCGAAGGTTTGGCACATCGTATTGTAGATGGCGACGTACCGGAAAATCTAAAAGAAAAAATTGTGTACTCACTGGATATGGGAGCTTTGATTGCCGGAGCCAAATACAAAGGAGAATTTGAAGAACGTTTGAAATCAGTGGTAAAAGAAGTCACTTCTGCCGAAGGAGATATTGTTTTATTCATTGACGAAATCCATACCCTTGTAGGTGCCGGAGGTGGCGAAGGTGCCATGGATGCGGCTAATATTTTAAAACCGGCTTTAGCAAGAGGAGAGTTAAGAGCTATTGGAGCTACGACTTTGGACGAATACCAAAAATATTTCGAAAAAGACAAAGCCTTGGAAAGACGTTTCCAAAAAGTATTGATTGACGAACCGGACACCGAAAGTGCTGTTTCTATCCTTCGTGGAATTAAAGAAAAATACGAAACACACCATCAGGTACAAATCAAAGACGAGGCAATTATTGCCGCTGTCGAACTATCGCAGCGTTACATTACCAATCGTTTTTTACCGGATAAAGCCATCGATTTAATGGACGAAGCCGCTTCTAAAATCCGAATGGAAATCAACTCTAAACCGGAAGAATTAGACGTTTTAGATCGAAAAGTAATGCAACTCGAAATTGAAATCGAAGCGATCAAACGTGAAAAAGACGAAGCCAAATTGAAAATTTTGGGAATGGAATTGGCTAACCTGAAAGAAGAACGCAACAAGATTTTTGCCAAATGGAAATCGGAAAAAGATGTGGTGGACAACATTCAAGGCGTTAAAAAAGAAATCGAAGACTTTAAATACGAAGCCGAACGTGCAGAGCGTGAGGGCGATTATGGAAAAGTAGCCGAAATCAGATACGGAAAAATCAAAGAAGCACAAGAACGATTGGATTTACTAACAAAAGAATTACAAGACAATCAATCCGGTTCTTCGCTGATTAAAGAAGAAGTTACCCGTGAAGATATTGCCGAAGTAGTAGCCAAATGGACCGGAATTCCGGTGGTGAAAATGCTACAGGGCGAAAGAGAAAAACTTTTGCACTTGGAAGAAGAATTACACTGCCGCGTGGTAGGTCAGGAAGAAGCCATCGAAGCCGTGAGTGATGCTGTTCGTCGTAGTCGTGCCGGATTACAGGATATGAAAAAACCAGTTGGTACCTTCTTATTCCTTGGAACAACCGGTGTGGGTAAAACCGAGTTGGCAAAAGCGTTAGCTGAATATTTATTTGACGACGAAAATGCCATGACCCGTATCGATATGAGCGAATACCAAGAACGCCACAGCGTGAGTCGATTGGTAGGTGCGCCTCCAGGATATGTAGGTTATGACGAAGGTGGACAATTGACCGAAGCCGTGAGAAGAAAACCGTATTCTGTGATTCTTTTGGACGAAATTGAAAAAGCACATCCTGATACTTTCAATATCCTGTTACAGGTTTTGGACGAAGGACGCTTGACAGATAACAAAGGCCGTTTGGCCGATTTCAAGAATACCATTATCATCATGACTTCGAATATGGGAAGCCAAATCATTCAGGAGAAATTTGAAAACCTGAAAGGCGGCATTGAAGCCGCTACTGAGGCTGCCAAAGTAGAAGTCCTGGGCTTGTTGAAACAAACCGTTCGTCCGGAATTCATTAACCGTATTGACGAGATTGTGATGTTTACGCCGTTGACCAATGCGAATATTGCTCAAATTGTAGGCTTACAATTGAAATCAGTGACTAAAATGCTGGCACAACAAGGCATCACTATGGACGCCACACCGGAAGCCATTGACTACTTATCCGAAAAAGGATTCGACCCTCAGTTTGGTGCCCGTCCAGTAAAACGTGTCATACAAAGAGAGGTTTTGAACCAGTTGTCTAAAGAAATCCTGTCTGGTAAAATCACTACCGACAGTATTATCCTATTGGATGCCTTTGACGGTCAATTGGTTTTCAGAAACCAAAGCGAAAAAACAGAAGTGTAAGTCATTGCGAGGAACGAAGCAATCTCACTAAGTTTTGAGCTACTAGCCTTTAATCGTGAGATTGCCGCGCTATCGCTCGCAATAACAAACTCCTAAAAACACCAGTCATACCCGATTGGTGTTTTTTTTTATTTAGGAGCATAACGATAGCTTTCTATAAGTACTTCCCTCCTGCTGTACGCTGTATCTCTTGTGTCCGCTATCGCTACCACAAGAGGATGCCACTACCATCAGGGCTATTGAATACAAATAATTTTCAAAACTACTTTTGTAAGAATATTTTAATATATTTGAAACCATATATAAACACTTTTTGTTACTAAAAGCAAACATAAGCTCTTTACAATAACTAAAAACATCTCTATAATTAAATTAAAAAATTAATACAAAATGATAAAAAAGATAATTCAAATTAAAAACGTAGGTAGATACAAAAACTATAATACTGACAATTCTTTTAGCGAATTATCTAAAAACACAATCATTTATGGTGACAATGGAAATGGAAAAACTACTCTCTCTTTAATTCTAAAATCTTTACAAGGTTATAATAATTTAATCAAAAAAAAACAAACTTTTGGAACTACCGAAGAACAAGAAATTAAAATTTTAAGTGACGATGGTCTCTATGAATTTAAAAATGAAAAATGGAATAAATCCAATAAGGACATTGAAGTTTTTGACATACATTATGTCGAAGACAACTTAATCACAGGTTCACATTTACCTGATACAAGTAGATCAAATTTATTTGAAATTGTAGTAGGAGAAGAAGGAATTAAACTAAAAAAAGAAGCACTTAGTTTAATTGAAGAACAAAGAACTTTTCAAAAAAAAAGCAAATTATTAAATAACAAAATTAGATTCAATAAATCTGAACTGACAAGTAAAGATATTTCTGAATACAAAATCCAAATTAACTTTATCAAAGAAGAAATAAAAAAAAGGGGCCTAAAAATCAGAGACCTAAATAAACGAATAGGAGAATCCACAAAAGATATATTCAATAATCATATCGAGGAAATTAACAAACAACTATTATTTTTTACACCTTATTTACAAATAAAAAAGTTTACCGGTAACAATAGACACGGGAAACAATTACTTTCTTATTATTTAAATGTTAGTGGATTTAGTGTTGGTTTTGAGAGAGATAAAAAACCGTATTCATCGGTAAAATATACTTTAAGTGAAGGAGATAAAAGTGCACTAGCTTTTGCTTTTTTCTTAGCAAAACTTAACATTTCAGGTAATCTTGACAAAAAAATTATAATTTTTGACGACCCCATTTCAAGTTTTGATTATGCAAGAAGAAATGCTACTATTAATCACTTAAAAAGATTGGGGGAAAAGTGTAATCAAATTATAGTTTTAACGCACGATATTAATTTTGCAAAATCTATAACTAACAGAATTGGAATCAAAAATGTACTAAACTTAAAAATAGTTAAATCTAAAGATTCAAGTATTATCACAAAACAAGATATTGAAAAAGAGACACTATCAGGCATATTTAAAGATATAAGTATACTAAAAGATTATATAGAAAATGGTGCTGATTCAAATCTTGAAAAAAGAGATGTTATTAGATGTATACGTCCAATTATAGAAGGTATAATTAGAATTAAATTTTTCACTCATATTGAACACAATGAATGGTTAGGTGATGCTATTAGAAAAATTAGAGACTCATCTATAACGGATGCAATGTTTAGACTTAAACCAATTTTAGAAGAATTAATTGATATCAACGATTATTCTAAATCTTTTCATCATAGTGACCCAACAAATCCTTGGGGAGAAATAATAAATGATGAAGAATTAAAAATATATGTTAACATGACATTAAATCTTATTCAAAAAATATAATGCTTTTTATGTTCCCCCCAGCTAGCGCAAGCGTCCCGCTTGTGCCCGCAACAGTGAGCAAATAATATCAACTAGCGAAATACCCGATATCGCGGAAATGCTTTCCGTGCCTGCAACAGTTAACAAATAAAATCAACTATCATAAATCTTGTGAAGATGCTTCCTTCGTCAGCATGACAAGATTGACGCAATTAATTAGGGCTTAGCAAGCATTTTTTAAGATAGCTTTACCAAACATAACTTGAACTATTTTTAAAATATACTTCTCCACAATCAGTAGACTCTACTTTAATAAATTTTAGCAAAAACCTAATTATTATTGTATTTTCGTTTGGTTCTAAGCTCTTTTCATTAATCTAGTAAAAGCGCTTGTTCGTTTAAACCAAATCAATGAATAAAATGCTTCATAAAACAATCTTCCTATTAGGTCTCATTATTTGTCAAGCGATAATAGGACAAACAAAACCGCTTACAGAAAAACAAAAAAAGAAATTCTATCCACAACAAGACATTGTTAGCCGTTACCATAACGACTGGACGCAAAAACATTACAAACAAAGAATGGCTACATTTGAGAAAGAGCCATTAGAAATGGGCGATATTGTTTTCATTGGGAATAGTATCACGGAAAAAATTAAAAACTGGGATGAAAAATTCAATAAACCACATCTTCGCAATCGTGGCATTGCCGGAGATCTTTCTGATGGAGTGCTAAAACGCCTGAACGAAATTGTTTATTTCAAACCTAAAGCCGTTTTTATGCTGATAGGAATCAATGACTTATTTAACATCCATCATAAAGAAGATAACGGAAAATTAAAATACGATAAAATAATCCCTTCCGCAGCTTATGTGGGACAAAATATTCTAAAAATTGCAAAACGAATTCACCATCAATCTCCGCAAACCCTTATCTATGTGCGCACCGTCTTACCTAGCCGCAGAGACTTTTTAAAACAGGATATTCTAAGCCTGAATGCTATTATTAAAAAAAATGAAAACAAAGGCTATTACAAAGTTTTAGACTTATACAGCCAATTTGCGGACGCTAATGGGGATTTGCCTAAAGAGTTTACCGTTGACGGAGTTCATTTAAGTGATAAAGGCTATGAAAAATGGATTAATTTTGAAAAACCAATTATTGATGCACTATAAACGTTTCGATTTCTGAAAATTTACATCTTTAAAAAAACAAAATCTCATGCTGACAGCCATCGTTCCTAAACTCCCCATGCGGGATAAAACCGCAACCAAAAGTTATTACATTGACCAATTAGGCTTTACTCAAATTGGAGATTATGGCGATTATTTACTGCTTAAAATAGACCAAATCGAAATTCATTTTTTTGAATTCAAAGACCTGAATCCTGAAGAAAATTACGGTCAGGTTTATATTCGAACGAATGCTATTGAGAGCTTTTACCAATCATTATTGGATAAGAAAGTCAGCATTCATCCTAATGCGCCTTTGCAAAACAAACCCTGGGGACAAAAAGAGTTTGCCCTACTCGATCCGGATAATAATTTGTTGACTTTTGGCGAAAGCATAACTTAAGGTTTTAATCTGCAAAATCTGCGTGCCTGTAAAATGTTTTACACTATCCCTAATCACTGTAAATCCGTTTAACCAATACTCTAAAATGGAAGATTTAAAAATACTCGAAATAACTTCAGACCAACTAACAGCATACAAAAGTTTTTTGACAATCGGACTGATAAATGATGAAGAAAACTTCAGAATAACAGCCACTGACGATCTTAGTACCCCGTTTCCTACTCGTGACAAAGAAGACAGCTTTACTCTTGGCGCTTACCTAAACAATCAATTAGCTGGCGTAGTAAGTTTTGCCCGAGAAGGCATTGACAGAGAAAAATTACGTCACAAAGGACTAATCTTTCGGATGTATGTAGCAAAAGATTTCCGTGGAAAAGGTATTGCTAAAATGCTTCTAAATGAATGTATCGAACGGGTAAAAAAAATGAATGATATTGAGCAAATTAATTTAACGGTCATTGCCAATAATGAAAACGCAAAAGCACTTTATGAGAAAATAGGTTTTGTCACCTTTGGCTCTGAAGAAAACGCCATCAAATGGAAAGACAAATATTTTACTGAAGAGCAAATGGTATTAAAGTTGCAATAAAATTATAAACTATTGTATATCCCTGCTTAGTAACTCATAAAATATATGGAACTAAAGAGATCAAATTTTATATAGCTAATTTATTCAATTAACTTTGCAACAATAAAACATTAAAAAAATCCAAATGAATATTTTAGAATTAATTCAAAAAAGATATACAGCTAAGCATTACCAATCTGACAAAGCAATTCCTCAGGATAAAATTGAAGATCTAAAAGAAATTTTGCGCCTTACTCCCTCTTCCATTAACATACAGCCTTGGAAGTTTACCTTTGTACAAAATCCAGAAATGAAGTCCAAATTGGCTGCTGTTTCAATGCACAATACCGAGAAAATCAATCAGGCACATTTATTAGTGGTCTTTTCGGTTGCAGATGATTTGGACGCTTTCCAAAAAATTGTTGATGAAGAATTACCGGCAGCCCGAAGAGATTGGTACAATAAAATCAGAGCCAATACTCCGGAAGCCGAATTGAAAACCTGGCTCGCCAAACAGGTTTATATTGCACTGGGTGTTGGTTTAACCGCCAGCATTGCCTTAGGACTGGATTCTACTGCTATGGAAGGAATTGAATCTGACAAATACAGAGCTATTCTCGATATGGCCGATTACAAACCTCTATTTGCTATGGCAGTAGGCTATGGTGCGGAAGATGATTTTAACCGTATCGAAGTGACTCCTAAATCAAGAAGATCATTGGAAAGTGTCATTGATCATATTTAAAATACCCTAACGGGTTTATATTTCTTTTTAAAATCTTTTGTCTCATCCATATAAACAACTGAGACAAAAGATTTTTCTAAAATATAATTAAAGAGGTAATGATAATAGTGGAATTTCACTTCTGGACGCCATCATTCCTGTTTTACTCCTGTGCACCATAGCATCCCAAAAACCATATTTATAGGGAACCATGATCAATAAATCGGCATTAATTTGATTTACCTCATCCTGAATGGCTTTGATTATTGCATTTGATGCTACATTTTTATAAAAATATTTTGTTCCGTCTAAACCATCTGCAAAATCATCACATTCATCATTGGTTTGCTGTTCAAGTTGCTTTATTGTTTTAGTAACATGAAAAAGTTCAATGGTGGCATCTAATTTTACTGCAATATCTTTTACCTTTTCTATAACTTTTTTATGAACCCCACGTGTAATATCGCAGGCAAAAAGTATTGTATTCAAACCTTTGTAAACGGCATTAACTGGAACTGCAAGCACAGGAAACTTAAGTGTTTGTAAGACATCTGTAGTAGTGTTTCCAAAAATATCCTGCTCAATAGAATCCTTTCCCATTCCCATTACTACAATATCTGTCTGAGTAGCCACAATAGTATCTTGAAGTTCTTTAATAAAATCGCCTTCTTTTAAAACCGCTTGCACTTCAATACTAAACTCTTCTGAAAGCTGATTAGCAGTCTTTACTAATTGTTTGTAAGCTAGTTCACTGAGTTCATTCATCGACGAAGAATAAATGCGCGCATTAAGTGCGTGAATAGATACATGATACAAATGGAACAGAATAATTTTTGCACCTGTAGCTGTTGCAAAATTGGCAGCATAAACAGCTGCATTAGTAGCTTCTTTTGAGAAATCGGTGGCAACGAGTATTGTTTTCATAATTTTTAATTTTTTAAAATTAAATCTGCTTTTCTAACAAAGATACCAAACGTTCGGTATCTTTAACAAACAAAACTTTTAAAGTTTAGTGGAAATTGTGTTAAAATTTAAAAAGAAAGTAGAACTATTAAATAAAAAAAATAGTAGTTTGCATAAAATATAATGATACTATGAATAACTACAAGAAGAAAAAAGAACCAATTGAGAATAGAAAGTTAATTCTTGAAGCTGCAATCGAATTGGCCAATACCCTTGAACTTAGTCAAATATCATTTGATGCACTTTCTAAAAAGTGTGGGCTTAGTAAAGGAGGAATAATCCATCATTTCCCCTCTAAAGAAGCTATTTTTGATACTCTTTTTAAAGAAAACTTTGAAGAATATCAAAATTGGGTTAAAGAAGAATTAGCGTCTGAAGATTTGCCTAATCCCGCAATTGCACTAATGAGAGTAACCATTAGGAAATGCAATGATGAAAGCTACCGCAAACTGATGAAAACAATCTATAAATGTCTAGTTAACAACGACCATTATTGTACCCTTTGGAACGAATGGTTTTCTAATAATATCATGAAAGATTTAGACGAAAACAAAGAGATAAAAACCTTATTAGGTACTATGGTTGCTATGGGTATATGGAATATGAATACTTTAGGATTATACCAAATTGAATCAGAAAAAATGAATCGAATATTGGATGTGATGCCAAAATAGTTGATTTTATTTTTAATCACATAATGAAACAAAGTTAGGACAAACTATTTCTTAAAATTTATCTACTTACTACAATTAAAATATTTTTTCCAACTAAAAAAATAGTAGTTTCGCAAGAAAATTTTTAAAAACAAATAATATGGCATCAGGATTTTTTGCACTATTAGATGATATTGCAGCTATTATGGACGATGTGGCCGTAATGAGTAAAGTGGCAGCCAAGAAAACTGCCGGAATTTTAGGAGATGATTTGGCTGTAAATGCCGAAAAAGCTTCCGGTTTTGCATCCTCCAGAGAATTACCTGTTTTATGGGCTATTACCAAAGGTTCGCTACTTAACAAAATCATCATACTGCCAATTGCTTTTGTACTGAGTACTTTTTTCCCAATAGCTATCAAAATTATCCTTATTCTGGGTGGCCTTTATCTGGCGTATGAAGGAGCTGAAAAAATATACGAATATCTGGTTCCACATCACCATGAAAAAATAGCCATCGAATCAAAAGTGCTTTCAGAAGAAGAAATTTTACTTGTCGAAAAAGAAAAAATCAAATCGGCTATTGTAACCGATTTTATCTTATCGGTCGAAATTGTTATTATGGCATTGGGAACAGTTTTGGGACAGGAAATCATTCCTCAAATCATTACCGTTTCCCTAATTGCTTTATTAGCTACAGTGGGTGTTTATGGCATTGTTGCGCTTATTGTTCGAATGGACGAAACAGGTTTCAAACTAATAGCCATGAGTACCAAAGAAAACAGCATTACCAAATCTATTGGAAAAATACTGGTTCAGGCTTTACCTAAAGTTATTAAGAGTTTAGCCGTTATTGGAACGATTGCTTTAATTCTGGTTGCAGGAGGAATATTTGCCCATAATATTGAATTTTTCCATCATTTTGCAGAAGCAATTCCTGCATTTATTAAAGAATTTATCATTGGACTGGTTTTCGGATTCGCTGTTTTAGTTTTAATTTCACTTTTCAAAAAAGTATTGAAAAAATAAATAAACAAGTACATTTAAAAAATTCAAAAACAGCATATTAGCTTTTATTTTTTGTAACTTAGTGGTACTCCAAACCAAAAAAAAAATTGTCAATTCTAAATTTAAAAGCTATGCCAAAGTATGTTATTGAAAGAGAAATTCCGGAAGCCGGAAAATTAACTCCTGAGCAATTAAAAGCCATTTCGCAAACCTCTTGTGGCGTATTGCTTAAAATGGGATCTGAAATCCAATGGGTTCATAGTTATGTAACGGATAACAAAATCTATTGTGTTTACAATGCGCCAAATGAGGAAATGATTCTTGAACATGCCAAACAAGGAGGATTTCCTGCTAATTCTATCAGTAAAGTTTCAGCAGTCATTGACCCCGTCACCGCTGAATAACGAATTCAATAACCAAGGCTGTTTCTAAAGAACAGCTTCTTTTTGTATTATTATCATTCCTCAAATAAATTTAATTCCTACTAATACATGAGCGCCGTATTCATCTCAAAAGTCAGTCCGAATCAAGTTGAAGCTTTACAAAAAATTGCACGTCAAACATTTTTCGAAACTTTCTCTGAATACAATTCGGAAGAAAACATGAAAAACTATTTAGAAGAAGGTCTTTCAATTGCAAAACTCGCAGCCGAACTGGATAATTCGGATTCAGAATTTTATTTTGCTACAGCTGAAAACGAAATTATTGGTTACTTAAAAATTAATTTTGGCGAATCGCAAACAGAACTCAAAGACAGCGAAGCACTGGAAATTGAAAGGATTTATGTAGCCAAAGCTTTTCACGGAAAAAAAGTAGGTCAATTACTTTATGATAAAGCCATTGAAATAGCAAAACATAAAAAAGTAGATTATGTTTGGTTAGGAGTTTGGGAAGAAAATCGAAGAGCCATTCATTTTTACCAAAAAAATGGTTTTGTCGAATTTGACAAACATATTTTTAAATTAGGTAACGATGAACAAACGGATATTATGATGAAACTCAAAATAAATTAAGAGCCTACCTTCCGGTATAATTGGGACAACCAAAACATTTTTTATCCAAATTAAACTGATACGTCAAAGACAACTCATACACCCCTCCTGTTTTACCTATTTTGGTGGTGTTCATATCATAAGATAATCCCAATCTTAAATGATCATACTGCAATCCTGTAAAAAGATTCACCGAGGTAAGCAAATGTCCATCAATCCCATTTTTAGCCGGATTAGTAACAGCCGTAACACCAAAAAACATCTTTTCAAATAAAATGGATGTTCCAATGTCTAAGCGATTGTAACGCCCCTGTTGCATATAGTTGGCGGTAGCAAACATTTTAGTTGCATAGGGAAAAAATTGCACGTCGATATAATCAGCTAAAAGGAATTCATATCCTGTACTCAAAGAGAAAAAGGTATTCAGTGGCACATTCCCATCTTTGTTAAAAGCAATATTGGGTTTATTGAGATGTTTCATTGATAAACCGATCCATAAATCCTCGGTATTGAAAACCATTCCGGCTCCAATATCAAAGAAACTTACTTTATCGTTTTGTAAAGCCGGATCTATCGAGGTCGCATTGTTAACTCCTGTTCGAATATTAATTTGGTCTTCTAATAATAAATTTCGAAAAGCAAAGGATTTATAACCAAATCCAACTTCAATAGCTGGTCTGAAATCCCATTCATCACTCACCCGTACCCGATAAGCATAATTAGCATTCAGTTGTGAAAAATTATAATTAGTAGCACTTTCCCTTTGATTTAAAAAACTCACACCAAGTCCACTATTCATTTCCTCGCTCCAAGTATTTAAAAAAACATAATCGGTAGCGATTTTTAAATTCAAATCCGGCCATTGTTCTCTGTGAATAATTCCCGTATAGGTGGTTTCCATAAAACCCGTAAATCCGGGATTTAAGGTTTCAGGCACTAAAAAATATTGGGTAAAAACAGGATCCTGTGCTTTAACAGATGCATAAAAAAAGCAAAAAACAAGAATGCTAACTATTTTAATTTTCATGTGTATTGACTTCTTCTATTTTATTAATGTTAAAGCTCCTTCCAGCGTAATACTGTGATTGTAAAATGTTTTTCCTATCATTTTATAATAATAATTACCGTTTTCAGCTTCTAAATCTTTTACTTTTCCGTTCCACCCCTTAATGTTTTCTCCAGTTTCACTGTAAATTAAACTTCCCCAGGTATCAAATACATACAAAGTAACTTCAGTAAAACCTAAGAATATTGGAGCAAAACTATCGTTAACCCCATCATTATTAGGTGAAAAAGCATTGGGCATTTCTACACTATAGCCTTTTTCAATTTTTAGAGTATTTGTGTAGACATATTGACATCCAAAAGGATAGGTAACGGTTTGTTTGACTGTATAAGTTCCTACTCTGGTATAAATGTGAGATGGATTTTCTTCATCGGAGAAATTACCGTCTCCAAAATCCCAGGAAATATTCGTAAAATCGCCAGTTGCTAAATTGGTAAACAAAATAGGATCAAAAATCGAATACAAATTATAGACATCAAATCCGTAAGAACCATATGAGAAATTAGCTTCTCTTAAAACGGGAGTATTCACATTAAAAGGGATACTAGCTTCACAACCAAAACTATCTTTGACACTAAAAACAATCAATCCGTTGTTATTCGTATTCATGATTTGGTTATTACTGCCGCTAACTACTCCGTCAGACCAACTTAAGGTATAAGGCGGAATTCCTCCCTTAACATGTCCTACGAATGTTTGTTTCACATATTTAGTATCACAATCAAAATCAGTTATGGTTTCAACCGTAGGTGTCAGTTGTTCAAAACGGGTAATTTTCCAAGAATTAGTTGCTTTACAGCCATTAGCATCCGTCACATTTACGGTATAATTATCCGGAGGCAAATTGGTTAAATCTTCTGTATTAGCACCATTAGACCAGGCATAAATAAATGGAGGTGTTCCTCCTGTTACCACCAAATTAATAGCTCCCGTATTCGCATCGTAACAACTCAATGGATTAGAAACATCAGCGCTTAACTCAATTGGTAAAGGCTCATTAATAATAAATTCTTCCTGAATGGTACAATTTTTTTTATCTGTAATTGTTACCGAATACTTTCCTGGTCCCAAATTATTTCGCTCCGTTCCTGCAGTCGAACCATCACTCCAGACTAAGGTTAACGGAGCAACTCCTCCAACCAAATTCAATCGGATGTGACCATTTTTTTCACCATAACAGCTTACATCTTTTACATCAGGACTAATTGAAAATTCGGGAACATTGTCAATGGTAATAGGAAATACTTTAGGGCAACCCAGAGCATCTTCAATAGTAATAATATAAGTTCCTGCCGACAAATTATTTTGGACTCTTCCTGAACCTAAATTACTCCATTTAATAATGTAAGGTTCTGCTGTTGCAAAAGGAACACCTCCACTAATGTTAGTAATCGTAATTGAGGCATCGCTATAATTATAACAGGCTATTTCCGTTTTTGTATATTCTAATTTAATTTCGGTATTCTGAGTCAACACAACCTCTAAATCATCTGTACATCCTGAATTGTCAGTTACTCTCAAATGATAAGTTCCTGCATACAGATTTCTTGGATTTTTAACCGTACTGCTATAATTATTAGGTCCTGTCCAATAATAACTATAATTAAAAACTCCGGGACTTGTTTGTGCGGCGCGGCCTCCGCTTACATCTACATCAATTTCTCCTGTATTATACCCATAACACAAAATATTTTTTTGGCTCGCTAATGTAACTTCTAATAATGGAGGATTAACAATTGTATAATCCCCTTCGAGTATATCGCAATTATTAATTTCTGTAATAGTTACATGATAAACACCTTCAGATAAATTTTGAAGGTTATTAGTTCCCGTAAACGGATTACCATCTTTAGTCCAAACATAAGTATAAGGTGTAGTACCGCCACTTACATTTAAATTAATTTGTCCGTCATTCAAATCATGACAGGAAATATCTGTTTTAAATCCAGAAAAAGCAAATTTAGCCGGTTGATTTACCTGATAAGTAGCTACAAAAGGACAATTTCCATTATCTGTAATTCTCAAAGTATAAGTTCCTGCGACTAAATTTGAAATATCCTCATCAGTACTGGTAAAACCATTGGGACCTGTCCAAGAAAACAAATACGGAGCACCTGTAGTAAAAGGAATTCCTCCTCTTACAGTTAAATTAATCGCTCCATCATCAGAACCAAAACAACTCGTATTTACAATTACCGGATTAGCAGTAATCAATGGATCTACGGTAACGGTAACGGTAAAATTAGGTCCCGGACAACTTCCTGCTGTAGGCGAAACAGTATAAGTAACAGTAGCACGATTTGAGGTAAGATTAGTTAATGTTTGACTGATTCTCGTTTGAGGAGAAGATTGTGCAAATGCGCCACTTATTGCTCCGGCAGGCGAAACTGTTGGTGTTGACCAGGTGTATGTAGTACCGGACGGAACATTATCTCCTCCACCACTTCTAGGAGTTATGCTAAAAGAACTTCCACTACATATTCTATTTGTTTTTGCGGAAATAATTGGAGAAAGTACTGTATTTACAGAAAAAGTTCGTGTCGTTGAAACCGATCCACAACTATTACTTACAGTAAATGTAGCCGTATAATTTCCACTGGTTGTATAATTAATAGCTCCAGGATTTAAGGAGTTAGATGTTGAAGGCGTACCTCCGGGAAAACTCCAGGAATAAGTCAATTCAGAACTTGGTGCACAATTCTCTACTACTTTTCCAACCGGATTGATTGTGGCAGAATTACAAAAATTAGAAATAGGATCTAAGGTAATAATTGGAGGTTTTTTAACTTCTATAATCTTAGTAATTTCTCTTTCGATACCGCAGGAATTTATAGTTCTTAATCGAAGGTAATAAGTTCCCGAAACCGTAAAATTGATTACTGGATCTTTCGAGTTTGAACTTGTTCCGGAAGTAAAATACCAATTCCCTCTTTCATTTTCACAATAGGGATCATAATAAGAAGTAACTGTCCAATAATAACTTTGAGAACCACAGGCAAATCTCGTATCGGTTGTATTGCTTATCTGAGTATTCGAATTGATACAAGCTTTTGTATAAGTAAAATTGGGTTGTAAAACAGGTTCCACACAAATATCTCTTCTGTATTCTACTCCCACACCACAAGGCGTTACAGCATTTAGTTTAATGGTATATGACCCTGGTGAGGTATAAACATGACTTGGATTAACCTGATTAGATACGGGTGTTCCATCACCAAAATCCCAGGTATATACTCCCACTGTACTACAATCATTTTTAAATCCGGCAACAGTGGTATTACTAAAATAAACTGACGAATTCACACAGGCTATACTTGGCGAACTAAAACTTACAGTTGGTTTATCCAAAATAATGATAGGACCGGCAGATAAACTCGTACTTCCACAAGAATTACTAATCGTCAAAGTTACCGTACTTCCACCCGGACAATTAAATCGCGTAAAAGTATGCGGAATAGGAAAACCCTGTGAAACAGAAGGATTTGAAGCATTATAATATACTGAACCTTCTAATTGCGATTGTGTATAATTTTCAATTGTACCATCACCAAAATTCACCGTATATCTGGTATCAGAAGGATTTAATGCCCAGGAACCAATGGCAAAATTCATTGGAGCTACCGGAATACAAAAGTTGGTCGTATTTCCTGGAGCAATCAAAGCTCCTACAGGATTGTTTGAATTTTTTACGATGTACGAAATACTATTATTACAACCTGCACTTCCTACGGCTGTAATAACCATATTAAAAGAACCTAAACGTTGGTACGTATGTGTCTTTGGAAAACTAACATTCGTTTCAGTGCTTCCATCACCCCAATCTATATTGTAAGAACTAATACAGGAGACCGAAGCAGAAGCATTACCTACTCGAATAGTATAGGTTAAATTGGTGTTATTATCACCACAACGTTCAAAAACTGAAGTATTACCAGCATCTGGATTGACAAACTTTAAATCAGGCTTTTGTTGTACTGAAACTGTTTTAGTTACTGAATTGCTTAAACCATTTTGATCTTTTACTGTAAGTTTGACATCAAAATTTTGAAAACCGCAACCTAAAGCAGTAAAACTATGCGTAGGATTACTATTGGTTGAACTTGTACCATCTCCAAAATCCCATAGATACGTATAAGGTGCATCGCCTGTTATATTAGGTGTAAATGTTATTGGCGTATTCGAACAACTGTTATTATTATTAAAACTAAAATCAACTGTTGGAGCCGCTACATTACTATCAACTCTGTCAATAATAGCTTTTGCCATCCCCTCATTACAGTTGCAAAAAATTAGAATAACAAGAAAAAAACAGGGATATAATAGACGTAAAATTTTCACCATAAATTAAAAAAATAATTTTCTGACAAAAATAAATATAAAATTGATTTAATCTACATTTATGTAAGATAAATGTAATAACTACAATTTTGTAACTTATCACTTTTCTAAATCACAATATTCCTACTCTTCATAAAAATACCTATTTTTGCAGTCTAAAATTTTTATCGATGCCAAATAAAAAATACAAAATAGCCGTTATTCAGTTGAACTTGAATGATGTTGCCGAAAATAATCTAAAAAAATGTATCAGTTGGGTAAGAGACGCTGCCAATCAAGGAGCAGAAGTAATCTCATTACCTGAATTATATAGCAGTCATTATTTCTGTCAAAGTGAAGATGTAGACAATTTTGCTTTGGCTGAACCTTTATACAGCACTTCTTTTATAGCTTTTAGCGAATTAGCTAAAGAATTAGGAGTGGTAATCATTGTTCCTTTCTTCGAAAAAAGAATGGCAGGCATCTATCACAACAGTGCTTACATTATTGATACTGATGGAACTGAAGCGGGATTATACCGTAAAATGCACATTCCGGACGATCCAGCATTTTATGAAAAATTCTATTTCACTCCAGGTGATTTAGGTTTCAAAAACAATCGTACTCAAAAAGGAAATATTGGAACTTTAATTTGTTGGGATCAATGGTATCCAGAAGCAGCTCGTTTAACGGCACTTAAAGGTGCTGAAGTTTTATTTTATCCAACAGCAATTGGATGGCATCCACAAGAAAAAGAACAATATGGTGAAAACCAATATGGCGCCTGGATGAATGTTATGAAAGGACATGCCGTTGCTAATGGTGTTTATGTTGCCGCGGCAAACCGCATTGGTTTAGAACAATATTTACCAGATACTCCAGGAATTGAATTCTGGGGAGCTTCGTTTATTTGTGGACCTCAAGGAGAAATTTTAGCACAGGCATCACATGATAAAGAAGAAATCTTAATTGCTGAGGTTGATTTAGACTTACAAGAAAATGTACGCCAAAATTGGCCATTCTTCAGAGATAGAAGAATTGATGCTTTTGGTGATATTACTAAAAGAGCGATAGACTAATCATGAGTATAAACACAAGACGTTTTCCTGCTGAATGGGAAAAACAAGAGGGAATTTTACTTTGTTTTCCGCATAACGGAAATGATTGGCCTGGAAAATACGATGCTATTCAATGGGCTTTTGTAGAGTTTATTAAAAAAGTGGCTGCTTATGAAAAAGTATTTCTAGTAGTTATTGACCAAAAACTACAAGACAAGGTAACAGATATGCTTGAAAGAGCTCGCGTAGACTTAAAGCAAGTTTCGTTTATCATTCAGAAAACCAATCGCTCTTGGATGCGTGATTCTGGTCCTATTGTGGTGTACAAAGACGGCAAAAGAGAAGCTTTGAATTTTAATTTCAACGGTTGGGCAAAATACAAAAACTTCCAGCTGGATAAGCATGTTCCTAAAACAGTTGCTGATGCTTTACAAATACCTTTAACTCAGGTAACCTACAACGGAAAACCCGTAATTGTTGAAGGTGGCGCAATTGATGTAAATGGTCGTGGTACGCTTTTAACATCAGAAGAATGTTTGATGCACCCAAGTATTCAGGTGCGTAATGCAGGTTTTACTAAAGCCGATTACGAAGCCGTTTTTAAAGAATATTTAGGTGTAACCAATGTGATTTGGTTAGGAGACGGAATTCAGGGTGATGATACTCACGGTCATATTGACGATTTAGCCCGTTTTATCAACGAAGACACCATTGTTACCATTGTAGAAACGGATAAAACAGATGCTAATTACGAACCTTTGCAAGATAATCTGAAACGTTTACAAAATGCCAAATTAGAAAATGGGAAATCACCGGTTATTGTAACATTGCCAATGCCAAAACGATTGGATTTTGAAGACCTACGTTTACCAGCAAGTTATGCTAATTTCCTGATTTTAAATAATTGTGTGTTAGTTCCAACTTTTAATGACGCCAACGATAGAAAAGCACTAAATATCTTAGCTGAATGTTTCCCTGACCGAGAAATTATTGGCATCAGTGCGATTGATTTGATTTGGGGATTCGGAACCTTGCATTGTTTAAGTCAGCAGATTCCTGCTTAGTTTTTTTTTACCGCAAAGTTTGCAAAGGTTTCGCAAAGCTATTTTAAAGCTTTGCGAAGCTTTGATATTTTAAATCTGCTGAATCTGCGTTAAAAAAAATAGCACGCAGATTCAGCAGATTACTTTTCTTTGTGACCTTTGCGAAGTACTTTCAAAACTTTGCGGTTAAATAAAGTATCGATACAACATCGCGCATACGATTCCAAAACCAAAACTCAACAAAGTACCTATCAAAATATACTCCGTCAATCGAACATCTTTAGATTCTTTTAAATCACCAAATCTAAAAATAGACTTAGCTGCCAGTAAAAAGCCAATTCCTTCCCAGAAATTAATCACTACAAAAAAGAAAATAAAAAGTCTTTCTAAAATCCCAATATATTTTCCGGCATTATTGGTATTTCCTGGATCTGTCTTTATAATTTGAGAACTCCATTTAGACAACAATACTTTCAACACAATAGCACTCACATAGGTCACTAAAACTAAAGAAGTAATCAAGGCTAAGCTTTGAGTAGAATACAAGCTATCAAAAGGAATTTGGTATGAAAAATAACAATATACCACTATTGCTATCATCAATAAATGCAAAACTTGATCTACAAAAAACCAAAGTTTTGCTGTTTTCTTTTTCTCAAAATACAATTTGGCACAATCAATCGCCAAATGGCTCAAAACCAGAAAAAATACTCCTAGTAAATAATCACTATTGAACTTTGTGGTAATTAGCAACAATACTAAATGCAAACCTATGTGATAATACAAATACTTCGATTTGATTTTTTTCTTCTTCTTATCTTTTACCCAAGTAGTAGGCTGCAATAAAAAATCACCTATTAAATGCGCCAAAAGCAAACTTAAAAATAATACTACCATCGTTTTTTTATTTCATGTTTATAAAATGCAATTGTATTTTTCAACTCCTCATATCCAGCTCTTTTCAGCGAAGAGCTAATAGAGCTTTGACTTTTTCTATTTAGCGCTTCTGCCAATTGATTTTGGTTACTCTCCGGGTTTTCTAACGCTTTTTTTAAAATTTCAGCCGAAGTACTTGTCCAATTATCAGCAATCATTAACATAAACGAAAAAATAACTGCAAAAGTGGCATCGAATTCTTTCCAAGGTGTTAGCAATCCTAAGGTTTGTTTCTTCAAATTTTCGAAACATTCTCCAGAATTTATAAATGCCTCACCATTGGATTCTGTAATTTTTTGGGCCACATAATCCACAGAACCTATTCCTATTGCCATTCGCACATCTAATTCCTTAAATTGCTTGATAGTTGCTTTTATATACAAAGCCACTTCAAGTGCTTCTTCAACCGAAACGAGCAACTGAAAACTATCCCCTCTATAAATTTCCCAATCTTGAGGTTCATTACCGTAATTATTCAGAACAGCTTTTAACTCCTCCAACCAAATTGCCGATGGCAACTTTCTGGAATGCATAATATCTCCTGTAATAACTGCTTTCATCTTTTAAATTTTGAAGCAAGATACAAAAAATATCGCTAAATTAAGCGATAATTAAAAATATCGTTAAATTAAGCGATAATTAAAAATATCATCCAATTAAGTGATATCTAATCTATTTATTTCAAGAAATAGTTTTACAACCAAAACTGCTTTTGCAAAAAATCTCATTTTTAAAATTCCCAATTAAAAACTATCTTCGTCATTCAATTTAAAGATTAAAAGATTGATCTAAATTCTGCAATCTAAATTCTAAAATCAATTCATGTCTTCTAATAATCTCCTACTTACTCCTATCGAATATTTAAAAGGTGTTGGTCCCAGTCGAGGCGAATTACTTCGTAAGGAATTGGGGATTCACAAATACGGAGATTTACTGAATTTATATCCAAACCGCTATATTGACCGCACCCGATATTATAAAATTAACCAATTGCAAAACAATGTGGCTGAGGTTCAAATTATCGGGAAAATTATCAATATCAAAACCGTTGAATTTGCCAAAGGTAGAAAACGCTTAGTAGCTACTTTTGTAGACGATACAGGTCAGATGGAATTGGTTTGGTTTCAAGGACACAAATGGGTTCGGGAGTCTTTGAAATTAAATGAAGTGATGGTTATTTTTGGCAAATGTACCTCGTTTAACGGCATGTACAACATGGCACATCCCGAAATTGAATTGTGGAGCGAGCACGAACAAAGTTTGCGTTCAGCCATGCAAGCAGTTTATCCTTCCACCGAAGCCTTAACGAATAAAGGAATTTCAAACAGAGTCATTAACAAAATGATGCAGCAATTATTTTTAGAAACACAAGCTTTATTTTCAGAAACTTTGCCGGATTATCTCATCCAAGACTTGAAGTTGATTCCTAAAAATGCTGCCTTATTCAACATACATTTCCCTAAAAGTGCCGAGGCTTTGGCGAAAGCCCAATTTCGATTAAAATTTGAAGAATTGTTTTTCATTCAGTTACAACTGATTATGAAAAACCTAATTCAGAAACACAAAATAAAAGGACATCCATTTACTAAAGTTGGTGATTTTTTTAATGAGTTTTACCAAAACCACCTGCCTTTTGATCTCACTGGAGCACAAAAAAGAGTGATCAAAGAAATTCGAACCGATATGGGAAGTAATGCCCAAATGAATCGTTTGCTACAAGGAGACGTAGGTTCAGGAAAAACGATTGTGGCTTTTATGAGCATGTTATTAGCCATGGATAATGGTTTTCAGGCTTGCTTGATGGCACCAACAGAAATCTTAGCCAATCAGCATTTTATTGGACTTTCAGAATTGGCTAATGAATTAAATATCAATATCAAAATACTAACTGGTTCCACTAAAACTTCAGAAAGAAAAATTATTCATGAAGAACTTGAAAATGGGGCTTTGCAAATCCTAATTGGAACACATGCTTTACTCGAAGACAAAGTAAAATTTCACAATTTAGGTTTGGCAGTTATTGATGAACAACACCGTTTTGGAGTAGAACAGCGTTCTAAGTTATGGAAGAAAAATACCATTCCGCCACATATTTTAGTAATGACCGCTACTCCTATTCCACGAACGCTTGCCATGAGTTTGTATGGAGATTTGGATATTTCAGTTATTGACGAATTACCCCCTGGAAGAAAACCTATTCAAACTGTGCATCGTTATGATAGCAATCGTTTGAAAATTTGGAAATTTATTAGAGACGAAATTGCTTTAGGTCGCCAAATATATATTGTATATCCACTAATTCAAGAATCAGAAAAGATGGATTACAAGGATTTAATGGACGGTTACGAAAGTATTTCCAGAGATTTTCCATTGCCACAATATGCCGTTTCTATTCTTCACGGCAAAATGAAGCCAGCGGACAAAGATGCCGAAATGAAACGTTTTGCAGAAGGAAAAACAAACATTATGGTAGCTACAACCGTTATTGAAGTTGGGGTAAATGTTCCCAATGCTTCGGTGATGATTATTGAGAGTGCCGAACGTTTTGGACTATCGCAATTACACCAATTAAGAGGACGTGTGGGTCGTGGTGCCGAACAAAGTTATTGTATTTTAATCACTGACCACAAACTGAGTTCTGATAGCAAAACCAGAATGGAAACTATGGTTCGTACTAATGATGGTTTTGAAATTGCCGAAGTAGATTTGAAATTACGTGGTCCAGGAAATCTCATGGGAACACAACAAAGCGGTGTGTTAAACCTTCAAATTGCCGATATTGTAAAAGACCGAGAAATATTGGCACTAGCCAGAGAAAAAGCCATGAAAATTGTTCATACCGATTCTCCAATGCTAAAACCAGAACATGCTACATTAAAAGCAGTCTATTTAGAACTTACTAAGAAAAAAAACATCTGGAATTACATTAGCTAAATTGATTTTCAATTAAATTTACTTCAAACTTTTACAGATGATTTCATACAACCCAAAAGACTGGCTTACTTTTATTTTTCGTTTTCATAAAGCAGATACATTTAGACAACTTTTTCCTTTAATTCTATTAATAGGATTGTATGCTGCAGCAGTTGCATATCTAGAACTTGAATATTGGGACTTACCTGATGATAGTCATGTAAAAAACATATCTATGATGCACGGTATGTTAGGATTTGTTATCTCACTTTTATTGGTTTTCAGAACCAACACAGCTTACGATCGTTGGTGGGAAGGACGTAAATTATGGGGAGCATTAGTTAACAATAGTAGAAATCTAGCCCTAAAACTCAATGCTATTTTGGAAGACGAAAAAGACAAAGCTTTTTTTAGAAAAATGATTCCAAGCTACGCCTCAATATTAAACAAACATCTAAAAGACGAAGAAACGGGAAAACAATTGTCAGATGAAATTATTTTTCCTGTTGACCACCACACTCATCGTCCTAATCAAGTGGCAAAAATGATGTTTCAAAAAATCAATGACTTATATAAAAAACAAAAAATAACTGGGGACCAACTCATCATAATCAATAATGAAATTCAATCGTTTACGGATATTTGTGGTGCTTGCGAACGAATAAAGAATACACCAATCCCCTATTCTTACAGCGTATTTTTGAAAAAATTTATTTTTTTCTATGTAATGACTTTACCTTTTGGGTATGTATTTAATCTTGGGTATTTTGTAATTCCTGTAGTGGTTTTTATTTTCTATGTTTTGGCCAGTTTAGAATTAATTGCCGAAGAAATTGAAGAACCTTTTGGCCATGACGACAATGATTTACCTACTCGAAAAATAGCTGAAAACATTAAAAAACATGTGGAGGAACTAATTTAATTTTTCACAAAATCATAAAAAAGAGATTAAATATAAAAGCAAAAAGTGAGTTTAATAACTTTGAAGCTCGGCTGACAATGTTTATATTTGCAACCTTATTAAAATTTACAAATGAAAATATCATACAACTGGTTAAAACAATTCATTAAAACCGATTGGAATTCAGAAGAAACAGCAGCATTACTTACTGATTTAGGTCTTGAAGTAGAAGTTGTTGAAAAATATCAATCTGTAAAAGGAGGATTAGAAGGTATCGTAGTAGGACATGTACTTACTTGTGAACCACATCCCGATGCCGACAGACTAAAAGTAACCACAGTTGATGTAGGAACTGGAACTCCAATACAAGTTGTGTGTGGTGCTGCCAATGTTGCTGCAGGGCAAAAAGTGCCTGTAGCTACTATTGGAACCGTATTATACGATAAAGAAGGAACTTCATTTACTATAAAGAAAGGAAAAATTCGTGGACAAGAAAGTCACGGAATGATTTGCGCTGAAGACGAATTAGGTCTAGGTGAAAGTCATGATGGAATTATGGTTTTAGATAATGAATTAGCTCCAGGAACTCCTGCATCTCAAGTTTTCAAAATTGAAAATGACGAAGTTTTCGAAATTGGCTTAACGCCAAATCGCGCCGACGCCATGAGCCATTTAGGTACAGCAAGAGATTTAAGAGCAGGATTATTGCAAAACGGAGTTAGTGTTGAATTGATTACTCCTTCAGTGAGTGGTTTTAGAGTTGACATGCGTACTTTAAAAATTGACGTTAAAGTAGAAGCTCCTCTTTTAGCTCCTCGCTATTGTGGGGTTACTATTTCTGGTATTACTGTAAAACCTTCACCAGCTTGGTTGCAAGACCGCTTAAAAGCTATTGGAATCAATCCAAAAAACAATATTGTCGATGTTACTAATTATGTTTTGCATGATTTAGGACAACCATTACACGCTTTTGATGCTGCAAAAATCAACGGAAAAATACACGTAAAGACAGTTGAAGCAGGAACAAAATTCACAACTCTAGATGATGTTGAAAGAACATTACACGAAGAAGATTTGATGATTTGTGATGAAAAAGGACCTATGTGCATTGCAGGAGTTTTTGGTGGACAAAATTCTGGAGTAACAAACAACACTACTTCTATTTTCTTAGAAAGTGCTTATTTTAATCCTGTAAGTGTTAGAAAAACAGCCAAAAGACATCAATTAAATACTGATGCTTCTTTTAGATTTGAAAGAGGAATTGACCCTACCATTACAGCTTATGCCTTAAAACGTGCAGCCTTATTAATTCAAGAAGTAGCGGGTGGAAATATTACATCTGAAATTGTAGATATTTATACTAAGAAAATTGAGGATTTCTCCGTTTTTTTAAACTTTGAAAATGTTACCAAAATTATTGGACAAAAAATACCAAAAGACACTATCAAACAAATTTTAGTTTCTTTAGATATCAAAGTTAATAGTGTATCAGAATCTGGTTTAGGTTTGACTATTCCGGCTTACCGTGTAGATGTTCAAAGAGAAATTGACGTTATTGAAGAAATCTTAAGAGTCTATGGTTATAATAAAATTGATTTTTCAAACAAACTAAATGCTACGGTTTTTAATGCGCCAAGAAACGAAGACTACAAACTTCAAAATATTGTTGGGAATCAATTGAATTCACAAGGTTTCCACGAAATGATGGCTAATTCATTGACAACTGCTTCTTATGTTCAGCTTTCTGAAATGTTGAAAGAAGAACATAATGTAACTATGTTAAATCCATTGAGTAATGATTTAGCTACTATGCGTCAATCTTTATTGTTTTCTGGATTAGAAGCGATTGCTTACAATATTAACCGTAAAAATGCCGATTTAAAATTATTTGAATTCGGGAAAACCTACCACAAATTCCTTTCCGGATACGAAGAACACAAACATTTGACATTGTTTTTAACAGGAAACAGAAACCAGGAAAATTGGACTAATCCACAAAAACCTTCCGATTTCTTTTTATTTAAAGGATATGTAGATGCTGTTCTTTCAAGATTAGGAATCAAAAAAACTCAAAATTCCCCTGCTAAATCAGATGTCTTCGCTGAAGGAATTGCTATTGGTACAGGACACAATGTTTTGGTTGAATTTGGAGTTGTAAAAAAATCAATTCTGAAACATTTTGGAATCAAACAAGAAGTATTTTATGCTGACTTTAATTGGGAAACGGTTATGAAAACCATTCCTAACAAAATAAAATACACTGAAATTACTAAATACCCTGAAGTTAGAAGAGATTTAGCTTTACTTCTGGATCAAAATGTTAGCTACGATAGCATTTATGCTATTGCAAGACAAACAGAGAAAAGCTTATTGAAGGACATCAATCTTTTTGATGTTTACGAAGGGAAAAACTTGCCTGAAGGTAAAAAATCTTATGCTTTGAGTTTCATACTTCAAGACGATTCAAAAACACTTACTGACGCTCAAATTGACAAAATTATGGGCAAATTGCAAAAGAATTTTGAAACAGAACTTGGCACTAGCTTGAGATAATATTTCAAAAAAATAGCATATAAAACAAAACCCATTCGCCGCGGCGAATGGGTTTTTCATTATTAACCAACAAACAACTATGATTTAGGTAACAATACCGTGTCAACTACATGAATTACTCCATTAGATTGATTTACATCGGCAATTGTAACTTGAGACATTCCTCCTTTTTCGTCAGTGATATACAGTTTTTTTCCTTTCATCCAAGCGGTTAAAGTACCCCCACTAACTGTTTTTAATGTAGTTTTACCATTTCCTGCTTTAATTGCTTTAGCAATATCTGAAGCGTTCATTTTTCCAGCAACTACATGGTACGTTAAAATAGTTTGCAACATTTTTTTGTTCTCTGGTTTCAATAATGTTTCAACCGTACCTTTTGGCAATTTATCAAAAGCTGCATTTGTAGGTGCAAAAACCGTAAAAGGTCCTTTTTCTTGTAATGTTTCCACTAAATCTGCTGCTTTTACAGCGGCAACTAATGTAGTGTGATCTTTAGAATTAACGGCATTTTCAATAATGTTTTTGGTAGGATACATTGGTGCTCCACCAACCATTACTGTTTTTTGAGCAAAAGAAGTGGCTCCAAATACTAGGGCAAAAAAGGCTACTGATAATAATTTACTAGTTTTCATAAATGTATATTTTTAAGTTATATAAAAGCATTTACGACAGTAAATTCGATTTGGTTTTAAAAAAATAAAAAATAATTTTTATTGCATCAAAAAACACTGGTAATCAACACTTTATTTTTTTTTGCAACAAATTATTGCTTTACAAAAAATCAAACGTAAACTTCTTGAAATATGCAAAGCAAAAAAAAACAGCGGTAAAAATGATTTTACCGCCGTTTACAATCTCAATCAGTTTTAGGTTTAGCTATCCAAATAAATGTTACAGACTTGAAGTTTTTTGTTTTTCCATCTTATTTTGATTTATTTATTCCTTTTAAAACAACACTTTCAAAGGCATTATAGGCAAATCGTTGCAAAGTAAGAATCATTGAAGTTCCTTTTCCAACAGGATAACTGAATTTCGGATTGTTGGAATCAATGATTTTTATGATGGTATCTACAACGGCTGTTGGTTCAGGAGCTTTATTAAATTCTTCATTATAGTAAGATTGAACTTTTTGTCTAAAACCATCATAATCTTTAATAGTTCCGTGAGTCGAAATGGAATTATTAATCAAATTCGTTTTATGAAACATCGGCTCCACCATACTAATTTTGATATTAAACTGATTTAATTCGAATCTTAAAGATTTAAAATAGCCTTCCAAAGCATGCTTGGATGCTGAATAGTAACTTAAGTTTGGATGTCCTATTAAACCTAAAAATGAACTGACATTAATAATCTTTCCTTGTCTTTGATTTCTCATTTTTGGCAATAGTGCATTCGTAAGTTTTACGGTACCCCAGAAGTTGGTTTCAAATTGTTTTAACCCAACATGAATTGGAGTTTCTTCTGCAAGTCCTGTTATGAAATAACCCGCATTATTTACTAAAATATCTAACTTTTCTATTTGCGAAAAAAGTTCTTTTGTAAAAGAAGTAATAGAATCGTCATTACTGATATCTAGTGGTAATAGCTTAAAAGGAACTGTGCTTTGTAGTTTTTCCGGATTACGACCAGTACCAATTACATTGTAGCCTTGTTCGTGTAATTTGTTTGCTAATTTCAAGCCAAAGCCTGATGTTGCACCTGTTATTAAAATTGTTTTTTTCATTTTGATATTTTTTAATACATACATTTTATAATTTCTTAATCTATTTCCTCAAGTTTAGGAGGCATCAGTTTATACATTACGGGTGTTACAATCCTTGCAAGAATGGTAGAGCTTATCAACCCACCAATCAATACAATCGCCAATGGAGATATTTGAGGATTGGGGTTCACCGCCAGCGGAATCAAACCACAAATTGCAGTAACCGAGGTTAGAACTACCGGAAGAAAACGGGTTTCTCCTGCAATCGCAATCGCTTCATCAATGGATTTTCCTTCCTGTCTTAATTGGTTTGTAAAATCGACTAAGAGCAGAGAGTTTTTTACCTGAATTCCAGACAATCCGATGAAACCAATAATAGCAACCAACGACATTGGGTTTCCTGAAGCTATTAAGAACAGTACACCTCCTAAAACCCCCAAAGGAATGATAGACATGACGATGATGATACCTTTAAACGTCTTAAATTGCAGCAACAAAACCGCTATAAATAAAAAGGTACTCAATATAATCACCGACAGAAAATTACCTCCTAACGCATCCCCTTCTGATTCTTTTTCTCCGGATAGTTTGTAATAATAACCTTTTGGCATTTTAAGTTTATCCAATTGTGGTATAATATCCACCAACAGGTCATTGGCTAAATAACCTTCTTTTGTCATGGCGCTAACTTTTGAAAAAGGTGATTTGTTAAAATGGTTGATCGCAGTAGGTGCTGTTTCAAAAGATACTGTTGCAATTTGATTGAGTGCAATTGGTGTTCCCTGAACATTGTTTACATATAAATTTTTCAGTGCATCAAGATTGGAAAATTTATCTCTTGGCAAAGTGATGGTCACATTTCTGGCATCACCTCGATTATCTATATAATCTCCAACGGTTAAACCGGCAACGGCAAGACGAATGACTTTATCGACCTCACTTGTTAGTACGCCCAAAGTTCTTGCTTTTTCTTTATTAATTTTTATTTTGACATCTGTTTTATAGGTATTCAACTCGTTGTTGATATAAACCGTTCCTTCCTGATTTCGTAAAATAGTTTCTACCTGAGCAGATAGCTTGCGTAAAACTTCCTGGTCTTCGCCAAATAAGCGCACCACAATATTGGCTTCCAATGGTGTTCCTTGCTCAAAATCTTTTACCTCCACTTTAGCATAAGGCATTGTTTTGAATTTTTCACGCAATTCTTCAATCAGAATGGTTTTGTCTGAAGGTTTTGCTTCCTCTTCCAATTGAACGAAAATTTGAGCAAAATCAGATTTTCTGTCCTGTGGATGCACGTTGTAGTAAATTTGCGGATTTCCGTGTCCAATATTTGAAGTGAAATACACAATTTCCTTATGTTTTTTTAATTCGGCTTCTAGGATTTTTGCTACCCTGTCACTTTCTGAAATATTGGCTTGAAGCGGCATTTTTATATTGATTAGAAACATCGGCTTTTCAGAAGTAGGGAATAATTTAAATCCAGCTACAGAAAACAGTCCAAACGCAAGAACACTTAAAAATATAGAAATGGTAATCGTAGTTTTTGGGAATTTCAACGTTTTAGGCATGATATTTTTGTACGATCTGGTAAGGAATTTTTGCAAATACTGTAGAAAAATGTTTCCTCCTTCGTGTTCGTGTGTTTTTAAGAATCGACTTCCTAAAAACGGAACCAATGTCAAAGCCACAAGCATAGAAGCCAATACACTCGTAATTACCGCCATTGGTAAACTTCGAATAAACTCCCCTGCCATATCCGGAAGAAAAGCCAGTGGCAAAAAGGCGATTACCAAAGTAGCGGTAGTCCCCACAACAGCAATACCTATTTGCTTTGTACCTTTCAAAACGGCATCCATTTTAGAATGTCCTTCACGGAGCCAACGTTCAATATTTTCTACAACCACAATACTATCATCAACCAGTAATCCTAAAGCAACAACCAAGCCCACAATACTTAATTGGTTTAAAGAATAACCCAAAGCATTCATTGCTATTAATCCTAAAGCTAATGATAAAGGAATCGAAATCATAACAATACCGGATGCTCTTGCTCCTAAAGGTATCAAGGTAACGATAACTAATAAAATGGCTAATCCAAAATCAAAACCTAAATGTCCCAATCGTTTAGAAACCATATCCGCCTGGTCAAAATTTTTAATCAGTTTGATATTTGAAGGCAATTCTTTTGCAAATTCATCAATTAGCGGCAAATATTCTTTCTGAACATCACTTATGTTAACATTGTCTTTCATTCCGGCTGAAACCAAAACACAGCGGTGTCCGTTGATTCTGGTAATATGATGTACCACTTCCGACTTGTAACTTACCTCGGCTACATCTTTCATATAGATGATTTTTCCATTGGCATTGTAAACAACTGTATTAGCAACATCATCGGCATTTTTGAATTTACCGCTCGTTTTTACGTTGAAAACTTTGCTCCCCAGGTCGATGCTTCCACCGGGAATATCGGCAGCTTCACTTTGTAAACTTCCCATCACTATATTTAATGGAATTTTTAATTGTGCCAATTTCTCCATGTTCAAATCCACACGGATTTCCTGTTCCGGAATTCCAGCGTATTCGACGTCTTTTAGATTGGTTATTTTTTCAATTTTTGTTTTCAATTTGTCCGCTTCATCGCGTAATTTTTTGTCTGAAGCGTTTTCTGAAACCAAAGCAATTTGTAAAATATTAACATCCGAAGACGAAATTTTCTCCGTTTTAATCTGATAAATATCTTTTGGAAGTTCACTGTTTTTTAGGGCGTTCATTTCTGTGGAAATCTCCTGATACTTGTTATCTACATCAACTCCGTATTTGAATTTCACCTGAAAAGCGGCAACACCATCTTCTACGGTTGTTAGTATTTTTTCGATGTTCTCCAGTCCGTAAATTTTATTTTCAATAGGTTTTACTACCTGTTCTTCCATATCTTTTGGACTCGTACCCGGATAAATAACCGTAATTAAATATTGCGGTGGATGCGTGGAAGGATCTTCGGCTCTTGGCATGGTGAATAAGGTAAGAAACCCTACAACTGCAACAAGAAGAAAGATAATCAGTGTGAACTGATAATTCTTAACGGCAAAGTTTGTAATCTTCATGATTGCTTATTTAATGATCTTTATCGTTGATTGTTCGTTGAGATAGGCACTGTTAGAAATGACTATCTGGTCTGTTTTTTGAAGGCCATCTTTTACATAGACTTTGTTATTGTCAAATTTGTTGATGGTAATAGGTTGACGTTTTACTTTGTTATTTTCCACTACAAATACAAAAGCGTTGTTGCCATCGGCTTCAATAAGCGAGTTGTAGGGAATTACCATAAAATCTTCGGCTTTATCGGTTTGTATTTCTGCTTTACCAAACATTCCTACAGCTGGTTTTTGATTTTTCATATTCAGTTTTAGTTCAACTTGAAAAGATCCAAGAGCAGCATCTGCCGCTTGCGATTTTCTAAAAATGCTGGCTTCAAATTTTTCATCAGGAAATCCGTCAAGGGTAACCATGGCTTTCTGACCTATTTTTACAGAAGCCCATTCTTTATCAGTTAATCCCACTTTCAACAGATAATTGTTGTTTTGCTTTGTTTCATTTATTGCTAAAATTGGAGACCCTGGGCCAACTACTTCGCCTTCATTTGCTATCTTATTAGCGACAAAACCATCGGCAGTAGCATATATTTTAGAGTAATGAGAATTAAACGCAACTGCTTCTTTTTGCTTTTTAGCAATGTCTAAACCAGTCTTTGTATTTTGAAGCTGTTCCAAAGTATAAACACTGTCCTTGTATAAATTAACAGCACGTGTATAGTCACGTTCATATTTTTTAACATTTAAGTCTGCTTGATTTAAACCTGCATTGATTTCTGTTTGGTCTAATGTGGCTAAAAGTTGGCCTTTTTTAAAAAACTGACCTTCCTCTACATAAATGCGACTAACTACACCTCCAATTTTAAAACCATAATTGGCCTGGTTTTCTGTGGTTACCAATCCAGATGCATTTATATTGCTGGTAAATGCTAATGATTCCACTGTTGCTGTTTTAATTGGAATAATATCCGCAGTTTCAAATGGATTGTTTTCCTTTTTTTCTTCTTTGCAAGCATAAAAAAGAGGTACTAATAAGAAAAGAAAAATAATACTTGATTTATTACTCTTAAACCTAAAATTGTTCTTTTTGTATTCGTAAGTTGTTGATTTCATGATCTTAATTTTTAATTGTTTAATGAAAAAGTGGCGTTGGCTCTTTCTAATTCGGCATAGGCAATCCAGGAATTATAAAGTGCTATATTGGTACTTAGCTGAGTATTAACCCATTGATTTTGAGAATCGAGCAATTCTATATAAATGGCCTGACCTTCTTTATACAACTTAGTTATATCTTCATTGTATTTTTTTGCAGCTACTTTTTGATTTTTATTGGCATTGAATTGTTCCAAAGCGGATTTCAAATTATTTTGTGAAATCTGATACTGAAGTAATAATTGTTGTTTCACATTGTCAATTTGTGAACTGATTTTTTGGGTATCCTGTTCTACTTGTTTCAGTTTGAATTTATTTTTATTACCTGAAAAAATATTCCACTGTAAACCTAAACCGGCAAAATAATAGCGAGAATCTTTATTTACTTCAAAATCAAAATCCTGAAAACCAAAATCGGCAAATCCGCTTAAAGTGGGGAACCAATATGATTTGGTAAGTTTGCCAACAGTTTCATTTAATTCTTTTACCTGATTGAGTTTTTTAATTTCTTCTCTATTTTGAGTATTGTCTGCACCCCAATCACCCGGTAATGTTTCAATTTGGTCTGTTTCAATTGTAGCGTCTAATTTTTCGTTCAATAAAAAATTGAAATAGGCTTGTGCATTTTTACTGGTTTGTTTGGCCGTTTCTAAATTAGCCTGAATTCTAATTACTTCATTATCACTTCTTAAAACTGCTGTTCGGTTTGTTTTATCATTTTTAAATAACGATTGATTCACTCTTTGATTCTCTTTAACCAATTTTAAAGCCTCTTCGTAAATCTTAACACCTTCAACAGATTGTAAGTATTTGTAGTAGGCTATTTTAATTTCCTTAACCAGTTCCCTTTTGTAGATTTCCAATTCGATTTTTTGCAAAGAATTTTGTTGACTTTTAATTCTCTTGTTATAGATAATTTCAAAATTCAACAATGGCATCGTGGTATGAATTTTAGCATCATAAAAATTATCCGGATTGATTAAAACGGATTGATTTTGCAGACTAGGAAAAGCGTTAGAATTTGTAATTTGATTTAAACTGCTGTATACTGGATTTAGCAAATCCCCAATAGGAATATCAATGGTTCTTCCCCCATCTGCAACAGTATAATTTGCATTTAAAGATACAGTCGGATAAAACAACGATTGTGCTTCTTTTAAAGCATACATGCTTTTGTTTATATCAAAATTGTTTTGCTTTATTATCTCATTATTTTTTAGCCCAGCCTCAATATAGCTGTCTAACTTACTCTGTGAATATCCCTGATACCCAAGTAAAATGCTCATTAGAATTAATACTTTTTTCATCTTAATTACATTGTTTATTAATTGAACAGTGTTCATTTTTAAAATCAAAAAAAAACTATAGTTTTTCTATAATTTTTAAATATTCATTGTATCCGTCATAAAGAATAGTATCGGGATTAGTAAACTTTACCCCTTTTGTTCTTTGACGAATTTCTAAGCAACACATACCGTGAACCAAACTCCAAATCATAAAAGCCAATGGTTCTAATCTATTGCCTACAAAATGTCCTTTTTCCATACATTGCGCAACGGTGGTTTTTAGTGCTCCAAAAGTGTTATCTCCTTCGTTCCATACAGAACATTCTGAATTCTCAATAAATTCCATCGGCGCTTTTACATTAAACATCAGATCATACATTTCCTGATTTTCCAATGCAAATTTGATGTAGATAAATCCCATTTTTCGGAGTCGTTCCATTGGGTTTTCTATACTAAACAATTCCTGAAAGTAACCACCCAATTCTTGAAATCCTATGGAATGTAAATCATGTAATATGGCATTTTTATCTTTAAAATAAACATATACCGTTCCTACACTATAATCTATTTCGTCAGCAATATTTCGAATTGTTGTTTGTTCTATTCCTTTTTCTAAAAATAGTTTTTTAGCTCCTTTTAAGATAAGTTCTCTTAAAGCTTCTTTTTCTCTTGCTTTTCTGTCTGCTACACTCATATCTAATAAATTCTTCAGCAAAGATATGTTTATTTTTTGAACAATGTTCATTTTTTTTAAAAAGAATTTAAAAAACATAAACTAGTTTCACTAAATTAAGGTTTTTTAATACAAAAAATCTGAATGACTGAACAGAAAACATAAGTTATTTGGTTTTAAGTACTTTTTTGTTTTCTCGAAAGCTCTGTAGAAGTTTTACTAAGCTGTCAATTAAAAATGCCCCAGATGATTGCCTGAAAATTGTTCTTTATAACCTCGTTCATCACACAACAATGGCATCCACATAACAGCTGCTTTGTTTATAAGCATCTGCAAAGGTCTCTGGGATGCTAAAACTTATTTACAAAAGCATTAATAGAAACAGGATTAGTCTGATTCAAAGCTTCTATTTCCCCATTGTTAATACCAATTAAATTTTGCTTTGCTTTTTCAAGGTCTCTGGCTGGTATTATAACCGTTACCCTACTGTATACTAAAAAAATCCCAATCCTTATAAAAAGAATTGGGATTACATAAATATTGTTATTTGTATGTTTTAAAAACTCGCAAACAGAAATCCAATCATCGAGAACAAAAATATAACCCCATAAAAAGAGAATACAATGATTGCCATTATCCCCATAAATTTATAATGAGATTTTAAGTATTCTAAAGATTCTGTTAGTTTTTCATTATTCATAATTGAAAAAGCTGCTTTTGCTTTTGATGCAAATTGGAATAAATAATAAACGGGAAAAAAATAAAGTACCGCAAGTAATAAATATATAACGGTAATAAAACCTCCAGCCATCATAGGCATTGGAAATGAATTCCCTCCAAAAGATCCTAATCTTGAAAAAATAGCTCCAAAAAATAAAGCGAAGAGCACTAGTATTCCGATGCCAACAAAACCTAGTATTGCTAAAAAATAAGCCCATTTGGCTATTTCTTTCAAATATGCCTTTGATTCTTCTGTTAAATGTAAATTTGGTTTTTCTGATGTTGTAAATTCTTCCATAAAATTTTAATTGTTAATTAGAATCTAAATATATAAGAATTTACGCAAATAAAAAAAGGTTTTCAAAAATAATTTTTGAAAACCTTTTTTTACAAGTAAATATTACTTTTATAAATTTTTAATCACAAACTCACTTCTACGGTTCAATTCGTGTTGTTCTTCAGTGCAAGATTCACTAGGTTCACATTTTACAATTTGAACGGTTTCTCCATAGCCTTTTGCAAAAATTCGCTTGGCTGGAATACCTTGACTTAAAAAATAATCTCTGGTAGAATTAGCCCTTTTGGTAGAAAGTTCTAAATTATACTTATCATTTCCTCGGTTGTCCGTATGAGAACCTATTTCAACTACCATGTCTGGATATTTTTTCATCAATTCAATAACTCTATTCAAAATAGGTTTTGATTCTTTTCTAATATACCATAAATCGTAATCAAAATAAATCGGTTCAGTTTTTATTAATAGGCGCTCTTTGTCTTTTACAATATCTTTTTCGGCAGCCACAATAGCAGCTATTTTTTCATTTTTCTTGATTTCAGCTTCTTTTTGCTTTTGTGCAATAATAGCTAATTCTTCTTTTTTAACTGTTTCAGGAGATTTTAAAGCCATTGAAGCATCATTAACTTTCTTTCTATCCTTATACATTTTTAAGAACTTAGAAGCTTTTGTATAATCGTCTTTAGAAGCGTGTACAGCATAACTTTTTTCACAATCTACTGAAAAAGAAAAACGTCCATCGGCAGTAGTTATAACTGTTTCAATTTCTTTGTTATTTGCATCCTTTAAACTTACTATTGCTTTATTTAACGGAAGTTTACTATCGATATCGGTAATAATTCCTGAAATATACTGCATACAATTCTCGACTACTAAAGGCTGAATTTCACTAATTTCATAAATATCATCAGCTCCTTTTCCTCCTTTTCTATTCGATGCAAAATAACCGTGTTTTGTATCCGAATCAATTACAAAAGAAAAATCGTCATAACCGGAATTAACTGGAAAACCAAGGTTCAACGGAGTGGAAAATTCATTGTTTTTAATTTCTGATACAAAAACATCTAAAAATCCATAACCAGCGTGTCCATTAGACGAAAAATACAGTTTGTTATCTTTAGAAATAAATGGAAATTGTTCTTTTTTATCAGTATTAATAGTAGCTCCAAGATTTTTGGGGGTACCGTAATCTGAACCTAAAATAGCTACACTGTAAATATCAAACGAACCTAAAGAACCTGGCATATCTGAAGCAAAATACAAGGTTTTTTCATCTGGACTTAAAGCAGGATGTTCCACCGAATAATTATCACTATTAAAAGGTAAAGCCGTTACATTTCGCCATTTTCCATCAATCAATTCGGCTTTAAAAATTTGAAGCATCGAAACCTTATTTTCGTTTTTTGCTTTTACACCATCTTTAGAATTATTACGCGTAAAATATACTGTTTTTCCATTTTTAGTAAAAACGGCATTGGCTTCGTGTAAAGGAGTATCCAATTCAACAGCAAATTTTCGAATGGAATCCAACTGTGGATTTTTAAGAGAAACAGCCATTAAATCCAGATAACTTTCGTTGTTCCATTTGTACACTTTTTCAAAAGCATAAGGTTTTCTAATAACTGCCGAGAAAACTAATTTTTGCTTGTAGGGTACTACTCCAAATTCTGAGTTAGGCGTGTTGATACTCATGTTTTTAATATCATAACGATCGCCTAAAGCAGCAATATTTTCTAAAATCAAATTGTCTTTTTCAAGATTAGCAATCGCTTTTTGATTGTTGGTACTCAAAAAGTAATCACGCATTACCTTATTTGCTTCATCATAATTACCGGAAGCTTTCAAAGTTTGTGAATACTTAAAATAGTAATCTGAATCTATTGCTTCTGGAAATCTAGAAATTAGAAAACGATAATTTCTTTGTGCATTTGCATAATCATTGGTATAATAATAACTATCTGCCAAGTTTTTTACAACTTCCAAAGAGCGATTGTGTTTCATAATACTTTCATACAGTGGAATAGCATCACTGTAATAAGTTCTGTCAAATAAGCGTTTGGCTCTTAATAAATCTTGTGTTTGCGCTTGAGTAAATTGTAAACTTAGTACAATTAAAATGAGGTATATTCTTTTCATTGCTATCATATTAAAAGAATCTTGGTGATTTATCATATCCTTTGCCTAATAAATCAATGTTAAACAACATAAAAATTTCATGTGTCCCTGAGTTAAACTGACCTAAATTAGAAGTTGTATAATCGTAAGCATAGCCCACACTAATACTTGGAGAAACTTTTACATTCATTAAAGCACTCACCGAATCATCAAATCGATACGAAGCACCCAATTCAAATTTTTCATTAAACAAAACATTGGCAGAAACATCTAAAGAAACAGCTGAACCTTCCACTATTTTAGTCATAAAAGCTGGTTTTAACTTAAATGTTTCAGACAAGTCAAAAACATAACCTCCTGTAAAAAACATGTGGATTTTTTCGGAGCCAAAAGCATTAATTCCAGCACGTTCTTCGATGTGTTTAGAAGAAAGTAGATTTGGTGCTGATAAACCTAAATAATAATTATCTGTAAAATAATAAGCTCCTACTCCAATATTAGGAAAAACGTTATTTATATTTTCTGCAAAAGCCATATCAGTAGACGAATCCCCACTTTCAAATTGAAATCCATTAAAATTAGTTTTAAACGAAGTAAATCCCGCTTTTAAACCAAATGATAATTTTGAAGTAGTATTCAAATCCAGAACATAAGCAAAATCAGCATAAAAGTTATCTTCTTTTTTTGCTCCATCCCCTATGTCATCTGAAATGATAGAAAGGCCCATTTCTACTTTCTTATTCAAAGGAATGTGACCAAAAAAGTTAAAGGTTTTAGGAGCTCCTACAGCACCAGCCCATTGAGAACGGTATAAAACTCCTAAATCTAACATGGCTTGTGTACCTGTAGCATAAGCCGGATTTACCACATTCATATTGTACATATAATGAGTATATTCAGGATCTTGCTGTGCTGAGACTTTTATTATAAAAAGTAAAAAACTGATACTTAATAGTATTTTTTTCATTCGAAGTGTAGTTTAATGTAATAAAAATCAACTATCGGTTTAGGTAAAAACTTCCTTGAACTGGTTTTTTATTCCCTTTATTAAAATGAAGAACATAAAAGTAAACTCCGTTTGGAGCTACTCCATCAATTCCTATTTTGTAATCTGAATTTCTACCATCCCAGGCCGGTTTATTTTTATTCCCTTTGAAAAGTATATTGCCATATCTATTAAAAATTTCTAATGAAAAATCAGGATACAAAAATTCAATTTGAGGAATTCTAAAAGTATCATTTACAGTATCTCCATTTGGCGAAAAGCCATCTGGAATAAAAACAATACACTTGTCTAATGTAAATGAAGCAGTGTTATTATCTACCACAATAGCACTACAAGCATTTGAATCATCCATTAAAGAATTTAGAGTAAAATTTGTAGTTCCAATATTTTCTAAAACCGACATTGGTATAATAAAACTCGCTTTTCCTGAATTAACTTCAGCACTAATTGTTTGATTCGAAGCTACATTTGCTCCTGTTAACGAATAATCAAAAGTAAGATTAGTTACATCTCCTAAACCAGATAACTCAACCACCGTATCTCCCTCTAAACATTCATTCTTTATATCTAAAGAAATTCCTGAGACATCTGGTGTAGCGTTAACAGTAAAAGCTTTAGATAAACTTACCGGATTTGCACAACCAGTATCAATGTTAACAATATTAGTAATAGAAAATAAGGTATTCACTCCTGCATTAGGAATTAATTGAGCTGGAATAGCAAACATTGCAACTCCATTAACTGCCGTAAATTCTAATTGTTGATTATTGGCTGAATTGTCTCCTGAAAGATTGTAGGTTATTCTGTAATTCCCATTGGATAAATTTGTATTGCCTGAAATTTCAACTTCTGCATCATAACCACTACAAACTGGGTTGATTGTAACAGTAGCTGTATTAATTTTAGGCAATGGAGAAATGGATAAAACATCTGAAATAACTCCAATTATATTATTACAAATGCCCGAAGACGATGTTTTTACAATATTTTTAATTGTAAAAGTATAATTGGCTACTGCAGGAAGATTTAAACGATCAACATCAAAAACAAAAGTTCCGCTTACAAAATCTCCATTAACGGTAATGTTTTTTGTAGTACTGCCATTGTTTATAGAATATGTTACATTATAATTCCCATCAGGAATAGGCTGAGGCCCTTTGGTCAAAGTTGCAGAATAAGTTGCAGATGCTATTTCGTCTTCACAAATATCCGAATTCACCACTAAAGTACTTCCTGTAAAATCCAATGGATCTTCAATAATAATTTGGACTGTCGATTTTGAATTCGTACAAATAGGATTTGAAGATAAAACAGTATATACAAAACTATAAGTTCCTGCACCTAAAGTATTATAAATATGAGCTACATCAATTATATTATCTACAGTATTTGACAATTCACTTGTACCCGATTCCTCTGTCCATTTACCACCAGTATCTTCATTAGCTAATCGCTCATTTAAATTTAAATTACTATAGACCGTTAAGTCATTAGTACTGCAAATTTTTAAACTAGAAGGTATTCCTGAAATCGGTTTTCTAAAAATAGATACTGAAATTGTAGCTGATTGTTCCGGACAAGAATCTAATTCCGGAATAGTATACGTATAAGAATAAGTTCCTACTCCCAAAACAAATGGTTTGATTGTACTTCCTACCAAAGAAGCAGCATTAGTATTAGCAGTCCACCTACCATTTTGTTGCGGAGGTAGTTGCGTCCCATCAAAAGCTTGAAACAAACTAAACAATTCAACATCATCACAAGTAGAAATATTAGGACTTGGAACTCCCGTGTAAGGGCCAATTTTTAGGGTTACAGTTGCATTATTATCAGCACAACCTGAGCTGGAAGCTACAGTATAAGTATAACTATAAACACCGCTATTTCGTAACTCCTGGGCATTCAAAAATCCATTAAAAGTATTATCTTCAAGCGGTTTTGAATTGTCTACCCAAGTTCCTCCTGAAGTTGGACTTCCTCCTAAAAGACTAAAAAGGTTAATACTACTATTAACAGGATCTTGGATATTACAAATGGTTACACTTGCATCTTCTCCTGCACATTGCGAATAACTAACTGTGGATAAAAAGAATAGAAAAAGAAAAGAAAATTTTATAAAGTTATTTTTTACAAACAAAAGTAGTTTTATTATCATACTCACGGTTTTTTAGATTGCACCTACGGTAATTTGATGCTAATGTAAGAAATAAAGCATCAATAATATCCAAAAAAATCGACAAAATACATCAAAAAAAACAGCTTAATAAACTTTTATTAGAAATTATATTGCTAATAAATTTTCAATCAAAATCATCAAATCTAAAAAAACACAATCACTTTAGTAAAATTACAAAAACTATTTTCCTCAAAAAACTTACAATACTAAACAAAAAAAGTCCCGCACATTGCGGGACTTTTTATATTTAAAAAACCTTAAGAATTATTTTTTCTCTGATTTTTCCATTTTAGCTTTCAATGCAGCTAATACATCATTGTTATCTCCTAAAGTCGCAGCTGGTGCGTTAGTAGATGCAGCAGAAGCATTTTCAGTTGCAGCTTTCACGTTTTTCTCTTCTTCTTCACGGAAGATAGCAGTGTGAGAAGCAACTACTCTTTTGAATTCTTTGTTAAATTCGATTACTTTGAAATCAGCAGATTCACCTTTTTTCAATTTCTTACCGTCTTCTTTTTCAAGGTGACGAGTTGGAATGAAAGCAACGATATCATCTCCAAATTCTACAGTAGCTCCTTTGTCAACAATTTCAGAGATTTCTCCGTTGTGGATCGTTCCAACAGCAAATGAATCCTCATACTGATCCCAAGGATTAGCAGTAGTTTGTTTGTGACCTAAAGATAATTTACGTCCTTCAACATCTAACTCTAATACTACTACGTCAAGTTTTTCACCAACGTTTACAAACTCAGATGGGTGTTTGATTTTCTTAGTCCAAGATAAGTCAGAGATGTAGATTAATCCATCAATTCCTTCTTCTAATTCTACGAAAATACCAAAGTTTGTAAAGTTTCTAACGATACCTGTATGTTTAGAACCTACTGGGTATTTAGAAGTAATGTCAGTCCATGGATCTTGAGATAATTGTTTGATACCTAATGACATCTTACGATCGTCTCTGTCTAAAGTTAAGATTTGAGCCTCAACAACATCACCTACTTTTACGAAATCCTGAGCAGAACGTAAATGAGTAGACCATGACATTTCAGAAACGTGGATTAAACCTTCAACACCTTCAGCAACTTCGATGAAAGCACCGTAATCAGCAATAACAACTACTTTTCCAGAAACTTTATCACCAATAGTCAAGTTAGCATCTAATGCATCCCATGGGTGAGCGTTTAATTGTTTCAATCCTAATTGAATTCTTGTTTTCTCATCATCAAAATCAAGGATTACAACATTTAATTTTTGGTCTAATTCAAGAACTTCAGATGGGTGGTTGATTCTTGACCAAGAAAGGTCAGTAATGTGGATTAATCCATCAACACCACCTAAGTCAATAAATACACCGTAAGAAGTAATGTTTTTAACAACACCTTCTAATACTTGTCCTTTTTGTAATTGACCGATGATTTCTTTTTTCTGTACTTCAATATCAGCCTCGATAAGAGCTTTGTGAGATACAACAACATTTTTGAATTCGTGGTTGATTTTTACCACTTTGAATTCCATAGTTTTGTTTACGTAAACGTCGTAGTCTCTAATTGGCTTAACATCAATTTGAGATCCTGGTAAGAACGCTTCAATTCCAAAAACGTCAACGATCATACCACCTTTAGTTCTGCATTTAACGAAACCATTAACGATTTCTCCAGTTTCATTAGCAGCAATAACTCTATCCCAAGATTTAATAGTACGTGCTTTACGGTGAGATAATACTAATTGACCTGTTTTGTCCTCACGGATGTCAATTAATACTTCAACCTTGTCACCTACTTTTAAGTTTGGATTGTAACGGAATTCATTTAAAGAAATAACACCTTCAGATTTAGCATTGATATCAACGATAACGTCTCTATCTGTAATTCTAACTACAACTCCTTCAACTACTTCTTCTTGATCAGTAGAAATGAAAGTTTTAGATACTAGTTCTTCAAACTCTTGTAAGTTTTTTTCATCTACTGCATCAATACCTTCTTCAAAGTTGTGCCAGTTAAAATTTGCTAAAAACTCTTCTTGTGATTTAATTTGTTCAGACATGCTGATAAAAAATTTGTATTCTGTGTTCGCTCGAGTTTCTTAATGTGATAGAAAACAACAGAAGTTGTTTGTATAATTAGTTGATACCTAAAGGAAACTCTTATTCACCAAAAGGTGTGCAAAATTAAAACTTTTATTTGTAATCACAAAACAAATCACGCTGATAATCACTAAGTAAACCAAATAATAACCTAAACAATGATTTTTATCGGTTTTAGAAGCAGAAAGCACTGATTTCCAAATGAACTTACCTCCTGCTGTCCGTTCTATCTCTTGTCTCGTCTTTTAGGACGAGACAAGAGGATGCCACTTCCATCAGGGCTATTTAGGACGTTTTGTTTTCAGAAGAGATTTTGTAAAAATATTTTGATATATTTGATTATCAAAATATGATTTTACGACACAATAATTAATTAAAATAAATGAATAACGAAACTATAAATAAAATTGCTTTTTTAAAAGAAGCAATACTTAATGATAAATTAGTTGTTTTTGCTGGTTCAGGTGTGTCTGTAGAATCGGGTATTCCACTTTGGAATGATTTATTGAATGGTATAAAAACAAAATTAAATTTCGATGCTACAAAAGAAAATGATGCTTTAAAAATTGCTCAGTTGTTATTTAATGAAAAAGGCGAAAAAGAATATTATGACATTATAAAAAGTCTTATTTACAATAATAGTAAAAATAGTTATAATCCTTTACATGAGTTAATATTTCAACTTAATCCTCAACATATCGTTACAACAAACTATGATAATTTTTTTGAACAATTTACAGAAAATGAAGGATTACCTTTTTCATTAGTTGTAAAAGATGAAGATTTACCATATGCAAAACATAAAAATCTAATAATTAAATATCATGGTGATTTTGAAAACCACAATATTGTCTTAAAAGAAACAGATTATTTAGAATTTTCGAAAACAAATACGCTTAAGGAAATATTTGTAAAATCACTGTTCAGTAATAAAGTTATCCTTTTTGTAGGATATAGTTTTTCTGATATAAATTTAAAGTTATTAAGTCGCGATGTGCAATACATTTTAAAAAAACATCATCAAAGTGCTTATATGTTAGATATATCAGATTCAATTTCTGAATCTGAGAAAATGTACTATAAAAACTTAGGAATTAATATCATTAATTATACTCAAGCTGACAAAGAAATACCTGATTTGAATAGTAATTATGATGACGAACAACTTAAATTAAGTTCACATAGCTCTAAAGCTTATAAATTATTAAATTATCTCAATGAATTCAATTTAGACAAACATAAAAATAATCTTGGCGAGATATTAAATAACAATCAAATCATTGAAGAACTACACAGAACATTTCAAAAATTTCATTATTTTAGAGTTTTACCAAAAAACTTTCTATCTAATTTATATCCACTAAACAAAAACACAAAATCTTCATTAAACATTAGAGACAACATATTTATATGTTTTAATAATGAATTATACAATCTAATTCTTAAATTTCAAGGAAAAGAAGATAGTTTTTTTGATGATATTCAAAAAGAAAAAATTCTTTATTGTTTAGAACGATTATGGTATTCAGGTGTTTATTATATCGCATTACCTGAACAAAATTCAGATTCAAATACTAATCATGATTTTATAAAAAATACTTTAATTGATTTAAAAACTAAAATAAATTTAGATGATAATTGTGATTGTTTAAGTTGCAATCTAAATTCATACAAATATTCAGATATTATTGGTAAAATTGAAAAATATGTCATAACAAGTTCTTCCAATTTAACAGATGATTTAAATTACGCTAACACACTTTACAAGTTAAAATATAACTACAAATCTCTTTGTGCTTTCCAACAAATTTATTATAAAGCAAACAAAAAAAAACGGTTCGAAGTAAGTTTTATAGCTATTTATAATGTGCATTGGTTAGCTAAGTTTCAGAATTTTTTTTACGAAGATTACGTAAACGAAACCGACTATGCCAAAGTGAAAAAAATTAAAAAAAACATAGATTTAGACAAAGAATTATTTAAAATAAAATATCTAGTAGACGAAAAAGTATATGAACTTCTAAGAGAAATTAGAAGTGGCATTTACATGCAACGTTTATGTGATGATATTGATGAAAAATATCAAGAAATACCCGAAACAAAAAAATTAATAGAACGCGGAGGTGGTTCTTCAAATAACGACATCAATAATCTATACAAATCTATTATTAAATTAGAAAATTACAGAGAATTAAATTTCATTAATATTAATGGCTATTCTAGAATAAATAAAGCAATTCAAAAATCCATTAATGCTTTTGTAGTTGCATACTCTATGAAATTTCTGGAGAACGACTTTGAAAATTCTTTCTTTCTTACACCTCACATGAAAAGTTATAATCATTTTTTAATTAAGGAAATTATTGAATATGCAGAAACAGAAAAGCTAGATGTTTTCATTAGAGAAAACAAACTTGAAAATATTGAAATTTCAAATGAAAGTATTTCTAAAATTTTCTTGTACATATCAAATTTATTAGATTCTGTTACATCACGCAATCATTATTCATCAAAACCGATTAAAAATCGCTTAGTTGTTGCAAAATTAAGTTCAATCAATAATTTTAGAATATTAGTTTTAAAACAACTTGATAATATTTGCTTAGTATTAACATACTTTAAATTCCCTAATGACCAACTGAATGAATTATATAAAAAATTAAACATTTTCATAAAATTTGTAAAATTCAATAGCGTTTTTGATTATCAATATTTAGGCAAATTATTATTAAAAAAATACTCAGAAATTGATAGTGATTCACTCTTAAATACGTTGCATATATATTACTCAAACAACCGATTTGATCAAAACTACGAATGTATTTTAGATGTTTTAAATGCTAAAGATGAAAATTTTACAACAAATCTTTTTGACATAAATCAGTTTGAAATTAACAATAGTAAATCGAATTATCATATAGTATATGCATGTTTAGATGAAGAACTTAAAATAAAATTTAAAGACAAACTCAGAAGTTTTCTGATTTCAGAAGAAGCTGAATTATTTATGCTTTTTAGAGCAATTTACAATAAAATACTAATTGAACCACAAATTCTAAAAAAATACAAAACAGAAATACAAAAAATTCTAATCAATTATAAAAGTAAAAACGGAAAATATAAAAAAACAATAGATTACAATATTATTAATTTTTATCGTCTGGTTTATTTAAAAATTATAGATCTGAAAGATTTTGAAAGTATAGAAATAAAAGATGACTATTTTAAATTTTTATTCAATCTTAGCAATTTTCCACCCAATCAATTTAACCCTGAATGGTTAAAAACAACAAACTCTAAATGTTTTTTTGAAAAATTTAAAGAAGTAGATTATATAATTCCTACTCTTGAAAAATATTTAATAAACAATGACGATATAGAGCTTATGAAAATATATTTCAGGTTAAAAAAAGAAAAGGAAACAATCCCGACTAACATCTGATTACCCTCGTTGCCGCACGAAATAAAATTCAACAAAATCAATCCTTTAGTGTGGCATCTTGATTAACCATAAGTCTAAACACTAGAAACTACAATTTTAAAAACAAAATCGAACAACTTAATAAGTTCCCTCATTCTTCAGGATGACAAGTCTGCGTTAAAAAAACAACCATTCAAAAACTGAAAAATTGACATTTCTTTCTTAAAAATTAATAAAATTTTCAGAATAAAAATCACATCAAAAAACACAACAACTAACTTATTGTCAGTTTATTCCAAATGGTATTTTCTTTGCTATTCAATTATAAAAAGATTGTTTAACTTAAAATTTTATTATTATGACAGTTGTTAGATATCAAAACCAATGGCCTAGTTTATTTGACAGATTTTTTAATAATGATTTTGAAGGTTGGAATAGAGACAATTTTTCAATAACCAACACTACACTACCTACTTTAAACATTAAAGATAAAAAAGATGCTTTTTTGGTAGAAGTAGCCGCTCCGGGATTTGAAAAATCAGATTTCAAAATTGAACTGAATAATGATTTATTAACGATTTCTTCAGAAAAAAAACTAAACAACGAACTCAAAGATGGAGAACGAATTACCAAACAGGAATTTAGTTACCAGTCTTTTAGCCGTTCCTTTACGCTTCCGGAACTTGTGGATGAAGAAAAAATTGTAGCCAAATATGAAAATGGAATTTTATCGATTGATATCCCTAAAAAAGAAGCCGTAAAACCAAAATCTCCAAAACTTATCAGTGTTAAATAAACTGTTGTCTACAACAAAAAAATGAAACTGTCCAAAAATAATTTTCGGACAGTTTTTTTTGTTTTCAAGTATCCCAAAACTAACGAAACTTTAAAAAAACCAACTTTTATTCACTTTTTTCCAATCAAATAAACCGCTAATAATCAAACAACTACAAAATAAATCAATTTTATAACTGTTTTTTATTTGTATTTATTCTAAATAAAAATAAATTTGCAAAAAAATTAATATTTCTACCATGAGAAAATTTTGCATAATAGCCCTATTAAGTCTAACAACGATAGTAAGCGCACAAAGTGGTTCTGTAAAAGGAAAGATAAGAACCGAAAACACTCCGGATTATTTATTTTCAACCGTAATAATTAAAGAAAACAATCGTCAGGCAGATGCTGATAAAAATGGAAATTACGAACTTAAAAATTTAAATTCCGGAACCTATACCTTACTTTTTACAGCTTTAGGATACATTAGTCAGGAAAAAAAAGTCACCTTAACCGAGAACGAAAATACAATCATTAATGTTACTTTGAAAGAAAACATAAATGCTTTACAAACGGTGGAAATTATCGGTAGAAAAGAAAAGTCATATAAAAATACCCGTTCTTTTATTGGTGCAAAAACTGAAATTGCATTAAAAGACCTGCCACAATCGGTTTCTTATGCTACAAAAGAATTAATTGCCGATCAGGGAACGATGCGCGTGGGAGAATTGGTCAAAAATTTTAGTGGCGTAACACAATTCACCTTTTACGATGATATTTCCATCAGAGGATTTAGAATTAACGGACAAAGCAACACCCAATTATTAAACGGATTACGAACTTCTACGGGTTTCTGGAAACAGCCCTTAACCAATTACCTTGAACGTGTAGAGGTTTTAAAAGGTCCTTCTTCTGCCCTTTTCGGAAATGCTTCTCCGGGTGGTGTGGTGAACAGAGTTACTAAAAAACCATTGGATCAGGCTGCTAATAGCATCAGTTTTTCAACCGGAAGTTTTAATACCCTAAGAGCTTTAGGAGATTTTACGGGACCACTTAATGAAGACAAAACGCTTTTATACCGTTTGAATGTTGGTTACGAAAATGCCAATTCGTTTCGTGACTTACAATTTGACAAAAACATCGTCATTGCTCCCTCCTTTTCATTCCTGCCTAATGACAAAACGCGTGTAAATTTTGATTTAATCTACAACAGTTCTAAAAGTACTTTAGACAGAGGACAATCTACTTATGAAAATGACTTGTATTCCACTAATATTAGACAATCATTAAACGCTACCAATGATTACTTAAATGAAGAAACTTATATTCTTACAACTTCATTAAATCATCAATTAAGTGACAATCTTTCTTTTTCGGCATCTTATATTCGTACAGGATACAATGAAGATTTATTAGAGCATCGCGGTGCTAATAAATATGCTGTAGATGGTGCTGGAGTTTCTATTCCAACTGAAATTGAAATGCAGGTTTTTATGCGAAAACGCAAAAGATACATTGATAATATTTCAAGCTTTTTTGTTTATAAAACCAAAACAGGAATACTCGATCACAACTTAGTTTTTGGGTATGACTATGCTCAGGAACAACTTCCTGCTGGAGCTTCTCAGTTGGAGGCAAAAGGCTATAGAAATGCAGCCAATACTGGTGCTATTAACACTTACAATCCCAATAATAGTAGTGCTTATTTATTAGATGCTGACGGAAATCCTGTTCCCAATGTCGCTCATTTTGACTTGTCTGACCCATTAAGTTCTCAACAACTTAAGGATATGAGTAAATATTTTTATACTACAAGAGCTTACGACCCTACTTTTTACTCTACCTATGGAATCTATTTGCAAGATCAAATAAAATTAGGTCCACTGAAAGCTTTACTTGGTGTGCGCTATGACGAATATATTGATAGAGAAAACTACACCAAAGACAATGAAAAGAAAGTAAAACAACATTCCTTTTTGCCACGTGTGGGACTTACTTATACTCTGACGCCAAATATTAATCTTTACAGTACTTATGTAAAAGGATACAATCCGCAAACGGCATCGGTACTTTCTAATCCAAATGCTGGTGGCCCTTTTGATCCACTGGAAAGCAATATGATTGAATTTGGTGGAAAATCATCATGGTTTAACGAAAGTTTGTATGTGACTTTAGCATTCTATAAAATCAAAGAAAAAAATAGCTTGTATAGCGCCAATGATTCCAACAATGTGGATTTAATGCGAGCTATTGGTGAACAGGAATCCAAAGGAATCGAAATTGACCTTAATGGTCGAATCACCAATCAATGGAGTATTTCGGCAGCTTACTCTTTCAACGAAGCCAGTATTACCGATAGTCCGGTAGCTAGTGAAATAGGCCGACAAAAACCAAATACACCTAAACATCAAGGGAATATTTGGTCAAGATATAATTTTACCGAAGGAGCTTTGAAAGATTTTGGACTGGCTTTTGGTTCTAATTTTGTTACCCGACGTAACCTGAGCATTAGTGCTACCCAAACAATTCCAGGTTATACCGTAATGAATGCTGCTTTGTATTACACTATTAACAAATTCAAAATCCAGTTGAATGCCAATAATATTGCGAATAAAACCTATTGGGTAGGTGGATATGATTACATTCGATTATTCCCAGGAGCGCCTAAAAACTGGTTATTAACCTTAGGTTATTCTTTTTAAATCGCTTTTATTTGCAATCCCAAAAAATACTTATTCAACAAAATTAGTATGAATAAACAAATCAAGAAAAGCATTGGAAAAATACATTTATGGCTCGGACTTGCGTCCGGGCTTGTTGTATTTATTGTAGCTCTTACCGGAAGTATTTTAGTTTTTGAAGAAGAAATTGATCCTTTAATTCACCCCGAATTTTACAAAGTAGAAACTATTGGAAAGTCTAAAAAACCAATAGATTATGCTATAAATACATTAAAAAAAGAATACGCAACAGACACTATTAACCGTATTTATACTTTTAATGATCCTGAACGTACCGTTCTTGTAATGGGCAAAAATACCAAAGACAACACTTTCTTTTTTGCTGTGAATCCTTATACCGGAAAAATCGTCAGTAGTATGGAGCAAAAAAGACATTTCTTTTCCATTGTCAATAAATTACATCGCAGTCTTTTACTTGGAGAAACTGGAAAATTCATCACAGGTTGTTCTTGCTTAATTTTCATTATTATACTATTAAGTGGCCTATTTTTATGGTGGCCAAAAAAACTCAAAAACTTAAAACAACGACTGACAATTAAATGGAATGCTTCATTCAAGAGAATCAACTGGGATTTTCACTCTGTTCTTGGTTTTTACAGTTTTCTATTTTTATTGATCATTGCGCTTACAGGACTAACTTGGTCGTTTAAATGGTTTGAAAACAGTCTTTATTATCTAACGGATGGCATTTCCAAAAAACCATCCATTAAAGTAACCAATCCGCCTAAAGTTGATACTATAAATAATAAAACATTTTTCTATCAAAGTATTTTAGATCAAACAAATGAAATCTATTCGTACCAAGGGAACGTTCAGATAAGAATGCCAAACGACACGGTTAGTAGTATTTTAGCAACCAAAGAAAATACGGAAAAAACAATTCCTAATCAATCCAGTATTGCTTATTTCGACCGATATACGGCTAAAATAATTCAAACAAAACCCTATGAATCCTTTACAAAAGGAGATAAATTAAGAAGACTTATTTATCCTATACACACTGGTAGTATCTATGGTTTACCCACTAAAATTATTGCTTTTTTAGTATGCCTTTTTGCTGCTAGTGCACCAATTACAGGATTTTTAATTTGGTGGGGACGAAAAAGAAAAAAACATTAAAACTCAAAGAGCCTTATTTTTATTTTTTTCGAAATTAAATCACTTGAAGAATTAACTGATTCTTTGCTTGACCAAATCTAAAACCAATTCAAACTGTTCTTCCCTGTTTAAATTAGAATTATCTATTTCAATAGCATCTTCCGCTTTAACTAAAGGCGAATTACTTCTGTGGGTATCGATATAATCACGCTCTTCTACGTTTTTAAATACTTCTTCAAAAGTTACCGAATCTCCTTTTTGAATCAATTCATCGTAACGCCTTTGAGCGCGGGTTTGCGCACTGGCATTCATGTAAATTTTGAGTTCGGCATCCGGAAAAACAACGGTTCCAATATCTCTTCCATCCATTACAATTCCTTTGTTTTTTCCCATTTGTTGTTGTTGTTCTACTAATTTGCTTCTAACCTCAGGAATTTCAGCCACTCTGCTTACAAAACCAGAAACTTCAATGGTGCGGATTTGCTTTTCTACATTTTCTCCATTCAAATACATTTCGGCAAAACCTAAATTGGGATTAAATTGAAATTGCAATTGAATACTTGGCAGACTATTAATTAAGGCTTCTTTGTCAAAATAATCCGTTTTTATAAAACCTTTTTGCATCGAAAAAAAAGCAATAGCACGATACATTGCTCCAGTATCTACATATACATAGCCAAGTTGTTTTGCCAATTGTTTTGCCAAAGTACTTTTTCCTGTTGATGAAAACCCATCAATTGCAATGGTTATTTTTTTATCCAAAATCTAATTATTCTAATGTTGATTGTAAAAAGCAATAAAAGTACATCTTTTTAAACATAGCAAACAAAGAAAAACTTGATATTATTAGCACAAAAAAAAAAACGGTTGTTGAAAATTCCAACAACCGTTTTAACATCAAAATTTAGTCTTTATTTTATTTATCTCTTGTAAAAGGAATTGTTCTTCCATCTCCTACAAGCATATCAAAACCAGATTTGTCTTCATTAAATTTAAATTTCAAACCAGCACGTTTTGATTCAAAAGTATCTTTTCCAATTGACTCTACTGAAAAACTAGAGAAATCTGGAATATCAACATTCAGCAAAGTATTTTTTTCTGTTATAGTAATTTTAAAAGGCAATCTAGTATTAGAAAACACCCCTAAATAAGCATCATAAATCACATCTTTCTCTACTAAACCTGAAGCTGCCGTCCACACATTATTAGTTTCATTACTATCAGGGAAAACATGATCCGGATCTAAAGTAATGCTATCAATTTCTTCCGTAGAATTGTGTTTAAAAGTCCATTTTACATTTTTCTGCCAAACTTCGACCGGTAATTTTACACGATCCACTTTCCCACTTTTTAATTTAATATCTAAAACTACAGGCATCGGCATTTTTTCGAAATTTTCAATCGTAATAAACACCCCTTTGGCTGGATTGTTCTTAATATATTTTATTGAATTTATGCCTTGATCAAAACGCCAGTTGTTTTCAAACCAACCTCTCCAAAACCAACTTAAATCCTCTCCTCCTACATTTTCCATAGTTCTAAAGAAATCATCCGGCTGCGGATGTTTAAAAGCCCAACGGTTGATATAAGTTCTAAAAGCCAAATCAAAACGCTCTTCTCCTAATATTTGTTCTCTTAAAATCACTAATCCCGCACTTGGTTTAGAATAACACAAATCACCAATATTAGCTTCTTTCATATTATCTGGCGAAGTCATAATAGGTTCTAATTCAGGATCAGTATAAGAAGCGCCACTATCATGCATATCTTCTTTTTCGTCTTTGAATTCTCCATTATTAAAATCAATATCACTCAATGAATTAATAAAAGTATTAAAACCTTCGTCCATCCAACCAAACAAGCGTTCGTTAGAACCTACAATCATAGGAAACCAGTTGTGCCCAAATTCATGATCGGTAACTCCCCATAATCTCTTTCCTTTTGATTTCCAACTACAAAAAACAATTCCTGGATATTCCATCCCTCCTTCGTTTCCTGCCACATTAGTAGCCACCGGATAACTGTACTCAAACCATCTTTTGGAATAATTTTCTATCGAATGTTTTACATATTCGGTAGAACGCCCCCAAGCTTCATTACCAGCACTTTCTTCGGGATAAACAGACAAGGCCAACGATTTTTTACCACTTGGTAAATTAATTTGAGCACCATCTAAAATAAATGCAGATGATGAAGCCCAAGAAACATCGCGAGCATTATTCAATTTGTAATGCCAAGTTTTAGTTGTTGCTGCTGCAGTATTATTAGCTGCAATTACATCACTAAGCGAACGAATCATTACAGTGCTATCGCTATTCTTAGCTTGATTAAATCGCTTAAATTCTTCAGCAGAATACACCTCTTTTGGGTTTTGCAATTCCCCGGAACAAACTACAATATGATTAGACGGAGCTGTAATTGAAATATCAAAATTACCATATTCCAAGTAAAACTCAGAAGCGCCCAGATATGGATTTGTATTCCAACCTCTTACATCATCATACACGCACATACGAGGATACCACTGTGCAATAGTGAAAATTTTCCCGTTTTTAGTTTCTAAAACTCCTGTTCTATCAGAACCTTCATTCGGAGAAATATAAGAGAACTCAATTTTAAATTCTACTTTTCCTCCCTTAGATTTTAATTCTTTTGGAAGAAAAAGCTGCATTCTAGTATCAGTTATTATATACTTAGCCTCAATATCTTCTACTTTCTTATTATCGATTTTAACAATTTTAACCGATTTAATTTTATGTCCTCCATCAAAAATTTGTCCCTGACGACCGTTCCTACTTCCTGTTACAGGAACAACGGCTTCACCTCTGGAATCTCCTTTAAAAAGATTTTGATCTAAATTCAGCCATAAAAAAGACATGTTGTCTGTGCTGTTATTCGTATATGTAATCACATCGGTACCTGTGATTTCATTAGTTTGGGCATTCAAACTAGCAGTCAATTGATAATCAGCTCGATTCTGCCAATATTCTGCTCCTGGCTTCCCACTGGCTGACCGTGTTGTTGTTCCATTTTTAGAATAAAAAAATGGTGCAAAAGCATCACGATAATTGTAATTTGAAACTTGTTTATCTACTATAGTTTCTTGTGCAGTTAGAGAGGAAACTCCTAATAATATAGCTATTTTAAAAACAGCTTTGAATCCATTTATTTTCATAATTTTCCAATTTGAAACAAATTAATAAAAAAAATCACAAATAAGTTCTATATAGTTTAAGCTTTAATTAAATTTTATGAAATATCTTTATCACAACTAAATTTACATCTAAAACTATTATCATTTTGACAACAACAATTTCAAACCAATTTATAACTGCAAAAATAAATCATCAAGGAGCCGAACTCTATTCCTTACAATCTAACAAAGACAATAGAGAATACATTTGGGAAGGAAATCCTTCTTTCTGGGGTAAACATTCTCCTGTTTTATTCCCAATTGTTGGAACACTTAAAAACAATTCTTATCAAATCAATAACCAGAGTTATAAGCTGCCTCGTCATGGTTTTGCCCGTGATATGAATTTTGAATTAATTGAACAAAAAGAAGATAGTGCTACTTTTTCAATTCAATCTTCAAGCGAAACGCTAAAAGTCTACCCTTTCAAATTCGAATTTCAGATTCATTATTCTGTTCAGAATACAAGATTAAACGTTACTTACAAAGTAATCAACAAGAATGACTCAGAATTGCCTTTTTCTATCGGAGCACATCCTGCATTTGCCTTAGAAGGCAATTTTGAAGACTACGAACTTGAATTTGAAAAAGAAGAACCTCTTGTTTATTCTTTATTAGAAAATGATTTAATTTCAAATCAAACAGCAACATTAATAAAAAATGGAAATTACATCAATTTAAACTATTCTTTATTTGAGAATGACGCTTTGATTTTTAAAACACTAGCATCCAAAAGTATAACTATTTCCAAAAAACAAAAGCCTTTTTTGAAAGTTCATTTTCAAGGTTTTCCTCATTTAGGAATTTGGACAAAAATAAACGCTCCTTTTCTATGTATTGAACCTTGGTATGGTTATTCTGACACTAATCAAGCTACAGGAAATCTTTTTGAAAAAGAAGGAATTCAAATCATTGAAGCTAATGAAGTCTTTAATTCAAACTTCAGCATTACACTTTTTTAAAATTAATATTTGCAGAATCCCGGTTATTTACTTCTCCCATCACAATTAACATAATTATAGTAAATACTTTACACTAATAAACATACTTTTGCCTACTTAACTGCCATTTTACATCAAAAAATGCTGGCAAATATAACTGTGAAAAAACTCAGCTTCTCTATTTTTTTTTTATTTTCAATAAAAACACAAAGTCAATCTTATATTAAAATTAATGGATTATCTGCTTTAGTAGGCGTTCCTCAAGTAGGTATCGAAACAAGTATTAGAGCTAAATCAACTTTTAGCGTTGATATTTTTGCTTCCTTTTGGAAATCATTTGATGGAAAACCAATGCAAGCCTATATGCTTACTCCTGAATACCGTTATCATTTTAAAGAAAAATATAATGGTTTTTATGTTGGAGCTCATGCTGGTCCAGATATTTATAAATTACAAAAATGGAATTATTGGGGAACTAATAAGTATGAAGAAGGATTAGGTTATCGTATAGGAGCTACTATTGGATATTAAAAAAAGCTAAGTGATAAGTTTACTTTAGATGCTTTTATTGGCGGAGGATGGCATCAAGGATCCTACAAAGGATATTATACCGATGGAACTCCTGGAAGATATGAAAACAAAACAGATTATAATAAAAGTGGTGAATGGCTTCCTTACAGAGGTGGCATTATGATTTCATACAAGTTGTAATTACAATTTAATCAAACTTAGGTAATGATTTAATATATAATTCTTCTACTTTTTTTCTAGCCCAATCGGTTTTTCTTAAAAAAGTCAAACTGGATTTGATGCTTGGATTATCCGTAAAACATTTGATTTTTATTAATTCACCTAAAGTATCAAATCCATAAAAATCAACTAACTTTTCCAGTATCGTTTTTAATGTCTTTCCATGAAGCGGATCGTTTGAAATTTGCTTTTCCATGAAGCAAATTTAAATCAATTTTACTTAAAAATTGTGGAATTTTAGTAATTGTTCCTACATTTGCAATCCTATGCTAAAAACTGTCAACATACTAAATAAAAGAGCGCGTTTTGATTATGAAATAATCGAAAAGTTTACTGCTGGAATTGTACTAGCGGGAACAGAAATCAAATCGATACGATTAGGAAAAGCCAATATAACTGAAAGCTTTTGTGAATTTAACGCAAATAACGAACTCTTTGCCATAAATACCTATATAGAGGAATACGCCTTTGGAAATCAATTCAATCACAAATCCAGAAGTGAAAGAAAACTACTTTTAAACAAACGTGAGTTAAAGAACCTAGCCAGAAGTGTACAAGCTAAAGGACTAACTATTATCCCTTTGCGATTATTTACCAATGAAAAAGGAATAGCCAAATTAGAAATTGGACTTTGTAAGGGTAAGAAAAACTACGACAAACGTGAATCTTTGAAAGAACAAGATACCAAACGTGATTTGGACAGAATAAAAAAAGCTTTTAATTAATTTTAAAAGCTTTTTTATAATTAGTTTTTATCTTCCAATAACGGAACAAATCGAAATTCTCCCAACTCGTGTTTTTCAAACTGGGTTTCATTTTTCCGAATCAGTAATGTCATAATTTGAACTTCTTCACCTAACGGAATTACCAATCTTCCTCCAATTTTTAGTTGCGCCATTAAAGGTTGTGGAATAAAAGGAGCTCCTGCAGTTACAATTATACTATCAAAAGGACCATAAGTTGGTAATCCTTTATAACCGTCTCCAAAAGTAAGATGTTTAGGTCTTATCCCTAATTTAGGCAACAAAGCTGATGTTTGTTTAAACAATTCGTTTTGTCTTTCTACACTATATACCTTAGCCCCCATCATACACAAAACTGCTGTTTGGTAACCAGAACCAGTCCCTATTTCTAAAACTTTATGATCTTTCTTAATTTCTAATAATTGAGATTGAAATGCCACCGTGTAGGGTTGCGAAATAGTTTGCCCTGCTCCTATAGGAAATGCCTTGTCTTGATACGCATAATCTTCAAAACTAGAATTCAAAAAAAGGTGTCTTGGGATTTTTTTTATCGCATCAAGCACTTTCAAATCAGTAATTCCTTTTTGCTGTAAAGTGCTTACTAATTGATTGCGAAGTCCTTGATGTTTTGCTGTATCTTTCAATGTTGGAGTATTATTTTTTGGTAAAAATAACAGTAAAAAATCCAAAAAGCAAAACCCAAAATCCAAATCAATTATTCTATATTTAAATTTGAATTTCCTACTTTTGTTAAAAATACATTATCATGCTAAAAGTAGGAGTTTTAGGTGCTGGGCATCTAGGTAAAATTCATTTGCGTTTATTACAACAATCTGAAAAATACGAATTAGTTGGTTTTTATGATGAAAATCAAGAATACGCCGAAAAAATCTCAAAAGAGTTTGGATACCAAAACTTTAACACGATTGCCAAGTTAATTCATGCTGTAGATGTAATTGATATTGTAACCCCTACCCTTTCGCACTACAAATGCGCTAGAACAGCCATAAAATCAGGAAAACACGTTTTTATCGAAAAACCCATTTCTAACACCATTGAAGAAGCCGAAGAAATTATTGCTTTAGCAAATGAATACAAGGTAAAAGGTCAAGTAGGACACGTGGAGCGTTTTAATCCTGCCTTTATTGCTACTAAAAACATGGTCGAAAATCCAATGTTCATTGAAACGCATCGTTTGGCTGAATTCAATCCGCGTGGAACTGATGTTCCCGTGGTTTTAGATTTAATGATTCACGATATTGATGTGATTTTAAGCGTAGTAAAATCTAAAGTGAAAAATATCAGTGCCAGTGGCGTTTCGGTAATCAGTGAAACACCCGACATTGCCAATGCTCGAATCGAATTTGAAAATGGTTGTGTGGCCAACTTAACAGCAAGCCGAATTTCGATGAAAAACATGCGTAAAACACGTTTTTTTCAAAAAGATGCTTACATTTCTGTTGACTTTTTAGAAAAAAAATGTGAAGTGGTAAAAATGAAAGATGCTCCGGAAATTCCTGGAGATTTTGATATGATTTTACAAAATGCCGAAGGAGTTAAAAAACAAATCTATTTTTCAAATCCTGAAGTAACACAAAACAACGCTATATTAGACGAGTTAGAAACATTTGCGGATGCTATTAATAATAATACAACACCAATTGTAACCTTAAATCAGGCTACCGAAGCTTTGAGAGTTGCACATCAAATTATAGCTTGTTTTAAGAAATAATCTTAAATGAAAAACAAATTAGATATTAAATTTAGAAATCAAAAACAATCATTTGAAATTTTAGAAGATGAAATTGTTGTAGACATGCATACAGCTAAGCATAAATTAAATTACAACATTCCATTAGATGATATAAAGAAAAATTGGCACATTGAAGAAGGTAATTTAGATAGAGTTTCTATGGGACTTTTCACTTCAATCCTTTTTAATGTTTTTTTAATAATCTGTCTCATTGCAAAAATTCAAAATGCACCTCCTTTAGCTATGGAAATTATTTCATACCTAATATTTCTTCCATTCATAATCCCTGGTGTTCAATACGCAAAAAAACATAAAGAAAAACATATTAGTTCATCAAAACTATTTTATTTTATATATACAGATAAAAACAAAAAAGAAGTTGATGAATTTATCGACTTGATTTTCAAAAAACAAATTAATTTTTTTAAAAGAAAATATTTTAAAGTTGATCCTGTATTACCATACAATGTTCAATATGAAAGGTACGTTTGGCTCTATACAAATAAATACATTACACAATACGAATTTGATGAAATTAAAGAAGATTTAGATAAATATTTCAACTTTAACCCTAGCATTTAACAAATGAAAATAGTAGCAGTAATAGGTGCAGGAACTATGGGCAATGGAATTGCGCATACTTTTGCACAAAATGGTTTTACAGTAAAACTGGTTGATGTTTCCGAAGCTGCTTTGGAAAAAGGAATGACTTCTATTTTTACCAACTTAGATAGAATGCTTGCTAAAGAAAGCATTACTATCGAAGATAAAATGAAAACCATTACTAATATTATTTGCTATACTGATATCGAAGACGGTGTGGTTGGTGCAGATTTAGTAGTAGAAGCAGCTACAGAAAATTTGGATTTAAAATTGAAAATATTTAAAAAACTAAATGAATTATGCTCACATAACACCATTTTAGCAACCAATACTTCTTCTATTTCGATTACTCAAATTGCAACCGTGGTAACACATCCAGAACGGGTAATTGGGATGCATTTTATGAATCCTGTTCCAATTATGCCTTTGGTAGAAGTAATTCGAGGAAGTCTAAGCAGTGATGAAGTAACAAAAATCATTATGACTTTAGCCAAAAAACTAGGCAAAAATCCCGTGGAAGTGAATGATGCTCCAGGATTTGTTGCTAACAGGATTTTAATGCCGATGATTAATGAAGCCATTGAAACTTTACATACCAATGTAGCAGGTGTGATCGAAATTGACACTGTGATGAAATTAGGTATGGGACACCCAATGGGACCTTTACAATTGGCCGATTTCATTGGTCTAGATGTTTGTCTTTCGATAATGAATGTTCTGTTCGACGGTTTTAAAAATCTAAAATACGCTCCTAGCCCGCTATTAGTCAATATGGTGAATGACAAAAAACTTGGAGTAAAATCAGGAGAAGGTTTTTATGATTATTCAGAAAATAAAAAAGCCGAAAAAGTTGCTAAACAGTTTCTTTAATATAAAAATTTAAACAAAAAGTTTAAGATGTCAATTGCGAAAAATTTACAAAATATAAAATCCTCATTACCCGAAAACGTAACACTAGTTGCGGTTTCTAAAACCAAACCTATATCGGATTTAATGGAAGCTTACGATGCTGGCCAAAGAATTTTTGGTGAAAACAAAATCCAGGAAATGGTTGAAAAATGGGAATGCATGCCTAAAGACATTCAATGGCATATGATAGGTCATGTTCAAACCAATAAGGTGAAATTTATGGCACCATTTGTTACCTTAATTCATGGTGTAGACAGCTTGAAATTATTGCAAGAAATCAACAAACAAGCTCAAAAAAATGATCGGGTAATTGATTGTTTATTACAAATGCACATCGCTGAAGAAGAAACCAAATTCGGATTTGATGAACAAGAACTTGAAATTCTTTTAAACTCAACTGAATTTCAGGGAATGAAAAATATTCGTATTTTAGGATTGATGGGAATGGCAACATTTACAGATAATCAAGAGAAAATAAAACAAGAATTCACTCATTTGAAAGCTATATTTGATACCATTCAAATGCAGTCAGTCCCAACATTAAAATTTACTACACTTTCCATGGGAATGTCCGGCGATTATCAACTGGCTATTGCATGCGGAAGCACCATGATTCGAGTAGGAAGCAGTATCTTTGGAAGCAGATATTGATTTTAAATTGACAATAAACGATTTTTTATTTCAGATTTAATAACTGAACACTAAAAACTGAACACTGAACACTATTTTGTACGCAATATTAGACATAGAAACTACCGGAGGGCAATTCAATGAAGAGGGAATTACCGAAATTGCTATATATAAGTTTGACGGCCACCAAATTGTGGATCAATTTATCAGTTTAGTTAATCCTGAAATCCCTATTCAGCCTTTTGTGGTAAAATTGACAGGAATTAACAATGCTATGCTTCGTTCGGCTCCAAAATTTCATGAAGTTGCTAAACGCATCGTTGAAATCACTACCGATTGTGTTTTAGTGGCTCACAATGCCGATTTTGACTATCGTATTCTAAGAACTGAATTTCGTCGTTTGGGTTATGACTTCAATGCAAAAACCCTTTGTACGGTTGAATTATCCAAAAAATTATTACCAGAGCAAACTTCCCATAGTTTAGGAAAATTAGTTCGTGCCTTAGGAATCCCCATGGCCGACAGACATCGTGCCAGTGGTGATGCAATGGCTACTGTAAAACTCTTTAAAATGCTCTTGGACAAAGACGTAGAAAAAGAAATTATTACTAGTTTAATCAAGTCGGAAATAAAAAAAGGAATTGCACCTAAACTCTTAGATATTATTAATGGATTACCCTCAAAAACAGGAGTATATTACATCCACAACGAAGAGGGTAAAATTATATTTATTGGTAAAAGCCGAAACATCAAAAAAAGAGTCAATCAGCATTTTACAGGAATTACCAAAAGTGCTAAAAAAATACAAGCCGAAGTTTTTACTGTAACTTATGAAGAAACCGGAAACGAACTTATTGCACTGATAAAAGAAGCACAAGAAATTAAAACAAACAAACCTATTTATAACAGAATGTCGCGAAAGAATCATTTTTCTTGGGCTATTTATTCTGAAAAAGACAGTGAAGGTTATTTGCGTTTAAAACTTCAAAAAACGGATGGAAGAAAAAAAGAAATACTTTCCTATGTCAATGCAGCCGATGGAAAAAATGCCCTATTTCGCATTACAGCTGATTATCAATTGTGTCAAAAATTAACTGGTTTATACGAAACCAAAACCAATTGTTTTCAGCATACTATCAACGAATGTGATGGTGCCTGCGTGGGTAAAATTCCATCTACGGAATACAACGAACGTATCCAGCGATTCATAGACAAAAATAGCTTTGATAATAAAAATATGATTATTATTGACAGAGGTAGAAATGTAAATGAACGAAGTGCTATTTTAGTTGAAAACGGAGTATTTAAAGGCTATGCCTTTTATGATTTGAATTACCAAATTAACAATGCTTCTATTCTGAAAAACATCTTAATTCCGATGGAAAGCAACAGAGACATACAACGCATTATTCAAACATACATCAGAAAAAACAAAGCTTTAAAGGTTATTCACCTATAAAAACAGAAGACTGCATCGTTATTAGCATACAAAAGATTCCGTAGTCTGTAAAAGCTATTTTTTTTACGCCCAATACAAACCTACCTTAGAAAACGAATAAATGAAGTACTTAATTACCATAATAGGGCCAACAGCCATAGGAAAAACAGCTTTAAGTATTCAATTAGCCAATCATTATAATTGCGAAATTGTTTCCTGCGATAGCCGTCAGTTTTTTAAAGAAATGACTATTGGAACCGCTGTTCCAAATGCTTCCGAACTGGCTGCAGCTCCGCATCATTTTATTCAAAACAAATCTATTTTTCAAAATTACACTGTTGGCGATTTCGAAAAAGAAGCCATTGATACCATTGAAAAATTATTCAAAACCAACGATTATGTCGTTCTTGTAGGTGGTTCAGGCTTGTATGTGAATGCTATTTTACAAGGTTTTGATGATTTTCCTGAAATTGATCCTACAGTTCGTCAAGAAGTGAATGCTAATTATGAAAAACTAGGTATCGGTTATTTACAAGAGCAACTTAAAAATCTAGATGTCGATTATTTTGAAAAAATAAATTCTGAAAACCCGCAAACTTTACTCAATCCACAGCGCATGATGCGATTTGTAGAAGTTTGTATTGGTACATCAAAACCTTATTCTTCTTTTTTAAACCAAAAGAAAAACCAAAGAAGCTTCACTCCTATTCTTATTGGTCTGGAAGCCGAAAGGAATGTGATGTACAACCGTATCAATCAACGGGTAGATATTATGATGCATGAAGGTTTACTAAAAGAAGCCAAAGAACTATATCCTAACAAAGAGTTAAACGCACTACAAACCGTTGGATACCGCGAATTATTTAGTTATTTTGACAAAGAGTTTAGTTTAGAATTTGCCATCGAAGAAATCAAAAAAAACACGAGACGTTTTGCAAAACGACAATTGACTTGGTTCAAAAGAGACGAAAACACCAAATGGTTTCATTTTGAAACTCCAATTCATAAAATAATTGATTATATTGAAGTTCAAACAAAATCCTAAAATAAAAATTGTTAATCTGAAATTTTAAAACTCCATGCCGGTAGCACCAAACTTTACATCTATATTAAGCAAAGACTACGAAATTAATTTTACCCAATGTTTACCTTCGGGAAGTTTAAAATATACCGAATTATGCAATCTTTTACAGCTTACCGCTGCTGAACATGCTGAAATTGGAGGAATTAGTTTTACAGACATGCAGGAATTTGACCAAGCTTGGGTATTGAGTCGAATGCGAGTAGAAATCAGTGCTTTGCCAAAATGGAAAGATACTGTTACTGTAAAAACATGGATTAATAGTTTAGAAAACTCACGTTCTGTGCGTGCATTAGAAATGTATGTAAATGGTAAAAAGATTGTGGGCTGCGAGACTTTTTGGGCCGTTTTTAATACTACAAAACGTCGTCCTGAACTTCTAACATTACCGCACGAACATTTTGAATTATTTCCTGATTTAAAAGCTACAAAAGAAGGGTTTTCAAAGATTGATATTAATCCAGAAAAAGAAGAAGTTTTTGCTAAAACCGTTATTCTATCCGATTTAGATATTGTAAATCACGTTAACAATGTAAAATACTTGGAATGGTGTATGGATTTAGTAGATGAAAATATCATCTTAAAACAAAAAATTAAAAGCTTTGAAATGAATTTTATGAAAGAACTTTCGCTTCGTGACCAAGTGATGATTCATGAAAATGTTGCTGATGATGTTATTGTTTTTAGTATTACCAAAGAAGATAAAAATTGTTATGCCCTACAATTGAATTTGTAGAAAAATAAGAATACACAAAATACAATTCCAAAAAACATCCTAAATTTTCCTAATTAAAAGTTATAAAACCTAGCTAAATTTTTCAGCTTGGCTTTTTTTGTCTTATTTTTAAAGTTCAAAAAAAATAACTATCGAAAATCTTTTCAAAAATAGTAATCCTATTCATTTATTAGCCAATGCACATACGCAAAAGGATTATTTTCCTTTGGACTTATCAGTAGCGAATAAAGATTTAAACACTATAAATCTAACTGAAGTACCATCTGTAGAAGCTTATATTGAAAAACAACAACAGTTTTTTGATTCCAAAATTGCTTTTGGAGGTTACCTTGAAAAACGCAATTTATACCAAAGAAGTTCTAATTTTAAGAATGAAATAGCTGAGGAACGCAACATTCATATTGGAATTGATTTATGGACTCTTGCTGGAACAGCGGTAATTTGCCCGCTAGATGGATGGCTTCACAGTTATAAAAATAATGACACAGTTGGCGATTATGGTCCAACTATCATTTTAAAACACCACTTAGAAAATCAAACTTTTTATACTTTATACGGACATTTGTCGTTAAAGAATCTAGAAAATCTAAAAATTGGAATGCCTTTCAAGAAAGGACAACTGCTGGCAACATTAGGAAATCCATCTGAAAACGGGGATTATGCTCCACATTTACACTTTCAAATTATAAAAAACATAGGTAATTATTTTGGGGATTACCCTGGTGTTTGTAGTCTTTCTGATTTAGATTTTTATAAAGAAAATTGCCCCGATCCGAATCTATTATTAAAAATTAAAAACTAAAATGAAAAAACTGATCGTAATCTTAAGCCTAATTGCAGTAGTAGGATGTAAATCAAAAAAAGCACATCAAAAAGAACCTAAAGCAGATGAAATTGTACAATTAACTTCAAGTCAAATCAATACAAGTCAAAAAAACAAGGCATATGAATTAGGAAAACGCGTTTTAATGACCTGTAACACTTCTAAATTTAAACCCTTTAACAGCAGTGAAGCGACTGCATCTGTTATTCACAATATTACCATAGAAAAACTTACTAAAACCTGTACCAAATACCGAATGTGGTACGGCACTTTCAAAGATCTACAATTAGCTGAAGTATATCAAAACACCAACGACCAAACTACAGTATATCGTTTTAGAGCGCTTTATACCAAAAAAGTAGCCAACAAAGAAATGCGTGTTTTCATGAATGCAGACAATCTGGTCTCAGCCATAAAAACATCAGACTGGGTAGATCATTTTAGCTATAATAAATAAAACATTCCTTCAATGAAATTAAAAATACTAACCTTTTTGCTGTTTATATCTGTAGCTGCTTCAAGTCAAGAAACAATGACTGTTAAAGGCAATAAATCGTACAAAGCTACCTCTAATTGGAACTTTCTAAGTAATAACTACTTACTTAGCGGAGAAGTTCAAGTGCAAGTAGCCAAAACGGAAACCGGTGGTATTTTGAAACTTTCAGTAGAGACAACTAATCCTAAGTTTATTATTTCAGGAACTGTGTATCTCTATCTAAGTGACAACTCTTATATAGCCTGCACAGACAAAGGTTTATTTGAAAATAGTGATAGTAAATTGAATTCTTATTTTCTATTTACTACTACTGAAATGAATAAACTTAGACAACTAAATATTGAGTCTTTACGCTTTAATATCAAAGGAAACTCCAATGATTTTAGTAGTCAAACGGGGAATTTTACAGCTCTAAACAAAACCTCTTATTACAGCCTGAATTATGATGATAAGAAAAAAATATTTGAAACAGCCAATGCCATCAATAAACTGTATTGATACCAATTTTATAAAAAACAAAACCGTTGTCCTATTAGAAAACAACGGTTTTTTATATAACAAAATCTATTACTTAGTGGTTACAATCAAAGCTCCATCCTTTGCTTTTTGACCATAAATACTCATGGCTGTTTTAGATTTTAAACTGGCAACATCGTCTATTTTATTTTCTTTAGCTAAATTATCCAAGGTTTTAAAATCAGATTCTTTACCATCAATAATAATCAATTTATTGGTATTTGGGTCATCATAAAACTGATAAGAACCACTTGGAATTCCGGCTTCATTTTGCTTAAAAAATTGTTCCATTTGTTTTTTAATTTCATCAAAATTCATTCCTTTTGAATTAAAAAATAAAGAATCCGATTTTCCATTTAAAGCAGCGTTTGGGTTTCCGAAAAAATTAAAATTTTGCCTCATGATGGAATCATTTGCAAATCCAAAATTCATCCCGCTAGATTGGTTGAACAAGCCCATTAAATTAAATTCATCTTTTCCTTCAGAAATAAAAAGCAAACCATCTTTTCTTCCAAATGTGATTTGAGAAATGGGCAAATTACTTGATATTTCACTTTCAGCCGAAGCGTTTTTTCCGTCTTCCAAATCTATTTTTAACCCTGTAAGTTCTCCTAATTTATTTCTTTTTACTTGTGTAAAATGAACAGCTATCCCATGCTCTTTCAGCATTTTTTGTATTTCTAAAAAACTTTCTTCTGTGGTTTTCTTGTCAATTGTTATTTTGACATTATCTTCTTTTGGGATACTCAATTTCGTGTGTGAATGAGCAAAACTTTTTAGAGAAACAAAACAGAAAGCCCCTAAAAGAAACAAACTTGCAGCGATTTTTAATACCTTTTTCGATTTCATGATTAGTCGTTTTTAAATTCTTATCATAAAATTATTGCATATTTAATTTTGACAAAAAAGTTTAACTAATCTTTACAATAAAAAGAAAATTTAATCTTAACAACTGTAAACATTTTACCTCTATTTTAATACTAAATAGTTTAAAATAGAGATAAAATTACCCATTTAATCAATTGTATCACACCAATTTAATTCACAAACTTCTAAGTAATCTAATTCTTTCAACGTGTTTTCTAAACGAATATTTTGCCCTATAAAAGAATACTTCCAAAAAGACAAATCATTTTTAGGAAATGGGATTTTTAACTCAAAAATGGTCTTTGCTTTTATTTCATCAGCTTGGTAGCTTTCATAAATAATTCCATAAAAATAATTAACTACATCCATCACAGAAAAATGAATTCTAAAATCAGCTCTAAGCTCTTCACTACAAGCAAAACAAACAGCAGAGTTTGCTATTTCATCTCCAACAAATGAAACTCCAATGATTGCTTCTATTTTTCTATAAACCGCTGTATCCATTTTCATTAAAGTAAAAAGAAATGAGTAAGAAATCCAAATTCTAAATCTTAAATTTGAAATATTTCTCCAAATGCTAAGGCTGCTTTATGAACTAATATTGGCCAATCTTCAGCTGCATTATCATCGGCACCATCTGAAATGTATTTAAGACATAAAAACGGGACTTTTTCTTTCATAGCAATTGTTGCCAAAGCATAGGCTTCCATATCCACTACATCGTATTTAGTTTCTGTATGCCCCATCTCAAAATTATCTCCAGTTCCACAAACACCATGCGGAAGCAAATCCATATGCAAACCATATTCTAATACTGAGGGAACATTAGTATAGGGAGTCACATAACGCTCGTATCCCAAACCACTAACATCCATATCACGTTGTACAAATTGAGTACAACAAACAATTTCTCCTTTTTTAAATATACTACTTCCTGCCGAACCTAAATTTACAATCAAATCGGGCTTTTTGTGATGTATTGCTTTTGTCAATTGGTAAGTAGCATTTACTTTACCAACTCCTACAAACAATGTGTTGTGCTTGTCAAAAACTTGAGCTGCTTCCATTTCTAAAGCAAATACAAAAAGGACATTTTCAATTGCAAATGCTTGAGAATTATTAATTTTTATCATTTTGCTGCGTACTTATTTTATATACAATCGTTTTTAATGGATTAAAAACCTAAGGGCGTAAAATTACAAATTATAATAATTTTGCTCCTTTTTGTTTCTACAAAAAAAAAGCCATCTTTGTATTCAAAGATGGCTTTTCTGGATTTAAAGTTAGAATAACTTATTTTTTCATTTTTGCTTTTAAAGCATTTTTTTCAGCAGTCATTTCTAATGCACCATAAACACCTGAAAGTGTTTTAGCAATATCTTCATTCTCTGGGTCTAACTCGTATGCTTTTTTTAGGTAAGGCAAAGTACTTTTAAACAAGTCTTCTCTTTTCTTTTTTAATACTTCATAACGTTTGTTATCTTTATCAGAAGTACCTAATTTATTCATTTCTTCAATAAGAGGTTTTTCATTTTGCAATTTCAAAACCGCTAAGTTAATGTAAGCATTTGTGTAATCTGGCTTTATTTCAATGGCTCTTTTATAATATTTCTCAGCATCTTCATTATTATTAGCATTTGCCGAAATAACTCCTAAATTATAAACTAGTCCTGCATCATTAGGATTCTTAGCTAATACTTCAGTAATAATTTGTTTGTATTTATCAAAATCTTTCGTTTGTAAGTACAGGTTTGCTTCCGTTAACAATAACGATGTATCATCAGGGTTTGCTTTTACAGCATCAGCAACAGCTTGTTTTGCTTCAGCTATTTGCCCTTTATCAACTAAAATTAAAGCCATGTTTTTGTAAATTTCACCTCTCTTAGATGGAATTTCCTCTGTTCTTGGTTTTTCGTGAGTTCCTATTTTTACCGCTTTATCTCTTTCGGCAGCAGAAGCAAAACCAACTTCTTCTCCATTAACTTTACTAGTAGCTAAAAATTCTTTTCCTTTACCTGAATAATTCATTTTCTTTAAATCATTATAAAGCTCCATAGCTTTATCATAATCTTTAGCACTTACATAAGTTGATGCAGCATAATACAAATTGATAGTATCTTTTTTATCCAATAAATAAGCCTCGTATAATTTTTTAGCTCCTTCAAGGTTATTATTAGCTTTAGTCTCAGCAATTGCGCTGTTGATAAACAAACCTTTAATCTTAATTATAGAAGCTGCCGCTTGTGCTGTGTACTTAGCTTTACCAGAAGCTTTCTCAGCATCAATTAATTTTTTATAAGTATCTGCAGCCAAAGCCATATTAGCATCTGTATCAACTTTTTTATCTACAAAATCCATATATGCATTTGCTTCTAAAAAATAGGCTTGTGCTTTTTCTTCGTCAGAAGCATTTGCCATAACTGGTTCAGCTGCTTTCAAAATAGACAACACTTCCTTCATATCGCCGCTTTTTGCAGCTTTATCAGCAGCTCTTAATTCTTTTTTCTGAGCAAAAGTTGCTACTGAAAGTAATAAAACTGATGATAGCATTACAAATTTACCATTCATACTATTCATTTTTTAATATTTATAATTTATTTGATTTTTGTTTAAGCCTCGTCGTCGTCTTCAGAATCATCAGCCTCGTCTTCTACGATTTCGTCTTCATCTTCTTCGTCTTCTTCCACTACACCATCGTCTTCAAGAACCTCCAGAACAGGTTTTACTCTTTCAATTGTTTCGGCCTGAATAACGTTTCCTTCTTCGTCAACTACCACTTCCTCTTCATCGTCTTTCATCACTTTAGCAACAGCGGCAATGGAATCATTTCCTTTAAGATTAATTAATTTAACCCCTTGAGTAGCTCTTCCCATCACACGTAAATCTTCGATAGCCATTCTGATAGTCAATCCTGATTTATTAATAATCATTAAATCATCGGCATCCGTAACAGCACTAATCGATATTAATTTACCTGTTTTTTCAGTAATATTCAAAGTTTTTACACCTTTTCCTCCACGATTTGTAATTCGGTACACATCTTCCCCATCTTCATCTACTAATTTAGTACGTTTTCCGTATCCATTTTCAGTAACTACTAAGATTTGAGACTCAGTAATATTTTCCTTATCAACAGTAACCATACCAATTACTTCATCAGTCTCATCTTTTAATGTAATTCCACGAACTCCAGAAGCTGTTCTTCCCATTGGACGTGTTTTAGTTTCTTCAAAACGAACTAATTTACCAGATTTAACTGCTAAGATAATTTGGCTTTCACCATTTGTTAATTCAGCACCTAATAATTCATCACCTTCTTTAATCGTAATTGCAGCAACTCCGTTAACTCTAGGTTTAGAATATTTCTCTAAAGAAGTTTTCTTAACCTGTCCTTGCTTAGTTACCATTACTAAGTTGTGTGTCTTAATATAGTCTTGATCTTTTAAATCCTGCGTACAAATAAATGCTTTTACTTTATCGTCACTTTCTATATTAATCAAGTTCTGGATAGCTCTACCCTTAGCTGTTTTACTTCCTTCAGGTATTTCATAAACACGCATCCAGAAACATTTTCCTTTTTGGGTAAAGAACATCATATATTGATGGTTTGTTGCCACAAACATGTGCTCTAAGAAATCCTGATCTCTCGTTCCAGCACTTTTTTGTCCAACTCCACCTCTATTCTGAGTTTTATATTCTGTCAAATTGGTACGTTTGATATAACCAGCATGCGAAATAGTAATTACCACATTTTCATCTGCAATTAAATCTTCAATACTAACATCTCCTCCAGAATATTCAATTTGAGAACGACGAGCATCTCCATATTTATCACGAATTTCTTCTAATTCTTCTTTAATTAAATTCGTTCTTAAGTTTACATCCTCTAATAAAGCTTTCAAATGATCAATTAATTTCATCAATTCCTCATACTCAGCTCTTAACTTGTCTTGCTCCAGACCTGTTAATTGACGCAAACGCATTTCAACAATAGCTCTTGCCTGAATATCAGAAAGTTTGAATCTTTCAATTAATTTTTCACGAGCTTCTTCGGTGTTTTTAGAACCTCTGATTAATGCAATTACTTCGTCAATATTATCTGAAGCTATGATTAAACCTTCTAAAATATGCGCTCTTTCTTCTGCTTTACGCAACTCAAATCGAGTTCTACGAATCACTACATCATGACGGTGTTCTACAAAATAATGAATCAAATCTTTTAGATTCAACATCTGTGGACGTCCATTTACCAATGCAATATTATTTACACTGAAAGAAGATTGTAATTGTGTAAACTTATATAATGTATTCAAAACTACGTTAGGCGTTGCATCACGTTTTAAAATATAAACGATACGCATACCGTTTCTATCCGATTCATCACGAATATTAACAATTCCTTCAATCTTTTTCTCATTAACTAAATCAGCAGTACGTTTAATCATATCTGCTTTGTTAACTTGATAAGGGATTTCGGTAACAACAATACATTCTCTTCCTTCTACTTCTTCAAAAGTGACTTTAGCACGCATTACTACACGACCTCTACCTGTTTTAAAAGCTTCACGAACACCTTCGTATCCATAAATCACACCTCCTGTTGGGAAATCAGGTGCTTTAATATGTGTCATTAACTCATCGATTTCAATTTCATTGTTATCAATATAAGCTAATGTTCCGTTAATTACTTCTGTAAGGTTATGTGGTGGCATATTGGTAGCCATACCTACTGCAATACCTGTAGCTCCATTTACTAATAAGGTAGGGACACGCGTTGGCATCACTTTTGGTTCATACAAAGTATCGTCAAAGTTCAATTGAAAATCAACTGTTTCTTTTTCGATGTCCGCCATAATTTCTTCTGAAATTTTGCGCATTCTAGCCTCGGTATAACGCATAGCTGCCGGGCTATCGCCATCTACAGAACCAAAGTTACCTTGACCATCAACTAATAAATAACGCATACTCCACTCTTGTGCCATACGCACCATAGCATCGTAAACTGAAGTATCTCCGTGTGGGTGATACTTTCCTAAAACTTCCCCGACAATTCTTGCGGATTTTTTATGAGCAGATCTTGAAGTTACTCCCAAATCATACATTCCATAAAGTACTCTTCGATGTACTGGTTTCAAGCCATCTCTAACATCTGGAAGCGCTCTGGATACAATTACCGACATTGAATAGTCAATGTAAGCTGATTTCATTTCATCTTCTATGTTAATAGGAATTAACTTTTCTCCTTCAGACATAAGTTGTTATATTAAATAATTATATTCGTTTCAAAACGTGCCAATATACGGATTTTTGAAATTTTTGAAAGCTTTTCAGCATACTAATTTCAAAGATTTATTAACAAATTAACATTGGCTTTTGTTTAATAAAATAAAGACAAAACCAAGCTTTTTTCTCTTTTTTTTCGTCAATTAGCTGACATAAGTACTTAGGTACGGTTTTTGTTTTTCAAATAGTAATTCACTAAATTTACAGATACTAGAAATAAATATTATGGATGACAATTTTTCACCAAGAGTAAAAGATGTTATTACCTACAGTAAAGAAGAAGCTTTACGACTAGGTCATGACTTCATTGGGACAGAACACTTGATGCTTGGTATCCTTAGAGATGGTAATGGTAAAGCAATACAGATATTAAACAATTTATCCATTGACTTAGATCATTTGCGTAGAAAGGTAGAAATCCTAAGCCCTGCAATCCCAGGAATAGATAGTAATTTAGAAAAGAAAAACCTGCATTTGACACGTCAGGCGGAGCGTGCTTTGAAAACTACTTTTCTAGAAGCTAAAGTCTTTCAGAGTCCATCTGTTAGTACAGCTCACCTATTGCTATGTATTTTAAGAAACGAAAATGATCCTACAACCAAGCTATTGAATAAACTAAAAATAGATTATGATGTAGCTAAAGAACAATATCTAAATATGACACCAAACGAAGAAGAATTCTTAGAAAACTTACCGAGAGCTACAGACTCTTACAACGACGATTTAGGACAAGATGACAGTTTAAAAGAAGGCAATTTCAATAATCCAGCCAATAAGTCCAATAAAAAATCTAAAACTCCGGTTTTAGACAATTTTGGTAGAGATTTAACCGAAATGGCCGAAGAAGGAAAACTAGACCCTGTTGTAGGACGCGAAAAAGAAATTGAACGTGTTTGCCAAATCTTAAGCCGTCGTAAAAAGAACAACCCATTATTAATTGGAGAACCAGGAGTTGGAAAATCAGCCATTGCCGAAGGTTTAGCTTTGCGTATTATCCAAAAGAAAGTGTCTCGCATTCTTTTCAACAAACGTGTTGTGACTTTGGATTTAGCAAGTTTAGTTGCCGGAACAAAATACAGAGGACAATTTGAAGAACGCATGAAAGCCGTTATGAACGAGTTAGAAAAAAATGACGACATCATTCTTTTCATTGATGAAATCCACACCATTGTTGGTGCAGGCGGAGCTACAGGTTCTTTAGATGCTTCTAATATGTTCAAACCAGCCTTGGCTAGAGGTGAAATCCAATGTATTGGTGCCACAACTCTTGATGAGTACAGACAATATATTGAAAAAGACGGTGCCTTAGAAAGACGTTTTCAAAAAATCATTGTTGAACCTACTTCTGTAGAAGAAACAATCACTATTTTGAACAATGTAAAAAACAAATACGAAGACCACCACAATGTCACTTATACACAAGAAGCTATTGAAGCCTGTGTAAAATTAACCAACCGATATATGTCGGAGCGTTTTTTACCAGACAAAGCTATTGATGCTATGGACGAAGCTGGTTCTCGTGTGCACATTACCAACATTGAAGTTCCTAAGAAAATATTAGACCTAGAGCGTCAATTAGAAGACATCAGAGAATTAAAAAACGCTGTTGTTAAAAAACAAAAATACGAGGAAGCCGCTAAACTTAGAGATGATGAAAAACGTCTTGAAAAAGACTTAGCTGTTGCGCAAGAACAATGGGAAGAAGATGCTAAAAGTAACCGAATCCAAGTAACGGAAGACAATGTTGCCGATGTAGTTTCTATGATGACTGGAATCCCAGTAAATCGTATTGCGCAAACAGAAAGCAACAAATTAGCGAAGTTACCAGAACTTATAGAAAGTAAAGTAATTGGTCAAAATGAAGCCGTGGTAAAAATTGCCCGTTCTATCCAAAGAAACCGTGCTGGATTGAAAGATCCAAATCGTCCTATTGGTTCTTTTATTTTCTTAGGACAAACAGGAGTTGGAAAAACACAATTAGCTAAAGTTTTAGCCAAAGAATTATTCGATTCTGAAGATGCTTTAGTACGTATTGACATGAGTGAATACATGGAAAAATTTGCTATTTCTCGCTTAATTGGAGCACCTCCAGGATACGTAGGTTACGAAGAAGGAGGACAATTGACCGAAAAAGTTCGCAGAAAACCATACGCAGTTGTGCTTTTGGATGAAATCGAAAAAGCACATCCAGATGTTTTCAACATGTTGCTACAAGTGTTAGACGATGGATTCTTAACCGATAGTTTAGGTAGAAAAATCGATTTCAAAAACACCATTATCATCATGACTTCTAATGTAGGAGCCAGACAATTGAAAGATTTTGGTCAGGGAGTTGGTTTTGGAACCGCTGCTAAAGTGGCTCAAGCAGATGACAATTCAAAAAGCATCATTGAAAACGCTTTAAAGAAAACATTTGCACCGGAATTCTTAAACCGTATTGATGATGTTATTGTTTTCAACGCTTTAGAGAAAAAAGATATTGATTTAATTATTGAAATCGAATTGAAAAAATTATATGCAAGAATCTCTGATTTAGGTTATAATTTAAAACTTTCAGATAAAGCAAAAGCTTTTATTGCTGAAAAAGGTTTCGACAAGCAGTTTGGAGCAAGACCTCTTAAAAGAGCAATTCAAAAGTATGTTGAAGATACCCTTGCAGAAGAAATCATCACTTCAAAAATTACAGCTGGTGACGAAATCTTTATGGATATTGAAGATGGCACTCAAGAATTAACTGTGAAAATTCACAAAACTGGAGAAGCAACTAATTTATAAAATTGCCAACCTTTTCATAACTAAACCCGTTACGTTTTAATAACCTAACGGGTTTATTCTTTTAACATAATTTCCTTTTAATTCCATAACAAATAACTACATTTGGCGTTTTTACAAAAGTAATTTAATACACTAAAAATCAAAATGAATAAAGTTGTCGTAGGTAGCGAAGAATGGTGTTCTTTCCCCGAATTAGGAATTCCAACCATAAAAGCCAGAGTTGATTCAGGTGCAAAAACTTCTGCCCTACACGCTATCAATATTGCTCCATTTATAAAAAATGAAAGCAACTGGGTTAAATTTGATATTAATCCTATTCAAAATAATTCTAAGACTATCATACATTGCGAAGCACCTTTAATCGATAAAAGAATTGTAAAAAGTTCCAGCGGTTTTAGAGAACAACGCTATGTTATTCAAACTAATCTGAAAATCGGCGAAACAACCTGGCCCATTGAAATGACTCTAACCAATAGAGACACCATGGGGTTTCGTATGCTTTTAGGCCGAGAGGCTATGAGCGGAAGAATCCTTGTAGACCCAGAACAACAATTTCTATTAGGACAACCATCAGTTGACACTTTAAAAGAGATATATAAAGATTCTGAAAAAGCACCAAGCGGTTTACGTATAGGTCTGCTTGCCAGCAATCCCGAATTATACAGCAATAAAAGAATCATGGAAGCAGGAGAAATGCGTGGACACGAAATGCATTTCTTAAACATCAAAGAATGCTACATGAAACTGGACGCTAAAAAACCAGAAATCCATTATCGTGGCGGAAAAATCCTGAATGAATTTGACGCCATAATACCTAGAATTCGTCCCAGCATTACCTTTTACGGCTGCGCTTTAACCAGACAATTTGAAGCCTTAAATGTTTTTTGCTTGAACTCTTCAACAGCAATCACACAATCCAGAGACAAACTTTTTTCATTACAATTATTATTGCATAGCGGAATAGGAATTCCTACCACAGGATTTGCTAATTCTCCTTTAGATACAGATGACTTAATAAAAATGGTTGGTGGTTCTCCACTAATCATCAAATTATTAGAAGGAACTCAAGGAAAAGGAGTTGTACTTGCCGAAACTAAAAAAGCTGCCGAAAGTGTTATCAACGCTTTCAAAAGCCTAAATGCCAATATATTAGTACAAGAATTCATCAAAGAAGCCGACGGAAAAGATTTGCGTTTGTTTGTCGTAGATGGAAAAGTAGTTGCTACCATTCAACGTGAAGCAATGCCTGGCGAATTTAGAGCTAACATTCACCTTGGCGGAACAGCATCTGTCATAAAAGCTACTCCAGAAGAAAAAAAGATAGCTGTTAAGGCCGCAAAAGCCATGGACCTTAAAGTAGCTGGTGTAGATATTATTCGTTCTTCTAAAGGCCCCTTATTGCTTGAGGTAAACTCTTCACCTGGTCTAGAAGGAATTGAAACAGCAACTAATAAAGATATTGCAGGCGAAATGATTAAAGCAATAGAGAAGAATTTTAAATCAAACAATAAATTTTAAGCCGAAACTACAATAAAAACTATGGAAAGCAGCGCTAATAGCAGCCCTGCATAATTTAGTTTTGACAATTTTTCTTTAAAAACAAAAATCCCTACTATACTTCCTAAAAGGATAACCCCCATATTCATCCCTGCAAAAACAGTTGATGGATTAGTTGAAAAAGCTTGATGTGCTTTCAAATAAAATAAAATATTCCCAAAATTAAATCCACCTACTAAAAAACCACAAACTAGGTTTTTACTATTAAAAAGAACTTTCTTTACCAGAATTTCATACAGCACTATCACCAACATAAAAACAAAGGCAATACCAAAAACAACAAACAAAGAAGTAGTATAAGAAACAGCGGTAAAAGCAGCAACTTTTTTAAACAAAATATCAATTGTTCCAAATCCAAAAAAAACCAAAACAGGATATTTCAAATCTGATTTTACAACATCAGCAGTTTTATTCAAGACACAAAACAAAGCTAAAAAACCAATTAGAATCCCTATAATTTTAGTTACAGAAAACACTTCTTTAAAAAGTAACCAAGCTGCCAAAATAGAAACAAACAAAGACAATCTTTGAGCAGCATCAGTCTTTACAATGCCTATATTTTTAATGGTAGCAATCAAAAATAAAAAAACAACTGGCAACAAAACACCTAAACTGCTATAAAGTAAAAAAGGAGCATCAGTTGTGACTGAATAAACATCAGGCACAAAAACCACATAACAAAGTAATAATGCAAAAAAATAATTAAACAATACAACTTGCTTGGCATTAGTAGACCACTTACGTGCAATTTTAAAAATCACACCCACGGAAACACTGCAAAAAATACTTAATAATAAGAATAACATACCTCCTTTAATTAAACAAAAAAAGACTGCTTTCGTTTTAGAAAAGCACTCAAAAAAACAAAAGCCATCCGACGCGTCGGATGGCTTTTTATAGATAAACTATTTTATAAGAAAATTTTCAATAGATAATAACATATCGCTGCTAAAAGTGCCGAAATAGGAATAGTTAAAATCCATGCCCAAATCAAGCTTACCGTTACTCCCCATCTAACTGCAGACACACGTTTTGTTAATCCAACACCAATGATAGAACCTGTAATGGTATGTGTTGTACTTACAGGAATATGCAAATGCTCTGTAAAATACAAGGTTAAAGCACCCGCTGTTTCAGCTGCAACTCCTTCAAAAGAAGTTACTTTAGTAATTTTTGACCCCATTGTTTTTACAATTTTCCAACCACCACTCAAAGTTCCTGCTGCAATAGCAGAATAACATGCAAGCGGAATCCATTCTGGCATAATTCCAGGAGTTTCTCCATCAGGCAAAGCTACTTTTAACCAACTTGGCATGGACTCTAATGGCACACCTTCTTTATTAATATAAACAATAACAGCTGCCGCTATAATTCCCATTACTTTTTGAGAATCGTTACCACCATGTCCTAAACTAAATGCTGCTGAAGACAACAATTGCATCTTTTTTAGCATTTTCTCTGATTGATGATGACTCAAACTACTAAAAAATAAACAAAACGTACTTACTGACAATACAATGAAACCAACTAAAAACCATTTGATATTATGTGGTTCCAAAGCTATGCTCCAAAAATGAGATTCAAATCTTGGCTTTTCAATATCAGTAGTTACCATTGTGTTTACAAACCAAATAGTAGCAAGCATCAAGGCTACCGTAAAAATCTTTGGATAAATACTTTTTCTAGCTGCATTTAGCAACCAAATAGAAATTAAATATGACGCAATTGCTCCTACTAATGGCGCTAATACAATAAATGCAATAATAATAACTACTCCAGATGGTAATCCTCCTGGTTTTCCCGGATCATACCAGTTTACAATATTATACCAATGCCTGGTAATAGATACACCATCTTCTACTACTGTATAATCTGAAAAACCGTGCATATAAACAGCATGTGCAACAGCTGCACCAGCAAATCCTCCAATCAAAGTATGAGAAGAACTCGACGGTATCCCTAACCACCAAGTCAATAAGTTCCAACAAATTGCAGCAATAACACCCGCTAAAATCACGACTAAGTTAATATCGATCGTGTGCGCTGTTTTTGCCACTGTATCAGCCACTCCAAAACCAAAAACCCAATAGGCTAAGAAATTAAAAAAAGCAGCCCAAAGCACTGCTTGAAATGGAGTTAGCACTTTTGTAGCAACTACCGTTGCAATAGCATTAGCAGCATCATGAAAACCGTTTATGTAATCAAAAATAAGTGCTAAAACTATAATTGTTATAAGTAAAGTCATAGGTTATTACTTCAAAGAATAAATTAAATTTAAGAATGTTTAACCGAAATAGATTCTAAAACACTCGCTACGCTTTTACATTTGTCAGTAGCTGATTCCAGAATTGATAATACTTCTTTGTATTTAATAATGTTCTTAGCGTCTGTTTCATTTTCAAAAATTTCAAAAACAGCTTTGTTATACACATTGTCTGATTTGTTTTCCAACTTAGAAATCTTAGCACAAGCCGCTTTAATTTTATGAGCATTTTTAAAATCTCTCAATTCTTTTACCGCAGTTTCTATATTTTGACAAGCTTCAAGATTAATCTCTGTCAATTTTCTAATTGATTTAGTAATCTTATCCACTTGATACAAACGCATGATACTTGAAGCACCGTGTAAACGATCGGCTACGTTATCAATAGAAGTAATTAAAGAGTGAATATCTTCTCGGTCAAAAGGAGTAATAAAGTTTTTACTCAATTCTAAATTAGTCTGACGCGTAATATCCTCACCTCTTTGTTCTAATTCGTCGATTTTTTGAAAAAGCACTTCTCTCTCTTTCAATGGAAGGTTTACAGCTTCGTGCAAGTTAGAAGCCAACTCAATTAAGTTACTAGATGCTTCTTCAAAAAGTGGGAAGAATTTTTTATCCTTCGGTACTAAAAATTGGAAAATACTGTTTAATGACATTTTTTACTTTATTTTTTAGAAAGCAAAAATACTTTTTTTTATTTCATGTTAAAGTCATTTTAAAAATTAATAAGCTATTAACAGACTTTTTTTTTAGCTCTATATTATTTTTTTAATAGAAATCAACCAAAATAAGAGTACTTTACTTTTTATATACCACATTAAAACTATAAATCTAAAAAAACGACAAACTTGATTGCCGAATTCTGAAAAATAAAAAACACTCATTGGAACAAAAAAAACACTGTCCATTAAATCCAAAAAAACTTTTTACTGGTTCCTCTAAGACAAACAAATCAAAATTTCTTAAAATTAAGTCTTATTATTTTCACAAAAAACAGATTATTTCAAAAAATTTAAAGCAGAATCACTATAATTAAAAGCAGTAAAAACATATATTTGCTTTTTTTTTACAATTATTCACAAAAACCAAATAAAGGTTTTTGCTTTTTATAAAAAACTGTATTTTTGGGAACTCTTATGAAAGACAACAGAATTAAATATCAATCTCCGATAGCAACTCAAATTTGGGTTTCAATTTCTGTTACAACTACTACTACCCCTTAGGGGTATTCACTATTACATATAATCCTGATTGATACATACTTTTTTATTAGAAGAAAGGTGTTGGGTGTATATAAAGTATTGCATTTTTAAAATAAAACAAACAAAATGAAAGTATTAAAATTTGGCGGAACTTCGGTTGCCAATGCAAAAAATATAAAACTAGTTCTAGATATTGTTCTCAACAAAGCTAAAAATGATAAACTAATTGTAGTTGTTTCTGCTCTTAGCAAAGTAACCGATTTATTGCAATTAGCAGCTTCAAAAGCAGCTTCAAATGACGAAACCTACAAAGATATCGTTGCTGAAATCGAGAAAAAACACTTAGACGCTTTAAAAGAATTAATTCCTGTAAGCGAACAAAGCAGTTTATTAAGCCACATTAAAAGAATCATCAATCATTTAGAAACTATCTTGGACGGTTGTTTCCTTTTGGGCGAATTATCAGCAAGAACATCAGATACTATTTTAAGTTTTGGCGAATTACTTTCATCTTATATTATTGCCGAAGCTTTAAAACAAAACCTAAAAAATAGCAGCTACAAAGACAGCCGCGAGTTGATTAAAACCAACAACAATTACGGAAAAGCAGCTGTAAACTTTGACGTAACAAATGCATTGACTACTGCATTTTTTAATGCTAATGAATCTCAAGTTGTTGTAATGCCTGGTTTTATTGCTTCTTCTGTAGACGAGATCAACACTACTTTAGGTCGCGGTGGATCCGATTATACTGCTGCTATTTTAGCAGGAGCATTAAACGCCAGCGAACTGGAAATCTGGACTGACGTAAACGGAATGTTTACTGCAAACCCAAAAATTGTAAAACAAGCTCAGCCTATTGCTACTATTTCATACCAAGAGGCAATGGAATTGTCGCATTTTGGTGCCAAAGTTTTATATCCGCCAACTATTCAGCCGGTTTTAACAAAAAACATTCCAATTCATATCAAAAATACTTTTGAACCAAATGCAGAAGGAACTTTTATTTCTGATGTTTCTACTTCAAATGGAAATCCAGTAAGAGGAATTAGCCATATTGAAAACATTACTTTGGTAACTCTTGAAGGACCAGGAATGATTGGAGTTTCAGGTTCATCTAAAAGATTGTTCGAAGTATTATCACAAGAAAGCATTAATGTAATTTTTATTACTCAAGCCTCTTCAGAACATTCTATCTGTATCGGAATCTTGAATAGCGACGCTGATTTGGCCGAAAATGCCATCAACAAAGCTTTTGAAATCGAAATTGCCCAAAACAAAATCGATCCATGTATTGTAGAGAAAAACTTGTGCATCATTGCATTGGTTGGAGAAAATATGAAAAACCACCAAGGATTAAGCGGAAGAATGTTTAGTACTCTGGGTAAAAATAACGTAAACATCAGAGCAATTGCTCAAGGTGCTTCGGAGCGAAACATCTCAGCTGTAATTAATGAAAGAGACGTTAAGAAAGCCTTGAATACCTTGCACGAAAATTTCTTTGAAGAAAATACCAAACAATTGAACCTGTTTGTAATGGGTGTGGGTAATGTAGGGGAAAAATTTATCGAGCAAATCCACCAGCAAAAGAAATTCTTAAAAGAAAATCTAAAAATCAACGTTCGCGTCATTGCTATGTCTAATTCTAGAAAAATGCATTTTGATGATGACGGAATAGATTTGGATGCTTGGCAAGAAGTTGTTGCAAATGGTGAAACAGCAAACAAAGAATTATTTATTGAAAAAGTAGCGGCCTTAAATTTACGCAACTCTATTTTTGTAGATATTACTGCTAATGCTGATGTAGCGGCTACTTACGAACACTTCTTAAAACAAAGTGTAGGTGTGGTTACTTGTAACAAAATTGCCTGTGCTTCGGCTTACGACAATTACAAAAAACTGAAAAAATTATCTCGTCAATACAATGCGCCATTCTTGTTTGAAACTAATGTTGGTGCAGGATTACCAATTATTGATACGGTTAAAAACTTAATTGCATCAGGAGATAAAGTACATAAGATTCAAGCGGTTTTATCCGGAAGTTTAAACTTTATCTTTAACAATTTCGACAAAGACAATTCGTTTCATGATGTGGTTAAAGAAGCTGGAGTTCAAGGTTTCACAGAACCAGATCCAAAAATTGACTTAAGTGGAATTGACGTAGCCAGAAAAATCCTGATTTTAATTCGCGAAAGCGGTTACAAAATGGAAATTGAAGATATTGAAAACCAAGCTTTCCTTCCAGCGAAATGTATGGCGACAGCTAATAACGAAGAATTTTTCAAATCATTGATTGAATATAACAGTCATTTTGAAGGTATTTTGGCGGAAGCCATTGCAAAAGACAGTAGATTGAAATTTGTGGCTCAATTTGAAAATGGAAAAGCTAGCGTAGGCCTGCAATTCATCCCGAAAGACCATCCGTTCTACAACTTAGAAGGAAAAGACAATATCGTTTTATTCTTTACAGACCGTTATGTGGACCAACCTTTATTAATTAAAGGGGCTGGTGCTGGAGCTGCGGTTACTGCTTCGGGAATTTTTGCCGATGTAATTAGAATTGGAAATGTATAATTTAGTTGAAAGTTATTAGTTGAGGGTTGATAGCTAAAAAATCAACCGACAACCAACAACTGACAACCCACAACATAAATTTATGAATGAAGTAAAAGTATTTTGCCCTGCAACTATTGCCAACCTTTCCTGTGGATTTGACGTTCTAGGATTGTGTTTGGATAATGTAGGTGACGAAATGATTGTTCGAAAAACGACTGAAAAAGGCGTTCGTATCACTAAAATCGAGGGAGCTAATTTACCTTTGGAAGCAGAAAAAAACGTTGCCGGAGTAGCTTTATTAGCGATGCTGGAAGAAGTTGATCCCGATTTTGGTTTCGAAATTGAAATATACAAATACATCAAAGCAGGAAGCGGAATTGGAAGTTCAGCGGCTAGTTCGGCTGGAGCCGTTTTTGCTGCCAACGAATTATTAGGCAATCCATTTACCCGAAAAGAATTGGTGAAATTTGCCATGCAAGGGGAAAAACTAGCTTCGGGAAATGCCCATGCTGATAATGTTGCCCCTGCCCTTTTGGGAGGTTTTACTTTGGTAAGAAGCTCCAATCCTTTGGATATTATCAAAATTGACAGTCCAGACGAATTGTATGCTACGGTAATTCATCCACAAATTGAATTAAAAACTTCTGATGCCCGTTCGGTACTAAAACAAACCGTTTCTCTAAAAAGCGCTATTACGCAATGGGGAAATGTTGGTGGATTAGTAGCGGGATTGTACACGCAGGATTACGAATTAATCGGGCGTTCCTTGCATGACGAAATTGTAGAGCCATTGCGAAGCGTATTGATTCCCGGTTTTGATTTAATCAAACAATCCGCTTTAGAAAACGGTGCTTTAGGTTCAGGAATATCCGGTTCCGGTCCTTCTATTTTTGCTTTAAGCAGAGGGGCAGCCACCGCCGAAAAAATCGCCAAAGGCATGAGCAAAGTCTACGACACCATGAATTTACCTTATGAAATTCATGTGTGTAAAGTGAATGATACAGGAATGAGAGTTCTTTAAAAAGTAGTTTAGTCCCGAGTACTTAGTCCTTAGAAATATTAATAAAACTAAGGACTAAGGACTAAGGACTATAAATCTTTTAAAGACTAAGGACTAAAAAACTAAGAACTAAAAAAATGAAATATTACAGTTTAAACCATAACGCACCTAAAGTTTCTTTTCAAGAAGCCGTAATACAAGGATTAGCAGCCGATAAAGGATTGTATTTTCCGGAGAGCATCACGCCGCTTCCGCAATCTTTTTTTGATAATATTGAAAATTTAAGCCACGAAGAAATTGCTTTTGAAGCGATTCAACAATTTGTGGGTGACGAAATCCCAACGGAAACCCTAAAACAAATCATTGCCGAAACATTATGCTTTGATTTCCCGGTTGTTCCTGTAGAAAACGGAATCTATTCTTTGGAATTATTCCACGGCCCAACGATGGCGTTTAAGGACGTTGGAGCGCGTTTTATGTCGCGTTGTCTGGGTTATTTCAACAAAGACAAAAAAGACAATACCAATACCGTTTTGGTAGCGACTTCTGGAGATACAGGAGGTGCTGTTGCAAGTGGTTTTCTTGGAGTTCAAGGAGTTGAAGTGGTTATTTTATACCCTTCCGGAAAAGTAAGCGACATTCAGGAAAGACAATTAACTACGCTGGGACAAAACATCAAAGCACTGGAAGTTGACGGCGTTTTTGACGATTGCCAAGACATGGTAAAAAAAGCGTTTTTGGACGAAAGCTTGAAACATAAAAACCTGACTTCGGCTAACTCGATTAATATTGCACGTTGGTTACCACAGATGTTCTACTTTCTGTTTGCTTACAAAGCCTTGAAAGGACAAAACAAACCATTAGTATTTTCTTGCCCAAGTGGGAATTTCGGAAATATTTGTGCGGGTATCATCGCCAAGAAAATGGGATTAAACATTGAGCATTTTGTTGCGGCTACCAATGTAAATGATACGGTGCCAAGATTTTTAGTAAACGGGATTTATGATCCAAAAGCTTCTATTGCAACCATTTCTAATGCAATGGACGTAGGAAACCCAAGTAACTTTATCCGTATTCAGGAAATGTATGGCAACGATTTAGAGCAGTTCAAAAAAGATTTTTCTTCTTATACTTATACTGACGAAGAAACGCTGGCAGCTATGAAAACCATTTACAACACCGATGGTTACATTGCCGAACCACACGGAGCAGTAGGTTATTTAGGACTGAAAAAAGAATTGCGAAACTATCCTAATGCTATTGGAGTTTTCTTAGAAACGGCACACCCTATCAAGTTTTTAGATGTGGTAGAACCTGCTTTAGGAGTGACTTTACCGATTCCTGCGCAAATTGAAAGCGTATTAAACAAAGAAAAAGTAAGCACAAAAATTAAAACTTACGACGAATTGAAAGCGTTTTTAAATTAAGCTTTCAAAATCCAAATATAGAAACGGCTAAGGAGTAATCTTTAGCCGTTTTTTATTTGGGCGTGCCCCAGTCTCGTCAAAAAAAGACGAGACTGGGTCGGGCTTTCGGCTATATCTCTCCGTTACACTTCGAGGATGCCGCCTTGATCCCTCACTCAGTCCCTGCATAGCAGAAAATTTAGAATTGACATTGGTATTAAAACAGATTAAGTACAAAAAGTTTACAGCAAATCAAAAGTCCTTTTGATGATTTGTAATGAAATATCTATATATTTGATAAAAAATAAAATATGAAAGTTGTCAGACCTATCCACCCAATAATAGAGTGATAGGTCTGATTTTATAAGACATATATACTAGTTAGCACCAATTTTATGTACGAGACACTTGACAATATTAGAGTAAACGACAGACAATCTTTCATTAAGTTTCTTGACTTACTGCACAAGGACTTTATAGATAATCCTGAAAGTTGGGAAAACAAAAATCTTCCAGACTTTCTAGAAGCATTGAGTGCTTATGCAAACGACATACAAGGTTATTACGACAACACAAAGCAAAATAAAAGCGCTGACAAACCAGACTGGGCAACATTCGCAGACATTATTTCAGGAGCCAAAATTTACGAATAACCGAAATGAAACAAGACTTTGAATTTTTCAAGACAACAATGCCAGATAGTCGAAAAGCTGACTTCTATTTAGGTTGCCTTGACGGTTGCGTGTTTCTCGACTTCAATTACACGACAGAAAAACGTATTGACTTATGTAGAATTTCATTTGACGGATATGGTTGTTGTAATCTTGATTTTAAAGCAAAATGCATAGACGACCAATTATCGAAGGACTTTGTTGAACAAATTAGTAAGGAGAACTTAGACCAAGAAAAAATCACAAAGATTGTTTTAGAACTAATTCGGTTGAATAAAGACAATATTTGGACAGACGCACTTGAAGAATATAATTTAATTGACAAACAATGAAAAAAACTGGTGCTAACAGGCGTTTGGCAAAAAAGCGGGTTCAGTGCTTAAATGAAGCTTGGTGCTTCGTAACAAGTTCAGTGCTGGCAGACAGTTCAGTGCATCGAAATCCGCTTCTTCGCCAAGCGCCAAAACGTCAGGCTGTGAAAAAACCTCTTTTTTTCTTTAAAACCTCCCAATTTTCATAATCTACAACCCAAATAAAG
>NZ_JBZEEN010000011.1:0-100647 GCF_058309975.1 Flavobacterium sp. ST-158 | reverse complement strand
CCAACTATTTTTAATCTTTTTTTTAACTCACTGAAAATATACAACTTGGATTTTAACTTTTTTATCATTTGTAAGAATTTAGACAATTGTATTATCGCATTTCAAGAAGATTCACCATCAATACGCAGAGAGTTTTGGATCCAAATACCATTCTTTACCCTAAATAATAAAGGATATTTTTCTTGCAAACACTACTCCCTAGCCCTGATAGCAGCGGAAATCCTTACTTGCCGGGGTTCGGCGAGTAAGACTGAAGCGGACAGCAGGAGAATGCTCCATAAAAAAAGCTCGCACTATATTATAGTACAAGCTTTATAAATTAAACTGTCTTTCTAATTATTTAGTAAAAAACCCGAAAGCCGTTTTTATTCTAAACCCTACAGATCAGAACCGTCATTTAAAAAAAAAAAAAAGCCCCACTAAAAGTGGGGCTTAAAATTATACAAAAATTGAATTACAATTTATTTACAAATTTAGTCAATTTAGATTTTAAGTTAGACGCTTTATTATCATGGATAATATTCTTTTTAGCTAACTTATCAATCATAGAAATTACATTTGACAATTTAGAAGTAGCATCAGCTTTATCAGTAGCTATTCTCAACGCTTTAATAGCATTACGAGTAGTTTTGTGTTGATATCTATTTAACACTCTTTTCTTTTCGTTACTTCTAATTCTTTTTAGAGCTGACTTATGATTTGCCATTTTATTTTATCTTTTATCTTTTTTACTATTTTTCCGTAGTCCGTAAGGGAATCGAACCCCTGTTACCAAGACGAAATCTTGGCGTCCTAACCCCTAGACGAACGGACCAATATCCCTCTAAGTAAGTTACAAAATCTATTCAATAAGATTAACTTGTAGTCCGTGGGGGAATCGAACCCCCCTTACCAGGATGAAAACCTGGCGTCCTAACCGATAGACGAACGGACCATAATTCCTTTTCTTAAGCCAGGAATCGTATTATATTTTATTTGTAGTCCGTGGGGGAATCGAACCCCCCTTACCAGGATGAAAACCTGGCGTCCTAACCGATAGACGAACGGACCATTGCGTTACATTGTGCAGTGCATTTCTGTATTGCGGTTGCAAAGATACAACTGTTTTTTAATTGCGCAATAGCTAACACAAAAAAAATTATTTTTTTTAATACGCTTTAGCAAAATACACTCTTTTACTAGAAGAATTCCCAGTAAATACACAGGTTCCCGCCTCTTCAACTGCATTCAAAGGAATACATCTAATTGTAGCTTTGGTCAACTCCTTAATTTTCTCTTCAGTCTCTGCAGTCCCATCCCAATGTGCTGATACAAAACCACCTTTGTTTTCTAAAACCTCTTTAAACTCCTCAAAGCTGTTTACTTCAGTAATATGTGCTTCTCTATAATTTAACGCCTTATTGAACAAATCAAACTGAATTTGCGCTAATAAACCACTAATAAATTCAGCAATTCCTTCTTTAGATTTCACTTCTTTTGTCAAAGTATCTCGTCTTGCCACCTCATAAGTTCCATTTTCAAGGTCTTTAGGCCCTACAGCAATTCGCACTGGAACACCTTTTAATTCCCATTCAGCGAATTTAAAACCTGGTTTTTGAGTAGTCCTATTATCAAATTTCACAGAGATACCCAACTTACGCAAATCAACTATTAAATTATTTACCTCTTGAGAAATTTGTTCTAATTGTTCATCTGACTTATATATAGGTACAATAACCACCTGAATTGGCGCTAAATTTGGAGGCAACACCAAGCCTTGATCATCAGAGTGCGTCATTACCAACGCTCCCATCAATCTTGTAGAAACCCCCCAAGAAGTTCCCCACACATATTCTTGCTTCCCTTCTGCATTAGCAAACTTCACATCAAATGCCTCAGCAAAATTCTGACCTAAGAAATGAGAAGTTCCTGCCTGTAGCGCTTTCCCATCTTGCATCAAAGCTTCAATACAATAGGTTTCTTCAGCACCAGCAAAACGCTCCGTTTCTGTTTTCAAACCTTTTACAACTGGAATAGCCATAAAATTTTGAACAAAATCAGCATAGACGTTCATCATTTTTTCTGACTCTTCAATAGCTTCTTGCCTAGTCGCGTGAGCTGTATGCCCTTCTTGCCACAAAAACTCAGCAGTTCTTAAGAACAAGCGAGTACGCATTTCCCATCGCACAACGTTTGCCCACTGATTAATTAACAACGGTAAATCTCTATAAGATTGCACCCATCCTTTATAAGTAGACCAAATGATAGCTTCACTGGTTGGACGAACAATTAACTCCTCCTCTAGTTTAGCATTTGGATCTACAATTAACTTTCCAGGCTTATCCGGATCGTTTTTTAGTCTATAATGTGTCACTACAGCACATTCTTTTGCAAAACCTTCGGCATTTTTTTCCTCGGCTTCAAACATACTTTTAGGAACAAATAGCGGGAAGTAAGCATTTTGATGTCCTGTTTCTTTAAACATTCTATCTAACTCTGCTTGCATTTTTTCCCAAATAGCATAACCATAAGGTTTAATAACCATACAGCCTCTAACTCCTGAATTTTCGGCTAAATCAGCTTTTACAACCAGCTCATTATACCATTTTGAATAATCTTCTGATCGTGTAGTAAGGTTCTTACTCATATTGAATAGTTTGGCACAAATTTTGTTTTGTTTTATTTAACTAAATAGTTTGGCAAAACTAACTATTTTTGTAATGTGCAACAATAAAAAACCCAATAGATATGAAAACTAATATTTTTTCATTCCGAAAAGCGCAAAATTATCTTTATATTGGATTACTAAGCCTTTTTATGGTTTCTTGTGGTTCTTTTCAAAATAGTTCTTATTACGAAAGCGATGGAATTTATACCACTTCTAGCAACAGAGTAGTAGAAAGAAACACAGCTTCAAGTGATTACTACAAAGATTACTTTAATTCGCTACAAAACGACAATACACCAACTGAAATTTTTACAGATGTAGACAACTACAGCGATTATGATTCAGTAGACAACAACAATTCATATTATGCTGATTGGGGCAATAATACTACCAAAGTAGCTATAAACTATTACCCTAACTATTGGGGAATGAACTACGGATTTGGCTATTCTGGTTGGGGATATCCTTATTCTTATGGCTGGGGTTCTCCTTATTATGGATATGGCTGGAATAACTGGGGATATGGTTGGAACAACTGGGGGTACCCATCATACAACTATGGATATTATAACTGGAATTATCCTTATTATGGTTATAATTATTATTATTACTACGGAAACAACAATTATGCAAATCGAAGAAATTACTCGTACAATCCAAGTCGAAGAGGATCTTCATCTACTAATTCTACCTACAACAGTTCTTCCTCTACAAGAAACTACACACCTACAAGAAGATATTCTACCAGCAACAGAACTCCTGTATTTACAAATACAAGAACATACAGTAATTCCAATAATTCACAATCAACTACCAACAGAAGAAGCAGTTCACAATATCAAAACAATACTACTCAACAAAGTAGAACTTATTCAAGAAGCGAAAACTATACCCCTTCTAGATCTTACAGCACCCCATCTTCATCTTCATCTTCTTACAGCACTGGAAGATCATACGGAGGAAACAGCAGTGGTAGCAGCAGCGGCGGAAGCTATAGATCATCAGGAGGAAGCAGAAGGTAAATAGCTACTTAAAACTAAAACATACTACAATGAAAAAATATATTTTATTATTTCTATCAGGTCTTGTATTTAATTCTGTACAATCTCAAGAGATTAGTGATGCAGTACGATTTAGTCAGGAAAACATAAATGGAACCGCTCGTTTTAGAGCTATGAGTGGTGCTTTTGGAGCTTTAGGAGGAGATCTTTCGTCTATAAATGTCAACCCTGCTGGTTCTGCTATATTTGTAAACAACCAAATAGGAGTAACCCTGACCAATACTAATACCAAAAATAATGCAAACTATTTTGGCTCAATAAACACAGAAAAAAACAATTCTTTTGATGTTAATCAGGCTGGATTAGTATTTGTTTTTAACAAAAACAGGAACAATATAGGATGGAATAAATTTTCCTTGGCTATAAATTATGACAATACAAATAATTTCAACAATACGATGGGTACATTTGGAGTTAATCCTACTACTTCAATTGGAAATTATTTTGTTGAATTTGCTAATGGAATTCCTTTAAATAGTTTTGCAGATGCTCATTACGGAGATCTTAGCAACGATGCTCAACAAGCTTATTTAGGATACAAAGCCTATATTATAGACCCCGCAAACAACGACCCTAATCCAAATGAATACATTTCCAACATAGCCGAAGGAGGAAATTATTATCAGGAAAACACTGTTACCAGCAATGGATACAACGGTAAATTATCTTTTAACGCAGCCACTTCCTATAATGATAAATTCTATATAGGTATCAACTTAAACTCTCATTTTGTTGATTATACCCGATCATCCGTATTTTACGAAGACAACAATAACCCATTACCAACAGACCCTGATAGCTACAGAGTAAACAAAGTTCAATTCAATAATGATTTATACACTTATGGTTCTGGTTTTTCATTTCAACTTGGAGTTATAGGAAAAATAACGAGCGAAGCACGAATAGGTCTTGCATACGAATCTCCTACTTGGTACAAATTGTACGATGAATTAAGTCAATCTGTAGTAGCCGTAAGTGCTAATACATCAGGAACTCTCGATCCAGATGTGATTAATCCGAATATCACCAATGTTTATTCCCCATATAAACTACAAACCCCTGGGAAATTCACTACAAGTTTCGCTTATGTTTTTGGAAAAACTGGACTCCTAAGCATTGATTACAGCCTGAAAAACTATAGTAACATAAAATTCAAACCAGAATACGACAGCTACTATCAAGTTCTGAATAATGAAATGAGCAAAACACTTACAAACACAAGTGAAATTCGCATTGGAGGAGAATACAAAATTGAAAGACTAAGCCTTAGAGCAGGTTACCGATTTGAAGAAAGTCCTTATAACGACAAAGTAACAGTTGGTGATTTAAATAGTTATTCTGCTGGTTTAGGATATAATTTTGGAGGAACAAAACTAGATTTATCTTATGCTCACGCAAAAAGGAATTCGCAACAAGGCTTCTTCAGCCAAGGACTTACAGATGGTGCTAAAGTTAATTCCAACAACAATACTGTATCGTTAACACTATTATTTGAATTATAATTTAAAAAATATTCTAAAAAAACCGTCTTGTCTTCATATAAACAAGACGGTTTTTCTTTTAGCTCTGATTGAAGCAACCTCCTTTGCTGTCATTTCTGTCCCGAAACTTCGAGATCGGGAAACAGCAAAGATATAACGAACAGCAGGATTAGCTTTTTAAAACCGCACTAAATCAGAGACAAAACAATATTCTTTGAATAAAAAACCGTAATTTTGCACTCCAATTTACAAATCTATGAGAACCAAGTCTTTAAAAAAGAATAAAATAAATGTAATCACCCTTGGGTGTTCAAAAAACATATACGACAGTGAGGTATTAATGGGGCAGCTTCGCGCCAATGGCAAAGAGGTGGAACACGAAGCACCTGCTGACAAGGAAGGAAATATTATTGTAATCAATACTTGCGGATTTATCGATAATGCTAAAGCAGAATCGGTAAATATGATTTTAGAATATGCTGACAAAAAAGAAAAAGGCTTAGTAGACAAAGTTTTTGTAACAGGATGTTTATCGGAACGTTATCGTCCGGATTTAGAAAAAGAAATTCCAAATGTGGATCAGTTTTTTGGAACTACTGAATTACCTCAATTATTAAAAGCACTTGGTGCCGATTATAAACATGAATTATTAGGAGAACGTTTAACAACAACTCCAAAAAATTATGCTTATTTAAAAATCGCTGAAGGTTGTGATAGACCTTGCAGTTTTTGTGCTATTCCTATTATGCGTGGAAAACACGTTTCACAACCAATAGAAAAATTAGTAAAAGAAGCCGAAGGTTTAGCACGTGACGGAGTTAAGGAATTAATTTTGATTGCTCAAGACCTAACTTATTACGGACTCGATATCTATAAAAAAAGAAACCTTGCTGAATTACTGGAAGCTTTAGCAAAAGTAGAAGGAATTGAATGGATTCGTTTGCATTATGCCTTCCCTACTGGTTTTCCAATGGATGTCTTAGACTTGATGAAACGCGAACCAAAGATTTGCAATTACATTGATATTCCATTACAGCACATTTCAGATTCTATTTTGAAATCTATGCGTAGAGGAACAACTCAGGCGAAAACCACACAATTATTAAAAGACTTTAGAGCAGCTGTTCCTGGAATGGCTATCCGTACTACTTTAATTGTTGGATATCCTGGAGAGACTCAGGAAGATTTTGAAATCTTGAAAGATTTTGTTCAAGAAATGAAATTTGATCGAATGGGATGCTTTGCTTATTCTCATGAAGAAAACACACATGCATATTTATTGGAAGACGATGTTCCAGACGATGTTAAACAAGCCCGTGCTAATGAAATCATGGAATTACAATCTCAAATTTCATGGGATTTGAATCAGGAAAAAGTAGGACAAGTTTTTAAATGTATTATTGACAGAAAAGAAGGAGGTCATTTTATAGGTCGTACTGAATTTGACAGTCCAGATGTAGATAACGAAGTACTGATAGATGCTACTAAGTTTTATCTAAAAACTGGTGATTTTGCAATGATTAAAATTATCGATGCAACTGAATTTGACCTTTACGGAGAACCTGCTTAAAAAAGTAATTCCAGCTATTTTAAAATTAAATTAACATGAACAAGACACAATTTTTCTTTGTATTAGCGTTTATAATACTATCTTTTAATACTGCTCTTGCACAATATGGTTACGGTAACGGTTATGGTAGGGGTTACGGAAATGGCTATGGCAACGGCATGGGCATGAGTCAGGTTGAACAAAACTCCATGAAACCAAAAGAAATTCCAGTTGAAGTTACTGTTGGTAAAATAATGGAAAAACTAAAACCAGAATTGAATCTTGACGAACTGCAAACTATTGCTATTGGTAATGTTTATACAGACATAATCAAATCGCAAACTGCAATTATGAAAGATGAAAAACTAAGCCAACAAGAAAAATCAGATGAAATAAAAGCTCTTTTTGAAGTTAATGAACGAAAAGTAAATGAATATCTAAACGAAGAGCAAAAACAAAAATACAAAGCCTTAAAGGAAGAACGCGGTAATAATAAAAAAGAAAAAAAGAAAAAATCAAGAAAAAAAGAATAAACATTCTTTACTAAAAGTATCAAAAAATGATCAAACCATTTTGTTATTTATTACCTATTACCATCATAACGGCTTGCTCAACTAATCCATACAAAAAGAGTGAGAAAGAATATGATAATAAACTAAAATCTTTCAAAACACAGATTTCTGTAAAAGAACCAGAGCCTTTACCGATTGTAAACAAAATAACAATCAGTATAGACAGTGCCTATTCTAAACAATTATATACTTTTAAAGATAGCATTTTTAAAGTTGGCTCTACTGAATTAGACAATGGTGCAAAAACGGAATGGATTAGCACGGTCAATTTTAACCTTAGAAAACCCAATTTTGTCATTATTCACCATACAGCGCAAGATTCAATACAGCAAACCATAAATACTTTTACAAAAACAAGTACTCAAGTTAGCGCTCATTATGTAATTGCCGATGATGGTCATGTTGTACAAATGCTAAACGACTATTTACGTGCCTGGCACGCTGGTGTAGGTTCTTGGGGCAAAAACACAGATATCAACTCAACTTCTATAGGAATTGAGCTAGACAATAATGGTGCCGAACCCTTTTCCGAAGCTCAAATAACTAGCTTAATGGCTTTATTAAGTAAATTAAAAAAAGATTACAACATTCCAACTCAAAACATCATTGGCCATTCTGATATTGCACCCACTAGAAAAAAAGACCCAAGCGCCTTATTTCCATGGAAAACATTAGCAGAAAATGGATTTGGAATATGGAAAGACGACATTCTTCCATTAGCTCCATTTGATTTTAACCCTGAATTAGCATTACGTATTATTGGTTACAATACTAAAAACTTAAATGCTGCAATTACTGCTTTTAAATTGCATTATATGCCAGAAACAGTAAATGCTATTTTAGATCAAGATACTATAAACACAATTTATTCTATCTATCTAAAACAATAAATTACATACAATAATTTTTAAAAAAGGTTCTTTGATTTGTTTCAAAGAACCTTTTTAATTTCCGTTTATTACTACATGAAATTAGACATAAAAAAACTGCCAAGATACATTTAACATATACCTTGGCAGCAAAAAAAAATTATGTTTTTATATTTTTACCAAATATTCTAAATTCTTAGAACCCGTAAACCAATGCTACTAAAAACTGAGAGAAAGATTTAGTAGGAGCCATATCAGAATCAACAAATAATTTATCTTTACCAGAATCCATTCTAAATTCAGGAATAACTGTTAATCCACCTGCTTTAATATTTCCTGTTAATGTTAAAGCTGTAACTGAAGTATCTCCTGAACCTTCTTTAAATTTAAAGTACTCACCACGCAAACCTAAACCAAAGTTATCCGTTACAGATAATGAAGGATATAGAGCTACACCTGTATAACCTACCTTACCATCGTTAGAAAAATCAGCAGAGTTTAATCCTAAGCTAAATTTATCAGACAATTGGAAAGATGCCGTCAAATCTACAATTGTTCCACTTACTGAACCATCCATAAAGTTCAAATAAGCACTTACCCCTTCAGTTGGCGCAAAAGACAATTGAGCTCCAATAGCATTTAAACCTTTAAATTCATCTGCAGAATAAGAATTCCAAGAATCATTAAATGCCCCCACCATAATACCTACTTTGTCAGAAATTGCATAATTAGCTTTTACCCCTGCGTTTTGGAATGGTCCATTAGTAAACAAATAAGAAGTTGAATAATGAAAGTTAGCCACTGGTGAAATTACCTCATATCCAACAAAAGTCCCCATGTATCCTGCTGTAAAACTCAATTTATCTGTTGCTGCATAAGTAGCATACAAATTTTGAATATGGAATGATTGTCCATCTACATCTGGAATTGATTGTTTTTCTCCTCTTGGCCCAAAAGAAACTTCACCCACGAAAGACGTTTTACCTGTTGTTTTTTTCAAAGCAATATCCAGCATACCTAAAGAAACTGAATTCTGATCTGTTCCAAAACTTGTAACAGGTCCTCCTCCTTCACCGTTAGAATTTGAAACTTTTGCAAAATCATATTTGTAGTAAACATCAGCAGATCCTGAAATTTCTAACGGTGTGTCTTGTGCAAATGTCATGCTTCCTGTCAGCGCTAAAGCTAAAATAAAAATTACTTTTTTCATGTTGAATTTTGTTTTGGTTATTTAAATTATTTTTACTCAAAAGAGGATATTAACATATTATTCTCAGTTTTTAATACATTTTTAACTCCTTTCTTGAAGCAAATTTATCAACTTTTAGTTTTACAGAAATAAAAAAATATAACTTTTTACTGATTTTGACGTCGAATTATCAAAAAACAGGATTCGATTAAAAAAAAATACATTTTCTTTATTTTTCAATACCAAAAAAATGATTATTCTCACATCAAAAAAGACACACCCCTATTAAAAACCATGCTAAAAATCAAAATCTAGATAAAAAAATGACAAAAAAGCAATATTTAACTATTACAAAACAACAACACCCCCTTAAAAAATAGGGTTCAATAAAAACAAAACAACATCTAAAAATAATTAAACTTAAAATATAAACACCCAAAAACAACAAAACCCCCAAATTGGAGGTTTTGATTGCATTAAATACTATTTTAATTAATCTACTATTTATACCATAAAAGAAAAACAACTGCAATAATGTATTTATAAAACATAATAATATTCGTTTATAACACTAAAAGTCCGTATTCAGCCAAGGTATTCATTGGTTTGGAATACCAGAAAAGCTCAAAATCTTCCAACTGATGTTCATAATCTGTTTTTAACTCTTGAAAAGTATAGGTTTTAGAATTGCTAACTGAGAGTTTTTGAAGTATTGCAACCAACCACTCACCTTCTTGTTTACTAGTTTGTATAGAAAAACTTTCTTTCTTATCATGAAAAGTCAATCGCATCATTTCCCAACTAGTTCCTTTCTTTGATTTAATAAAAGACTCTACAAACGGCTTTCCTCCCAGCCAAACCACTTTTGCATTGGGTTTGGTATTAAAATCATTAGATTCGTCAAGTGCTTTAAAAATAAAATCTTCTGGGATTTTTGTTTTTGGAATTTTAAAATCAAACCATTCTTGCAATTCGAAATCAAAACAAATTCCATGCATATAATTAAAGAGTGATTTTTTGAGTCCAAAACTAAACATGTCATGATCAATTCCTGTTGCATCTACATAATTAATATCATTATTAGCAAAAGTCCCAATAGTTTCGGTTTCTTTAACTACGCCAAATTTCTCTGGATACAAACCTACAGGACTATGCGCCGTCATAGCAAATTGATGCCAAAAACCCGATTGCAAAACACCTGCTTCAAACAATTGGCGCACCATTTCGAGACTATCAATTGTTTCTTGTATCGTTTGTGTTGGATAACCATACATTAAATAGGCATGAACCATAACACCCGCTTCAGTAAAATTACGAGTCACTCTAGCCACTTGTTCTACCGTTACTCCTTTATCTATTAATTTAAGTAATCGGTCAGATGCTACTTCAAGGCCTCCAGAAACGGCTATGCAACCTGAAGCTTTGAGCAACAAACACAAATCTCGAGTAAAACTTTTCTCAAATCGAATGTTCGTCCACCAAGTAACCGATAATTTTCTTTTCAAAATTTCCAATGCCAAAGCACGCATTAAAGCCGGTGGAGCGGCTTCGTCCACAAAATGGAATCCATTTTCTCCCGTTTGCGCTATCATTTCCTCCATTCTATCACACAATAAACTAGCCGCTACAGGTTCATATACCTTTATATAGTCTAATGAAATATCGCAAAAGGTGCATTTTCCCCAATAACAACCATGTGCCATGGTAAGTTTATTCCAGCGTCCGTCACTCCACATACGATGCATAGGATTCACAATTTCGATTACTGAAATGTATTTGTCCAATAACAAATCCGAATAATCAGGTGTTCCTACTTGAGATTGCTTGTAATCTGGTTTAGTTGAATTGTTTTTATAAACTACTTTACCATCTTCTAAAAGAAAAGTTCGCTTATAACTGACTTCGACAGGATCAGTCTGGCAAATGGATTGAACTATCAATTCAATGGGAACTTCGCCATCATCTAAGGTGATGTAATCGAAAAATTCAAAAACACGGGCATCCGAAAGGGAACGCAATTCGGTATTAGGAAAACCACCTCCCATTGAAACTTTAATTTCAGGATAATGTTTTTTAACCCATTGCGCACATCGAAAAGCTGAATATAAATTTCCCGGAAAAGGAACAGATATTAAAAATAATGTCGGTTGAATAGTTTCAATTCGTTCCTTCAAAATAGAAAGCAGTATGTTATCTATATAGGTAGCTTCTTGTTGTAATGCTTCGTATAATTCATCAAACGAATTGGCACTACGTCCCAAACGCTCCGCATAACGGCTAAATCCAAAATTAGCATCGATACATTCAACAATAAAATCAGAGATATCTTCGAGATATAAGGTTGCCAAATGTTTCGCCTTATCCTGAGTTCCCATGGTGCCGAAAGCCCAATCTAATTCTTCCAACTGTACAAAACGGGACGCTTCAGGTAAATAATCTTCCTGACAAATTTGCAATGCCAAGGTTGGATTCTTCCCTTGCAAAAAAGAAATTACTGAATCGATGGTTTTAATGTATTCGTCTTGGAGTGCAAAGATTCTTTTACAGTTGTCGGTTATTGGTTGATGGTTGTTGGTTGCTTGATCAAACATTTCTTCCAAACCTTTTTTCGAAAACAATTTCAAAATCACTTCAATGCCCAAATCAGCCTGAACCGACTCAATATTTTTAGTATTTAAAAAACCTTTGATATAAGCAGTTGCCGGATACGGCGTATTCAGCTGGGTAAAAGGAGGCGTTATGAGGAATAGTTTGGTTTTCAAAGGGAATTGTTTTGTGCAAAAATAGGGGATAATTTTAGTTTCTATTCTAAAGTGAAATGAAAGTTTTTAAAGCATATTTTTCAATTAAAAAGAATACTGTCATTTGAGCGTATTTAATTACATTTGAAAACTAGAAAAAAGCATTAAAATGAGGTTCAAATACTTTATACTTTTATTATTCATTGGAATAAATTCAATGGCTCAAAACAAGAACAACTCCATTGGATTTAAAGAAAACAAAGGTCAAATTACAGATCAAAATGGAAAACCCAATAATGCCGTAAAATTTCTTTTAAATACGAATGGTTTAAATGTACAATTAAAGCAAAATGGTTTTTCTTATGACATTTATGAAACTAAAAAAATCCCTGTAAAACATCGTATCGAAGAAAATAACTCCATTTCATCAATAGCAAAAAATGATAAAAAAGTACCTGATTATAATTTGGAATATACTTTTCATCGAATAGACATTGACTTTGTAAATTCAAATCCCAATGTAGAATTGATTTCTAATGGAGAGTCAAAAGACTATGATAATTATTACAATGTTCCTAATAAACCCGAAGGCATTGTCAATGTACATCAATACCAGCAAATCACTTACAAAAATATCTACCCTAATATAGATGTCGTTTTCTCCATACCAAAAGACAGCTTAAAAGCAGTTGAATATAACTTTGTGGTGCATCCAAGTGGAAAAATATCAGATATTCAATTGAAATTTAATGGCGCCAAAACAGAATTAGTTGATAATAAAATCAAAATGAATGTTCGTTTTGGAGCAATAGAAGAAATTCTGCCTGCCAGCTGGACAGAAGAAGGAATGACTAAAAAATCTATTCGAGTGGGCTATAAAAAAATCAAAAACAATGTTTATGGTTTTAACACATCAAATTCTGTAGATGGAAAAACCGTAATTATTGATCCTGTTCCTGTTAGGCTTTGGGGGACATATTATGGTGGAGAAAAAGGTGATTATTCAACTGATATATGCAATGATAGTTATAATAATGTATATATTTCTGGATATACTTGGAGTACATCAAATATTGCAACAACTGGTAACTTTATCGATTATTATTATGCTCCATTTTATGGTGATGGTTTCATTACAAAATTTAATACTGACGGAATCAGACTTTGGGGGATTTACTATGCTGCCATACCTGAAACTATAAAAGTAGATACAAACGGAAATTTATATTTCACTGGAGGAGTAGATGTAGGTCCAAATATTAATAACTCACTAGTTGCTACTAATAACTCACATCAGCCACTATCTGCTGGAAATTATAAAAATGCATACTTAGTTAAATTAAATCCACTTGGAACTAGAGAATGGGGAACTTTTTATGGTGGAGACCTTATGGATATTGGGAATGATATATGCTTTGATAAGCAAAATAACATTTATCTAGTTGGTTTTGCTATGAGTTCAAACAACATTGCAACAGCTGGTTCACATCAACCTATTCATGCTGATGATTACTATGGAAATGATGGTTTTATTGCAAAATTTACTCCTCAAGGACAAAGAATTTGGGGAACTTATTTTGGAGGAAAAAGAGATGAACAAATTTTATCTTCAAACATATCTGATGATGACTATTTGTATATTACAGGAACCACAAGTAGTGATGAGGCAATATCTACAAATAATACTAAAACAGGCTACAATGCAGGAATGATTGCAAAATTTAACTTAGACGGTCAAAGAATTTGGGGATCGTATTTTAATGGTACAACAAGTTGCACGATAAACAAATCTACATTAAAAGGTGATTATTTATATATCTCAGGAATAACAAATAGTCATAATAATTTGAATAGCACCAATACATTTAATGAGAATTTTATGGATCTCCCAATGAATTTTGGGTTCAGTAGTTATATAGTTAAATTTGATATTAATCTGAAAAACCAAGTTTGGGGAACTTATTTTGGAGAAATAATCCAAGATATAGCAATTAACTCAAAAAACAAATTGATTTTTGAAGGAGTTACAAGTATGACTAATGGAATTGCAACAGCAAATGCCTATTCTACATCGCCACAATATGGTGATGCATATATGATAAAACTTGATGAAGATGGAAAAAGAGAATGGGGAACCTACTATGGAGGTAATGGTAGCGAAGGACTAAATGGAGCTTCAGATGTTAACAATAAAATATCTATAGATAACTTAGATAATATTTATTTAGTTGGTAATACACAAAGTACATCTGGCATTTCAACTCCAGAGGCACATCAAGAAAATTACTCTTTAAGTCCATCTGGTGGATTACAAGATGTATATTTAGCCAAATTTCAAGATTGTCTTTCATCACCTGAAGTTTCATCAAATTCCCCAATCTGCATTGGCAATACCTTAGAACTAAAAGCTTCTGGAGGTACCGATTATTTATGGACAGGTCCAAACAGCTTTACATCCACCGAACAAAACCCAATAATAATAAATGCAACTGCTCAAAATAGTGGACAATATAGTTGTTTAATAACTGGAACAGGAGGCTGTGATCATACTAAAACTGTCGATGTAATTATTGGAGACGTAGAAGCTCCAGTTCCTGATCTTGCCACTCTCCCAACAATAACAGGAGATTGTAATACAACTATAACCACAGTCCCAACGGCTACTGATGCATGTGCTGGTGCAATTACAGCTACAACGACAAGTCCGCTAACCTACAATTTACCTGGAACTTATACTATTATTTGGAACTATGATGACGGGAATGGAAATGCTGTTAATCAAAATCAAACCGTAACTATTACTAACCAACCGCTTCCAACTGTCACTTCCCCTCAAACCTTCTGCATCCAGCAAAACGCAACAAGTAGTGACATTGCCATTACAGGACAAAACATAAAATGGTATGATGCTCAGACTAATGGAAATGTACTTTCCAACAATACTTCATTACAAAATGGTACCACTTATTATGCTTCACAAACTATTAACGGCTGCGAAAGCGAAAGAATTGCTGTTTTAATTAATATTCAAAACACTCCGCTTCCAACAGCAGATGCCAATCAGTCGTTTTGCAGTGATTCAAATCCTACAATTGGAGCTATCCAAGCAACAGGAAATCAAATCAAATGGTATGACACCTTAAACAATGGTTCTTTATTAAGCGAAACGACTTCTCTTGTTGATGGCAAAACTTACTATGCTTCGCAAACGATGAATAATTGCGAAAGTGAAAGATTAGGAATTCAAGTTTCAATTGTTAATACCCCTTCGGCTCCAACAGCAAATGCAACAACATCTTTTTGTAAAAATGAAAATGCAACGCTAAACGATATTCAAATACAAGGGCAAAACATAAAATGGTACGATACCAATTTTTCTGCAGCCAGCCTGTCTAGTACTACATTATTAGAAAACAACAAAACCTATTACGCCTCACAAACCATCGGTTGTGAAAGTGACAGAACTCCGGTTTTAGTTCAAGTTTATGATACTCCATTACCAATAGGCAATAAAAATCAACAATTTTGTATTGATGAAAATACGACTATTGCCAATCTTAGTATTTCGGGTTCCAATATTACTTGGTACGATGAGCTTTCTAATGGAAATATTCTAGATGAAACAACTTTATTAGAAAATGGAAAAATCTATTATGCTACACAAACTCTTAACAATTGTGAAAGCGAAAGACTAGCCATTACTGTAACAATTCAGGATACGCAACCCCCTACTGTTACTTCACCTCAAACATTCTGTATTCAGAAAAATGCAAAAATTAGCGACATTACCATTTCGGGACAAAACATCAATTGGTTTGAGAGTGCTTCCTCTTCCATACCTCTATCGGATTTCACTTTACTTGAAAATGGAGTTACCTACTATGCTTCAGAAACCATAAACAATTGCCAGAGCGAACGAATTCCTGTATCCATAATTATTCTCGAAGCCACTACTGGAGATTGTATCAATTTTGTAGATGAGCTTCCATACCCAAAATTCTTTACACCAAATAATGACGGATATAATGACACTTGGACTATTGATTTTGCCTATTTAAAACCCAATACCGGAATTCGAATCTTTGATCGTTATGGTAAATTATTAAAAGAATTATTCCCTAATTCAAGTTGGAATGGCCTGTTTAACAATCAGGAATTGCCATCAACAGATTACTGGTTTATTGCGACAAGAGCCAATGGACAGGAATACAAAGGACATTTTAGCTTGAAGAGATAAAGCAAAAAAAGAGCGCAAATTGTATTCAAATTGCGCTCTTTTTGTAAATATTCGTAAACTTTGTGTTCAAATAATCTTAAAACTTATGTTCTTGCTTACTAATTACCAATAAAGAAATTAACGATATACAAGCTGCAACTGTTAGATATATCCCTACTGAAGCAATACCATAACTGTCAGACAATTTAATCGCGGCCATTGGTGCAAATGCAGCACCTAAAATCCCTGCCAAGTTAAACGTCAATGAAGCACCTGTATAACGAACGGTTGTTGGAAATAATTCAGATAAAAAAGTACCTAACGGACCATAAATAAATCCCATAAGTGACATTCCTAAACAAACAAAAAAGGTCACTAAAACTATATTTTTGCTTGTCAAAAAGAATGAAAAGAAAAATCCAAAAATAGCAATAGCAATTGTTGTGTAAATTAACATTTTACGTCTTCCAATTTTATCAGCAGCCAAGGCTGAAATAGGAATAAAAATGGCAAAGAATAGTACTGAAAATAACTGAATTAAAAGTGCTTCTTTATTTGTAAAACCTAAACTCTTAGTATTCCAATTTAAAATAAAAACCGTCATCAAATAAAACACTAAAAATGTAGTGACTGCTGCTAATGTTCCAAAAATCAATTGGTTTTTATAGGATTTAAAAACGGTAATAAAAGGCACTTTCACTTCTTTTTGCTCTTCTTTCGAATTTTCAAAAGCAGGAGTTTCCGTAATTTTTAAACGAATATAGAAACCTACAATCACTAAAAGCGAACTGGCAATAAATGGAATTCTCCAGCCATAGTCCATAAAAGCTTCGGCACTCATGGAATTTGTCAATATTAAAAAGGTTCCGCCAGAAAGTATCAATCCTATTGGCGCACCTAATTGAGGGAACATTCCGTACCAAGCGCGCTTGTGTGGCGGTGCATTTTCGATAGCTAACAAAACAGCTCCACCCCATTCGCCACCTAAACCAACACCTTGACCAAAACGACAAAGCATCAATAAAATAGGAGCCATTATACCTATACTAGCATAACTTGGCAAAAAACCGATACTTATTGTAGATATACCCATGGTCAATAAGGCTACAACTAAGGTTACCTTACGGCCAATTTTATCACCATAATGTCCAAAAACCGCCGACCCTAAAGGTCTAGCCAAAAAGGCAATAGAAAAAGTAGCTAAGGATTCTAAAGTAGAATTGGTACTGCTAGCTCCTGGAAAAAACAATTGTGGAAAAACCAATACTGCAGCATTGGCGTAGATATAAAAATCAAAAAACTCTATGGTTGTTCCTATTAAACTCCCAAAAAGAACGTGTTTTAAAGAATTTATTTTAGCAGTCTGTTCTTTCATCATCAAGAAATTAGGTTTAAAATCCTGCAAAAGTCATCCTTATTTTTGAAAGCTACAAATATTTAGTTCCAATATTTTTTGGTAATTTTACTCAAAACAAAATCACACATGCCCAACGACTGTATCAGCTATCAAAAATCAGGATATTTTTCTCCTTTGATGAATGATTATCTAGACCAAAATCTAAAAATACAATCCTTATATAATCGATTTCCAAGCATTGAAAACTTTGAGGCTCAAATAGCCGAAAAGCAAGCCAACTTTAAACATAATCAAAGAGAAAATCTGGTTACTGTTTTGCAAAAACAATATGCTGAAATAGAAATTTCGCATTTAACCCAACAAAATATTGAGGCCTTAAAAGTAGAAAACACCTTTACAGTAACTACCGGACATCAACTCAATTTATTTTCAGGACCTTTGTATTTTCTGTATAAAATTATTTCGACTATTAATTTGACAAATGAATTAAAAGTAAAATATCCTGCTTATAATTTTGTACCTATCTATTGGATGGCTACCGAAGATCATGATTTTGAAGAAATCAATTATTTTAATTTTAAAGGTAAAAAATTCCGTTGGAACAGAACAAGTACAGGACCAGTAGGACGATTATCGACTGAAGGTTTAGATGATTTTCTGGAAATATTTGCGCAGGAACTAGGTTCAAGTAGCAATGCTGAAACTCTAAAAAAATTATTTCAAGAAGCTTATTTGAACCATAACAATCTTGCCGATGCAACCCGTTTTTTAGCCAATAGTTTATTTGGCTCAGAAGGATTAGTAATTATTGATGCCGATGAAGCTGATTTAAAACAAAATTTCATTCCATATATTAAGGAAGAATTATTGCAACAAACGGCTTATAAAAATGTAATTGCAACTACCGAAAAACTTACGGAATATAACATCCAAGTAAATCCTCGTGAAATCAATTTGTTTTATATTGAAGATAATTTGCGTGAGCGTATTGTCTTTGAAAACAATAAATTCAAAGTAAACAATACTAAACTTGAATTTTCTGAAAAGGAAATTTTAGCATTATTGGAAAGTAATCCCGAAAAATTCAGTCCGAATGTAATTATGCGTCCGTTATACCAAGAAGTTATTTTGCCTAATTTGTGCTACATTGGAGGAGGAGGTGAAATTGCCTATTGGTTGGAACTAAAATCATTTTTTGATGCAGTACAAGTTAGTTTCCCAATCCTATTAGTTCGTAATTCAGTACTGTTAATAACCGAAAAACAAACTAAAAAAGCCGAAAAGTTATATTTAAGTTGGAGTGATTTATTCTCAAAACAAGAGGATTTATTAAATGCTAAAGCTAAAATCCTATCCGAATTTGATATTGATTTAACTTTGCTTAAAACGCAATTACAAACGCAGTTTAGCATCCTGAACGAAATCACCACAAAGACGGATCCTTCATTTGCCGGAGCAGTAAAAGCGCAAGAAGTAAAACAGCTAAAAGGACTTGAAAATCTAGAAAAACGATTGCTTAAGGCTGAAAAAATAAAATTAAAAGACACTTTAGCCCGAATAGCCGATTTACAAAATGAATTGTTTCCCAACCAAGGTTTACAAGAACGCCAAGCTAATTTTTCTGAATTTTATATTGAAAGCGGAAGTAAGCTTATTCCTAAACTAATAGACCAACTCAAACCGCTTGAACAACGTTTTGATATTATCTCATTATAAAATTTAACAAATAAATACCTTTTAGAACTTAATTTATAGTTATTTCAAAGCCGTAACCATTTAAAAAAAGTTACTTTTATAAAAAAAGAAATTACAAAATGACAACCAACAGAACTTTTACTATGATTAAACCCGATGCTGTCGCTAATGGACACATTGGAAACATACTTGCAATGATTACAAATGCAGGCTTTAAAATTGTATCTTTAAAACTTACCCAACTTACCGTTGCCGATGCACAAGCATTTTATGCTGTTCACGCAGCTAGACCTTTCTACGGAGAATTAGTAGAATTTATGTCAAGCGGACCTATTGTGGCAGCTATTTTAGAAAAAGAAAATGCTGTTGCTGATTTTAGAACTTTAATTGGAGCTACCAATCCAGCCGATGCTGCCGAAGGAACTATTAGAAAACTATACGCCACTTCTATGAGTCAAAATGCAGTTCACGGTTCTGATAGCGATGAAAACGCAGCTATTGAAGGTAATTTTCATTTTGCTGGAAGAGAGCAATTCTAGTTTCCAGAAATTAGAATTCAGACTTATTAGCTTAAAAAAATTATTGCTTAAAAATAAAAAATCCCATATCGTTTTTCAAAACGATATGGGATTTTTTACTGCTTTCTGCAAACTGAAATCTGCCTTCTAATTTAGAAAATCTGTAATCATCTCAAAACCACGTCTTTCACAACATCACGACGTAATTCTTCATTAATCATTTTAATAATTTTCGACTTTCCGTGACTTAATTCCTCTCTTAAAACCGAAGAGGTTAACTCCACATACAAAGTACTTCCTTTCAAAACCACATTTCTTGTATAACTATTCACGCCATTCCCCATTAAATTCTGCCAAGCTTCCTTAACATTGATGCCATCCATACCTGATTGCAACTTATTAACCTGAATAATTTGCTTTAAAACATCACCTACAGTACTTTCATTATTTAGTCTCTTCGCCATCTTTCAATAAATTAATTGGTCCTGCTTTTTTATATTCGTATTCTTTGTTTTGATCGTTTTTAATACACATTTCATCATCTGTTAGTTTAATTAACTCTTCTGTCCATTTAGCATAAGGAGTAGAATAATCTAAAAAAACTTGCTCATTTTCAAACCTCACCTTTACATTTTCAAAATCTTCATTAAATAAAAATGTCCCATTAAATTGAGGTCTTACTTTTCGGCGAATTCCTTTGTTATTTGCAATTTCAAAATAATCAAAATTCTCATTCATTTTATACTCCTTGTCCTCACCTTCCTTAAAAGTTACCTTCTCAATTTCCCAATACCCATTTAACTTATGGATATCTTCAGGAGTAATTTTTTGTTGGCAAGACACTAAAAACAAGCATACAAAAAGAATTTTCAAACTATTTTTCATCATTATTTTTTTTTAAAAGCATGTACCTGCTGTTCGCTATATCTTTCATGCCGAACCCCGGCATAAAAGGATGCCACTACCATCAGGGCTAATAATTCGAAACAAAAATACATTTTGTTTCTCAAACAAAGTTAAGCGTATTAAACTTAACTTAGCTAAAAAATAAAGACCAACTTAAACTATTTTATATAATTTTGGTCTTAAAGGAGTTACACTTTAAACTGCCAAACCATGTACAAAACACTTTTTTACCTACTGAGTTTTTTTCTGTTTGTCAACTGTAGTCCTGATTCAAAACCAGATATAGCAACTTCAGAAAACATGTATTTTCCTCCCATTAACGGAAATAATTGGGAAACAAAATCCATTAGTAATTTAGGCTGGAAACAAGAAGCAGTCCAACCATTATTAGATTATTTAGAATTAAAACATTCTAAATCTTTTATAATTTTAGTGAACGGACGCATTGTCATGGAAAATTATTTCAATGGACATTCGGCAACAACCAATTGGTATTGGGCAAGTGCTGGAAAAACCTTGACATCTACCCTTACCGGAATTGCTGAGCAGGAAGGCTTTATCAATACCAATAATAAAGTATCTGATTATATAGGAACAGCATGGACTTCTGAAACCTTAGAAAAAGAAAACCTGATCACTTGTAAGCACCTCCTCACCATGACTTCCGGAATTGAAGACATTGCTAATGGCGATAATGTTTCACCTTCTAGCCTAACCTACAAAGCCGATGCTGGAACACGTTGGGCATATCATAATGTGTATGTAAAACTGCAAGATGTAATTTCCCAAGCTACAGGACAAACTTGGAATAATTATTTCAATTCAAGACTTCGAGACAAAATTGGGATGAATGGAGTCTGGCTACCATTAGACAATAACATGGTGTATTTTAGTACCACTCGAAGTATGGCTCGCTTTGGATTGTTAATATTAAACAAAGGAAAATGGGAAAACAATACCATCTTAAATGAAGCCTTTTTCAACACAGCAACTTCAACATCACAAAACATTAATTTAGGATACGGTTATCTTTGGTGGTTAAACGGAAAAAGCAGTTACCATTTACCACAAACTCAACTGCAATTCCCAGGAAGTATAATTCCTAATGGACCTAATGATATGTTTATGGCACTTGGGAAAAATGATCAAAAAATTTATGTAATTCCTAGTAAAAAAATGGTAGTCATTAGAATGGGGGAAGCAGCCGATAATGTTAATTTGGCTTTATCAGATTTTGATAATGTTTTATGGGAGAAAATAAATGCTTTGACTAATAATTAAACTAATTAGCCAATTGATTTAAAGCTTCTTTCTTAGAGAATTTATACAATCGCTTGATAATCCATATTAGAACTACAAAGATTGTACAATTGAGAATTCCAATTAATAAATGTGTGCTATTATTTGGAAAAAGAAGAATAAAATCATGTCCTTTAATTGTAGCAGAATAACTGGAAACACAAAATGGAAATAAAAAAAGTCTGATTTTTATCCAGACATCCTGATGAATTCCTTGCTGAGAAGTAGATAAAATAAGAGCAAAACCTATAATAAAAGAAATTCCTAGTGCACTAGTCCAAAGTTTTAAAGATGCTTCGAAGTAAATGGACATCATAGAAAAATACCAAATAAGATAACACCACAATATTATCTTTGGAGCTTTCATATTCAAAACATATTTAAAAGCAGTCTTTTTCATAGAATATCATTTACTAACAAAGACTTTTATAGTATTCTTATTTGTTATTAATCCTTTTTTTAAAACCTAACACGAAAAGAACAATACCCAAAACTAATAAAATATAGTATAAAATCAAGAATTGCTCTCTAATAATATTAGCAACAACAAAACATACCACACTCATCATATAAAGATAAATAGGACTAATATTTTTCATCGAATAAATTTTTTATTTAAAGAAGCTATCGACAAATTCAAATTTATTAAAGACTTGTAAGTCTTCAATTCCTTCACCGACTCCAATGTATTTGACAGGAATTTGAAATTGGTCTGAAATTCCAATCACAACTCCACCTTTAGCCGTTCCGTCTAATTTGGTAACTGCTAATGAAGTTACTTCGGTTGCTGCAGTAAATTGTTTGGCCTGCTCAAAAGCATTTTGACCGGTTGAACCATCCAAAACAAGCAATACATCATGCGGAGCATCGGCAACCACCTTTTGCATTACACGTTTTACTTTAGACAACTCATTCATCAAATTAACTTTGTTATGCAAACGTCCAGCTGTATCAATAATTACAATATCAGCATCCTGAGCCACTGCAGATTGTAATGTATCAAACGCAACAGATGCAGGGTCAGAACCCATATTTTGTCTTACAATAGGAACATCTACTCTATCAGCCCAAATTTGTAATTGATCAATAGCGGCTGCTCTAAAAGTATCGGCAGCACCAAGAACCACTTTGTATCCTTGTTTTTTAAATTGATAAGCTAGTTTACCAATAGTAGTTGTTTTTCCAACTCCATTAACCCCCACTACCATTAAAACATAAGGTTTAATATTAACTGGAATAACAAATTCGGTAGCTTCACCAGTATTCGTTTCAGATAATAAAGAGGCAATTTCTTCCTGTAGAATTTGGTTTAATTCAGAAGTACCTAAATATTTATCTTCAGAAACACGCTTTTCTATACGAGTAATAATTTTTAAAGTAGTATCAACACCTACATCAGAAGAAACCAGAATTTCTTCTAAATTATCCAAAACATCATCATCAACCTTAGACTTTCCTACAACTGCCTTACTTAGCTTTGAGAAGAAAGTAGTTTTTGTTTTTTCAAGACCTTTATCTAATGTCTCTTTTTTTTCTGTAGAAAATATTCTTTTAAAAAAACTCATTGCGTATACAGTATTAATAATAAGCGAATTAGTAAAATCTAACTAATACAACTTTCAAAGAGTAAATATAGAAAATAAAAAAGCTACTTCCTGAAGAAAGTAGCTTTTCTATATATTCTTTTATGAATTATTTCTTTTTCAAGAATTCATCAACTAATTCAGGAGCAATAATAGTTTCAACGAAAGTATATGCGCCAGTTTTTGGAGACTTAACCATTTTGATGGCTTTTGATAATCTCTTAGAAGATGTTTGTAACGATGCTACGGTTTTCTTTGCCATGATTCAAATGTTATTTGAATTTTAATTAATTCCTAACACAATATTAGAAATTGAACTAAAATATCTAATTATTACTTAATTTCTTTGTGAACAGTTACTCTCTTCAAAACAGGATTGAATTTTTTAATTTCTAATCTGTCTGGAGTATTTTTTTTGTTCTTAGTTGTTATGTATCTTGAAGTACCAGCAACACCTGAAGCTTTGTGTTCAGTACATTCTAAAATTACTTGGATTCTATTACCTTTCTTTGCCATCTTGCTATATATTTATTTAGGAATAAAGAATTATTTAATAAATCCTTGTGACTGTGCTTTTTTCAAAACAGCGTCAATTCCATTTTTATTAATTGTTTTTATCGTAGATGCTGCTACTCTAAGAGTAATCCATCTATCTTCTTCTGGAAGATAAAAACGCTTTTTAACTAAGTTTACAGAAAACTTTCTCTTAGTTTTATTCATAGCGTGAGAAACGTTATTTCCTACCATCGCTCTTTTACCTGTAAGGTCACAAACTCTTGACATTATACTTTACTTTTATCGTTATTCAAAATCAGGGTGCAAAGAAAAGAAAAATAAACGGTTCAAACAAAAAAATTACAAGACATTTTTAAAAATTTCTTTCTTTAGTATTTCTAAACTCTTAATCAATGCTCTATCTATCACTTTTTCACGGGGTTGACCAAAATTAAACTCTTCTACAATTACCTCATTTGGAGTAGCTAACGCAATAAAAACACTTCCCAATTGAGCTTTTTCAGCTCCTTTTGTCGGACCAGCATTTCCAGTTGTTGCAATTGCATAATCCGTATTCATCAATTTCTTAACATTCAAAGCCATTGCTGTAGCCACTTCGGCACTTACAACTGAGTGTTCTTCAATTAGTTTTTCAGAAACACCTAGTACATTTACCTTAGTTTCAGTAGCATAAGAAACCACACTTCCTTTAAAATATTTTGAAGCACCAGCCACCGATGCTAAACTTGCTGCTACTTGACCTCCCGTACAACTCTCAGCCGTTGCAACTGTTTTTTCTTGCTTAGTTAACATTTTACCCACTAAAACCTCTAAGGTTTCATCTTCTTCAAATCCCACAATAATATCATTGATTATCGCATCTAAAGAAACTACACATGATGCAATGGCTTGCTCTAATAATTCCTTATCTTTTCCTCTAGCTGTAAGTCGTAAACGCACTCTTCCCGGAGCAGGTAAATAAGCTAACTTAATAAATTCAGGTAAATTGTTTTCCCAATCTTCAATTCGTTCCGCCACCATACTCTCCCCTTGACCATAAGTTAAAATGGTTTTATGTAAAATATATGGTCGATTGTACTCTTTAACCACTTTTGGGATAATCTCATTTTCTACCAAATATTTCATTTCAAACGGAACTCCTGGCAAAGAAACAAAGACCGTATTTTCTTTTTTCATCCACATACCTGGAGCTGTTCCTACTTGGTTATGAAGAACCGTACAACGGGAAGGAACTAATGCTTGATCTTTATTGATTTGGGTAATTGTACGTTTATAAAAACCTTCTATTAATTGCGTAACATGTTTCAATACTGCTTGATTCACTATTAATTCATCTTCAAAATAATCGCAAAAAGTTTTTTTAGTAACATCATCTTTTGTTGGCCCAAGCCCACCTGTTATAATTACAAGATCAACCTTATTTTGTAGTTTTGCAAAAGTATCCAGAATATGTTGTTTGTCGTCACTTATAGAAATCATCTCATTGATTTCTACCCCTATTTTATCCAGTGATTTTGCAATAAATCCAGAATTGGTATCAATAATTTGACCAATTAAAATCTCATCTCCTATAGTAACAATGGTTGCTTTCATTTAGTATGCTGAAAATTTAAGTTCCTTATAAAATAAAATCAACATCCAAAAAATTTGAATGTTGATTCTTATTGTTGTTTATTTAAAAAAGAGTTACTTACAAATCAAAGTCTTTTTTAATTTCTTTAATTGCTTCTTTCACTTGCGATTTTATACTATCAAACGTATGTTCAATATCTTTACGCTTTCCTTCTGCTTTAGTCCAAGCTTCTACTTCTAGAATTTCCTCAAACGCTACAGTCATCCCCAACAAATCTAATGTTGGTTTGATTTTATGTGCATAAGCATAGGCATGCTTATGATCTTTCTTCTTTATACCTTCTTTTATTTGCGCCAAATCTTCTGGAACATCATTTACGAACAAGGTTAGAATTTCGTTTACAAACTCCTGATCATTATCAGAGATTGCATACACTTTTGCTAGGTTATAATTTAAAGCCATTATTTTATTTGTATTCTAAATAGTTTTTGTCCTTCTAAATATCCTTCCAAAACATCATTTGGTTGTACGGTAGCTACTCCTTTTGGAGTTCCTGTAAAAATAATATCACCTATTTTTAAGGTAAAATATTGCGAAACATAAGCAATAAGCTCATCAATTTTCCACAACATCCTATTCACATTACCCTCCTGAACGGTTTGATTATTATTCTTTAATTCAAAAGTAAGATTTTCTAATGAACCAAACTGTTCTTTTGGTAAAAAATCACCTATTACTGCCGAACCATCAAAAGCTTTGGCTTTTTCCCACGGCAAGCCTTTGGATTTTAATTCATTTTGTAAGTCTCTTGCCGTAAAATCGATTCCAACGCTTATCTCATCATAATATTTATGAGCAAACTTTGCATCAATATACTTTCCTACCTTATTAATTTTAACAATTACCTCAACTTCATGCTGTACATCTTCTGAAAATTCAGGTATTACAAAAGGATGTTGTTTCAGCAATATAGCCGAATCTGGCTTGATAAAAATCACTGGTTCTGTTGGTCGTTCATTTTGCAATTCTTCAATATGATTTGCATAATTCCGGCCGATACAAATTATTTTCATTTTTCTTGAGTTACTAAGTTGCTAAGTCACTAAGAGACTAAGCAACTTTGAGAAAACCTCAGCGACTTAGAAACTTAGAATCTCAGAACCTTATTTCGTATTTAACTTTCTTAATTTAATAGCTGTCAAGACTTTTTTAGTATACAAAGGAAAATCAGCATTTTGAACCCAACTAAAATAACCTGGTTCTTTTTCTAAAATAGCATCTACTTTTACTCCCTTGTGTTTTCCAAAAGCAAAGATCTCATCACCATCCTTATCAAAAGCAATCATTCCTGCAAAATCAGCAATTTTCTTTCTTGTTGTAAATTCGGACAATGATTTCATGTCGTTTTCTAAATCAGGATAACGCTCTAACTGTGCTTTCAAAATTTCGTAAGTTGCCATCGTATCTGCTTCAGCTGAATGGGCGTTTTCTAAACTTTGACCACAATAAAATTTTAAAGCAGCACTCAAAGTACGCTCTTCTTTTTTATGAAAAATAGTCTGAACATCAACTGAAACTCTGTTTTTCATATCAAAATCGACTCCTGCACGAAGCAATTCTTCTGCAAGAAGCGGAATATCAAAACGATCTGAATTAAATCCTGCCAAATCACTGTCTTTAATCATTTGATACACCTGAGGTGCTAATTCCTTAAAAGTAGGTTCATTAGCCACTTTTTCATCGGTAATTCCATGAACAGCCGTTGTTTGTGGCGGAATAGGAATCGTAGGATTCACTAACCAAGTTTTACTTTCTTTATTTCCGTTTGGAAAAACTTTAAATATTGATATTTCTACAATTCGGTCTTTTCCTATATCAATCCCAGTAGTTTCAAGATCAAAAAAGCAGATAGGTCTATTGAGTTTTAATTCCATTTTTATAATATATGATGACAAATATAAAGGTTTGAAATTAATTTAAACAAGAGTTTAAAAAAGAAAACCCGAGAGTTCTTTAAAAACTCTCGGGCATTTCATTTATACTTTTAATATTATATTGTCCTTGTAACATCGAAAGCCTCTAAATATTCGGCTACTCTTTTGACAAACATACCACCTAAAGCACCATCAATAACGCGATGATCATAACCATGACTTAAAAACATTTTTTGTCTAATTCCTATAAAATCTCCTTCCGGAGTTTCAATAACTGCAGGAACTTTTCGAATAGTCCCCAGTGCCAGACTACCTACTTCCGGCTGATTCAAAATAGGAGTACCAAATACACTACCAAAAGAACCTACATTAGTTACTGTGTATGTTCCTCCTTTTGTATCATCGGGTTTTAACTTGCCTTGTTTAGCACGATTTCCTAAATCATTCACCGCTTTTGCCATTCCAACTAAATTCAGCTGATCGGCATTTTTGATTACTGGAACAATCAAATTTCCATTAGGCAAAGCTGCCGCCATACCTAAATTGATATTCTTCTTTTTGATAATATAATCACCATCAACCGAAATATTCATCCCTGGATAATCTTTCAAAGCCTTAGCAACAGCTTCCATAAAAATAGGCGTAAAAGTCAACTTTTCTCCTTCTCTTTTTTCAAATTCATTTTTATGCTTGTCACGCCATTTTACAATATTGGTAACATCTACTTCTATAAAAGAATATACATGAGCTGATGTTTGTTGAGAAGAAATCATATATCCCGCAATAAGCTTGCGCATTCTGTCCATTTCCACAATTTCATCTCCACCATTTACTGAAACAGGAGCAGTTGTTTTTAAAGGGACTGCAACAACTTCTTCTTTTACTATTTCTACCGGAGTTACACTAGTTCTATTTTTAAGATATTCTAAAATATCATTCTTAGTCACTCTTCCTTCGTTACCTGTACCAGGAATTTGTTCCAACTCTGCTTGACCAATTCCTTCGGCAACAGCAATATTTTTCACTAAAGGCGAAAAGAATTTTTCTGAACCACTATTTGAAATTACTGGAACTGCAACACTTTCTTTTGCTATTTCAACCGATTTTGCTACTTCTTCAATTATTTCCGGAGCTACTGTTTCCTGAACCTCAACCACATCATCTTCCCCTTCAATTTCAATAATTGCAATAGTTTGCCCTACTTCAACCAAATCATCTTTTGAAAACAATTGTTCTACTAAAACACCCGAAACCTCACTAGGAACTTCACTATCCACTTTGTCGGTAGCAACTTCTAGCACTGCTTCATCGGCTTCAATTTTATCGCCTACTTGCTTTAACCAGTTTGTAATGGTTGCTTCTGCGACACTTTCTCCCATTCTTGGAAGCTTTAATTCGAATCTTGCCATATTGTTAACCTAAAAGGTAGTTTTTATTTTCTGTTTGCGAAATTACTAAATTCTTAAAACATAAATTATATTAAATGTAGCTTTCCTGTATTAATTATAACAAGCAACTCATTTTCAAACCAATAATATACATATTAATAAAAATCAATTGGTAAATACTACGTTTTTTACTAATTCGATAAAAATCACAGTAAAGTAAACGGCTATTTTTTACAATAAACCAACCTTAAAAACCCCATTGACCGTGGAAAAAGCCACGTTTTATTTTCTTTCTCACTTCTAAAAGTAGTCATTTTTTCAAAAAAAAGGAAAACTTCTCTTAATGATAATTAAATAATCAATTCATAAAAATCGCTTACTTTTGAAGTATAATAAAGCATTCGTTTTTAAATTATTGTATCCGTTGAAAAAAATATTCTTATTACTTTTTCTATTTTTCATTAGCCAAATCCAATCTCAAATTTCTGGTTGTACAGACCCTTTATCCAAAAATTACAATCCACAGGCAACCCTTAATGACGGAAGTTGTCAATATAAGAATAAAAAAATAAAGCCTCTTTTTTCAAAAAAACTCAGTGATACTATTGTAGAAACATCAGGTTTAATCGTCTTTGACACTTTATTATGGACTCATAACGATGATACCGATACCAACATTTACGGATTAGATACTTTAGGCGAAATTAAAAAGCAAATCAAACTCGAAAAAGTTATCAATACAGACTGGGAGGCGATTTCGCAAGACAGCAGCTACCTATATATAGGCGATTTTGGAAATAATTACAGGGGAAATCGCATCGATTTACATGTTTTAAGAATTGAGAAAAAATCTTTCTTGCTAAATACTCCTGTAATTGACACCATCTCTTTTTCTTATGCTGATCAAACTGATTTCTCTCAAACCATTCCTAACACAACCAACTTTGATTGTGAAGCTTTTATAGTTTCTAAAGACAGTATTTATCTATTCAGTAAACAGTGGAGTGATAAAAAATCAAACATTTATGTACTGCCTAAAAAACCTGGAAAACATATTGCTCAATACAAACAAACTCTTGATGTCAAAGGCCTCGTAACTGATGCGGTCTATCTAGAAGATAAAAAACTAATAGCACTTTGTGGTTATACTAAAACGGGAAAAAGCTTTATTTATCTTTTATACGACTTTAAAAACCATAATTTTTTATCCGGAAATAAAAGAAAAATTAAATTAAAACTTCGCTTTCACCAAATAGAAGGTATCAGCTCTCAAGACGGATTACAATATTACCTTACCAATGAAAGTTTTAAAAGAAAACCATTTATCAATGTCCCTCAAAAATTACATCAGCTGGATTTGAGTAGCTATTTATCGCATTATTTGAATAAATTCAAAAAGGATTAAAACAAACAATTCGTAATTAGTCGTTTAATAGTTTACTTTTGCCAAAAAAATTACAACTGTGAATTATTTATCTGTCGAAAATATATCCAAATCTTTTGGTGAAAGAACACTGTTTGATAACATTTCTTTCGGAATTAACAAAGACCAAAAAATTGCCTTTATTGCCAAGAACGGTTCTGGAAAAACCACTATTATGAGTATTATCAATGGTTTAGACGAACCTGATACAGGGCAAGTAGTTTTAAGAAAAGGCATCCGCATGGCGTTTCTTTCGCAAGACAATAATTTGCAAGACGAATTAACCATTGAAGAAAGTATTTTTGCATCAGACAATGAAACCCTGAAAGTAATTGAACAATACGAAAAAGCATTAGAAAATCCAGAAGATGAAGAAGCCTACCAAAAAGCTTTTGATGCTATGGATCAGCACAATGCCTGGGATTTTGAAACCCAATACAAACAAATTTTGTTCAAATTAAAACTGGAAGATTTTAAACTAAAAGTAAAAAATCTTTCCGGTGGACAAAAAAAACGTCTTTCTCTGGCGATTATTCTGATTAACCGTCCCGACTTATTGATTCTTGACGAACCTACCAATCATCTGGATTTAGAAATGATTGAATGGTTAGAATCTTATTTTGCTAAAGAAAACATCACTTTGTTTATGGTTACGCACGACCGTTTTTTCTTAGAGCGTGTGTGTAATGAAATTTTAGAATTAGATAACGGAAAACTATACCAATACAAAGGAAATTACTCTTATTATTTAGAAAAAAAAGAAGAGCGTATTGCCTCAGAAAATGCCAGTATTGATAAAGCTCAAAATTTATTCGTTAAAGAATTAGAATGGATGCGTCGCCAGCCAAAAGCGCGAACAACCAAATCTAAATCCCGTCAGGATGATTTTTATATCATCAAAGAAAAAGCACAAAGTCGCCGTAAAGAGAATAAAGTGGAACTGGAAATCAATATGGAACGTATGGGAAGTAAGATTATCGAGCTTCATAAGATTTCTAAGAAATTCAAAGACCGTATTATTCTGGATGATTTTAGTTTTGATTTTCAACGTGGCGAACGCATTGGAATTATTGGAAAAAACGGAACTGGAAAATCAACCTTCTTGAACTTACTTACCGGAACACTGCCTTTAGATTCTGGAAGAGTGGTTAAAGGAGAAACTATAAAAATTGGATACTACACACAAAGTGGAATCAACCCAAAACCAGGACAACGCGTTATTGATATTATAAAAGAATATGGCGAATTTATTCCTTTGGCAAAAGGAAGAATTATTTCGGCTTCTCAGTTATTAGAGCGTTTCCTTTTTGATGCTAAAAAACAATACGATTTTGTAGATAAATTAAGTGGTGGCGAATTAAAACGTTTGTATTTATGTACGGTTTTGATTCAAAATCCTAACTTCTTGATTCTGGATGAACCTACAAACGATTTGGATATTGTAACCCTAAATGTACTGGAAAGTTTCCTTTTAGATTATCCCGGATGCTTATTAGTAGTTTCGCACGACCGTTATTTTATGGATAAAATTGTAGACCACTTATTCATTTTTAGAGGTCAGGGTGTCGTTGAAAATTTCCCTGGAAACTATTCGGATTTCAGAGCTTATGAAGACAGTGCTGATGTAGCACAAAAAGAAGAAAACAAAGCCGAAAAGAAAGAATGGAAACAAAAAAATCCAACTGGAAATCTAACATTCAACGAGCAAAAAGAATTTCAAAAAATTGAGAAAGAAATTAAAGATTTAGAGATCGATAAAGCTAAAATCGAACAACTTTTTTCAGATGGTAAAGTTGCCGACGCCGACATCGAGAAAAAAGCTAAAGAATTAGAAAACATCATTGCCAAAATTGAAGCTAAAGAAGAACGCTGGTTTGAGCTTTCAGCTAAAATGGAAGGATAATTCTTTTATTATACAAGAAAAAAAGCTGCAATTGATGCAGCTTTTTTTGTATAAATATGACAATTTATTTAGTTTTCATTGGAGGCAAATCAAATGCCTTTGGTTCATGCAAAAAATTATTGCGATGCGAACCATCACAAAAAGGCTTGTTTGAAGAAAGTCCACAACGACAAAGTCCTAAAGCTGTTCTTCCTTCCAATCCATACACTTTTCCATCACAATCTATAATTTCGAAATCACCTTCAATTTTTATAGAACCGTTATTATTAATTATTAGTTTTGTCTTACTCATAGCTGTTTTATTTTTGAGTTCAAAGATTGCAAAATATATCCCAAATGCTCAAATTATACTTCCAATTTTAAAATCTAGGAACCTAATTTATATTCAATATATTTTAGTTGCTTATAAAAGCACTTAAAAATTTTGACAATCTTAAAATGTGAGGTCTTTTTTGTGAGATTTCAATACAGTTCTTTTTTTCATTAAAATTACACAGTATATTTGAACTAAAATTAAAAAACATGGATATCAAACAAATTTTTGAAAACAACAAAAAGTGGATTGCTAAACAGTTGCAAACAGATGAAACTTATTTTGACAAATTAGGGGCGGGACAATCTCCTGAAATCCTATATATTGGTTGTTCTGATAGTCGTGTAACTGCCGAAGAAGTGATGGGCTTACAACCAGGGGAAGTTTTTGTCCACAGAAACATTGCTAATATGGTTCCTAACACCGACTTAAATTCAATGTCTGTTATCAATTATGCGGTTACTAGCTTAAAAGTAAATCACATTGTAGTTTGCGGTCATTATGGTTGTGGTGGTGTTCTTGCAGCTATGCAACAATCTGATTTAGGAATTCTAAATCCTTGGTTAAGAAACATTAGAGATGTGTATCGAATCCATAGAAAAGAGCTTGATGCTATTAAGGATGAAAATGAAAAATACAAAAGACTGGTTGAATTAAATGTTCAAGAACAATGTATTAACGTAATTAAAACTGCCGAAGTACAAAAGGCAAACAACGAAAGAAATCTAAAAGTTTACGGATGGATTTTTGACATTCACTCTGGTGAATTAATAGACCTAAAAATAGATTTTGAAGAAATCTTAAAAGATATTACCAAAATTTATAAAATAGTTTAACTCAATCCTGAGTTTTGTTACAATAAAAATTCCCGTCTTGTTCGGCAAAACTAGACGGGAATTTTATTTTCAACTTTACTCATCATCAATTGCTTCTAAAGCATCTTCTGTTTCATTGAAATTTTTATACGATTCTGATGGATTCTTTAGATTATAATCATCTGCTTCAAAATCATTAAATCCTTCTATATCGGATATTTCCTGAGCCGATTTTGTATAGGGATTGGATTTGTTTGGATTATGTCCTCCTCTAACCGAAAAACCTTGAGCTGCAATTTCTTCATTCGTTAAAGTAGCGCCCCCTTTGTTAGCAATGATAATATTTTGAATTAGAATATCGTGGGGATTCGACAAATCATTTTCTTTGGTAGCCTCTTCTAAATTATATTTTCTGGCTTTTTTATCTTTATTTTCCATTTCGAATATTTTTTGGGGTTCTTGTCTTTTACAAAATTAACTCCAAACTCGCTAAAATATATTATACAATTTCAATAGAGATTTACACGATTAACATCTTCATACAAGCTTAAAGACAAAAAAGCCCTCAAAATTGTTTTACTTTTTTGAGAGCTTTCTTTATTTGGTAATTTTAGTTTACCTTTTAAACCAAATCAAAACGATCTAAATTCATCACTTTATCCCAAGCAGTCACAAAATCTTTCACAAACTTTTCTCCTGAATCAGCGCATCCATAAACCTCAGCAATAGCTCTTAATTCAGAATTGGACCCAAAAATCAAATCCACACGGGTAGCAGTCCATTTCAATTCCCCAGATTTACGGTCGTGACCTTCAAAAACATCCTGCGATGGTGAAGTTGCTTTCCAAGTAGTATCAAAATCCAATAAGTTCACAAAAAAGTCATTGCTTAATGCTTCCAAATTGGCCGTAAATTGACCATATTTAGATTGATCAAAATTGGTATTCAAAACTCGCATCCCTCCCATTAGCACTGTCAATTCTGGAACAGAAAGTGTCATTAACTGTGCTTTGTCAATCAATAATTCTTCGGCTGAAATTGTGTATGCTGTTTTCATATAATTACGAAATGCATCTGCAATAGGTTCTAAAACTGCAAATGATTCTACATCCGTTTGTTCTTGAGAAGCATCATTTCTACCGGCAGTAAAAGGAACTTCTATTCTATATCCTGCATTAGAAGCTGCTTTTTGAATTGCTGCGCAACCACCTAAAACAATCAAATCAGCTAGAGAAACTTTCTTCCCATCAGTTTGCCTTTTATTAAAATCGGCTTGAATAGATTCTAATTTAGAAATCACTTTAGCCAATTGATTTGGATTATTCACTTCCCAGTCCTTTTGTGGAGCTAATCGAATACGAGCCCCATTAGCACCTCCTCGTTTGTCAGACCCCCTAAAAGTAGATGCAGAAGCCCAAGCGGTAGAAACCAATTCTGCTATTGACAAGCCTGAATCAAGAATTTTAGTTTTCAGAGCAGCTACATCACCATTATCAATTAATTTATGAGTTACTGCTGGAATTGGGTCTTGCCAAATCAGTTCTTCTTTAGGAACCTCTGGTCCAAGATAACGCGCTATAGGTCCCATATCACGGTGTGTAAGCTTATACCATGCACGAGCAAAAGCATCCGCAAACAGACCTGGGTTTTCATAAAAATTTCTTGCTATTTTTTCATAAATAGGATCAAATCTTAAAGCCAAATCGGCAGTAAGCATCGTTGGTGCATGGGATTTAGCTGGATTGTGCGCATCAGGAACAGTACCTGCACCTGCGCCATTTTTAGGTTTCCATTGATGTGCTCCTGCCGGGCTTTTACTTAACTCCCATTCGAAACCAAATAAATTTTCAAAATAATTATTACTCCACTGTGTTGGTGTTGTAGTCCAAGCGCCTTCTAAGCCACTAGAAATAGTATCTTCTCCACTTCCTGTACCAAAGCTGTTTTTCCAACCTAAACCTTGCTCTTCAATACCAGCTCCTGCTGGTTCAGCACCTACATATTTACTAGGATCGGCAGCTCCGTGTGTTTTCCCAAAAGTATGTCCACCAGCAACTAGAGCCACTGTTTCTTCATCATTCATAGCCATTCTACCAAAAGTTTCTCTAATATCTTTTGCAGAAGCTACTGGATCAGGATTTCCATTAGGTCCTTCTGGGTTTACATAAATCAATCCCATTTGAACCGCTGCCAAAGGATTTTCTAATTCACGATCTCCTGTATAACGTTGATCGTCCAGCCATTTTCCTTCAGCTCCCCAATAAATATCTTGTTCTGTTTCCCAAATGTCTTCACGACCACCTGCAAAGCCAAAAGTTTTTAAACCCATAGATTCTAAGGCACAATTTCCGGCTAAAATCATCAAATCAGCCCATGAAATTTTTCTTCCGTACTTCTTTTTTACTGGCCATAAAAGCAATCTTGCTTTATCTAGATTCACATTATCAGGCCAACTGTTTAATGGAGCAAAACGTTGCGAACCAGAACCTGCGCCTCCTCTACCATCTGCTATACGATAAGTTCCCGCACTATGCCATGCCATTCGAATAAAAAACGGTCCATAATGCCCATAATCTGCAGGCCACCAATCTTGAGAGGAAGTCATCAAATCATAAATATCTTTTTTTACAGCTGCTAAATCAAGTGATTTAAATGCTTCTGCATAATTAAAATCCTCTCCCATAGGATTAGAAAAATTAGCATGCTGACGCAAAATATTTAATTTTAACTGATTCGGCCACCAATCAGTATTGGTTGTACCAGAACCTGCCGTTTGTTTTATTATACCACTAGAAAATGGACATTTACCCCCACCGTTTGAACTGTTTGAATTTTCCATAATTATTTATTTTTTTTTAAGTTGCATTGCTAAAGTACTAACTATCCATTTATCAAAATATTGTTTTTAATAGATAAAAACTATATCTTAATAAAAAACGAACAAGTCTTGAAAAAGGAGATTAAGTTAGCAAAAAAAATCCAAATAATAAACGAATTATTCAATACCAAATAGTTATATTAATTTAAACAAACATAGTTTTCTCATTAAAATTCTCAGATTAGTACATTATTAGGCTTTAGAATACAGTAAAAAACAATTAACTAAGCGGTTGAAATAATTTACAAGGTTAGACTTAGTTTACTACTAATTAGAAGAACTTAAAAAAATAGTAAAATCAGTTTTTTTTATACCTTAAAAAAATGTAATTCGGTATTTTTTTTATATTTTGCATAGCATTCAAAAACTGTAAGCATGACATCAATAACCCGTATTTTTGATTTCCCATACCATCAACAAGATGAGTTTATTTCAATTCCAGATGCTTTAGTATCAAAGCAAAATGGTGTTTGGGTCAAAACATCTACACAAGAATACATTGCAAAAGCTAATTGTATCTCTAGAGCTCTCTTGAGATTGGGAATAAAAAAAGACGATAAAATTGCTGTTATTTCATCAAACAATAGAACGGAATGGCATATTGTTGACATAGGTATTTTGCAAACTGGCGCTCAATCAGTCCCTATTTACCCTACCATTTCTGAACAAGATTACGAATACATCTTAAATCATTGCGAAGCCAATTATTGTTTTGTATCTGATGAAGAATTATTCAATAAAATAAAAGCAATTCAAGATAAAGTTCCGCATCTAAAAGAAATTTATAGTTTCAATTCAATTTCAAATTGTAAAAACTGGAATGAATTAATACTTCTTGGCGAAGATGAGAGTAATCAAGAAGAAGTAGAAGCGCGCAAAAACAGCATTAAAACAGATGATTTAGCTACTATTATCTATACTTCTGGAACAACAGGAAGCCCTAAAGGCGTAATGCTTTCGCATCAAAATATTGTTTCGAATGTTTTAGGTAGTGCTCCTAGAATTCCATTTAAAGCTGGACAAAGTCGTGCATTGAGTTTTTTACCTATTTGCCACATTTTTGAACGAATGGTTTTGTATTTGTACCAATTTTACGGTGTATCGATTTACTTTGGCGAAAGCATAGAAAAAATTGGCGAAAATATTAAAGAAGTACAACCTACTGTAATCACTGCTGTTCCAAGGTTAATTGAAAAAGTATATGATAAAATTTATGCTAAAGGAGCGGATTTAACCGGTATCAAAAAGAAATTATTCTTTTGGGCTATCGATTTAGGATTGCGGTACGAACCTTACGGAGCCAATGGTTTTTGGTATGAATTCCAACTTAAAATTGCCCGAAAACTCATTTTTAGCAAATGGCAAGAAGGATTGGGAGGCAAACTAGAAGTTATGGTTTCTGGAAGTGCCGCCTTGCAAACGAGATTGTCTCGAATTTTTGCAGCCGCTGGAATTCCTGTTATGGAAGGTTATGGCTTAACCGAAACTTCTCCTGTAATTGCGGTGAATGACATGAGAAATTATGGTTTCAGAATTGGAACCGTTGGAAAAGTAATCGACAATGTAGAAGTAAAAATTGCCGAAGACGGCGAAATACTTTGCAAAGGTCCAAATGTAATGATGGGTTATTACAAAAACGAAACCTTGACTAATGAAGTTATCACTGATGGTTATTTCCACACGGGAGACATTGGAAACATGGATCAAGACGGTTTCCTAAAAATTACTGACCGCAAAAAAGAAATGTTTAAAACATCCGGCGGAAAATACATTGCGCCTCAACTTATTGAAAACACTATGAAACAATCCCGTTTTATAGAACAAATTATGGTTATTGGTGAAGGACAAAAAATGCCAGCGGCTTTTATCCAGCCTAATTTTGATTTTATAAAAGAATGGGCTAAGAAAAATAAAATCAATGTGGGAACAACTCCAAAAGAAATCAGCACGAACGAAAAAGTGATTGCCCGAATCCAACAGGAAATTGATTCCATTAATCCAAAATTTGGACATTGGGAACAAATTAAAAAATTTGAACTTACTCCCGAAACCTGGTCTATTGATGGCGGCGAACTGACTCCAACTTTAAAATTAAAACGTAAAAACATACTGGAAAAGTACAAAGATTTATTCCAAAAAATATACCATACTTAATCAACTCGATTAGGTCAAGTTCAAGCTAAAAAAAGAGATGGTTTTCTAATTATGAAACCATCTCTTTTTTTATACAACAAACTTTATTTTAACAAAAAAACAACTGTTTTTTATTATGCATGCATATAATTTTTTCTTATATTTGAAAGAACAGTATTATTATCACCAATTATTATATTGAAATAAAATGATTTTGATAAAAATACACTTCCATTTTTGAGAGAAACTTAATCCGTATGCTGTATGAAAAACAAGACTATCGATTACATCTTAAGAGCAACTTGGCAGGCGGTTTCCAGAATGTATAATGAGGAAGCGGCTAAATATGGCGCTACCATGGCAACAGGATTTGTATTATTGAGTATCGACAAAGAAAAAGGAACACCATCGACTGCTTTAGGTCCAAAAATGGGAATGGAGCCTACAAGCTTAACGCGTACTTTAAAATCTATGGAGGAAAAAGGATTAATCGTTAAAAAGAAAAATCCTAATGACGGACGAGGAGTTTTAATTTATCTAACAGAATATGGTCAGGAAAAAAGAGCCTTATCTAAAAGCACCGTCATTCAGTTCAATGAAACTATTCGAGAAAATATCCCAAATGAAAAATGGGAACATTTTATAGAAGTTGCCGAAACCATCAATCAATTAATTCAGGATAAAAAAATATTTAACTCATCTGAAACTACCGAATAAACGATACATTATTCAGATAAAAAATAAAAGAGTAACAAGTTATGAAACGTACCATTAAAAAAGTTGCCGTAATTGGTTCAGGAATCATGGGTTCAGGAATTGCCTGTCATTTTGCCAACATTGGTGTCGAAGTGCTACTTTTGGATATTATCCCAAAAGAACTCACGGAAGCCGAAAGCAAAAAAGGACTCACGTTGGAAAGTAAAGTGGTTAGAAACCGAATTGCAAATGACCATTTGGCTAATTCATTAAAGTCAAAACCCTCTCCTATTTACAGTACTAAGTTTGCTAACAGAATCACCACTGGAAATACTACAGATGATATCGCTAAAATAGCTGATACGGATTGGATTATTGAAGTGGTTGTCGAACGTTTGGACATCAAAAAATTAGTTTTCGAACAAATTGACCAATTTAGAAAAGCTGGCACCCTTGTGACTTCAAATACTTCGGGAATCCCTATTCATTTTATGAGCGAAGGTCGCTCGGAAGATTTTCAGAAGCATTTTTGCGGAACACACTTTTTTAATCCTGCGCGTTACTTAAAACTTTTTGAAATTATTCCGGGGCCAAAAACTGCAACAGATGTGTTGGATTTCTTAAACAATTATGGTGAAAAATTCTTAGGAAAAACTTCGGTAGTTGCTAAGGACACTCCCGCTTTTATTGGAAATAGAATCGGAGTTTTTGGCATACAAAGTTTGTTTCATTTGGTCAAAGAAATGAATCTTACCATTGAAGAAGTTGACAAATTAACCGGACCTGTAATTGGGCGACCAAAATCGGCTACATTTAGAACAGTAGATGTAGTTGGTTTGGATACTTTAGTTCATGTTGCCAATGGAATTTATGAAAACTGTCCTGAAGATGAAGCACATGAATTATTCAAACTTCCGGAATTCATCACCAAAATGGTCGAAAACAAATGGTTTGGAAGTAAAACAGGACAAGGTTTCTACAAAAAAGTAGACAAAGACATCCTTTCTCTAGACTTAAACACCTTAGAATATCGAGCAGCTAAGAAGGCTTCGTTTGCAACTTTAGAATTAACAAAAACTATCGATAAACCTATTGATCGTTTCAAAGTTTTAATTAAAGGAACGGATAAGGCAGGAGAATTTTATAGAAAAAGCTTCGCTGCGTTATTTGCTTATGTTTCCAATAGAGTTCCTGAAATTTCAGATGAATTATACAAAATAGACGATGCTATGAAAGCGGGTTTCGGATGGGAAAATGGACCGTTTGAAATCTGGGATGCTATAGGAGTTGAAAAAGCAATCGAAATTATTAAAACCGAAGGTCATACTCCTGCTCCATGGGTAAATGAAATGTTAGCTTCTGGAAACAGCAGTTTTTATACTGTAAAAGATGGCGCTTCTTATTTCTATGATATTTCGAAAAAAACACAGGTAAAAGTCCCAGGACAAGATGCTTTTATTATTCTGAATAATATTCGCGAAAGCAAAAAAGTGTGGAGTAACAGTGGTGCTATCATCGAAGATTTAGGAGACGGGATTTTGAATATTGAATTCAAGTCAAAAATGAATACCATTGGTGGCGATGTATTACAAGCCATTAACAAAGGAATTGATTTAGCCGAAAAAGAATACGAAGGATTAGTTATTGGAAATCAAGCTGCAAATTTTTCGGTGGGTGCTAATATTGGAATGATTTTCATGATGACTGTAGAACAAGAATATGATGAATTAAACATGGCAATCAAGATGTTTCAAGACACAATGATGCGTGTGCGTTATTCTTCCATTCCTGTCGTTGTAGCTCCTCACGGAATGACTTTCGGTGGCGGATGCGAAATGAGTTTGCATGCCGACAAAGTGATTGCCGCAGCTGAAACCTATATGGGATTAGTGGAATTTGGTGTTGGAGTCATTCCTGGTGGAGGTGGTTCTAAAGAATTGACTTTAAGAGCTTCTGATTTATTCCGTAAAAACGATGTAGAATTAAACACTTTACAGGAATATTTCCTGACCATTGCTATGGCAAAAGTATCGACTTCTGCTTATGAAGCCTTTGACACAGGACTTTTACAACATGGAAAAGACATCATTGTAGTGAATAAAGACCGCCAAATTGCAGAAGCTAAAAAACACGCTTTACTAATGGCTGAAGCAGGTTATACTAAGCCTATTCGAAGAAATGACATCAAAGTATTAGGAAAACAAGCCTTAGGTATGTTCTTAGTAGGAACTGATCAAATGGTAGCTGGAAACTACATATCAGAACACGATAAAAAAATTGCCAATAAACTAGCTTACGTTATGGCTGGTGGCGATTTATCCGAACCAACATTAGTTTCCGAACAATATTTATTGGATTTAGAAAGAGAAGCCTTTTTATCACTTTGTACCGAAAGAAAAACAATGGAACGCATTCAATATATGTTAAAAGCGGGGAAACCTTTGAGAAATTAGTCTAAGAACCAAGAAGCAAGATACAAGAAATAAGATTTACTGTTTACAAAAATATTTTCTCTTTGTTCTTTCTTCTATTATCTAAATAAAAAATGAAAACAGCCTATATAGTAAAAGCATACCGAACAGCAGTGGGAAAAGCTCCTAAAGGATTGTTCCGATTTAAAAGACCTGATGAGTTAGCAGCAGAAACCATTCAGCACATGATGAATGAATTACCAGATTTTGATAAAAAACGAATCGATGATGTGATGGTAGGAAATGCCATGCCAGAAGCAGAACAAGGTTTGAATTTTGGACGTCTCATTTCCTTAATGGGCTTAGAAATCAATGATGTCCCTGGAGTGACCGTAAATAGATATTGTGCCTCTGGTTTGGAAACCATCGGAATGGCAACGGCTAGAATCCAATCGGGAATGGCCGACTGTATTATTGCTGGTGGTGCCGAAAGCATGAGTTTTATCCCAATGGGTGGCTACAGACCCACTCCTGATTATGCTGTAGCAAAAGCAGGTCACGAAGATTATTACTGGGGAATGGGATTAACAGCTGAAGCCGTTGCTAAACAATTTAACATATCCAGAGAAGATCAGGATGCATTTGCTTTTCATTCACACCAAAAAGCTTTGAAAGCTCAAGCCGAAGGTAAATTTGATAAACAAATTGTCCCAATTACTATTGAACAAACTTTTGTTAATGCTAATGGTAAAAAAGAAACGAAATCTTATACCGTGAACAAAGACGAAGGTCCAAGAGCCGATACTTCCTTAGAAGCCTTAGCCAGATTAAGACCTGTTTTTGCTGCAGATGGAAGCGTAACCGCTGGGACATCTTCACAAATGAGTGACGGAGCAGCTTTTGTTTTAATTATGAGTGAGAAATTGGTAAAAGAATTAAATCTAGAACCTATTGCCCGATTAGTAAACTACGCCTCTGCTGGTGTGGAACCTAGAATTATGGGGATTGGTCCTGTAAAAGCCATCCCAAAAGCTTTAAAACAAGCCGGATTACAATTGAAAGACATTGATCTTATCGAATTAAACGAAGCCTTTGCTTCACAATCCCTTGCTGTTATCAGGGAATTAGGACTGAATCCTGATATAGTAAACGTAAACGGTGGTGCCATCGCCTTAGGTCATCCTTTAGGTTGTACAGGAGCAAAACTTTCTGTTCAGCTATTTGACGAAATGAAATTACGTGGCAGCAAATATGGAATGGTGACTATGTGTGTAGGAACTGGCCAAGGTGCTGCTGGGATTTATGAGTTGATGTAAAGATTTAGATTCTTCTTTTTGTCATTCCGACGAAGGAGAAATCCCATAAAGATTAAAAAAAATACTTGATATGAATCCGTAGTCGGAAGAATAATATTGAAATTAATCAGAAATTAAAAAACATAAAAAATATTAGCCATGGCAGATACAATAGAAAAAAATGTGACTCGTGGTGGTCAGTTTTTAGTCAAAGAAACAAAATGCGATGACATTTTTATTCCAGAAGATTTTTCGGAAGAACAAAAAATGATGCGTGACATGGTCAGAGAGTTTGTTGACAAAGAACTCTGGCCAAACAAAGACCGTTTTGAAAAAAAAGATTATGCCTTTACAGTAGAATGCATGCACAAAGCTGCTGAATTAGGACTTTTGAGCATTTCTGTTCCTGAAGCATATGGCGGAATGGGAATGGGATTTGTTGATACCGTTTTGGTATGCGATTATATTTCGGGAGCTACAGGTTCGTTTTCAAGTGCTTTTGGTGCCCATACAGGTATTGGAACCTTACCTATCACCCTATATGGAACAGAAGAACAAAAGCAAAAATACGTTCCTAAATTAGCTTCTGGCGAATGGTTTGGCGCTTATTGTCTTACAGAGCCCGGAGCCGGATCTGATGCTAATTCAGGAAAAACAAAAGCTGTTTTATCCGAAGACGGAAAATTCTATACCATTACTGGAGGAAAAATGTGGATTACCAATGCTGGTTTTTGCAGTCTCTTCATTGTTTTTGCAAGAATTGGAGATGATAAAAACATTACAGGATTTATCGTTGAAAACAATCCTGAAAACGGAATTACGTTAGGCGAAGAAGAACATAAATTAGGAATACGTGCTTCCTCAACTCGTCAAGTTTTCTTTAATGAAACTAAAGTTCCGGTAGAAAACATGCTTTCTGAAAGAGGAAATGGCTTTAAAATTGCCATGAACGCATTAAATGTAGGTCGTATTAAATTAGCAGCAGCTTGTCTGGATTCACAACGAAGAATTATTACTGGAGCCGCTAAATACTCTAATGAAAGAATTCAATTTAATGTTCCAATATCGAAATTTGGAGCTATTCGATACAAATTAGCCGAAATGGCTACTAGCTGCTATGCCGGAGAAAGTGCCGTTTACAGAGCTGCAAAATGTATCGAAGAACGAATTGCTATTCGCGAAAGCGAAGGTACTTCTCATCAAGAAGCAGAATTGAAAGGTGTAGAAGAATTTGCCATCGAATGCGCTATCCTAAAAGTAGCCGTATCCGAAGATATTCAAAATTGTTCTGACGAAGGAATCCAAATATTGGGAGGAATGGGATTCTCAGAAGATACTCCAATGGAAAGTGCCTGGCGTGATGCGAGAATTACTCGTATTTACGAAGGAACTAACGAAATCAATAGAATGCTTTCGGTAGGAATGCTTGTCAAAAAAGCCATGAAAGGTCATGTTGATTTGTTAGGCCCTGCTTCAAAAGTACAGGAAGACTTAATGAGTATTCCTTCTTTTGATACTCCAGACTATTCAGAATTATTTGCCGAAGAAAAAGAAATGATTGGCAAATTGAAAAAAGCCTTTTTAATGGTTGCCGGTGGTGCCGTTCAAAAATACGGCCCTGATTTAGATGATCACCAACAATTATTAATTGCTTCTGCTGATATTTTAATCGAAATTTATATGGCTGAATCTACTATTTTAAGAACTGAAAAATTAGCTAAAAAATTAGGAGAAGCCAATATCAAAGAACAAATAGCAATGGCTAAATTGTACTTGTATAAAGCGGTTGACATCATCACCCAAAAAGGGAAAGAAAGTATTATTTCCTTTGCCGAAGGCGATGAACAACGCATGATGTTAATGGGGCTAAGACGCTATACTAAATACACTAACATGCCTAACATTGTTGAGATTAGACGTACTATTAGTGCTAAAATCATTGCCGAAAACAAATATTGTTTTTAACAAACTTGCTTTACTTTTAACAAAACGTCCCGAAAATTTCGGGATGTTTTGTTTTATTTTTTCACTTCTTCTATAGGCATGATTGTTCCAAAATAACTAATAGGAGCTCTATTATTACTGATAACAGTCAAGATACTGCTACCATCAAAGGATACCAATAATGTCATATTAAAAAAATCATTTTGTCCTTTTACGGATGCCTTAATTTGATACTCTTTATTTTTCAAATCTACTGTGAACATTTCGGGTTTTCCTTCAAATTTTAATCCTGAATCACTGCCTCCATAAGCCAATCCGCTATATCCTCTGCCAAAAAAAGGCATATCACTTTTAATAAAATCTGGTTTGAATTTTACAAAATTTGGATTCGTTGTTAGGTCAATCATTCTAAAAGACTGCGAATTTAAATTTCGAGCCACAAATTGAAATTCCTTGGCATCAACTAATTTTTCAATTTCTTTTTGTTTTGCTGCTCTTTCTTCTGCCCGGAGTTGTTTTCTGGTTTTTTCTTGAGAAAATCCCGTTAAAACGGAACAACAAAAAAGAACTAAAAGCACTATTCGATGTGTTTTCATAATGTATATTTTTAAAATTACAACTAATGAAGCATTGTAAATCAAACATCTAAAGTTAAACAAAAGCTAGAATTAAAATACTCCTATTCAATAAAATTGTTCTTTTGAAATAACAAAAATTGTTCCTATTTTAGATAAAAAACAATTAGATATGAAAATACTAGGAATCGGTTCCCGAATTGCACATCCGGAATATGGAAAAGGAGTAATTACTAATGTTTCTTCCAGAGAATACTGGGTAACATTTATAGAAAACGGATTAGAAACAATTCCATTAGACGATACTTTTGAAATTATTGAAGCTTCGGAAAATGAAGTAGACACAGTTAGTTTTTCAGATGTTGAAAAAAGCCTGCGTGATTTACTTAAAAAGTGGTCAGATGTTTCAGAAATTGTTCCAATAGGAGACAAATGGAAAGGCGGTAAATTAATTTTAGAACCAGGTCAAGCAGGTTTAGCTTCTAAGGAAATTCCAATTGATACCTTTTTTCATAAAATTGTAATGGTTCGAGATCGCTTACGCGTAATGGAACAAAAAATCAATTCTAGTAAATTAGAAGAAACAGAAAAAATAGATTTACAACAATACATTACCCGAATTTATGGTAGTTTGACTTCTTTCAATATTCTATTCAAATCACCAACAAATCATTTTGTGGGAGAAAAATCAAAGTAGAAATACTGGTTTAACCTTGATTTCCGTCGGTTTTTATAGTATTTTTATGCTTTCAAATCTTATTCTTAAAAAATCATGAAAAAATTTATTGTATTAACATTAGCAATTAGCACTGTTTTTATTGGTTGTAAACCTCAAAACAAATCGGCAGACACTAAAAAAATAAATATTGCCTTTGAAGCAAAAAGTAATAGTAGTGTTGCTGGAACAGCTACTTTTATTGAAAAGAATGGAAAAGTAACTTTTGAAGCCAAATTGTCTGGATTAAAACCAGGAATTCACGCTATACATATTCACGAAAAATCAGATTGTTCGGCTGCTGATGGAAGTTCAGCTGGAGGACATTGGAATCCAACCTTTAAAAAACATGGGAAATGGGGCGTTGGAGAATACCATAAAGGAGATATTGGTAATTTTACAGCTGATACAAAAGGAAATGGCTCGATCAAATTAACTACGGATGAATGGTGTATAGGTTGTGGAGACCAAACAAAAGATATTTTAGGAAAAGGGTTAATTGTTCATGACGGCACTGATGATTACACGTCTCAACCTGCTGGAAATGCTGGTGCAAGAGTAGCTTGTACTGCAATTATTAAATAAAAAGTATCTTTTACGATAGTGTAAACCGTCTTAATTTAACAAATTTGAGACGGTTTTTTTATTTTTATATAACATCAAAACTATAAAAAAACATAGCTTTGTAACTTCAAAAAGAGACTATGATTAACCCTTCTGCATCCGGTTGGATAGATAAATTTTTTATCACACAGGAATTCCAAAAACAAAATGTTTTCTTGGATACGGATTCATTTTATAAAAAAACTAGAGCAACGGGATTTATTTACGGTCATATTATTTCATTTGAAACTCCTGTTTTTATTGATACCAAAGGCTGGGTTCAAAATGAAATACCTAAAGTATCCTTGCTTAATACCTTGTACGGAATTTACGGATTACTTACTCAGGATGTAGACCCAAATAATTTTATAAAAAAAGCTTTGGATTTTTATGATGATTTGCATCCACAAGGATTTAATCTGTTTAAAAAAGTACTTCCTAACGGTGCTCCTTCATTAAACTTGGAAAAAATAATTGATACTCGTGTACAAACCAATGTAGACATTATCAATAAAAACTTTTCACATATTGTTACCAATGCTCTTCTTTTTATTGATATTTTGGCCTTTAGACAATACTTATTGAACGGAAAAATCCCGGAAAAATATCTTAAAAAAATTGAAGAAGCCGTAATTAGCGTGGTGACTTTAGCCTTAAAAATTAAAACCAATAAATCCAATTATGATGATTTATTAATCAAACTTTTTGAAGCCTCTGTTCGTTATAGTAAGTTTTCTAAAATTAGTGCTCAAAATTTAGACGAACTTAATCTAGAATATTTTGAATCTGATTTAGAAAAATACTATTTAATTGACATGGCCGGAATGGCCTTATGGAGCGATGGAGAAATTGAAAATGAAGAGATTTACTTTTTACATAAATTAGCGCAAAACATAAAAATATCTAGTGAATTTGTAACAGAAAGTATTAAAAACACGGATGTTTTTATAAGCAAATACAAAAATCAAATCCCCTATTTTAATTACTCTAATCCAGTAAAACATTTTTACGATCAAACCACACAAAGTGTTATTACCCTTATTAGTCGAAATAAAAATAGATTAGCCAAAGAAATCACACAAAGCAAGGAATTGATGCTTTTATTAGCCTACTCTACCCGTAGAGATTTAAGCGAAAAGGAAAAGAAAAAAGTAAAAAAACAATTACTGGATATTTGTAAAACCATCCCATCATTAACTATTTTTTTACTCCCTGGAGGAAGTTTACTCCTTCCTATTTTGATTAAATTTATACCTACTTTACTTCCATCAGCTTTTAATGAAAACTTAGATGATGAATAAAAAAATCGCCTAATTAAAGGCGATTTTTTTTTTACAAACTTAACTGATAGACTTTGTCTAACTCTTGGTTAGAACTCATATTTACTTCTAAATCTGTTACAAATCCCGAATTTAACCCATAAACCCATCCGTGTAATGTTAAATCTTGTCCGCTTTTCCATGCGGCTTGCACAATAGATGTTTTAGCTAAATCAAACACCTGTTCTTTTACATTGATTTCAACAAAAGCATTAAAACGCTTAGTTTCATCTTCAATAGAATCAAGATACACATTATGCATACGGTACACGTCCTTAATATGTCTAATCCAGTTATCAATAATTCCGATTGATTGATTACCCATCGCTGCTTTAACCCCTCCACAACCATAATGTCCACACACAATAACGTGTTTTACTTTTAAAACATTCACGGCATAATCCAAAACACTAAGCATATTCATATCAGAATGTACCACCATATTGGCAATATTTCTATGAACAAAAACCTCTCCTGGTTTAGCTCCAATAATTTCATTAGCTGGTACTCGACTATCCGAACAACCTATCCACAACAAAGGTGGTGTTTGTCCTTTAGCCAAATCGGCAAAATAATTAGGATCTTTTTCTAAGGCTCTTACCACCCATTCTTTATTATTTTCTAATATTTTTTTATAAAAATCAACCATAGTTTTTAATAATTCTGTTTACAATATTTTTAAACTCATCTTTGAATCAATCGCTAAAAAACTTCTTTTTTAACCATTACTCTTTTGGCAACATCATAATAATGCTCAATAGTAACATGATTAGGAATTTCGTCCGTGTTTTCTAATTGATATGCTTTCTTAAAACCTTTTAATTTTACTTTGATATTTTCATCTACCGCACGAGTTGTTTTAAATTCTTTAATTAAATCTAAAATATCATGGGCAATGTAAACAGTATCATGGGCGCTAATTACGACCTTAGAATTTTCGGGAATTGATTTTAATGTGCTTTTAATTGCTGCTTTATTTAAAAATGAAACCTCTTGCGCTAAATCAATATGAATAATATCACCATCTACATATTCTTCTTTCTTAAAAGTATAAGCTCTTTTTAAATTCCCTTTTAATACAAATATAACACTGATAATAATTCCTAACATAACACCTTTAAGCAAATCCGTTGCAACTACAGCCACCATAGTTGCTACAAAAGGCACAAATTGATATTTTCCTTTCTCCCAAAAATGTTTAATTGTTGCTGGTTTAGCAAGCTTATATCCTACCAAAATCAATATAGTAGCCAAAGTAGCCAATGGTATTTTGTTCAATATTACGGGAATAATTAAAACACTTAATAACAATAAAGAACCGTGGATAATGGTAGACATCTTAGATTTAGCCCCAGCATTACTATTGGCTGAAGAACGAACCACAACTGATGTCATAGGTAAACCTCCAAGAAGTGCACTCACCATATTTCCAATTCCCTGTGCTTTTAACTCAACATTAGTATTGGTATATCTTTTTTGAGAATCCAATCTATCTGAAGCCTCAATACACAATAAAGTTTCAATAGAAGCTACAATGGCAATGGTTAAACCTACAGTCCAAACTTGAGGATTTGTCAATCCTCCAAAATTTGGCGTCACAATAATTGATTTAAACTCATCAAAAGAAGTAGGAACAGGTAATGAAACCAAATGACTTTTAGAAATAGCCAAAGAACTTCCTGTACGGATAAAAATTTCATTAATCACGATTCCAGAAATTACTGCAATCAAAGCTGCAGGTACTAATTTTATCTTTTTTAGAAAAGGAACTTTATCCCAAGATATCAGAATAGCCAAAGAAATTAAAGTCACAACTATAGATCCTAATTGAAAGTGATTCAACACCTTAAATAAAGAAGAAAATGTATTATCGCCATCAATTTGAAAAAAAGACTGATCTCCTTCAAAATCAGCATCATAACCAAAAGCATGAGGCAATTGTTTTAAAATTATGATAATTCCAATACCCGCTAGCATACCTTCAATTACATTAGTTGGAAAATAATTAGAAATACTTCCCGCTTTAACAAATCCTAAAATTAACTGGAAAACGCCTGCAATGAAAACCGCAGATAAAAAGATATCAAAAGCACCTAAATCTGATATGGCTGTTAAAACAATAGCTGTTAAACCAGCTGCAGGTCCAGAAACACTTATATGCGATTGGCTTAAATAGCCTACTACTAGCCCACCAATAACACCTGAAATAATACCTGAGAACAAGGGTGCACCAGAAGCCATTGCAATTCCTAAACACAATGGCAAAGCCACCAAAAAAACCACTAAACCAGAAGCAAAATCCGATTTAAGGTTGGCAAAAAGATTAATTTTTTTTGTCATAATACTACAATAAATTATATATAAACTTTAACTACATTAAAAAATGAAGCCAAAAATTTTTAAAAACTCTAACGGAAAGTATTATGCGCAGTTGGGTGGAGGTGAAAATATTTCTCTTAAAACATTATCATGTTTTGATAAATTCTCCGAGAGGATTAAACTTCTCAAAGGAGTTATTTTCAAATCAAAAACAGGAAGAGAAGTATCAAAATAAACGAAATTTTTAACTTCTTTTTTTACATGCTCTTCCTCTGACATACTAAAAAAAATAGTTGTGTCTGTTGATTTTTCTATCAACTTAATAATGGTAGGAGTTGATAAAAAAGCAATGAAAACAAATAAAAAAAAGCGTGCTACTAATTTCATAAACACAAAAATAAACCTAAATAAATTCAAACTAGAAAAAAACTAACTTTTTTTCTAAAAAAATAGCATTATTGAAATTTTTACAGGTGATTTTTATTAATTCCAATGACAATAAAAACAATTACTTATATTTTCCCTAATTACAAATGATAGATTTTTATATTTATTTGAAAGAATACAAACAAAATTGAGCTTAAAAAAGTATTCTTTATTCCATAAATTAAATTGATTGTTTTTATATTTGCATCAAAATTCTCTATCCATGACCATTACACAACTTAAATACGTTCTTGCAGTAGCTGAGCATAAAAATTTTACTTTAGCTGCCGAAAAATGTTTTGTCACTCAACCCACTTTGAGTATGCAAATTCAAAAAATTGAAGAAGAACTTAATATTCAGATTTTTGACCGAACCAAAAAACCCATTCAACTAACAGATATTGGACAAAAAATAGTAAATCAAGCCAAAAACATTGTTAATGAAGCAGATAGAATCCAAGACATTGTTGAGCAACAAAAAGGATTTATAGGAGGCGAATTTAGATTAGGAATCATTCCTACAATTATGCCGACTTTACTACCAATGTTTTTAAATAATTTTATAAAAAAACATCCAAAGGTAAAACTCATCATAGAAGAATTAAATACCGAAGAAATTATTACAAAACTCAACAATGGACATTTAGATGCCGCGATTGCAGCTACTCCATTAATGGAAGAAAAAATCAAAGAAATTGTATTGTACTTTGAGCCTTTTGTAGCATATATTCCAGAGAGCCATCATAATTTTCAGAAAAAAGAAATCGAAATTAGCGATTTAAATATCGATGAAATCTTACTACTTCAAGACGGACATTGTTTTAGAGACGGAATTTTAAATCTATGTAAAAACGATACACGTCACGAAGGCAATCATTTTCAAATTGAAAGCGGTAGTTTTGAAACCTTAATAAAACTAGCCGATGAAGGACTAGGAACAACCCTTTTACCTTATTTACACACTTTAGATTTAAAAGAATCCGATAAAATTAAATTACGCCATTTTGTGGAGCCAAAACCAGCCCGTGAGGTCAGTTTAATTTATCCTAAAAGCGAATTAAAAATACAAATTATTGAAGCTTTAAGAAGTACAATTGCGGGGGTTATTAAAGGAGCCATTGTTTTTCAAAATGTTCAAATAATAAGCCCTCTTCAAAAAAAATAGAGTCAAGATTTTCTAACTTCTTGACTCTACTCTTCAACTTTAATTCCTTTCTACAATAAACAAACATTGCTGCAATTCTGGCTTTTCTTTAGTAAAATACAAAAGCCAATTGTGGAGATGTTCAATCTCGTGTGGCAATAAATTTCGAACTGCTTTCTTAAGTTCTTTTACAAATAAATCTGGAGCAAAACTTACTCTTTCGAGAATTGATTTTGTGTAATCATATATCATTCTAGGCATACTAATTGGGTATTAAAAGTTATCTAAATAATGTATGGTAATTTACAAAAAACAAACTTTAGATTACAAGTTAAAAATCGTTAAAAAACACATAAAGTACGATGAAATACATTTAATCTTATTTTACGAAATATTTAACTTATAATTCAGTTCAGCAAGTTTTAAAAATGAAATAACATTAAAACATCGGCTTGAAAGCATAAAAAAAGGAATCTCTAGGATTCCTTTTTTTTAAATATTTACAATCAATAATGATGGTTTCAATTCTGGTTTCTCTATTATAAAAGAAGTCAGCCATTCTTTCAACTGCTCTAATTCATACGGTAAGAGCGCTTTAATTGCTTTTTCTAATTCTTTACAAAAAAGGACTGGATCAAAACTCACTCTTTCTAATATCGATTTTGTATAATCAAACATGATTTTTGACATAATAGATAAACTATTTTAAAGGTTAAACATAATTTAAGGCTTCGTAAAAATAATAAATTTAAAAATACATCACTTTATTTTTAACGCAGTTTTTTAATTATTATTATATTAAAATAAAAAGAACTTCTTTTTTCTCAAAAAATCATTTAAAAGCTCTAAACATTTCTCTTTTCCCTGGAGGCCCTTCTAATTTTTCTACTTTAAACCCCACTTCTATCATACTTCGTTTAACAACTCCTCTTGCCGCATAAGTCACTAAAACACCATTATCTTTAAGAGCATCATACATTTTTTTAAAAATGGCGGTACTCCATAATTCGGGTTGAACTCGATAGCCAAATGCATCAAAATAAATCAAATCAAATTGTGCTACGTCATCAATATCTTGAAAAAACTGCTGTCTTTTAGTTAACGAAAAATCACCACTTAAAACAATTTTTTCATTCCAATTTGAAGTGTGCATTTTTTCAAAAATAGCCAATTGATTTTCTGCATTCAACTCGGCTACGTAATTCATAGACAAAATTTCTTCGGGAGCAACGGGATAGGCTTCTACCCCAACATATTCAATATTTTGCCTCATTTTTTGAGCTTCTAAGAAACTTATAAAAGCATTTAATCCGGTACCAAAACCAATTTCCAAAATAGCAACCGATTGATTTTCAAACAATGAAAGTCCATTTTTTATAAAAACATGTTTTGCTTCTTGAATGGCTCCATGTTTAGAATGATAACTTTCATTCCATTCTTCTAAATGAATTGTTGTAGAACCGTCTTTAGTTTGTATTATTTCTCTTTTCAATTTTTCTAAGTCTTTAATATTAAATTGGTTCTTATTTGCAACCAAAATTACTCAAAAAACAGCTTATAAAATCGTAAAAAACATTGATTTATTGCATATTTCATATAAATGCTTGTCTTTTTTTTTATTTTTTTTTGAATATACGAAAATCATATTCAATAGTAACAATTATTAAAGTTTTAGCAAGTTTTTTGTCCTTTTTTATTTAATTTTGCAGGAATCAAAGTTTAGCTCATCATTAAGTGAAATTTTATACTTAAGCTTAATTATACATTCAAAAAAAAACAAAAAAACATTATTATGAGTACAACTCAAGCCAATAAAATTGAAATTATAAAAGCCCCTAATACAAAAATTAACGAAGTAGATTTTGACAATATAAATTTTGGTTCTGTTTTTACTGATCATTTATTTGAATGTGATTTTAAAGATGGAGAATGGCAAAACCCAACTATCAAACCTTATGCTCCTTTTATGATGGATCCATCATCGAGAGTATTTCATTATGGACAAGCTATTTTTGAAGGTATGAAAGCCTACAAAGATGACAATGATGCTATTTGGCTTTTTAGACCAGACGAAAACGTGAAACGTTTTAATAGTTCTGCAGTTAGAATGGCTATGCCCGAAATCCCTGAAACATTGTTCATGGATGGATTGAATCAATTATTAAAATTAGACGAAGCTTGGATTAAAAAAGGTTTAGGAAACACTCTATACATAAGACCTTTTATGATTGCAACTGGTTTTGGTGTTGTAGCGAATCCATCTAGCGAATACAAATTCATGATTATCCTTTCTCCAGCCAAAGCCTATTATTCAGGAGAAGTTAAAGTTCTTATTGCAGAGCATTTTAGTAGAGCTGCAAATGGTGGTATTGGTGCTGCTAAAACAGCTGGAAACTACGCTGGTCAATTCTACCCTACTAGTTTAGCTAACAAAGAAGGATTCCAACAAATTATTTGGACTGATGATGCAACGCATACTAAGTTAGAAGAAGCCGGTACTATGAATGTATTTTTTAGAATCAATGATACTTTAGTAACAGCTCCTACTAGCGAAAGAATTTTAGATGGTGTTACACGTAAAAGTCTTATTGCGATGGCTAAAAGAGAAGGAATTGCTATTGAAGAAAGACCTGTCCTTGTTTCTGAATTGATTGAAGGAATTAAAGATGGTAGTTTAAAAGAGATCTTTGGCGCAGGAACAGCAGCTGTTGTTAGCCCTATAAAAGGATTCGCATACAAAGAAGAATATTTTGAATTACCTAAAATAGAAGATTCTATTGCGTTACAATTAAAAGAAAAACTAACAAACATTCAGCATAAATTAGCCGAAGATCCATTTGGTTGGACTGTGAAAATATAATTTCCTATTTTAAAAATATAAAAAGGCGATTTTCAATATTGAAAATCGCCTTTATTTTTTAGACTTAAATATTTTTAAAAATTCTCTAAAATTTTAGAAAAATCAGGTTTAAAATAATTAGGTCCTTTCATTACTTTACCATCTTCACGGTAAATAGGTTTACCATCCTCACCTAACTTACTCATATTACTACGTTGAATTTCATCAAAAACAGCTTCAATCTTATCCTGAAGTCCGTGTTCGATTATTGTTCCACACAAAATATACATCATATCTCCTAAAGCATCGGCAATTTCGACTAAATCGTTGTTTTTAACCGCTTCCAGATATTCTTCATTTTCTTCTTTCATCAAATGATAACGAAGTGTGTTTTTAGTCTCTCCCAAATCGGCAATAGGAGTCTCACTATGTCCTATCCCAAAGGCTGTATGAAATTCTTTAACAGAACTGATTTGCTTTTGCATAATTATTATTGATTAAATGAAATGCAAATTAGCAACTAATCCTAAAACATTTGCTTATTTTTGCAATAAATTTTTCAAATTATGTTTAGTCAAGGTCAATTAATTTTTGCTGTTTGCTTTCTTATTGCTTTTATCGTTGTTATGATTTTTTCTTATAGAAAAGACATTAAAACACACCGGATTTTTTACAAAGGAAATTATAAAATTTTAATTGGTTTTTTTATTTTCATTGGATTGCTATTTCTTATCAAAATATTTTTCAAACACTAATCCATGAAAACTTGCTTTATTTCATCCAAAAAAATAAGTTGTCATTTCAAAAAAACAAAACAAACCACACAAAAACAATAAGTTACAATATTGTTTTTTTTGCTTTTTATGATTCATTTATCAAATAATTACAAGAACTTACTACTTATAAAAATTTAATAATTCTTTTTAGTTTTCATAACAAACCATCTCTTTTTATAATTTTTCAGCTCATAGGCTTGCATATTGATAAAATTTCTAACTTTACATCAGCAAACAATCAATTTACTATGAGAATTTTAAAATATATCTTTCTTTTATTATTACTTAGCCTAGTGGCTTTATCCATATTTATAGCGACACAAAAAGGTGATTTTTTGGTAGAAAGAAGTAAGATTATCAATTCTCCTAAATCGTCTGTTTATAATTATGTAAATGATTATAGAAATTGGGCTGATTTTGGCTCTTGGACATCAGACGATTCTGAAATAAAAATAACTTATCCCCAAAATACTATTGGAAAAGGCGCCTCCTATTCTTGGGAAGGAAAAGAAGGCAATGGACAAATGCATACTATTGCTGTAAAAGAAAACGATAGCATTGCACAAACAATGGATTTTGAAGGAACAACGTCTAATGTAAGTTGGCATTTTAAAGATACTATTGGCGGAACAAAAGTTAGCTGGAGAAGCAAAGGGAAAATGAGCTTTTTCTTCAAAATATATGCGGCAATAAATGGTGGTCCCGACAGAGTTATTGGAGCAATTTATGAAAAAAGTTTAGCCAATTTAGACAAAGCATTGGATTATGAAATCAATACTTTTTCTACAATTGAAAATGGATTGGTTCAAAAACCAGTTATGAATTACATTGGTCAAACTTTTACCAGTGAACTAGTGAAAATAAATAAAAATTTTAAAATTGTAATTCCAAAATTGACTACATTTTGCGAGAAAAACAATATTGTTGTTACTGGAAAACCTTTTATTATTTACCATACTTATGACGCAGCAAAAGGACTTAGCCGAATAACCATTGGAATAGGGATTAGGGATGCTATCTTTTTAAGTTCCGGAAGTGATATTGTAGCAGGAAAACTAGATGCTTTTGAAGGAGCTAAAACCACTTTGACAGGAGATTATTCGCATTTAAAAGCGGCCTATACAAAAACAATCAACTACCTGAATCAAAGCAAACTCAGTCAAAACCCTGCTTTTTCTCATTTAGAAATTTATTCAACAACAAAATCTGAAGATAAAAATCCTTCTAAATGGGTTACTGAAATTTATATCCCTATAGTTCCTAAAGTAATACCTCAAGAAAAAACCTATTATCCAACAGCAGAAAAAAGTATTCCAACTGAAGAATCAAAACCAAAAGTTACTGAGGAAGAATCGGAATTTTAAAAAATTTCTTTTTTTAATTAAACCTTACTATGACTTTTACATCTAATTCAAAAAGAAACTTTGCTGGAAGAAAAGGAATTCATACAACAATTATTAAATCCTAAAACGCAAAACGAGGCGTTTCAGCAATTGCTACATACGTACCAAAGACCATTGTACAATCATATTCGAAACATAGTTTTGAACCATGACGATACCGATGATGTTTTGCAAAACACTTTTATCAAAGTTTTTCAAAATTTAAAAAATTTTAAAGGTGAAAGCAAACTGTTTTCTTGGATGTATCGCATTGCAACCAATGAAGCCTTAACCTTTTTAAACCAAAAAGCAAAAAAAAGTGGAATTTCATCCGAAACATTACAAAATCAAGCCATAGACAATCTAAAAGCTGATGTTTATTTTGATGGAAATGATATCCAAATTGCTTTACACAAAGCCATTGCTACACTTCCGGAAAAACAACAACTGGTTTTTAAAATGAAATATTTCGAAGAATTAAAATACGAAGAAATGTCGGAGATACTGGGAACTTCAGTGGGAGCCTTAAAAGCCTCTTATCATCATGCCGTAAAAAAAATAGAATCACTTTTAACAACAAATTAAACCTTTTGCCTTCCATATAGTCTAATTGATATCATGAAAGAATTTAAATTAAATAGTAACCCTAAAATTAAATCTGGATTTAAAACTCCAGACGATTTTTACTTTGAAAAGTTTTCAGCGAATTTATTAGAAAATTTACCTAAAAACGAAACAAAAACAATATCATTATTCCAAAAAAAGAAAACAATTATCATGATGGTAGCGGCTGTTTTTGTTCTTGCCTTAACAATACCTTCACTATTAAACAATGCCAGTCGTACTAATGATTTAGATGCAATAACCCTAGAAAACTACCTGAGTTACCAATCTAACATTAATCAATACGATTTAATAAATGCCTTAGATACTGACGATATTAACAATATTGATACTGATATTGCTTTGAAAGACCAAACCATTGAAGACATCTTAGTAAGCAATAATAATTTAGAAAACTATATTATAGAGTAATACTACAAAAAAAAGATACGATGAATTTTAGAAAAATTTTACCATTAATACTACTATTTACTTGCAGTTTCTACGCTCAAGAAAATATTAAAGATAAGAAAGAGCAAATTAGAGCCTTAAAAGTTGCTTTTTTTACTTCAGAATTGAATCTAAGTTCGCAAGAATCGGAAAAATTTTGGCCTCTTTACAATGCTTATGATGACAAGCAATTTGAAATAAGACACCAAAAAATGAAAGCCTTCAAAGGCAAGATGAATGGTGATGCTTTAAATAAAATGAGCGAAAAAGACGCTGCTGTTTTATTGAACCAAATGGATGCTGCCGATGAAGAATTGTTTTTATTACGAAAAAAATTCAGCAAAAGCTTAAGAACTATTTTACCTGCTGTAAAAATTTTAAAACTTAAAAAATCCGAAGACGATTTTTATCGAAAATTACTCCAACAATATGGAGACAGAGGAAAAAAAAGATAAGTAAACCTCCAATGATACTTTTAGCCGTCCCGAATATTCGGGACGGCTTTTTTTTTACGGATACTATAAGTAACTTTTTTAAGTTGTTTAACAGCAAGTTAAACAACGCTAAAACACATTTAAATTAATTGGCACAGTAATTGAATGTGACTCATTAAGAATATAAAAAACTAACTATCATGAAAAATACAATCCTAATCTTAGCCATAATAGCTACATTTTTCATCACATCAATGGAAGCTCAAAATAATGCTACTGTAAGCGCAATGAATAACGAAATTAGCGACAATCTTGACCTAAGAGCAGTTGCTTCTATTTTTGGAGATTCCAGAAATTTAGAAGATTTTGAAAGACGCTTGAATGATCCTGAACTGCAAATTTCTAATTTAGATTTAAACAACGATAACGAAGTAGATTATTTACGTGTTATAGAATCTGTAGAATACAACACGCACTTAGTAATAATTCAAGCCGTTTTAGACCGCGATGTATATCAAGACGTAGCAACAATTGATGTAGAAAGAAACAACAACAGTGTACAAGTACAATTTATTGGTAATGAATACATGTATGGACCTAATTACATCTACGAACCCGTATATTATTCAACTCCGTTAATTTATGCTTCTTTCTGGGTTTCAAATTACCGTCCTTATGTTTCAAGCTGGTATTGGAATTTTTATCCTTCTTACTATTATGCCTGGAATCCGTATCCAATATACCGTTACAGAAACAACATTCAATTGAGCTTAAATTTCAACAATCGTTACAATTATGTAAGTTATAGAAGAAGTAATATTGCCGTATCTCTTTATAGTGCAAGACGTTCTAACGCATACGAAAGACGATATCCAAACTATGCTTTTTCAAAAAGATACAGCAACTATTCTAATCGTCATGAATTAGACCAAAACAGAAGATCAACAAGATATTATTCAGAGAATAGAAACACAACTAGAAGACAATATAACAACAGCACTTCAAGAAGAGATTATTCTACTAACCGAACTACTACTTCTAGAAACTACAATCAGAATAATTCCAATAATTCAAGAGGAAATACAACTGGCGAAAGAACTTATAAAAACTATTCTCAAAACAACACCAATAGTTCAAGAAACAATACCTCTGAAAGAACTCCGAGCAGAGACTACAATAAAAACAATTCAAACAACTCGAGAGAAAACGCAACTGAAAGAACTCCAAGCAGAGACTATAATCGAAACAACAATACTAGTTCTAACAACAGCTCAACGCAAAGAATAACAAGTAGAAACTACAATCAAAACAATACGCAAAGCAACAGACCAAGCACAACAACGCAAACACCTTCAAGAAGTTACACTCCTAGCCAAAACAGTACGTATCAAAGAGCAACGCAAAGCTCTAGACAGAGTACTCCAAACAGAGGAACAATTTCAAGACCAAGTGCACCTGCTGCAGCACCTCAAAGAACAGAATCTAGCAGATCTAGAAGTTCAAATCAGGGAAATAATCATTCTTCCAGAAACAACAACAGAAGAATATAACAAAATTTAAAGCTATTATTAAAAAACACGACTCTTAAGTCGTGTTTTTTTGTTTTTTGAAATAATAACTTTTGATTTGTTTAAAAATGAGTAAATTTGAGGCGTTTACAAAAATATACATGAGCGCATCACATAAAAATTTACACAGCAAATTAACACTCGGAGGTTTATTAGTTACATTAGGAATTATATATGGTGATATCGGGACTTCTCCTTTATACGTAATGAAAGCCATATTAGGAGATCATGCCATTAATGCCGATGTTGTTTTAGGAGGAATTTCTGCTGTATTTTGGACTTTAACACTACAAACAACTATAAAATATGTCATCATCACTTTAAATGCTGACAACCATGGCGAAGGTGGAATTTTTGCACTCTATGCCTTAGTTAAGAAAACAAAAATTAAATGGCTCATTGTTCCTGCCATTATTGGAGGGAGTGCCTTACTAGCCGATGGAATTATAACTCCTCCGGTTTCGGTATCTTCGGCCGTAGAAGGAATCAGAACCTATTATCCTGAAATCAACACCGTACCCATTGTAATTGGAATTCTATTTGTTCTTTTTACTATTCAGCAATTTGGAACCAAACTGGTAGGAAAGTTTTTTGCCCCAATGATGCTTATTTGGTTTACTATGCTTGGTGTTCTTGGTGCCATACAAATTGTACACCATCCCGAAGTTTTTAAAGCATTAAACCCTTACTATGCTTACCATTTATTGACCATACACCCTGACGGATTTTTTGTTCTAGGTTTTGTCTTTTTATGTACTACCGGAGCCGAAGCTTTGTATTCCGACATGGGACACTGCGGAAGAAAAAACATTCGCATCAGTTGGATTTTTGTCAAAACAACATTAGTACTTAACTATTTTGGTCAAGGTGCTTATCTTATTCATAACGAAGGCCAAACACTACAAGCTTTAGGCGGAAAAAACGGAAATCCTTTCTACTTAATCATGGAAGATTGGTTCCAGCCATTCGGAATCGTTATTGCAACAATGGCCGCCGTAATTGCTTCTCAAGCCTTAATTAGCGGTTCTTTCACCTTGATTAATGAGGCAATGCGATTGAATTTCTGGCCAAAAGTAAAAATCAAATACCCTACTGAATTGCAAGGTCAATTGTATATTCCTTCCATCAACTGGTTATTATTCTTTGGTTGTGTGGGCATTGTTTTGCACTTTGAAGAATCAAGCAACATGGAACATGCTTATGGTCTAGCCATTATTTTATGTATGATTATGACCACTATTTTACTCAATTTCTTTTTAATAATGAAAAGAGTAAAATTATACATCATGGTGCCACTTATTACTATTTATTTGCTAATAGAGTTTAGCTTCCTGGCGGCAAACATTACTAAATTTGCCGATGGTGGTTATGTAACCTTAATCATAGCATTGCTGTTAATTTGTGTAATGTCTATTTGGCATTCAGCCAAAAAAATCAACAAAATTTATACTAAAATTGTAAAAGTTGAAGATTACAAAAAAGTATTAAGCGAATTAAGTGTCGACCTGAGTATTCCTAAATATGCTACGCATTTGGTTTACATGACTAATGCCGGACGCGCAGATGAAATAGAAGAAAAAGTAATGTACTCTATTTTGCAAAAAAGACCTAAAAGAGCCGACATTTACTGGTTTGTACACGTAAACATCTTAACCGAACCTTACAAAACAGAATACCGTGTTACCGAGATAATGAAAGACGATTTGTATCGTGTGGACTTTAATTTAGGTTTTAGAGAACCTACAAAAATCAATCTTTTGTTCAAAGAAGTAATTAGAGATATGGTTAAAAACGGAGAAGTAGATATTAGAAGCCGTTACGAATCATTGAACAAAAACAACATCATTGGTGACTTTAAATTTGTGCTTTCAGAGAAATTTTTATCCAATGATAACGATTTAAAATGGCATGAAAACATCATTATGAACTCATATTTCTTTATCAAAAAACTGAGTTTGTCTGAAGAAAGTGCCTTTGGTTTAGACAGTAGCTCAGTGAAAATAGAAAAATTCCCGATGATACTGCACACACCAGAAAACATTGATTTAACCCGTTTGGATTAATAAAAATCGAATACAATAGAAAAGCGATTGAGAATAGCAATACTATTTTCAATCGCTTTTTTTTATTATTTCTTTTTTCAAAAATTTTAAATGCTTATTTATTTCGATTAGCAGATTGACTTGTACTAAATTTAGTTATTTTTGAAAGAAATAACCATCAATTCATCCAACTTGAAAAAAATTACAAAATTCCTTTTCAAACTAATCTTAGGCTTTTTAGGATTCCTTTTATGCTATGGGCTTTCGGCCTACCTTTTATCCAAAATCACAATTGACAAAGAAGTTGACACCAAACCCGAAGTTGAAATTTTTATTCTAACTAATGGCGTACACACCGATATTGTTATGCCAACAAAAAATGCACAAATAGATTGGAGCCAACAAATTCAGTATAAGAACACAAAAGCAGCCGATTCGACCTATAACTACATCGCTATGGGTTGGGGCGATAAAGGTTTTTATTTAGAAACACCTGAGTGGTCTGATTTAAAAGCTTCGGTGGCCTTTAAAGCGGCAACAGGATTAAGCACTACGGCCATTCACGCCACCTATTACAAAACAATAAAATTAGGCAACGATTGTAAATCCATGCTAATTAGCAAAGAACAATACGGCCGTTTGATTGCTTACATCAACAATAGCTTTCAAAAAGATGCCTCAGGAAATTATATCCCAATATTTACCAATGCTAATTATGGAAAAACCGATGCTTTTTATGAAGCCACCGGAAGTTATAGCCTCTTTAAAACCTGCAACAGCTGGGCTAATAGCGCCTTAAAAGCCTGTGGCCAAAAATGTTCTTTTTGGACTGCTACTGATTCTGGAATTTTCTCGAAATATAAATAAAATCAAATAATGAAAATAGTATTTATGTTGTTTCTGTCTTTTAGTTTACAAAGTGCATATTCTCAATTTTCTCAAAAAATTACGCCTTGTGACGAAACTATTACTTGCAACGAAAAGAATCCTGAAACATTTATTTTCATCGGAAAAAAAATAAATGTCAGTCCAGTAAAACAACCTACAAATTGTTACACTATTGTAACGGATCCAAAAACTAAAATTAAGACTGAAATCTTACATGTACGAATGGATTCGAAATCTAAATCGAAATACAAAATCTTAACAAAAATCTCTCAAAATATAAACTTTGAAATTATTGATTTTGTATCATATGATCATAATTCAAAGGTGCGATATGATGAATTTGAAAATGTTCTCTTATTTGTTGGCAAATATTGTAATGAATTGATTCATAAAAAATATCAATATCAACCTGTTTACAAAATGAAAAATGGAAAGTGGGCATCACCTGTTTGTTGGGAATTCGATCCATCTAAAAGAAAAAGCAATAAACAACCGCATAAAGTTGATATGGAAGAACCAATTACTGTTCCTAGATACCAGTCTCATTCAAAATTAGAAAAAATTTATCAGGAACCCTATTATGAAATTAAGGAAGGTAAAGTATACATGCGCTATGGCTATTATCCCGAAGATTTAATAACGAACTAAAATCAATAAACATCAATAACCCCGATAACCAATAGCGCGGAAATGCTTTCCATACCCGCAAAACAATGAGCAAATAATCAATACAAAACATAACAAACTACTTTGTAGAGTTACTGGCTGAGATTGCTTCGTTCCTCGCAATGAACTGTGCTAAAAACCAATCGCTTGGAAATAGGCAAAGCTTAGCAACATTATAACCAAAAAAAAGCCCCAAAAAGGGGCTTTTTCAATATTTAAACTTAAGTGCTTATTTACTCAAGTACATTTTTCTTCTAGAGTACAATTCGTAGAATTGGTCGTCTTTTAAGTCATCAATAAACAAGATGCTTTCTCCTGTAGATTTCATTTCAGGTCCTAAAGCTTTGTTTACATTCGGGAACTTACTGAAAGAGAATACCGGTTGCTTGATGGCATATCCTTTTAATTGTGGATTGAAATCAAAGTCTGTTACTTTGCTATGTCCTAACATTACTTTAGTAGCATAGTTTACATAAGGCTCTCCGTAAGCTTTAGCAATAAACGGAACCGTACGGGAAGCTCTTGGATTAGCTTCGATAATGTAAACTGTATCGTCTTTAATAGCAAACTGGATGTTGATTAAACCAACCGTTTTTAATGCTACAGCAATTTTCTTAGTATGATCTTTAATTTGTTGCATTACAAATTCTCCTAAGTTAAAAGGAGGCAATGTAGCGTTAGAATCTCCTGAGTGTACTCCACAAGGCTCAATGTGCTCCATAATTCCGATGATGTAAACATTTCCGTCAGCATCACAAATGGCATCAGCTTCTGCTTCAATAGCTCCGTCAAGATAGTGGTCTAAAAGCAATTTGTTTCCTGGAATAGTCTTCAACAAGTTTACTACGTGCTCTTCTAACTCTTGTTTGTTGATTACAATTTTCATTCCTTGACCTCCCAATACATAAGAAGGACGAATCAATAATGGGAAATCCAATTGGTCAGCAAGTTCAGAAGCTTCGTCAGCTGTTTCAGCAATTCCAAACTTAGGGAAAGGAATTTTCAAGTCGGTCAATAAATCAGAGAAACGTCCTCTGTCTTCTGCTAAATCAAGTGCATCAAAACTAGTTCCGATGATTTTTACACCGTATTTAGCTAATTTCTCCGCTAATTTAAGCGCTGTTTGTCCACCTAACTGAACGATTACACCTTCTGGTTTCTCGTGTTGGATGATATCGTAAATATGTTCCCAGAATACTGGTTCAAAGTATAATTTATCAGCTGTATCAAAATCAGTCGAAACGGTTTCCGGATTACAGTTAATCATGATGGTTTCGTATCCACACTCTTTAGAAGCCAAGACTCCGTGTACACAAGAGTAGTCAAACTCGATTCCCTGCCCAATACGGTTAGGTCCTGAACCTAATACGATGATTTTCTTTCTATCAGTAACCACACTTTCATTGTCTACAAAACGGGTTCCATCTGCTTTTTCAATTTCAGCTTCAAAAGTAGAATAGTAGTAAGGTGTTTTGGCTTTAAACTCAGCCGCACAAGTATCAACTAGTTTAAACACACGGTTGATGTTCATGCTTCTACGCAAAGTGTGTACTTCACTTTCAAGACAACCCATCATGTGAGCAATTTGTCTGTCGGCAAAACCTTTTTGTTTGGCTTCAAGCAAAAATTCTTTAGGTAAAGTTGCTACAGTATATTTAGCAATTTCTTTCTCAAGAGTATGTAATTCTTCGTATTGTTTCAAGAACCACATATCGATTTTGGTAATTTCGTGAATTCTACTCAATGGAATTCCCATTGCAATAGCATCATAAATTACAAAAACACGATCCCAACTTGCATACGTTAGTTTTTCAATAATTTGCTCGTAATTAGTGTATCCTTTACCATCAGCTCCTAAACCATTACGCTTAATTTCTAAGGATTGAGTTGCTTTGTGTAAAGCTTCCTGGAACGAACGTCCAATACCCATTACCTCACCTACAGACTTCATTTGAAGACCTAAAGTTCTATCAGAACCTTCAAATTTATCAAAGTTCCAACGTGGTATTTTTACAATTACATAATCCAAAGTAGGCTCAAATAAAGCCGAAGTAGATTTTGTAATTTGATTTTGCAATTCATCTAAGTTGTATCCTAAAGCTAATTTTGAAGCAATTTTAGCAATTGGATAACCAGTAGCTTTAGAAGCTAATGCAGAAGAACGAGATACACGAGGGTTGATTTCGATAGCTACAATATCTTCTTTTTCATCAGGTGAAACCGCAAACTGTACGTTACAACCTCCAGCAAAGTTACCAATACTACGCATCATCAAGATAGCGTAATCACGTAATTTTTGGAAAGTAGTGTCTGACAATGTCATCGCAGGAGCCACTGTAATCGAATCTCCTGTATGGATTCCCATTGGGTCCATATTTTCAATCGAACAGATAATTACAACATTATCATTTTTATCTCTTAAAAGTTCTAATTCATATTCTTTCCATCCCATCAAAGCTTTATCAATTAAAACTTCGTGAATTGGTGATGCTTCCAGACCAGCAGTCAATAATCTATCAAAATCTTCTGGTTTATATACAATAGAAGCTCCGGTACCTCCCAATGTAAACGATGGACGAATTACAAGTGGAAAACCAAATTCCTGAGCAATTTCTTTTCCTCTCAAATAAGAAGTACAAATTTCAGCAGGAGCAGTTGGAACATTAATTTTCTTCAAAAGAGCTTTAAACTGATCTCTATCTTCAGTAATATTAATGGCATTTACATCAACTCCTATCAATCGTACTCCAAAATCATCCCAAATTCCTTTGTCTTGTGCTTCTAAACACAAGTTAAGCGCTGTTTGTCCTCCCATTGTAGGCAATACAGCATCAATTTGTGGATGCTCTTTTAGAATTTCGATAATCGATTTTGTTGTTAAAGGCTTCAAATAAATATGATCCGCCATAGAAGGGTCGGTCATAATTGTAGCAGGGTTTGAATTGATAAGAATAACCTCGATTCCTTCTTCGCGAATAGAACGTGCTGATTGTGATCCTGCGTAATCAAATTCGCAAGCTTGACCAATAACAATAGGACCTGAACCTATAATTAAAACTGATTTTATTGAAGTGTCTTTTGGCATTATATGATAATTATTGTTTTAATGAAGTAATTTTTTTTACTCAATTTCTCTTGTTTAAAAATGATGCAACTCACTAATAATCTTAAGCTTGAGTCTTATTTTACCGACAAGATATAAAAAAAGGCGGTACTAAAAAAAGTAACGCCCTTATTTATGCTTATATAAACATTATTTTTTGTGTCTAGGTTCGCTAGAAACAGTTAATTTATGTCTTCCTTTAGCTCTTCTACGCGCAAGAACTTTTCTTCCATTTGCAGAAGCCATTCTGTCCATAAATCCGTGTTTATTTCTTCTTTTTCTTTTCGATGGTTGAAACGTTCTTTTGCTCATTGCTTTGTATCTTTAAAACTTATTTATATGTATCTTTTATTTTTCGAATAGTGGTTATTCTGAAACCGAGTGCAAATATACAAAGACTTTTTTTTCTAGCAAGAAGTTTTATAAAAATATTTTTAATTCCTTTTACTATCTTTGCAAACACAAATTATATACCCATCATGTTAAACAAGAATATCAAACTTATTATCGCTGGACTTATCGTAATTACTAGCATTTGGCAATTTACAGAAAACAATATCGGAAATGGAATCTTCTTATTATTACTTACCATAATTCCTGTTTTTCTTTATTACAGAAACGAATTTATCTTATTGGCTTTTTTAAAATTAAGAAAACAAGATTTTGAAGGTGCTCAAAAATGGCTTTCTTATATTAAAAATCCAGAATCGGCATTGATTAGAAAGCAACAAGGTTACTTTAATTACCTTCATGGAATCATGCTTTCGCAAACTAACATCAATCAATCTGAGAAATATTTCAAGAAAGCAATTGAATTAGGTTTATCAATGGATATGGATTTAGCTGTAGCCAAATTAAACCTGGCAGGAATCGCTTTGTCACGCAGAAGAAAACTAGAAGCTACAAACTTGATTAGTGAAGTAAAAAAGCTAGACAAACAAAACATGTTGAAAGACCAAATCACAATGATGAAAGAACAAATGAAAAAAATCTAATTTTTTTCTAATTCAAACATAAAAAAACCAAATTCTTAATGTGAATTTGGTTTTTTTTATGACTATTTCCAACATTCAACTCCCTTGTATTATAGCTGCTAAGTTAGCATTAAACCAGCTGTATTTAGTATAAATCATTACATGAGTCCCTCCTGCTACCGAAATACAGTTTTGAATATTTTTCACAGGAAACATTCGGTCTTTATCTCCATGAATATGAATCACTCGTTTATCGACTTCTTTTCGATTCCAGAGAACCACTTTTTCAATAGCCCACTTTAAATAACGAATATCTCTAACTGATAAAAAAGTATCGTAAAGCTCCATTCGTTTTGAATATTTTTCTCCAAATACAAATTGTGCCAACTTTCCAAAACGCAATATCAAGCGAATGGGAATCCATTTATAAACTCCTGTTTTTCTAGCAAAGTGGATTCGTTTCGGAAATTCGAACTTAGATTTCACACTCGAAATAACAATCACTTTTCGAACAGCAATTAACTTAGCCATTTCCTGTACCAGAATCCCACCAAAAGATACCCCAATTAGTACGGGATACTCTTCTTTTATCCCTAAAGCTACTCGAGCAGCATAATCCTCTAAAGCTTCATCAGGTTCAGGGATTAGCCATTCTAAATAATAAACATCAAATAACGCTTCGTCCAATTTGATTCGCTCAAAAATCAAAGGATTTGCTGCTAATCCAGGCATAAAATAAACAGGAATTTTGCTCATAGTAAAATTTCAACTTTTGCAATAGTAAAAAAACTAAATTAAAACTTTTAAGAACGCTCACCTAATTTTACCAACAAGAAATCTCCAGCTTTACAACAACCCTAAAAATGTAAAGTTAAAATTATTTGATTTTGACTATCAATTACTTAACTTTACAATCCCTCATTTCTGTTAGAAATCATCGCACAGATAATTTGGCTATAAAAAAGAATAATCTTTATTAGTTCTTATTTTATAGTCTTTTCAATAAATAAAAAATTATGGAAACAATTGCAACTATCGAAATTAAAGACAACTCTTTTGCAAGACAATTTGAAACCACAATCCCCGAAGGACTCGTAACAGTAGAATATTCTTTTCAGGAACGAAAAATATTTTTAACTAAAATTAATACTCCCGAAGAATTCAATAACGAAAAATTCATTGACAATTTACTTAAAACTATCTTAGAAAATGCCATTGAACAACGATTAAAAGTCGTTCCTACCTACCCCAGAATCGTTCAGTTTTTCAAAAAAAATCCATCCTACAAAGAATTACTTCCTCCTGGAATCCGAATTTAACTCTACAAATAATTCTAAAACAAAAAAAGGCACAAGAATCAACTTGTGCCATTATTTTTATTGTTAAATCGGAATTTATTTTTCAATCTCTCTCATGCTTTCCATTTTCTTGTGCGCTAAGAAACCAGAAATATCTTCAAAATGCTCTACCACTCTTTTGTTTCCAAATTCGAAAACCTTAGTTGCTAATCCATCTAGGAAATCACGGTCGTGAGAAACTAAGATTAAAGTCCCATCAAAATCACGTAATGCATCCTTAATAATGTCCTTAGTTTTCATATCCAGGTGATTGGAAGGCTCATCCAGAATCAACAAATTAACAGGCTCTAACAACAATTTTATCATTGCCAAACGTGTTTTTTCTCCACCAGAAAGCACTTTTACTTTCTTTGTAATATCATCACCTTGAAACATGAATGCACCCAAAATATTTTTGATTTGAGTACGAATATCGCCAACAGCAATATTATCTATGGTTTCAAAAATAGTCGCATTTTCATCTAACAATGAAGCTTGATTTTGAGCAAAATAACCAATTTGAGCATTATGACCAATCTCAACACTTCCGCCATCAATACCAATTTCTTTCATGATAGCTTTAATCATTGTTGATTTTCCTTCCCCATTTTTACCTACGAAAGCTACTTTTTGACCTCTTTCAATAACAATATTAGCATCCTTAAAAACCACATGATCACCATAAGTTTTAGCCAAATCCTTCACCACAACCGGATATTGACCAGAACGAGCTGCAGGTGGAAATTTCAGTCTTAAAGCCGAAGTATCCACTTCATCCACCTGAACAATTTCTAATTTTTCTAACATTCGAACACGAGACTGAACCGCATCTGTTTTAGAAAAAGTTCCTTTAAATCGCTCGATAAAAGCACGATTATCAGCAATCATTTTTTGTTGCTCATCGTAAGCTTTTTGTTGGTGAATTCTACGATCTTTTCGCAATTCTAAATAATGCGAATATTTAGCTTTGTAATCGTATATTCTACCCATTGTTACCTCAATAGTACGATTAGTAATGTTATCAACAAAAGCCCTATCATGAGAAATCACCACAACTGCCTTAGCCGAATTAATCAGGAAATCTTCTAACCATTGAATACTCTCGATATCCATGTGGTTGGTAGGCTCATCCAGTAAAATCAAATCCGGTTTGCGCAATAAAATTTTAGCCAATTCGATCCGCATTCTCCATCCTCCTGAAAACTCTGATGTTTGTCTTGTAAAATCTTCACGAACAAAACCTAGTCCCATCAAGATTTTTTCCACTTCAGCCTCATAATTTACTTCTTCAATAGCGTAAAACTTTTCACTTAAATCCGAAACACGTTCGATTAACTTCATATAGTCATCACTTTCGTAATCCGTTCTAATCGTTAATTGCTCATTGATTTCATCAATTTCAGCTTTCATAGCAAAGATTTCAGAAAAAGCTTTTGAAGCCTCTTCCATCACTGTTGCTCCATCAGTAGTTAATAAATGCTGAGGCAAATAAGCCACAACAGCATCTTTAGGAGTTGAAACACTTCCTGTTGAAGGTTTAGAATTCCCTGCAATAATTTTTAAAAGTGTCGATTTTCCCGCACCATTCTTACCCATAAGGGCAATTTTATCGTTTTCATTGATAGCAAAAGAAACATCACTAAAAAGTGTAGTTCCTCCAAATTGAACCGATATATCGTTAATTGTAATCATTGTTTTTTATTTATTCGGTTAACCATTTAATTGATTAGCTCTTTTTTTGAAAGCTGCAAAGATAGCTTAATTAAGTAATTTGTTCCTATAAAATAAAAGCTTCTAATTGCAACCCAAAAATTGCAATTAGAAGCTTCAAAATAGTATCAAAAAATTCGATTAATTCGCTTTTGTCTTATTCAGAGTATTCCAAATATGCGCATTAGAAACTCCGATTTCTTCCGGAACAAAAACAGGATCTTTACCTGCTTTTTTCTGTTTTTCATAATCTAGTAAAGCTCTTAAAGCTGGTTTTTGTAGAAGAATAATTGCTACAATATTAAACCAAGCCATTAATCCCACACCTAAATCACCAATTGCCCATGCTAAAGTAGCCTGATTAATAGCTCCATACATAATAACAACCATCATAATCACCTTTAAAATATGATAAAACTTAGGCGATTCAATTTTTCTAGTCAAATATGAAATATTGGTTTCTGCAATATAATAATAAGCAATAATTGTTGTAAAAGCGAAGAAAAACAAAGCAATAGCAACAAAATAAGACCCAAAACCAGGAAATACAGTATCCATTGCATTTTGAGTATACGCTGGCCCTACCGCTACATTACTCAATCCATGGTACAAGAATTCCGATGCTCCTCCAGAACCAAAATTAGGATTCTGAACATTATACATTCCCGTAATCAAAATCATAAAACCTGTTGCTGAACACACAAACAAAGTATCAATATACACTGAAAAAGACTGCACCAAACCTTGTTTAGCTGGATGCGAAACATTAGCCGCGGCAGCAATATGTGGCGCAGTTCCTTGACCTGCTTCATTAGAATAAATTCCTCTTTTTACCCCCCACTGAATAGCTAATCCAAAAACAGCTCCAAAACCAGCTTCTAAATCAAATGCGCTTTTAAAAATCAAACTAATCACTCTCCCTAATTGATCAAAATTGACTCCTATAATTATTAACGCCAATATTATATAACCAATTGCCATAAACGGAACAATATATTCCGTAAACTTAGCAATCCTTTTTACACCTCCAAAAACGATAGCCCCAAACAACAACACCATTCCCAAACCTGAAATCCAAGTATCTAAATCAAAGGCATTTTTAATTCCCTCAGCAACCGAATTAGCTTGCACTCCCGGTAAAAAAGCTCCAGCAGATACTACTGAAACAATAGCAAATAAAATCCCAAACCATTTCATCCCCAAGCCTCTTTCAATATAAAAAGCGGGACCTCCACGAAATTCTCCTAAATGTTTTTCCTTATATATCTGTGCTAAAGTTGCTTCTACATAAGCTGTACTCGCCCCTAAAAAAGCTACTGTCCACATCCAAAACATTGCTCCCGGACCTCCAAAAGCAATCGCTGTAGCCACACCAGCAATATTTCCTGTCCCCACTCTTCCTGCCAAAGACATTGCTAATGCTTGAAAAGAAGAAACACCAGAATCTGTACTTTCTCCATCAAATAACAGACGCCACATTTCTTTGATGTGACGCAATTGCAAAAAACGAGTTCGTATTGAAAAATAAAGCCCTATACCCAAACATAAAACGATTAAACCGTTACTCCAAATAATATCATTTAACATTCCTACGAATTCTTCCATATTTCTATTAAGTATTAATTTATCATCAAAAAAACAACAAAACATCCATTTATCAAACATTTTTATACTAAAAAACAAAAAATAGCTTAAAAACAAAAAATGCTTTGTTCTTTACCAACAAAGCATTTTTAATAAATCCAACCGAATAAAAAGGGATACAGATTATTCTTTACGCCACTTTTTAGTTTCTTCAAAAACATGCTCCAAAATAGCAGCTTCTTTTTCGTCAAATTCAATTCCTCTTCTACCCATCACTAATTTAGCCGTATCAAAAGCTTTTTTAGTTAAATAAGTAGTAAATCCTGCCGCACCTCCCCACGAAAAACTAGGAACAAAATTACGCGGAAATCCAGTTCCAAAAATATTAGAACTCACCCCAACCACAGTTCCCGTATTAAACATGGTATTTATTCCACATTTACTATGATCCCCCATCATCAAACCACAAAACTGCAATCCTGTTTTAGCAAATCCTTCAGTTTCATAACTCCACAAACGCACTTCTTCATAATTGTTTTTCAAGTTCGAATTATTGCTATCTGCCCCAATATTACACCATTCTCCTAAAACTGAATTCCCTAAAAAACCTTCATGACCTTTGTTAGAATAATTAAACAACACCGAATTATTTATTTCTCCTCCTACTTTGGAATACATCCCAACTGTGGTAGCACCATAAATCTTAGCTCCCATCTTAACTACAGCACCTTCACAAAGTGCAAAAGGACCTCGAACCATAGTCCCCTCCATTATTAAAGTATCTTTTCCAATATAAATTGGTCCGGTTGACGCATTCAAAGTAACAAATTCCAACTGAGCACCTTCTTCAATAAAAATATGCTCAGGAGCAATTACATTGACACTTTTAGGAATAGGTTGTGATTTTCTATCTTCTGTTAAAAATTCGAAATCTTCACGAATTGCCGCAGCATTTTTAGAAAAAATATCCCATGTATTCATTACCGTCAAGCACTCTTCATTGTACTCGATAATTTCATAACTATCAAAATCTACTTCTTCCTGACTATCATTGGTGAAAAAAGCAATCACTTCTTCTCCTTTAAATATAGCTTGATTGGGTTCTAAATTAGAAACCATTTCAGCCAAAACTCCATTTGGAAGAAAAGAAGCATTAATCATTATATTCTCTTCTAATTCCACCATTGGATATTTATCAGACAAATATTCCTCAGTCAATGTTGTAATTGTAGAACCTAAATAGCGCTCCCATTTTTGACGAATTGTTAGAATTCCTACAAGAATATCCGCTACTGGACGCGTAAAAGTAAATGGTAATAAAGCATTCCGAGCTGGCCCATCAAAAAGTATATAGTTCATAAAGTTGTCTTTTTATTTATTGCGGTTTTTCTTAAAACCCGAGCCAAAGTTACAAAGTTTTCAAATAGATTAAAATAAAAAAGCCTCCCGAATGGAAGGCTTTGTTTATTGAGAAACAAATTAAAATTATTTAATATGTTTAGCGTATTTAGTTTTGAATTTATCGATACGTCCTGCAGTATCAATAAGTTTAGATTTACCAGTATAAAAAGGGTGAGAAGTTCTAGAGATCTCCATTTTTACAACTGGGTATTCAACACCGTCAACTGTAATTGTCTCTTTAGTATCAGCAGTAGATTTAGTAATAAAAACGTCATCATTTGACATGTCTTTAAAAGCAACTAATCTGTAATTTTCTGGGTGTACACCTTTTTTCATCTTGAATCTTTTTTATTTGTTTGGCTATAACCCCTTTTGAAGCTTTCCTTTTAACAGAAAAGGTATAAACGAATTATAACTTTTTATTTTTAACTATTATTTTGAGGATGCAAAAATACAATTATTTTTCAATAAACAAATGTTTATTTCTTTTTTTTATATAAAGTGCTAAAAACAGTTTTTTACTCTTCAATATACAGGGAATTACTATATTTGTTGCTTAATTGAAAGTATCTTACAATGATTCACGAAACTATCAAAAAAAACGGAATTACTTTTGGTATAATTACTGGTTTAACTTCTGTATTAATTACTACTTTAATTTATTCCATTAATTTAAATTTATTTACTTCACCCTGGATTGGATTTGCTAATCTAGCCTTATATTTTACTATTGCTGTAATTTTACTTGTAAAAACGAAGAAAGAATTCAAAGCCACTTTCACTTTTAAAGATGCTTTTACCACTTATTTTATTTCAGCATTAATTGGAATTGCAATTTCAGTAGTTTTCAATATTATATTATTCAATTTTGTTGATCCTTCAGCCAAAGATATTATTAAAGAGTTAACTCTTAAATATATGGTATCCGCGATGGAAAAATTCAACACACCAGCTGAAACTATTAACAAAGCCATTAACGACATGAAAGAAAACGACCAATTTTCAATAATAGGCTTATTAAAAGGCTCATTATCTAATATTGTTTTCTGTACCATTTTTGGTTTAATTTTAGCTGCTTTCTTTAAAAGCAAACCTACATCACAAGTATAAAATCGATGAATTTATCCATACTAATACCACTTCTTAACGAAGAAGAATCACTTAAAGAACTTTACACTTGGATTATAAAAGTAATGCAAGAGCACCGTTATTCTTACGAAATTATATTTCTAGATGACGGAAGTACAGATAATTCTTGGTCTATTATTCAAAGTTTTGCAGCCGACAACAATCATGTAAAAGGAATCCGATTTATGAAAAACTTCGGAAAATCTCAAGCTTTACATGCCGGATTTGCTAAGGCACAAGGCGATGTTATTATCACTATGGACGCTGATTTACAGGATAGTCCTGAAGAAATCCCTGGATTATACCAAATGATTACTCAGGAACATTTTGACTTGGTTTCTGGATGGAAAAAGAAACGCTATGACTCCGTTGTAGCCAAAAATCTTCCTTCTAAATTATTCAACTGGGCCGCTAGAAAAACTTCTGGAGTTCATTTAAATGACTTTAATTGTGGTTTAAAAGCTTACAAAAACATTGTAGTTAAAAACATTGAAGTTTCAGGCGAAATGCACCGTTACATACCTGTTTTAGCTAAAAATGCAGGATTTGGAAAAATTGGAGAAAAAGTAGTTCAACATCAGGCTAGAAAATACGGCGAAACTAAATTTGGTATGGAACGTTTTATTAACGGTTTTCTGGATTTGATTACCATTTGGTTCTTATCTCGATTTGGAAAAAGACCTATGCATTTATTTGGCGCTATCGGATCTTTAATGTTTGTTATCGGTTTTTTATTAGCAGGATACATTGGTATATCTAAATTATACCACATGTATAACAACATGCCATACAGCTTAGTGACTAACAATCCTTGGTTTTTTATTGCATTAACCACAATGATATTAGGTACACAATTATTTTTAGCTGGATTTTTAGGTGAAATTATTTTACGCACCAAAAATAATGAAGAACGATACAAAATTTCAAATGAGATTAATTTCTTATAATTAAACACCTTAGTTTGTCAATTATAAATTATTTATTTCCTAATTTTAGAAGAGTCAAACTATCACATAAAAACTAAAAACAACCGATTATAAAATCTAGAATCTAAAAACGCGACAAGAATGGATATTAAGCAAAATATTTTAGAGGCAGTTAATGAATGGCAAAGCCCAACATTTGATACAGCAACCCAAGAAGAATTAAAAAAAATAATTGCAACTTCTCCTAAAGAACTTGAAGAAAGTTTCTATAAAAATCTAGAGTTTGGAACTGGTGGAATGCGCGGTATTATGGGGGTTGGAAACAATCGAATTAACAAATACACCCTTGGAAAAAGTACGCAAGGTCTTTCAAATTATCTAAAATCAGTTTTTACAAACCAAGCTATAAAAGCCGTTATTGCTTTTGATTGTCGCCACAACAGTAAATCATTAGCCAAAGTAGTTGCTGATGTTTTTTCTGCTAATGGAATACAAGTTTACCTTTTTTCAGATTTAAGACCTACTCCGGAACTGTCTTTTGCATTAAGACATTTAGGTTGCCAATGCGGAATTGTACTTACAGCATCACATAATCCACCAGAATACAATGGATACAAAGTATATTGGCAAGATGGCGGACAAATTGTTCCACCAGAAGATGAGGCAATTATTAATGCAATCGAAAAATTAAATTACAACGAAATTAAATTTGACGCTAACGAAGACTTAATTGAATACATAGACAAAGATGTTGACCAAGCGTTTATAAATTCAACCATTGAAAATGCTAGTTTCAATACTCCTGCTGAAGCAAAAGACAATCTAAACATTGTTTTTACTTCTTTACACGGAACTTCTATTACTGTAATGCCGGAAACTTTTGCGCAAGCAGGTTACAAAAATGTACATTTAGTTGAAGAACAAACGGTTCCTAACGGAGATTTTCCAACAGTAAAATCACCAAATCCAGAAGAACCAGAAGCTTTAACTTTAGCGTTAGCATTAGCCGATAAAACTAACGCTGATATTGTTATTGGCACAGATCCAGACTGCGACCGTTTAGGAATTGCCGTTAGAAACAATGAAGGCAAAATGACTTTGTTAAACGGTAACCAAACGATGATTTTAATGACTGCTTTTTTATTAGAAAAATGGAAGAAAGCAGGTAAAATCAACGGAAAACAGTTTGTAGGTTCTACTATTGTTTCTACACCTATGATTATGGAATTAGCCTCAGCTTATGGAGTAAACTTCAAAGTAGGATTAACCGGCTTCAAATGGATTGCTAAAATGATTAAGGATTTTCCTGAATTGCAATTTATTGGTGGTGGAGAAGAAAGTTTTGGATACATGGTGAGTGATGCTGTTCGCGATAAAGACGCAGTAGCAGCAACCTTATTAATTTGCGAAGTAGCTGCTCAAGCTAAAGCTAACGGAAGTACCGTTTACAAAGAATTATTACAATTATACGTTGATCACGGCTTTTATAAAGAATATTTAGTTTCATTAACTAAAAAAGGAATGGAAGGCTTGCAAGAAATCAACCAAATGATGATTGACTTGAGAGAAAATCCATTAAAAGAAATCAACGGACAACGTGTGGTTATGATAGAAGATTACCAATCTTCTATTGCTAAAAATTTATTGGACGGTGAAGAATCAGTTATGGATATGCCTAAATCAAATGTGCTTATTTATTATACGGAAGACGGTTCTAAAATATGTGCTCGCCCAAGTGGAACTGAACCAAAGATTAAATTTTATATTAGCGTAAACACTGAGTTAGATGCAGTAGAAAACTTCAACGATACAGAAGCTTATTTAGATCAAAAAATTGCTGCAATAATCTCCGAAATGCAATTAAAGTAATGGATATCAATATAAAAAAATTAATTCCTTTTGTTTCAAATTATAAAAAACACATTTATTTAAATGTGTTTTTTAATATATTCTATGCATTGTTTTCTACTTTGCTAATGGTATCCATGATACCCACTTTGAATGTACTTTTTGGGATTGATGAAAAAATTTATAATGCTCCAAAATACGAAGGAATTGGAAATATTAAAAAGTACACTGGCGACTTCTTGAATTACAAAATGACAACACTTACCGATGTTTACGGTTTTAAAATCATGTTGTTATTTGTTATTTCAATTATTATAATCACTGCTTTTTTAAAAAATACCACCAACTACTTTGCTTCTTATCATGTAACCCGATTAAGAACAGGTGTACTTAGAGATTTAAGGAAAAATTTATATGCAAAAATTATTAATTTACCTGTATCTTACTATTCTGAAAAAAGAAAAGGAGATGTAATGGCTCGCATGCTTGGAGATATTAATGATGTTCAAAATTCTTTTTTTCAAGTTTTGGAATTAGTTGTTAGAGAGCCTTTGACTATTCTTTTTTCAATAGCAACGATGTTTATTATTAGTCCAAAACTCTCTCTTTTCGTTTTGGTATTTATTCCTGTTGCAGGAATTATTATTTCAAGAATTGGAAAAAATTTAAAAGCTAAATCGATAAAAGCCCAAAATGAAAATGGTATATTTATTTCCATCCTTGATGAGACTTTAGGCGGATTAAAAGTAGTTAAAGGCTATAATGCAGAAGATTCTTTTATAGACAAATTCAACAGTTCCATTAATCGTCTTTTACATCTTTCTAACAGCATCGGAAACAAAAACAATTTAGCTTCTCCAATGAGTGAATTCTTAGGAATTGTAACCATTTCTGTTTTATTATGGTTTGGAGCCCAACTTGTAGTAGAAGAACACTCTATTACATCAGCCACATTTATCACTTATATCGCTCTTGCCTACACCATTTTAACTCCTGCAAAAGCAGTTTCTAAAGCTTCCTATCAAGTCAAATCGGGTTTAGCAGCAGCAGAAAGAGTATTCACTTTGATGGATCAAGAAAACACTATAATTGATGCACCAAATGCTGTTGACAAAGAGACTTTCAATAGTGCTATCCGATTAGAAAATATTAATTTTAGATATAAAAAAGAGAATGTTCTTAATGACTTTACACTAGAAATACCTAAAGGAAAAACAATTGCTTTGGTTGGACAATCTGGTTCAGGAAAAAGTACTATTGCCAATTTATTAACTCGTTTTTACGATGTTAACGAAGGTAAAATTACCATGGATGGACAAGATATTAAAGATATTAAACTAAATTCACTTCGTAGCTTGATGGGCTTAGTTACTCAAGATTCTATTTTATTCAACGATACTATCAAGGCCAACATTGCACTAGGAAAACCTGATGCAACCGACGAAGAAGTTATTGAAGCTTTAAAAATTGCTAATGCCTACGAATTTGTAAAAGATTTACCAGAAGGAATTTATTCCAACGTAGGCGATAGTGGAAACAAACTTTCTGGTGGTCAAAAACAACGTTTATCTATTGCTCGTGCTGTTTTGAAAAACCCACCAATTATGATTTTGGACGAAGCTACCTCTGCTTTGGATACCGAAAGTGAAAAATTTGTACAAGTTGCTTTAGAAAACATGATGCAAAATAGAACTTCTATTGTAATTGCACACCGCCTATCAACAATTCAAAAAGCAGATGTTATTGTAGTCATGCAAAAAGGAAAAATTGTAGAACAAGGTACGCACGATGAATTAATCGCGTTAAATGGTACTTACAATAAATTAGTATCGATGCAATCTTTCGAATAAATAATTAAAATTTAACATCAATTCATTTTAGATTCAAAAACGAATAATACCTTTATAAAACCATTTTAAATCTAAAAAAAATGTATCACAATAATCCAAATATTAAACTTCCAGAAAACACTGAAACCGTTATCTGGAAGTATTTGGACTTATCAAAATTTTTAGACTTATTGCTTTCGCAAAAATTATTCATGTCACGATCAGACAAATTTGAAGATCAATACGAAGGCACTTTTAGCGAACCAACTTACGAAGAAATCAAAAAGTTAGCCATTGACAACCCCGATTTTATCAACTACTACAAAACACATAGAGAGAAAGTAGCCATTAGTAGCTGGCATATCAATGAGTATGAATCTTTTGCTATGTGGCAAATTTTTACGCAAAACAGCGAAGGACTTGCTATTCAATCCACCATTGGACGATTGCAAAAATCCTTAAATCCGGAGAATAATTTCAAACAATATATTGGCGAGGTAAACTATATCGATTACAAAAAAGAATACATTCCGTTTGACGATTTGTTTTTCCCTTTTCTATTCAAACGAAAAAGTTTTCAATACGAACGTGAAGTACGCATCATTACAGATGTGAGCGACAGTTCCATAAAACTCAACGATGGATTAAAAATCAATGTAGACATTAATCAATTAATTGAGAAAATCTACATTCACCCCAAATCGGAAAACTGGTACAAGAATCTGGTAATCGAATTGGTAAAACAATTAGGTTTTGATTTCACCATTGAAAAATCCGATTTAGAAAGTGATATTCTAATTTAAATTGGATTGTAACTCTTTACCTCCCAATCTTTATCCAAAAGGTTAATATAGTTGTAATGCAACACATCATTTTTGTCAAATTGCCCGTTTTTATTCGTATCCTCAACGGTTCTAAAATACAAACGATTTTTAGATTCTACTAAACTCCAATCTATCAGTTCTTCAAAATTAGCTGAAATTTTTGTAAAATGTTCTCCGCTAATATCACTTAAATACAACGATTTTATATCACTTGTATCTAATTTTCCATCCTTATTAGTATCCACATCATACATGGTATACACTAAAACTTGTTGTTTGGTTTTATCAGCAATAGCTTTTAAATAAGTCGCGGTTAAAATTAAAGCAGGCTTATCGGTCAAGGCATGTATGGAGTCTGAATCTATTTTTTGGAATTTTAAATTTTGCAAATACCCCGTTACTTCATCATCACCTAAGTTAGAAATCGTAAAACTCAAATCAATCACACTTGAAGAACCATATTTTGCTTTTGTTCCACGCTCATACACCCGTAAATCACCAACAGGATGAATTAAATAATCTGTTCCTTCCATTTGAATTGGCAAGTCGGCAATAGCTATTTGAGTCGAATCAACTCTAGCCACTTGCTTTTCTTTATTAGCAGCATCATAAATCACTTTAGGCTTCTCTACTTCTTGTTTACAACTCACTAAAAATAGAATTGCAAAATTCATCAAGACTATATGTACTGTTTTCATAGGAATGTGATATTAAAATAATTTCAAATGTAATGATTTTTAAAAATGCTTTTGAATTTTAAAGGTATTTTATGACTTATTAACAGCTTTGTAAAAACACAAAAACAACCTGACACTACAACTTTGCATTCAATTTGATATTAAATATTCTTGTAGTCATATAATTAGGTATAGCATATTCATTTTTAGAATATACATCGCGAACCCAAGTATTGGTAATGGCATTTTGGTTGTTAAACAAATTGAATATTTCTAAACCAATAGCTAATTCTTTAAAACCACTGAGCCAACTTTTTTTAGTTCTTTTCGAATTAGCATCAATCAAAACTTTAGAAAATCCAACATCAACACGTCGGTAATCATTCAATCTGTTTTGATATTGATAAGCATCTGTATAAGAAGGTGAACCACCTGGCAAACCGGTATTGTAAACCAAATTCAAATACAATCTCATACTTGGAATATTAGGCATATAATCTTGAAACAAGATACCAAATTTTAGTCGTTGATCCGTTGGTCTGGCTATATAACCTCTATCATTACTATTTTCTTCTGTTTTAAGATAACCAAAACTAAACCAAGATTCTGTTCCAGGTACAAATTCGCCATTCAATCTTAAATCTACTCCTTGAGCATAAGCTTTAGCATCGTTAGTAGCGGCATAACGGATTCTAACATTTTCTATTGTATAGGTATTAACATTGCTTAACGCTTTATAATACAATTCAGAAACCAATTTAAACGGACGTTGCCACATTTTAAAATTATATTCGTTTCCTATGACTACTTGAACCGATTGTTGTGCTTTTACATTATCCTGAACGGCTCCTGAAGCATCTCTTAATTCTCTATAAAAAGGCGGTTGATAATAAAATCCTCCAGATATTCTAAACAACATATCTTTCTGCCAATTAGGTTTTAAAGCGAGTTGTCCTCTTGGACTAAAAACTGTTTGTGATTTTCCAAAAGTATTGGTCCCTGAGACAACCCAATTTTGCATTCGAACACCGGCAGTATACCAAAGTTGAGCATTTTCTAAATCAGATTTAGAATTCCACTGTAAATATCCTGAGAACCGATTAATTGTATTATAATTTGTTGCAAAAACACTACGAAAAGGCGCTAATGGTCCTGTATACGATGTACCAGGTTGATTGTCTCTAGAAAATTCTAGAATTGGCGGATTAATCGAAAATCCTGCCGAATCAATTACTTCCCACTCCATCACCCTATCTCTAATTGATTCTCGAGTGTATTTTACACCAAATTCCAAATTACTTTTTGCCCAATTATAAAAACCTTTTACTTCAGTGTTTACAATCAGAGCATCTAGATCATTTCTGGCATGATTCAATTCAGTACCAATTCCATTAGCATAGGCGCCATCATAGGAATCTGAACCTATTGTAGTAGTATTATCCTTTAAAAGATATTGAGCTAAAATATCAAAATGCTCTTGTTCTAAGGTATGAAATAAAGAACCAATAAATTTAAATCTCAGCTTCTCAGTGGCTTGGTAAGTTGTTTTTAAAGCACCAAAATAAGTTTGATAAGCATCCTTTTCTTGACCTTCATAATACACATTCAACTCCATTGGTTTATCAATAGTACCAAATCGAGTTTTTCTAACCAAAGGTTCGTAATTGTATTTATTTTGCGAAATATTTCCAAGGAAACTCCATTGCCATTTTGCGGATGCTTTGTAGTTTACATTAGTTTGTACATCTACAAATGAAGGTGTATAATTAGTTTTCGTATCTTGACTATTCACTAAAAGACTATTGTTTCTATAACGTACTCCTGTAACCGAACTCCATTTTTTATTCTTAGAAACTGCATCAACAGCCAGGCTTCCACCCAATAAACTCGCTTCAAAAGTTGCCGAAAAACGAGTTGGAGTTCGATAAGTAATATCTAAAACCGAGGATAGTTTGTCGCCATATTTAGCCTGAAATCCTCCTGCTGAAAAAGTAATATTCTGAACCAAATCAGTATTAGTAAAACTCAATCCTTCTTGTTGACCGGATCGTATTAAAAAAGGACGATACACTTCTACATCATTAACATAAACTAAATTTTCATCATAGTTCCCACCTCTAACAGCGTATTGCGAACTCATTTCGTTATTAGAATTGACCCCCGCTAAGGTTTTCAAAACATTTTCAATTCCTGCATTAGCACCTGGTAATTTCTTGATTACCTCTGGAGAAATTGTGGTTATACCTTGAATTTGGCTTCTCTTATCTTTACTAATAATAATTTCCCCCATTTGTTCTTGGTACTCATTCATTACCAAATTCAATTCGTAATCCAAACTGCTTTTTAATAATAAGGTGACAGTTGTTTTCTTGAAAGTCAAATGACTAAAAACCAAGTTTACTTTTTTATTGATAGGTACTTTTATCGAATAAAACCCTTTCGAATCGGACTGAGTAGCATGTCCAGAAAACGAAATAGTAACGTTACTTACAGGATGATTTTGTGCATCAAGCACCGTTCCTTTGACTCTAGATAATTGTGCCAAAGAAGAAAAACTAATCCAAAATACTATAAATAGGAAATTAAATTTACTGATGTTCAAGGTGTCTTTGTATTATTTTTGACTTCTAAAAAAATGAGTCTCAAATGTAGTTGAATTTCCCACTTGATCGGTTACAATTACTTTTAAATCGTTAGCCCCTTCTGCTACAATTCCATCACTAAATTGATGTGTAATTTTTCGGGTTTTATAATCATATTCAAATAAAACCCAATTTCCATTCAAATAACCATTATAAGACTTGATTCCCGAACCCGAATCACTTATAGAAAGCTGAATGGTTTTTTCGTTACTTAACCAGCGTCCTTCAATTGATTTAGCAATACTTATTGCTGGTGGCGTAGTATCTATTCCTAAAGTATATTTGCCCAAAGACCTCACTTTAGCGGTATATACATTTCCTTTTACAGCAGTAGCATTATACCCCAATCGGCCATTGGCACTTAAATCAGCAATAAAGACTTTGCTTTTTTGATCGTCTGAATATTTATCACTTTGCATGGTGATTTCAAAACTTGAATGTACCGGAACACTTGCATCGTGAAGGGTAAGCACATTTCCGTTTACCGCAAAATTCATTGCAAAATCATCATAGAATGTTCCTGCTGGAAAGCTCACTGTCATATTGTCTTTAGAAAAAATATTGTCTTTCTTTGCTTTTATAAAATAATTAGAAGCTACTGTTTCTTTTTCCACTACAGGACCAGCAGCGTCAAAACCAATTGGAATATTTATAATTGTGGTATTTTCAAAGTAATCTGAAACCTCAATGCGATACACCAAATTCAAATTAGGCAACACATTTACAATTCCATTAGCTGCATCCGTTTTTATAATACTTAAGTTAAACGGACTAGTCATAAATAATTTTTGAACCCTTTGAGATGTTTTCTTGTAACGAGAATAATCAACTAAAGCATTTACATAACGCATTTCATCAAAAGAATAGGTATCAAATTGATAACCAAATGCGGCTTTTCCATTCAAATAGGATTGTACTTTAAAAACTCCGTTTTTATTCCAGGAAACATTATCATAATCCACTGCCGAAATTCCAAAACCAACAGCTCCATTAGCTAAAACCTTATTAGCTAAATACGTCCCGTCTTTTTGCAAATTTAAATTCAACAATAAAGGTCTTTTAGACTTATTAGCTGTTGCTCCATCCAAAGGATAAACATAAACTGCTGAAACAACAGGCTTTTTGGTGTCTTTAAAATTCTTATCAAAACCAAAAAACATTGGATTGATAATTTTTTCTGTTTTAGTATCTCTAAATTCAAAATGCAAATGTGGTCCTTCGGAAGAACCTGTGTTACCTGAAAGCGCAATAACCTCTCCTTTTTTAACTGATAACTCATTGACTTTTGGAAACAACTCAATTTCACTGGTCTGTTCTTTATACTGCGCTTTTTTAATGTAAGCTGCAATAGCTCCAGTGGCGTTTTGCAAATGACAATACACCGTTGTATACCCATTAGGATGATTGATATAAATAGCCTTTCCATTTCCAAAAGGAGAAATTTTTATACGCGAAACATAACCATCGGCAGCAGCATGAACTTCCAAACCTTCTTTTTGCATGGTTTTAAAATCAAAGCCTGCGTGAAAATGATTAGGACGTAACTCACCAAAATTCCCTGATAATTGCATCGGAATGTCTAGTGGAGCCTGAAAATAATCTTTTGGGTAATTAGTTTGAGCGATAACTGCTCTAGAAATCAATAGAAAGAAAAGAAAAAATCTCATGCGTGTCGTTTTTGCTAAGATAAAAAAACTAATTCGGATTACTTTATAAAAAAGTTTTTTTTGTAACCAATTACAGTACAACATTTTGATTATTTTATAATAAAAAAACCAATAAAATATTGTAATAATAAAAACTAATACTAAATTTGTAATATTAAGTAATGAATAGGATTAATAATGAGTGTAATTGCAGAAATAATTGATACTCTTGAAAATAAAGTTGAAAAGCTTATTCTAAAACTAAGAAATTTAGAACAAAACAATCAAGATTTAACTATCGAATTAAACAAAGCTGCTCAAACCATACAGAACCAATCCAAAGAGATTGAGGCCTTAAAAGCACAGTATGAAACACTTAAAATAGCCAATTCATTATTAGGCAGTGACGAAAACAAAAGAGATACAAAGCTTAAAATAAATTCATTAATTCGTGAAATTGATTACTGTATAGCGCAGTTGTCAGATTAGTATAAACAATGGACGAAAAGCTTAAAATTAAAATATCAATTGCAGACCGAGTATATCCATTAACGGTGGATCCTAGTCAAGAAGAAGGGCTTAGAAGTGCTTCTAAAAAAATTGATAGCATGATAAAGCAATTTGAAGAAAATTATGCTGTTCGCGATAAACAAGACGTTTTAGCCATGTGTGCTTTGCAATTTGCATCGCAAGTAGAGCAAAAACAGATTGATAACGCTATTAATGGTGATGAAACTATTGATAGAATTCAAAAAATTAATGCACTTTTAGACGAGAATCTTTAAAAAACACGTTCTTTTACAACTAAGATACTGCCTACATTAGTTCACAATTTGGTAAACTCAACACTAACAATTTAGAATGAGCGAATCATCGTTACTATAGCAAGCCAATTCAGTTTGGAAGCTTGAACAACGAGTTAGCTCAAAACTTGTCTTTACGAGTTTATACAAACAACTTAATGTAGGCTTTTTTTTATATATAAATTTTTAAACAAACATGGACATATTAACGATTATTATTTCGGGAATTATAGGTATTGCAATAGGCTTTAGCATTGCTAAAATCATAGAAAAAAGCAACATCTCTAATCTAATCAAAAACGCTAAAAAAGAAGCCGCTTCTATCTTAAAAGATGCTAATCTAGAGGCTGAAAACATAAAGAAAGACAAAATTCTTCAAGCTAAAGAAAAGTTTATTGAATTAAAATCTGAACACGAACAAGTAATTTTAGCTCGTGACAAAAAAGTAGCTGAAGTAGAAAAAAGAACTAGAGACAAAGAATCTCAAATTTCTAATGAACTGTCTAAAGCTAAAAAAATCAATGATGATTTTGAAAGAAAAACTGCCGAGTTAGAGTCAAAAATTGAACATTTAGACAAAAAACAAACAGAAGTTGACAAACTACACAAAAGCCAATTACAACAATTGGAATTGATTTCAGGTTTATCAGCTGACGAGGCCAAAGAACAATTAGTAGAAGGCTTAAAAGCTGAAGCTAAAACTAAAGCTATGTCTCATATTCAAGACACTATTGAAGAGGCCAAATTAACAGCGCAACAAGAAGCTAAAAAAATCATCATCAATACCATTCAACGTGTTGGAACAGAAGAAGCTGTAGAAAACTGTGTATCTGTATTTAACATTGAATCAGACGATGTAAAAGGTAGAATTATTGGACGTGAAGGAAGAAACATTAGAGCTCTAGAAGCTGCTACCGGTGTTGAAATTATTGTTGATGATACTCCAGAAGCAATTATCCTTTCTTGTTTTGATCCAGTACGTAGAGAAATTGCTCGTTTATCTTTACATAAATTAGTAACAGACGGACGTATTCACCCAGCTCGTATTGAAGAAGTAGTTGCTAAAACAGCGAAACAAATTGACGACGAAATTATCGAAGTAGGTAAACGTACTGTTATTGACTTAGGAATTCACGGTTTACACCCAGAATTAATCAAAGTTGTGGGACGTATGAAATACCGTTCTTCTTACGGGCAAAACTTATTGCAACACTCTCGTGAAGTATCTAAACTTTGCGGATTGATGGCTGCCGAATTAGGATTAAATGTTAAACTGGCTAAAAGAGCTGGTTTATTACACGATATTGGAAAAGTGCCAGATACTGAAAGTGATTTACCACACGCTTTATTAGGAATGCAATGGGCTGAAAAATATGGTGAAAAAGAAGAAGTTTGCAACGCTATTGGAGCCCACCACGACGAGATAGAAATGAAATCATTATTATCTCCAATTATCCAAGTTTGTGATGCTATATCAGGTGCTAGACCAGGCGCCAGAAGACAAGTTTTAGATTCTTACATCCAACGTTTGAAAGATCTTGAAGAAGTAGCTTACGGTTTCAACGGAGTGAAAAATGCTTATGCTATTCAAGCTGGTAGGGAATTACGTGTAATTGTAGAAAGTGAAAAAGTGTCAGATGACAATGCTGCCACTTTATCTTTTGAAATTTCTCAAAAAATCCAAACGGAAATGACGTATCCAGGTCAGGTAAAAGTAACAGTAATCAGAGAAACAAGAGCGGTAAATATTGCTAAATAGGATTATAAATTCCATTTTTTTAAAACTCCAAATTCCAATAATCACAATTGGGATTTGGAGTTTTTTTTATCATTTAATTTCCAACATTGGATTTTTGTATTTGGAATTTAAAGTTATTACATGTTTTTTCTAGGATGAAAATTCTCTAAAACTGTGGTTAAAAACTTTCTATCTAAATGCAAATAAATTTCGGTAGTTGTAATGGATTCGTGTCCAAGCATTAACTGAATAGAACGCAAATCGGCTCCATTTTCTAACAAATGTGTAGCAAAAGAATGTCTAAAAGTATGTGGACTAATTTTCTTTTTCAATCCAATTTTATCTGCTAAGTTATTAATAATTGTAAATACCATAGCACGACTTAACTGCCCTCCTCTTCTATTAAGAAACAAGGTATCACTAAATTCCTTTTTTATAGGAACTTCAGGCCTTATATGGTTTTTATAAAGATTAATATATTTTTGAGCTAGGTTTCCAATAGGTACAAATCGGTCTTTATTCCCTTTTCCTGTAATTTTCACAAAACCTTCTTCAAAAAACAAATCAGATATCTTAAGTGATACTAATTCTGAAACCCGTAATCCACAACCATAAAGAGTTTCTAACATAGCACGATTACGCTCTCCTTCTTTGGAAGATAAATCAATAGCCGATATCAAAGCATCTATCTCATCCACTGCCAATGTATCGGGTAATTTTCTGGATGTTTTAGGAGACTCAATCAACTCCATGGGATTATCAACCCGATAATCTTCAAAAATTAAATAACTAAAAAAACTTTTTAAACCTGAAATGATTCGTGCCTGAGATCTTGGATTAACTTGACTGGAAATCGTATAAATAAACTGCTGAATTGTTTCTTCTCTAATTTGAATCGGTGAAACTTCTATTCTATTTTCAGTTAGATATAAACACAAACGCTCAATATCGAAAGAATAATTGGCCACCGTATTCTTTGATAATCCACGTTCAATTTTGAGATAAGATTGATAACTTTTAATATAGAAATTCCAATTCATAGTACAAATAAACGACATTTATGAACACAAAAAAACCTCTCCTTTTCAGAAGAGGTTTCATTGAAATTATTTTTTTTTTACAATTTGAAATTTACACCTAAATTAACTGATGAAAAAGTTCCGCCATCTACTGAAATTCCTTTATAAGATACATAAAGTCCAGCATTTTCCATTTGGTAACCAAACTTCGGTTGGTATAAAAACCCACCGTCATTGTCTTTACTAACACCAATTGCATAACCTAAATCAGCTCCAATAAACCAATTATTAGTTAAGGTAAATTGAGCTGTAGCTGCCACAGGAATAAAACTAGGAGTATCACCTGGGATATCCTTTTTTAACAAATAAGCCGTATAACCTGTTGCAATACCGGCATCCAAACCTTCAGCTACACTCCAGGTATAAGCTACATCAGCACCTAAATTCACGGAACTACCATCTTTAATATCTCCTGTAGGCAAACCTACATGAGCTCCTAATTTAAAAGCGCCACTTTGGGCATTTGCAAATCCAAAAGCAAAAATTGCTGCTGCTGTTAAAATAATTTTTTTCATGGTTGTAATTGTTAAATTAATAATTTATTGAATTAAAATTATCAAATACTTAAAAAACAAAAGCGACACCTACAAAAAACTTATCAACATTTCTATTAACAAGTATTTAACAAGTATAAAATTTACATAAAAAAAGACTACTCGAAATGAATAGTCTTTTAGTAATATCAAAATTAATGGATTAGAATTTATATCCTAAACCAAGGAAAAAACCATTTATTTTAGCACTATACCCAGAAGGTGCATCTTCTATAAAATTTGTTAATCCTAAATTATACTTTCCTTCTATCATAAAGTGCTCATCAATATCATATACTGCTCCAAAATCAACTCCTAAACCAAATTGTTTAAAACCTTCAACTTTTTCTCCTAAATCAAATAATAAATCAGGACCGACTAAAAAGCTAATTTTATCTGCCAAATAATATTTTGCTAAGATTGGTAATTGTAATTGACTCTCACCATCAGCTGTAGCAATTAATAATTCCGGTTGTACATGAAACTTCTCAGAAGCCACTATATCAGTAAAAACACCTGCAAAAAAAGCAGTTTGATTTCCCGTCACGCTTAAACCTTCTCCTTTTACTTTTGCACTTGCAAAATCAGCACCTGCCATAATTCCAAATTTAACTTCTTGTGCATTAGCAAATCCAAATGCAAATACTGCCAAAGCAGATAAAATAATTTTTTTCATTTTTAATGTTTATTAAAATTCGAGCACAAACCTAAGACAATTACTACCACAAAACCAAATTTTATGTTAAAAAATAAATACAAAACTAAGAGAAAAAGAAGTCTACGCAAAAATTAAAAAATCTAAAAATCAACACTTTAAAAACAAATCCATCACTAAATTTAGTGATATTTAAGGCGAATGATTAAAAACAAAAAAAAAGAAATAAAAACTTACAAATATTAAAATTTGATAACTGTTTTTTATAATTATGTAATAAAATCCAAAACAAACTGTTTTATATTTACAATCTCAAATCTTAACTATAAAAATTATGAAAAAAGTAATCTTAATTGCCATTATGCTCTTTAGCGCAACCACAGTAATAAAAGCACAATCCATTCGTTTGGGTATTAAAGGTGGTGTGAATTTTGCTAATCAAAATGGAGATGATGTACCAGACGTTAACAAAGATGCAATCACAAGCTACCATGCGGGTTTAGTTGCAGAAGTTAAATTAATGGATCGTTTTGCTATCCAACCTGAACTTTTATACTCTACTCAAGGAGCGAGCTATAAAAATGCAGGTGAAGAATTTAAAAATGAATTAGGGTATTTGTCTATTCCAGTTTTGGCTAAAATTTATTTAAGCGAAAGTTTAAGCCTTGAATTAGGGCCACAGGCATCTTTCCTATTGAAGGATAGAAAAAATTTCGATCCAGGTGATGCTAACACATTTGAATTCGCCGCAGTTGGTGGTTTAGGATTGAATATTACAAAAAACTTATTTGTTCAGGCGCGTTACGGTCTTGGTTTAACCGAAGCTACTAAAAATGCTGACATTAAAAACTCAACAATTCAGCTATCTGCCGGTATTATGTTCTAATCTAAAACAATTTTTAAAAAAACCGTCTCGTTATTTTTTTAACAAGACGGTTTTTCTATTTTTACCAAAAAAGATTTTAAATGAAAATTAGTATTATAAACGGACCTAATCTTAACTTATTAGGAAAACGCGAACCGGAAATTTACGGCAGTTTAACCTTCGAAGAATACTTTGAAGAATTAAAAAAGAAATTCCCTGCAATAGAATTCAACTATTACCAAAGTAATATTGAAGGCGAATTAATCGATAAAATACAAGAATTTGGCTTTTCCTACGATGGAATTATTTTGAATGCAGGTGCTTACACTCATACTTCTGTAGGTATTGGAGATGCCGTTAAAGGAATTACTACTCCAGTAGTTGAAGTTCATATTTCAAATACTTTTTCCAGAGAAAGCTTCCGACACCAATCCTATATTTCCGGAAACGCTAAAGGAGTTGTTTTAGGTTTTGGTTTAAAAAGCTACGATTTAGCCATACAATCCTTTTTATAATTTTAGATTGAAAGCATAAAAAAAACGAGTCAATTATTAAAATGTTGACTCGTTTTTTTACTTTTTTAAATAGACATTATTCATCGTCTGGTTCTACATGTATCAACACATGTCCTAACTCTGGTATCTTACTTCGCAAGGTGTCTTTTAAAATATGAGCCAACTGGTGTCCTTCTTTTACTGAAATTTTCGCACTTACAATCGCGTGCAAATCTACGTGGTATTTCATTCCTGATTTCCTTATAAAACACTTCTCGGTATCAATAATCCCATCAACTTGTGAAGCCACTATTCTAATATGCTCGATTAAATCATCGTACAAGTGCTCGTCCATGATTTCGCCTAAAGCAGGTCTAAAAATCAAATAACTATTATAAAATATAAAACCAGAAGCAAAAAGTGCAGCCCAATCATCGGCAGATTCATAACCCTTACCCAAGACTAAAGCAATAGTAATCCCAATGAAAGCTGCTACAGAAGTAATTGCATCACTTCTATGATGCCAGGCATCAGCTTTTAAAGACGAACTATTGGTTTCTTCACTTCGTTTCATTACTAATCGAAAAGAATATTCCTTCCAAAGAATAATGGCACCTAAAACAACTAAAGTCCAAGATTTAGGTAAATCATGAGGTGTTTGTATATTCCCAATACTCTCATAAGCAATAATAGTAGCCGATGTAATCAAGAAACCCACTACCAAAAAGGTTATTAAAGGTTCCGCTCGACCATGACCATAAGGATGATTTTCATCGGCAGGTCTATTTGAATATTTGATACCAAACAAAACCAAAAAGGAAGCAAAAATATCTGTAGTAGATTCAATTCCATCAGCAATTAAGGCGTAAGAATTGCCAAAAAAACCTGCTAAGCCTTTTATAATTGCTAAGCAGGTATTTCCTATTATGCTAAAGTAAGTTGCCTCTATGGCTTGCTGTTCTTTACCCATATTTTTATTTAATCAAGACGAACAATTTTAGCTCCGATAGCTCTTAATCTTTCATCTATTCTCTCGTATCCTCTATCAATTTGTTCTATATTCTGAATCGTACTCGTTCCTTTTGCTGAAAGCGCCGCAATCAATAATGAAATTCCCGCACGAATATCTGGAGACGACATTGTTGTTGCTTTTAAAGTCGATTTAAAATCATGTCCTATAACCACCGCCCTATGTGGATCACACAACATAATTTTAGCCCCCATGTCAATTAATTTATCGACAAAGAACAATCTGCTTTCAAACATTTTTTGATGAATCAACACATCCCCTTTAGCCTGTGTTGCTACTACTAATACAATACTCAATAAATCAGGAGTAAATCCTGGCCATGGTGCATCGGCAATAGTCAGGATAGAACCATCAATATCCGTTTTTACTTCATATCCGTTTTCGTGAGTTGGAATATAAATATCATCACCTCTGCGTTCTAATGTAATTCCTAATTTTCTAAACGTATTAGGAATCAATCCTAAATTATCCCAACTTACATTTTTAATAGTGATTTCACTTCTTGTCATAGCCGCAAGACCAATCCAAGAACCTATTTCAATCATATCTGGAAGAATACGGTGTTCGCAACCACTTAAACTTTCTACCCCTTCAACAGTCAACAAGTTTGAACCCACACCTGTAATTTTAGCTCCCATAGAATTCAACATCTTACAAAGTTGTTGTAAATAAGGCTCACAAGCTGCGTTATAAACTGTAGTTACTCCTTTAGCTAAAACAGCAGCCATGACAATATTAGCTGTTCCTGTAACCGAAGCTTCATCCAAAAGCATATCAACTCCTTTAAGACCTTCTTCTGGAGTTTCAACGCCATAAAAATGATCTTCTCTATTGTAACGAAATTTAGCACCTAAATTGATAAAACCTTCAAAATGGGTATCTAATCTTCTTCTTCCAATTTTATCTCCTCCTGGTTTTGGAATATATCCTTTTCCAAAACGAGCTAAAAGTGGCCCAACAATCATAATAGAACCTCTTAATGCTCCACCTTCTTTTTTGAAAGCTTCTGTTTCTAAATAGCCAACATTTACTTCATCGGCTTGAAAAGTATAAGAACCTGAGCCTATTTTTTCGATTTTTACCCCTAGATTTCCTAAAAGCGTAATCAATTTATTAATATCAATAATATCGGGAATATTGTTGATTGTAACTTTTTCAGCAGTTAAAAGTACAGCACATAAAATCTGTAACGCTTCATTTTTTGCGCCCTGCGGAGTAATTTCTCCTTTTAAACGGATTCCTCCTTCAATTTTAAAAATTCCCATATTCTTTGTTTAAGATTCTAAGTTACTAAGGTTCTAAGGTTCTAAGTTTTTTTTGTTGAATTTAATTTTTCAATTACTTAGATACTTAGCAGCTTTATTGATTTTTTTGATTGTTGTTATTGTTATTATTCTTCGAATACTGTTTGGACTTAGCCCCTTTCATATTTTTATTACTTTGAATTTTAGGCTGTCCAGGAGAAGAAATCTTATTAGACATTCTCTTATTGGTACGCAATAAATCAGTAGTATTAATAAGTTCTTCTGAACTTTGTAGTAAATTTAATTTCCCTCCTGACAACTCATAAAGATGCTCAAAAATAACATCATCTTTTACGGTGTCTTTGTTCCAACTTAAATAGGATTTTTTCATGTGATTAGCAATCACCTTTACCAAAGCGCTTTTCATTTCGCCATCTTCCCATTTATTAGCAACGTCAATCATATATTTGATATTGTTACCATAATAACGGTATTTAGGGAAATTTTGTGGGTATTTTAAAACATCCGGTTTTAGTTGTAATACTTCTCTAGAAGGAATTGGGTACGGAGATTCTACGTCCAATTTAAAATCGGACATAATAAAAAGTTGATCCCAAAGTTTATGCTGAAAATCAGGTACATCTCTTAGATGTGGATTCAAACTCCCCATTACCTGAATAATATATCTAGCTGCTTTGTTTCTCACCTCAGCATCTTCAATAGCAGTAGCCTGATCAATTAACTTTTGTAAATGACGTCCATACTCAGGAATAATCAAATGCGAGCGTTCGGCATTATATTCCAAATGATGCACTACATCATTCGCATTTTCTTTAATATATTTCTGATTCATAATTTGATTTGTTTGCAGCTTTAATAATCAAAAAAGCTTATACAAGATTGTTCTTTTACTTTTTGAAAATTACAAAGAAATAATTCCTTCTATTGTAGATACTTCAATATATTTATCAATAATAGACTGAGGATTTTCCATTTGAACATCAACAGAAACACTAGTAAACTTTCCTGTTTTGGATTGGGTTGTTTTAATAACTGCCCCCATTCCATTAAAAGCTTGCTCTACTTCTTTAATTTTTTCATTGTCTGTAGGCACAATAAACTTGAACAAATATATTGCTGGCCAAGTATTGCTTTTTTCTAATTCGGCTTTTAGTCTATCAAAAAATTCTTCCGTTTTCTTATCCATTTTGTCTTTAAAAATAAAAGCAAATATACGGTTTCAATTCTAAAATATGAATTCTGGAATATGAATTTTAGCAAAATCATATTTTTGATTCGTCTCATTTTTCAAATTCTAAATTAGTTTGAGTAAGTTTGTTCTAAATGCTGCTTTTTTGAATCCTAAAAAATAGATTTAAATAAAAAAACAGCCGTTTTCATAACAAAAACGAACTAACACTTTCTCAATTGCATGTCAGAAGCTTTACAAATTCTAACAAAATACTGGAACCACGATAGTTTTAGAAAACCCCAGGAAGAAATTATCGAATCGGTTTTAAGCGGACACGACACTTTTGCACTGATGCCCACAGGTGGCGGAAAATCAGTCTGTTTCCAAATTCCTGCCTTGATGCAAAAAGGAATTTGTTTGGTCATTTCTCCTTTGGTTGCCTTAATGAAAGACCAAGTAGCTAATTTACAAAAGCGCAACATCAAAGCCATTGCCATTACTGGTGGAATAAAAACGGACGAAATCATTGATTTATTGGACAATTGCCAATTTGGAAATTATAAATTTCTTTACCTATCTCCCGAGCGTTTACAGTCGGATTGGATTTTAGATCGAATTAAAAATCTTCCCATAAATTTAATCGCTATTGACGAAGCACATTGTGTATCACAATGGGGGCATGATTTTCGCCCAGCTTATTTAAAAATTTCTAATCTTAAAAGTTCTTTCCCTACAACTCCTTTTCTGGCTTTAACAGCTACAGCTACTCCAAAAGTCAAAGAAGACATCATTAAAGAATTAGGATTAGAAAACCCCAAATGTTTTGAAAAATCATTCGAAAGAAAGAACATTGCCTACATGGTTTTTGAAATTGAAGACAAACTTTTTAGAATTGAGCAAATTTTAAAAAAAAATCCACAACCTTCGATTATATATGTAAGAAACCGAAGAGCCTGTATTGACACTGCTGCACAACTAAACTCTTTAGGTTTTAAAGCTACTTTTTATCACGGTGGATTATCCACTAAAGATAAAAATAAGAATATGCAACTTTGGATGGAAGAAGAAGCCCAAGTTATTGTTGCCACCAATGCTTTTGGGATGGGGATTGACAAAGCCAATGTAAAAACGGTAATTCACATTCATCTGCCCGATAATCTTGAAAATTATTACCAAGAAGCCGGTAGAGGCGGAAGAAACGAAGAAAAAGCTTTTGCAATTTTATTAACCAGTCCATCGGATATTGCACAAACCGAAAATCAGTTTCTCTATGTTTTACCTGATAAGAATTTCCTAAAAGAAGTTTTTATCAAAATGTGTAATTATTTCCAAATCGCATATGGTGAAGGAATCAATGAACAATATTCTTTCAATCTCAATCAATTTTGCTTGCGCTATAAATTTCCCGTTTTAAAAACATATAACGCCATTCAGTTTTTAGATAGGCAAGGCATCATTAGTTTATCGCAGGAATTCTCAGAAAAAATAAGTTTGCAATTCATTATCCCTTCAAAAGAAGTCATTCGCTACACCAGTCTTAATCCCAATGATGAAGAAATTCTGTTAGCTATTTTGCGTACCTATCCTGGGATTTACGACATACAAACCAATTTCAATTTACCGTTAATTGCCCGAAAATCCAATCATACAGAAATAGAAGTACAAAACGTTTTAGAAAAATTAAAAGAAAAAGGAATCATTGATTATCATTCCAAAAACAATGACACCACAATGATTTTCAACGAAATTAGAGAAGACGACAGAACCATCAACCGAATTGCAAAATACCTTGAAAATCAAAACCAATTAAAAAAAGAACAATTTCAGGCAGTTTTACATTATATAAAAGAGGATAATATTTGCAAAAGCAAATTAATATTAGCTTATTTTGGAGAAGAAAAAAATACTGATTGCGGGATTTGCTCCTATTGTATTACTCAAAAAAACAAGAAAGAAGCCCCAAATAGCATTATCAAAAAAATTCTTGTTCTATTAAAAACAGCCGATTTAAGTTCGAGAGAAATTCAAATTAAGCTAAATAATCCTTCAGACGATGTTATCTTTGCACTTCAAGAGTTATTAGAAAACGAAAGCATTCTAATAAATACCAATAATAAATATAGTTTAAAACAATAATGGAAAAATTAAGAATCGTATTTATGGGAACTCCTGACTTTGCAGTAGGAATCCTTGGTACCATATTAAAAAACAACTACGAAATTGTAGGCGTTATAACAGCTGCCGATAAACCAGCAGGTCGTGGACAAAAAATTAAATATTCGGCTGTAAAAGAATATGCTTTAGCAAACAACCTTCATTTATTACAACCAACTAATCTAAAAGACGAATCTTTCCTTGCCGAATTGAAAGCGCTTAACGCCAATTTACAAATTGTTGTTGCCTTTAGAATGCTACCCAAAGTAGTTTGGGAAATGCCAAAATTTGGAACTTTCAATCTTCACGCGTCACTCCTACCTAATTACCGTGGCGCTGCTCCAATTAACTGGGCTATTATAAACGGAGAAACTAAAACTGGGGTTACTACTTTTTTTATTGATAACAAAATAGATACAGGAGCCATGATATTAAGTTCAGAAACCGCTATTGCCCCAAATGAAACTGCTGGACAACTTCATGATCGTTTAATGAATATAGGTAGCACTACAGTTGTAGAAACTTTAACATTAATTGAAAATGGCTCTGTAAATACTACTATTCAAACCGATGGTGCCGAAATTAAAACAGCCTATAAACTCAACAAAGAAAATTGCAAAATTGATTGGACAAAATCGGCTACCGAAATCAACAATCTCATTAGAGGCTTAAGTCCTTATCCTGCTTCTTGGTGTTTTTTTACTGATAAAAACCAAGAATGGAATGTTAAAATATACGAGTCTAAAATAATTTCAGAAACTCATCGTTTTACCATAGGAACCATCATTAGCACTAAAAAAGAATTAAAAATTGCTGTAAAAGATGGCTTCATACAAATTCTAAGTTTGCAATTTCCAGGCAAAAAGAAAATGACAACTGCTGAATTACTCAACGGAATTTCATTTTCTGAGGAAGCCAAAGCCCTCTAAACCTAATAAAAATGGGTAAAAAGGGCTAAAAAACAGTAAAAAAGCACCCTGTTATGAACAAAAAAAATAAGTTATTAACAAAAAGGTGTAAAATCTGTAAAAACACTTGCAAGCTCTGTATTTACTACTAAATTTGTGTATAGACAATTTATTTTTAACCAACAATTAATAACTATTATTATGAACAAATCAGAATTAATCGATGCTATCGCTGCTGACGCAGGAATTACTAAAGCAGCTGCAAAATTAGCTTTAGAGTCATTTTTAGGAAATGTAGGTGACACTTTGAAAAAAGGTGGAAAAGTATCTCTAGTAGGTTTTGGATCTTGGTCAGTATCTGCAAGAGCAGCTAGAGACGGAAGAAATCCTCAAACTGGAAAAACAATTCAAATCGCTGCTAAAAACGTTGTTAAATTCAAAGCTGGAGCTGAATTAGAAGGTGCTGTAAACTAAATTTTTGTTTCAAAACCTTATCGATATAAAAAACCCTCTGTTGAGGGTTTTTTTATGCTTTTTACCGATTATGTTTGGCTTTTTTTATTTTTTTTTCTTAAATTTAATAAAAACTTGAATAATCATGATTTCAGAACCATTAATAAAAGGACAATTACTTATTGCTGAACCTTCAATAATTGGAGATTTATCATTCAACAGATCTGTGATTTTACTGGCTGATCATGACAAAGATGGATCAGTTGGTTTTATCATCAATAAACCATTAAAATACACTATAAACGATTTAATTCCAGAGATTAATTCCCGTTTAAAAATTTATAATGGTGGCCCAGTAGAACAAGACAATTTGTATTTTATTCACAATGTTCCTGATTTAATTCCAAACAGTATTGAAATATCTAATGGAATCTATTGGGGAGGCGATTTTGAATCCACTAAAGAGCTTATTAATAACGGAAAAATAAACAAAAACAACATTCGTTTTTTTCTTGGCTACACCGGATGGTCTGAAAGCCAATTAGAATCAGAGATGAATGCTAATTCCTGGATTATTACTTCTAACAACTATAAAAATAAAATTATAGGCAAATCGACTACGCACTTTTGGAAAGAACAAATTATTGAATTAGGAGGTGATTATTTAATTTGGTCAAATGCACCCGAAAATCCTTATTTGAATTAAACTACTTTTATCTCCTCGTTCATTTTTGTTATTATTTCTCTAACAAGATTTAATTTAAAAGTCTTCTTCCTGTATTTTGTAATAGGCTGAATTCCTTTTATCACGTTAGTAAGAAACAATTCATCCGCTTTTTGAAGTTCAAATGGAGAAATCACTGCTTCCACAACTTCAACATCTGGAATTGTTTTAGCTATTCTTAAAACTTGTTTGCGCATTACACCATTCAAACAACCTTCAGATACAGGTGGCGTAATTAGTTTATTAGCCATTACCATAAAAATATTACCTTGAATAGCTTCTACAACATTCTTGCTATCATTTAACAACAAACAATTATCTAAATCATTTTCATTAGCAAAAACACTTGCTGTAACATTCAAAATTCTGTTTGTAGTCTTAATAGAAGACAATAATTGTTTGGTGATATAAAAATCTTTAAACAAATCCACCTCATATTCTTTTTCCTCAAAAGAATACAAAACGGCATCTAAAGCGGTTGCATGAACTAAAAAAGAAACTGAATTATTCATTGGTAAATAATACCCACCGTCATTTCTAAACACTGTAATTCGCGCTCTAGCAGCATTAGAAATAACCAATTTATCCGTTAACGACAGTAATTGTTCTTCTAAATATTCCATAGTGAAGTTCATAGGAATCTCCATTCGAACTACTCGCATCGATGCCATTAACCTAAAATAATGATCTTCTAAAAAAAGCACTTTAGAATTTACTATTTTAACTGTTTCAAAAACAGCATCTCCGTATAAAAAAGCGCGGTTTTGTGTTAATATATTTGAATCTTGAGTTACTAAAGTACCGTTGAAATTGATCATAAAAAAGCCCTGAATTTTGTTCAGGGCAAATATAAGTTATAAAAATAGAATTTTCTACACAGAACCTAAGAGATGTTTTAAATCTGAAATTTGATTTTCCCACAATTGTTTTGCTTCATCTATTTCATCTTCTTCAGCAAAATCAATAATCATCAACGAAACATCTTTAGTCAATTCATCTTCTAAAATATGCAATTCAAAAAAATACTCGGTATCCTTTCCAGCGGTATCCACCCATTTAAACTTAACTTTTTCACCGGTCTTTTTAGAAGCCAATCTGGCTTTTTCTTCTGCATTATCCCATATAAAAGTAAAGAATTCTCCTCTTGAATTTACATTATCTGCAAACCACTCTGACAAGCCTGAAGGTGTTGATATATATTGATACAATAACTGCGGAGAAGAGTTTATTGGAAATTCAATTTCGTAACGTGTTTTTTGATCCATGAGCTGCATTAATTTTTTTCGAATATATAGAATATAAACTCGAAAAAAAAACGTTTTTAAAAATATTTTTTTTCTTCATTTTATGCTTGCATGATTTATTTTTATTGCTATCTTTGCACCCGCAATCAGGAACAGTACAAACCTGAATATTTGGCGAGGTAGCTCAGTTGGTTAGAGCGCAGGATTCATAACCCTGAGGTCACGGGTTCAACTCCCGTCTTCGCTAC